>DASTLX010000034.1:0-11445 GCA_035714565.1 Allosphingosinicella sp.
GCCTTCTTTTCCGATCTGAAGCTGCCCGAGCCCGATTTCCACCTCGGCGTCGGCTCGGGGAGCCATGCCGAGCAGACGGGCGGCGTCATGATCGCCTATGAGAAGGTCGCCCTGACGGATCGGCCCGACTGGATCGTCGTCGTCGGCGACGTCAATTCGACCGCCGCCTGCGCCATGGTCGGCGGCAAGCTCGGCATCCCGGTCGTCCATCTCGAGGCCGGCCTCAGGAGCCGCGACCGGGCGATGCCGGAGGAGCTGAACCGGCTCGTCACCGACGTGCTTGCCGACGTGCTCTGGACCCCCTCCGCGGACGGCGACGAAAATCTCCTCGCAGAAGGCATCCCCGCCGCCCGGATCACCCGCGTCGGAAACATCATGCTCGACAGCTTCGAGCTGGTCCGCCCGGCGATCGAGGCCGCCGACGTTCCCGGCGAGCTCGGGCTCGAGCGCGGCGCCTACGGGGTCGTGACCCTCCACCGGCCGTCGAACGTCGACGACCCCGCCCAGCTCGTCCGCCTCGTCGACGCCCTGGTCGAGGCCCAGCGGCGGCTGCCCCTGGTCTTCCCGGTCCATCCGCGCACGGCCAGGAGGCTTGCGGGCGCCTTGTTCGACAGCCGGCTGGCGCGCGCCGGGATCCGTCTGGTCGAGCCGCTGCCCTATGTCCGCTTCATGAGCCTGGTGACCGGCGCGGCGGCGGCCATCACCGATTCGGGCGGAATCCAGGAAGAGACCACCTATCTCGCGATCCCCTGCCTGACTCTGCGCGAGAATACCGAGCGGCCGGTGACCATCACCGAGGGGACCAACCGGCTGGTGACTCCCGAGACCCTTCTGCTCGAGCTCGAGCGCGCCCTGACCGGCCCTCGGCCGGTGCGTTGTCCCGAGCTTTGGGACGGCAAGGCGGCGGCGCGCTGCGTCGAGGATCTGCGCCGCCGCTCGGCGGTCGCGAAGCTGCCCGTGGCGGAGCCGGGCCCGGCCGAGCTCGCGGCCCGCTACGGCGGCGGCGAGCGGAGGCAGGCCGGCGGGGCGAGTTATCGAAGGTCGTCATCCCGGACTTGATCCGGGATCCATGAACACGACTGTCCGAAATCGCCTGCTGTCGTGTTCATGGATTCCGGCTTTCGCCGGAACGGCGGGACGTCCAGCTGTCGTCGATCATCTTGATGATGCCCGAAAAGTCCTTGCCGCCGCCGCCGAGGGCCTCGGCGAAGCGCGCGTAGAGCTCCTCGGCCGCGGCGCCCATCGGCGTGTAGCAATCGACGCTCTGCGCCGCCTCCATGGCGAGCCTCAGGTCCTTCAGCATCAGCGCGGCGGCGAAGCCGCCCTCATAGTCGCGGTCGGCGGGTGTGACCGGGCCCACTCCGGGCACCGGGCAGTAGGTGGTCATCGACCAGCACTGGCCCGAGGCCTTGGAGGCGATGTCGAAGAAGGTCTTCGGGTCGAGGCCGAGCTTCTCGGCGAGGACGAAGGTCTCGCATGTCGCCACCATCGAGGCGCCGAGAAGCATGTTGTTGCAGATCTTCGCGGCCTGGCCCGAGCCGGGGCCGCCGGCATGGATGACGGCCTTGCCCATTCTCTCGAGTATCTCCCGCGCCCGCTCGAACGCCTCGCCGCTTCCGCCGACCATGAAGGTCAGGGTGCCCGAGTCGGCCGCCGCGATTCCGCCCGACACCGGCGCGTCGACCATCGCATAGCCGGCCGCGGCCGCTTTCCCGATCTCCTCGCGGGCGGTGGCGACGTCGATGGTCGAGCAGTCGATCAGCAGGGCGCTGGCCGGCGCGGTTCCGATCACGCTCGATTCGTAGACGTCGCGGACATGCTTGCCGGCGGGGAGCATGGTGACGACCGCCTCGGCGCCGGCGACCGCCTCGGCGGCCGAGCCGGCCCGGGCGCAGCCATTGGCCTGGGCCTTGGCCAGGGCCGCCTCGCTCAGGTCGAAGGCGCTGACCTCGTGTCCCGCCTTGACCAGGTTGGCGGCCATCCCGCCGCCCATGTTGCCGAGCCCGATGAATGCGATGCGTGCCATTGTTGCGAACTCCGAGGAAATGCGGGGAAACACCGTTCGCCCTGGACCTGTCGAACGGCTTCCCTTCTCCCGCCCATGGCAGAAATCAAGGGGAGGCCGCCGACAAACTCCTCAGCCCGCCGCGCCCCCCAATTCGAGGACCCGCAACGCGCCGGGCACGTGCCGGGCACCCGAAGCCCCCGTTTCGAAATTTCCATTTTGAGCGGCAGGCGAGACGCGAAGGGAGCGACGCGCGAGGAGTGGCAGTCACTAGTGACAGTCACTCAGTGACCTGGTGTGGCGCCCCGGAAAGCGATCCCTCCCGTGCGCCAGGCGCGGGTGACCGCCACCAGGACAGTCACCCATGCATTTTGCGCACAATGGGCTGGAGTAATTTGCGTTTTCCAGTTAGTTCGGCGCCATGCACGGCGGCCGGGCCTGGTGCCTGATGCCGAACCATGTCCATCTCATCCTCGTCCCCGACACCTGAACCTTACGCCCGGGACCTCGATCTCACGGCGCGCACGGACGAAGCCGACAGCCGAGCCAATATGTCAGGGGAAGTCGAGCCGGGGGCGATAAGCGCTTCACTTCTTCGAGGCTGCCGCAGGCGCGGGTAGAGCCGCCGTCAATAATGCACCGCCCGCCCATAAGCGTCGAGAACGCTCTCGTGCATCATCTCGCTTAGGGTCGGATGCGGGAAGACCGTTTGCATCAAATCCGCCTCGGTGGTCTCCAATTGCCGAGCCACCGCATAGCCCTGGATCAGTTCGGTGACCTCCGCGCCGACCATGTGGGCGCCCAGCAGCTCCCCGGTCTCCGCGTCGAACACCGTCTTCACGAAGCCCTCGGCCTCGCCCAAGGCGATCGCCTTGCCGTTGCCGATGAAGGGGAATTTGCCGACCTTGACCTTGCGTCCACCCTCCTTCGCCTTGGCCTCGGTGAGCCCGACGCTCGCCACCTGCGGCCTCGAATAGGTGCAGCCCGGGATGTTCCAGGTCTCGAACGGGTGGGGCTTGCCGCCCGCGATCGCCTCGACGCAGACGACGCCCTCGTGGCTCGCCTTGTGGGCGAGCCAGGGCGGGCCGGTGACGTCGCCGATCGCGTAGACGCCCTCGACGTTGGTTCGGCCGAAGCCGTCCACCACGATGTGGCCGCGGTCGGTCTTCACGCCCAGCGCCTCGAGGCCGATATTCTCGGTGTTGGGCACGATCCCGATGGCGACGATGGCGTGGCTGAAGTCCTGGACGCCCTGGCCCTTGATCGTCGCCTTCACCCCGTCCGGCCCGGTCTCGAGCTTCTCGACGCCCGACGAGACGTGGAGCTTCATCCCCTGCTTGGTCAGCGCCTTGTGGACGAAGGCGGAGACGTCCTCGTCCTCGACCGGAAGGATGCGGTCGAGCATCTCGACGATCGTCACCTCGGCGCCCATGTCCGAGTAGAAGCTGGCGAACTCGACCCCGATCGCGCCCGATCCGATGACCAGAAGCCTGGTCGGCATGGCCTTGGGCACCATGGCGTGGCGGTAGGTCCAGATCCGCTCGCCGTCGCCCTTGGCGAAGGGCAGGTCGCGGGCCCGGGCGCCGGTGGCGACGAGGATGTGCCTGGCCTCCAGCACCTTGTCGCCAACCTCGAGCCTGCCCTTCCCGGCGAGCCTGCCCTCGCCCTCGACGACCGCGATCTTGTTCTTCTTCATCAGCCCCTTGACGCCGGCGTTGAGCTGGCCGGCGACCTTGCGCGAGCGGTCGACGATCTTGGCGAGGTCGAACGCCGGCTTCTCCGCGCTGAGCCCGTAGGCGGAGGCGTGGGTCATGTAGTGGTAGATTTCGGAGGTGCGCAGAAGCGCCTTGGTCGGGATGCAGCCCCAGTTGAGGCAGATCCCGCCCAATTTCTCGCGCTCGACGATCGCGACCTTGAGGCCGAGCTGGCTCGCCCGGATAGCGGCGACGTAGCCGCCGGGGCCGGAGCCGAGGACGATGAGGTCGTAAGTGTCAGCCATTGTCGCTCCGCTGGATTGAAGGGAGTCGGGAATTGGGGGCGGCGTTCGCCGGCGAGATGATGCCCGGCCCGGTCCGGGACAAGGGCCAAGCGCGCCTCATCCGCCGGGCCCGGCCTGGAGATGCCGGCGGTAGCGAAGCCACCAGGCGGCTCCGCAGACCAGGCCGGGCACCGCCCCGACCGAGGCGATGAGCAGCCATTCGCCCGCCGGGCGGCCGCCGTCCGCGCCGATCCCGAAGAAGCCGGTCATGACGGCCGCGCCGGCGACCAGCCCGGCCGCGGGATAGGTCCAGGGCGCCTCGCTCCGGCTGCGCTGCAGAAGCCAGGTGAGCGGCAGACCTATGAGAGCCGCCGCCAGGGCGACGACGAGGGCGGCCGCGATGGGGGCGAAGAGGAAGATTATCGGAAGCGGCGGCGCCGCCACCTCGGAGCCGTCGAGCAGGAAGACCGCGCCCAGCATCGCCGCCGCCGCCAGGGTGCCGGCGCCGACCGCCTCGAGGAAGGGACCCGTCGGGCCTTCCGTGTCGGCGCCCGTCACTTGTCCGCCCAGGACAGGAACAGCCAGGCGATCAGGGTCACTCCGGCGAAGAGGGGGAGCGACCAGTAGACCCGGTGGCCGGCGACGTCGAAGTCGATCAGGCCTCGGTGGACCCAGTCGCTGAGCTGGCCGGCGTCGTTGCGAAGGACGTAGGGGATCGCGATCGAGGCGACCAGTCCGCCGAGCACGGCCTTGCCCAGCGCCATGTCAGGCCAGCATTCCGAGCGGCGCCTCGACCAGCCGCTTGAACGCCTGCATCAGCCGGGCGCCGTCGGCGCCGTCGATGGCGCGGTGGTCGAAGCTCCCAGTCGCGCTCATCACGGTCGCGATCTGGAGGCTGTCGTCGACCACGTAGGGACGCTTCTCGCCGGCGCCGATCGCCATGATCATCCCCTGCGGCGGATTGATGACGGCCTCGAACTGCTTGATCCCGTACATGCCCATGTTCGACAGGCTCGCCGTCCCCCCCTGATATTCCTCGGGCTTGAGCTTGCCGTCGCGGGCGCGGGCGGCGAGGTCCTTCATGCCCGTCGCGATCGAGGACAGGCTGCGCGTGTCGGCCTCTGCGATCACCGGGGTGATGAGGCCGTTGGGGATGGAGACGGCGACCGAGATGTCGGCCCGCTTGAAGGTGACGAGCTCGCTGCCGGTGAACTGGACGTTGCACTCGGGAACCTCCATCAGCGCCACGGCCAGCGCCTTGATCAGAAGGTCGTTGACCGAGAGCTTGACCCCGCGCGGCTCCAGCGTCGCGTTGAGCTCGCCGCGCAGCTTGAGAAGCGCGTCGAGCCGGACGTCGACGGTGAGGTAGATGTGGGGGACGGTCTGCTTCGATTCGGTGAGGCGCCGGGCGATCGTCTTGCGCATGTTGGACAGCTTGGCGACCTCGTGCGGGATCTCGGGCACGCCGTGGGCCGGCGTCGGAGGCGCGGTGCGGCCTTCGACAGGCTCAGGCCGAACGGCTCCGGTCGCGTCCCCAACCCGTTCGGGCTGAGCCTGTCGAAGCCCGTCCTTGCCGGCGGCGCCATCGACGTCGGCCTTGACGATCCGTCCGCCCGGGCCGGAGCCGGTCAGGCCGGCGAGATCGACACCGCGCTGCTCGGCGAGGCGGCGGGCTAGCGGACTCGCCTTGATCCGGTCGCCGACGTCCGCCTTGGGCTGAGGCGCCGCTTCGCTGTGCTGGACCGGGTTGGGCGCCTTGCTCGCGACTGGCTCGGAGGCAGGCGGGGCGGCGGCGGCTTCCTTCGCGGGCTGGCCCGCGCCGGTCTCGCCGCCGTCCTTGGCGACCGGCTCCTTCGCCGCGGCCGAGGCGGAGGCCGCCGCGCCCGCCTCCTCGCCCTCGCCCGCGATCAGGGCGATGACGGTGCCGACCTTGACCTCGTCGGTGCCCTCGGCGACGAGGATCTTCGCAATCGTGCCCTCGTCGACGGCCTCGAACTCCATCGTCGCCTTGTCGGTCTCGATCTCGGCAAGCAGGTCGCCGGCCGCGACCGTGTCGCCCTCCTTGACCAGCCACTTGGCGAGCGTGCCCTCCTCCATGGTGGGGCTGAGGGCAGGCATCTTCAGTTCAATCGGCATGGCGCGCACTGCTCCCGGCGTCTGTCCGGGTAACGCCAAACAGCAACACAAGGTGCCGGGTCAAGCCCATCCTGAGCGGCGGGCCGGGGCCGCGCTTGCGCGCCCCCGCGATCTGGCGCAGCATCGCGTCCCGAACGGGGGCCTGATGCGCGAACGCGTCGGCTTCCGCCCCTTGGAGGCCCGATGCGTTCCTATCTGGTGGTGATCGACGAGACGAGCGAGGCCCGGGCCGCACTGCGCTACGCCGCGCGCCGGGCCTCGGGCACCGGCGGCGGGGTCATCCTGCTCGCGATCGTCCCGCCCGCCGAGTTCGTCCAGTGGGGCGGGGTGCAGGCGGCGATGGAGGAGGAGTCGAAGCTCCGGGCCGAGGCGATGGTCCTGCAGGCTTCGGGAGCGATCATCGAGGAGGCCGGAATCGAGCCCACCATCCTCGTCCGCCAGGGCGAGCCCGAAAAGGCGATCGCCGACCTGCTGGTCGAGCGCGACGACGTCGCCGCCCTGGTGCTCGGAGCCGCGGCGGAGGGCGGGCCCGGCCCCCTCGTCAGCCATTTCTCGGGCGCCGTCGCCGGCAGCCTGCCCTGCCCGCTCGTGATCGTGCCCGGCCGTCTGGGCGACAAGGATCTGGACCGGCTGAGCTGAGTCCCGTCATCCCGGCTGAGGCCGGGACCCCGCCGGGTGAAAGCCGCCGGTGCGCTTCACCCCCGGGGCCCCAGCCTTCGCTGGGGCGACGGGGATCGATCAGCCGCGCTCGCCCGGACGGGGCGCGGCCTTGACCGAGCGGCGGACGGCCGGCTTCGCGTGGTGGCGGACCACCGGCTTGCGGTAATGCCGGCGCGGCGCGGCGCGGTGCTCGTAGACGGTCTCGTAATAGGTGCGGGTCTCGACGACGGGCGCGGTGGTGGTCGTCGTCTCGGTGACGACGACGGGGCCGCAGCCGCAGCCATAGCCGTAGCCCTGGCCGTAACCGTAGCCGTAACCGTAACCGTAACCGTAGCCCGGGTGCGGCGGCGGCGGCGGCAGGTGCCGGACCCGGGCGCAGCCGCGGCGGCAATCGTCCCGGCGCCCGTCGCGGCGGACCAGCACGTCGACGACCCGCTCGCGGTCGCCGTGACGGCGGCTCATGTCGCCGTGATGGCCGTCGCGGTCGTAATCGTCGTCGCGGTCGTAATCCTCGTCGTAGCGCTCGTCCTCATAGGCCATCTCGTCATAGGCCATCGAGTCGCCGCGACCGTCCCAGTCCCAGCCGTAGCGCCCGTCGACGACTCGGCCGTCGCGGTCGATCAGCAGCGCGTCGTCATGATAGCGGACCCACTGGCCGCCGGGCATGGGCGCCGGCCACCCGAACATCTGCCAGTTGTTCACGAAGAATTGCTGCCTTCGGAACTGGGGCGGCAGGACGTGGCCGCGGCCGAAGCGGTGGAAGCCCTTCATCTGGCCGCCGGGCATGGGCATCGGGTGGTGCATGCCGGGGTGCATCGCCGGCGCCCCCGGAGCATGGGCGCCGTGGGCCATCGGCGGCGGCGGCGGGGGCGGGGGCGCTTGCTGCGCCATCGCCGCGGGAGTCCAGGCGGCGGACGCCGCCAAGCCGATCAGCCAGAGCTTGCTCATGTTCGTCCCCTGTGCGCGAGTGCATGACCTGCCCCGGCAAGGAGTCGGGGCCGTTAGGACTTTTTTAACGCTTCGCCATGGGCTTTGTCACCGGAGGCGAGGCGGGGCGCGAGCAGCCGTGCCAATTCGAGACATCCGGCGAGGTCGTCCGGGTCGAAGCGGGCGAGGCGCGGGCTGTCGAGATCGATCACCCCGAGCAGGGCGCCGTCGTGGACCAGCGGCACCACCAGCTCGGACCGGGAGGCGCTGTCGCAGGCGATATGCCCCGGAAAGGCCTCCACGTCCTCGACCAGCTGCGGCTCGAGGCTGGCCGCGGCCGCCCCGCAGACCCCCTTGCCGAACGGGATCCGGATGCAGGCGGCCCGCCCCTGGAACGGTCCGAGGACCAGCTCGCCGCGGACGTTGCGGTAGAATCCGGCCCAGTTGAGCTCGGGCAGGGACTCGAACAGCAAGGCGGCGACGTTCGCCATGTTGGCGACGGCGTCCGGCTCGCCCGCGGTGAGGGCCTCGGCGGCGGCGACGAGCTGGCGCCACGCCTCGGCCTTGTCGCCGGTCTCGATTCTGAAGTCGTACATGGCCGCCATTTCGTGATTGCGGAGCGCCGGCGCAAGCCGGGGGGCAGGCGATCGGAGTCCCCTGGCCCCCGTTCGGGAGGAGCCATCGCCGAGTTCATGCCGGACCGTCGCAACGCCCGGCGCGTTGGAAGCGAACATGGGTGCGGATACGAAGGGCCGCTTCCGGCCGATAGCGGGATGTCTGCTCTCGTGTAGCGGAGGCGGCAGAGCGGTCCTTCAGGAAAGTCCGACTCGTGGATCCTGTCAATTCGCTCGATTATAGACGAGCTTATAGCGAAGCGGTGTGGAGAGCCGCGGACTGATGAGGGTGGTCTCCGCCACCAACTGCTGCCCAACGCTGCGATAGACCGTGGTCCGCTCACTGTCGACCGCACGGAAGGTTAGCGAAACAGTTTCGCCGTTCGCTTTTGCCGACACCTCAAACACCTGCCCGTCCCCGAGCTTCCACTTGATCGGCTCTCCGCTTATCCAAACGACAATCGGTGGATTGACATCGTCCTTGATCGAGAATCGACCGGCTGAACTCGAGAGCCTAAGTCCCAGTGAGGGCGTGTTGGACTTGCGCAGCCTACCAGTGATACGGGTGACGTCGGGAACGGCAACAGCGCTGGCGATCGCTTTATGCACGTCGTCGCTCTCTCCGCGATCGAGTACATAGATGCCTGAAACCGGACCTTGCACCGGGCTTGCCGAGCCCGAGCTGGAGATCGAGATGGCAGCTCCGATCGCCGTCGCCGGCAAAGCCCAATGACGCATCACGCTCTCCTCAAATTTCGCTGCTCGGCGTGACGGGTGTAGCGACCATCCGCCTTGGGGCATAGGTGAAGCCCTTGGTCGTCGAATTGAGGGACTCCCTCCCCTTTGTAGACGCACGTACTGGCGGAGGGCTGTCTGTATCGGCTCATGGGGCCTGTCTGCCGCCCGGAATGTTCGCCATGAAGGCGACGAAAGCGCACCGGCCGCTACCCGGCCGGCGGCCCTCCTGATAGAATGGCGCGATGCTGAGCCTCTCCTGCCTGTGCGGCCGGATCCGCGTCGAGACCGCCAAGCCACCCGACTTCATCCACGAGTGCAACTGCACGCTCTGCAGCAAGTCGGGCGCCCGGTGGGGCTATTTCCATCCGTCCGAGGTCAGGGTCGAGGGTGCCGCCGAGGGTTATTGCCGCGAGGACACGGAGGAGCCCAACGCCTTGCTCCAATTCTGCCTCGCCTGCGGGGTGACGACGCATTTCGTTCTGACGCAAGGGGCGGTGGCGAAGCACGGCGACGTCGTCATGGGAGTCAACATGCGGCTCGCCGACGAGGCCGACCTGGCCGGCGTCGAGCTCCGCTTCCCGGACGGCCGCGGCTGGTCGGGCGAGGGCGCATTCGGCTATGTGCGCGAGGCCGTCATCCTCGGCCGGGACACGGGCTCCGGATGACGGCTGGCGCTGTATGGCTCCGGCCCGGGCCGAGATATCGAACCACTGGTGGAGCGCCGGCGACGCGATCCCGTCGGAATCGTCGATTGGGACGCCCTCATCGAGAAACCGACCCGGAAATTTGTCTGAGCCGTTTCGCAAGGATGCCGGAGACACGATGCCGGGTCGCCCCTTAGCCGCTCTCGATCGGCCGCCGTATCGCTCCGCAGCGTGACGCATGCCTCCCCGTCATTCCGGGCTTGACCGGAATCCATGAACACCGTGGGTGCCGATCTGATGCGGCGGTGTTCATGGATCCCGGTTTCCGCCGGGGTGGCGGGCCGGGCCTCTAGTCCAGCCTCACCTTGCCGCGGCCCTGCTTGACCGCGCCGCGGCCCTTCTTCTCGTCGACCCTGCGCGCCTTGGCCGCGCGGCTCGGCTTGGTCTTCACCCGCCGGCGCGGGGCGACGTGGGCCTTGTCGATCAGCTCCGTCAGCCGCGCCCGGGCTTCCTCGCGATTGGCTTCCTGGGTGCGGTGGGTCCGGGCGGTGACGATTATCTCCCCCTCATTGGTCCAGCGGCTTCCCGCGAGCCGCTTGAGCCGGGCGTAGACCGCCGGGTGAAGGCCGAGCCTGAAGACGTCGCAGCGCAGCTGGACGGCGGTCGCGACCTTGTTGACGTTCTGGCCGCCGGGGCCGGTCGAGGCGAGGAACTTCTCCTCCAGCGCCTCCTCGGGCAGGACGAAGGGCTCAGTCGTCGAGGACATCGCCGAGGCCCGCGTTGACGAAGGTCGGGGGAAGCGGCGCGGTCGCCTCGACCGGGGGCTTGCCTTCGCGGTCGACCCTGATCGACAGAGCGTGGAGGAGCATCGGGCCGTTCGAGCCGCCATAGACCGGGTCGCCCGAGATCGGCAGCCCGAGTCCGTCGGCGGCGTGGACCCTGATCTGGTGGGTGCGCCCGGTTTCAGGGGAGAAGAGGATCACCGCTCGGCCGTCGCGGACGGCGATCCGGCGCCAGCGGGTCAGCGCCGCCTTGCCCGCCGGGTCGGGGACCATCCGCCAGCCCTCGGCCTCGCTCGAGACCTTGCCGAGCGGCATTTCGACGACGCCCTCGGCCGCTCCGGGGATGCCGTCGAGCACGGCGAGGTAGGTCTTGGTCACCTTCTTGTCCTCGAAGGCGCGCTGGAAGCGCTTGTGCGCCTTGGGATTGCGGGCGAGGAGGAGGCAGCCGGACGTGTCGCGGTCGAGCCGGTGGACGGGGAGGGGCGGGCGTTTGAAGCCGAAGCGGAAATGCTTCAGATAGTCTTCGAGGCTCTCCGGAGTGCGCGAGCCCGGGTGGACGGCGAGTCCCGCCGGCTTGTCGATGACGATCGCCTCGCCGTCGATGAAAAGGACATATTTATCCCACACGGCCGGATTCTTTCATCGAGGCGCACTGCCATGCCTGTTGCGGCCGCGCAACGTTTGGCGGACGTGATTGTGAATCCTCGTTTAATTCGAAATTAACCTTTTGCGTTCACATCTGCCGTGGTTAATGAACTTCATCAGGGGCGATCGGGGTCGAGACAGGCTTCCGCGCCGCTGAGTGAGAGGGGCCAGGCATCATGCGCGTTCTGCTGATCGAAGACGAGCCGACGACCGCCAAGAGCATCGAGCTGATGCTGGGCGGGGAGGGGTTCAACGTCTACACCACCGACCTGGGCGAGGAGGGTTTGGACCTTGGCAAGCTCTACGATTACGACAT
>DASTLX010000035.1:0-113571 GCA_035714565.1 Allosphingosinicella sp.
GGGCGCCACATAGGTCTGCGAGCGGCCCTGGTAATGGACGTTGACCTGGAGGTCGTGCTGACCTTCCGAATTGGTCGTCGGGCTCAGCGTCTCGCTCACCATCACGTCCCAATTGTGGGAGAGGTTGGCGAAGGGGTTGGAGTGGCCGGGAAGGTTGGCGGCGAGGGTCCGGGTCAGGGCAAGCCCGCCCTGCTCCGGCCCGATCGAAAGATCGGTCTGCGAATAGACGTAGCGGCCGGTCCGCATGTCGACCCCGCCCGGACCGGTCACGAACTTCTCCGCCGGAGTGTTGATCAGCTTGTCCGCGGCGGAAGCGGGAGCGGCGAGCGCCGCCGCGAAGAGCAGCAGGCCGCGCATCAACTGCTCCTCGCCGCGGCGACGGTGACGGAGTCGATCCCGACGCCGAGGTCGGCGGGCGAGGCGCTGCCGGTGAGGGTGAGCGTGCCCGAGCCGGCGGAGGCGGTGAAGGGGGCGCTGGCGACGGCGGCGAAGGCGGCCGAGCCCGGCGTGAAGGTGCCGAGGGCGACCCCGTCGAACGAAAGGGTCACCGGATTGGCGCCGTAGCCGATGCGGGCGGCGATCCGGAAATGGAAGCGGTAGCTCGAGCCGGGGGTCAGGCCGGTGACGGCCAGCCTTATCGTCGAGGCGGTCCCGTAGGACTGGAGGAACCCCGCCTGGCGCCCTTCCGGAGCGTCGGCCAGGCCCCAGCCGCCGCCGTTGCCGGCGATCCCGCTGTTGCCGGCGAAAACGACCGGGCCGCCGGCGATCCGGTAGCGATAGGAGGCGCCCAGGTCCGGCGCCTCGAAGCCGCCGCCGACCACCGCCGGGAGCCCGGTGACGACGACGCTGGTCCGGTTGTCGGCGGAGTCGTAGGCGAAGCGGGCCTCGACGCCGTCGTTGACGGTGCCGGCGCGCTTCACCCCGACCAGCCTTCCCAAGCCGTCATAGCTATAGGAAATCGTCTCGACAGCAACGGCGGCCGTCGAAAAGCCTAAAGCGAGCGCCGGCAGCCAGCCGGCGCGGAGACCACGAATGCGCATCATTATCCCCTTGCTGATGCGCCTCCAGAAATGCATGAATGACGGCGGGAGTCAAATCGAGAGAAACGGATCGATTATTTCGACCTCATAGTAAGGCTTAACTAAAATCGAATATCTGTATTTACCTGTAAGGCCAGGAGCGACTCGGAACGGCGCCGTCATTTCCGCCGCCCGCCACGCCCGCCGGCTCGTCTTCGCCGGGCCTCGGCCGGGCTCGCCGGCGGCGACGGGAGGGTGACGGCGGCGCGAATTGGCGCTAGTCGGGGCTCCGGAGAGGACGCGATCGATGGAAGAACTGGAGCTGGGAACCGTGGTCCTGGTGTCGTCGCTCGTTCTCGGGGCGCTCGCGCTCCCGATCACGGCGGTCGCGATCCATCAGCGCCGCCGCCGCTCCTTCGAGCGCCGGGCCGGCGCCCGCCGCAAGGAGAAGATCGAGCTCTGAGCGGATCTCCGCGGCGCCTCCGGGAGCCGCGAAAGGGTTGACGCGCGACCCGCGAAAATTTTTTGGCGCTCGATTCATCGCCGC
The DNA here is from genome assembly GCA_035714565.1 of Allosphingosinicella sp. Taxonomy (GTDB): domain Bacteria; phylum Pseudomonadota; class Alphaproteobacteria; order Sphingomonadales; family Sphingomonadaceae; genus Allosphingosinicella. Next base: position 1,567 of record DASTLX010000035.1, read on the forward strand.
TTCCCAACGCCTCATCGCCGCAGTTTTCCGGGCTTTTCGACGCGTCCGGGGAGGCTCCGCGCCCCCCGCCGAGGCTCCGTTCATCTTAAAGCCATGAAACTCTTCAGACTCCTCGGTCGTTAGGGCCGCAAGTGAGTGGAAAGGGAGCCAATGTAATGGCGACGAGTATCCTTGAGGCGCGTGGCGGCTGCATCATCCCCCAGGCGGACCAGCGCGGCTATCATATCGTCTATCGCGAGCACGAGACGAACTATTGCCCCGGCTGCGGCCGGACGCACTGGTATATCGGCCGGTCGATGGCGGAGTGCGCCTTCTGCACCACCGCCCTGCCGCTCGAGAATGCGCCGATGATCGCCGGCGGCGCCATCGTCCGCACCATCCGCCGACCGGTGTTCGGCGCCGAGCACGCCTACGCGGCCTAGATCGGAAATCGCTGGCGGCGCCCTCGTGGCGGCCGCCGTCGCGCCGGCCCCTTATCATCCCTACGCGAGGGGCCGGCGCGTAACTTCTCGAAGCGAGTGAGGGGGCGGCCGCCGGCCGTCCCCTTTTTCGAGTCCCGGCGGCAAGCCGTACCGACGGGTCCGGCCTTCCTCCTAGGCGCCGACCTTCCGCACCGGCACCTGCGCGTTGCAGATGTCGACTCCGCCGGCCGGGCGCTGGAAGAAGTCGCCGCCGCGATTGGCCCGGCCCGTCACATATTGGCTGAACGCGAAGCTGTCCGAGCGCATCGCCTGATAGGCGGGGCGCTCGGCGGCCGGAATGTCGGCGGCGAGGCGGGCGCGGGCGATTCCGATATGCTGGGCCGGCTCCTTGTAGAAGCCCAGGGCCTCGGTGCCCCGCGGCCGGGCGGAGAGCAGCGCCATGCCCTCGACGACCCGGCCGATCACCGCGATGTTGAGGTCGAGATGGCGCGGCGAATGGCCGATCACGGCGTAGAGCTCGCCGCCCGTGCCCGTGTCCGGCGCGAGGTCGCGGCCGACCCCGACATAGCCGTAGCAATGGGTGAGCCAGGCCCGGCCCTCCTCCGGGTCGTAGCCGACCGGCCAGCCGTCGGCGTGGCCGACCATCGGCGCGTAGCTGTCGGGGAAGCCCAAGGGGCGGACCTGGAGGCCGGCAAGGCCGCGATGATATTCGGCGGGCGGCTGCCGGACCACCCCGGCCGGAAGCTCGACCTTGGCGTCGCCATTGCCCCATTGCGAGACGTAATTGTCCTGGACCCGGTAGATGGCGGCGCCGTTCCACCACCCCGCTCTGGCGAAGGCGCGGACGTTGGCGACGTGGACGGGCGCGAAATCCGGGGCAAGCTCGATGACGACCCGCCCGCCCTCCTTGAGGTCGACGACGAGGAGGTTGGCGGGATCGACCGGCCGCCACGCCTCGGCGGGGGCCTCCTGGACGACCTTGGCCGGGTCCGGCGCCCCGACCACCGGGGCCGGCCGCCAGAAGGAATAGCGGGCATTGGCGGCGGCGGCGGGCTCGGGCGGCGCCTTGGCGGCGCAGCCGGCGAGCAGGGAGGCTGCGAGGGCGGCGGACAAGGATGTGCGCATCGATGGTTCTCCCGATTGGCGCGCCTAGGTGACCCAAGCCCGGCCGCAGGGCAAGCCGTTGCGGGAATGCCACAGCGCCGGCCGATTTCGCTTTTATTTGTCAGACCACGGAACCCGGCGGCGGGGCCGCGTTTTAACGCAGGTTAGGTTGGCCGGTTCGGCCCGCCGAGGGGCGAAAGAGATTGATGACCGATTCCACCGCCCTCCCCGGCCTGCGCGACGCCTTTGCCTCTCTCGACCCCGAACCCTTGCTCGCCGCTCCGCCGGCGCTGATCGAGTTCCTGCCGGTCGCAATCTATGCCTGCGACGCCTCGGGGCGCCTGTGCTGGTTCAACTCCAGGGCGGCCGCCCTCTGGGGCCGCTCGCCGGAGCCGGGCGAGAAGGTCGAGCGGCGCGGCGAGGCCGGGCGGGTCTACGGCCTCGACGGCGGGCTGATCGCCCACGGCGAGACTCCGACCGCCTTCGCGCTCCGCACCGGCGACAGCGTCGACGGCCGGACCGTGCTGATCGAGCGCCCGGACGGCGGCCGGATCACCGCGATGATGAGCGTCGCCGCCCTTCGCGATTCGGGCGGCAACATCGTCGGAGCGATCAACTGCTTCCACGACGTCACGGAGCAGTCGCGCGAGGACCGCGCCGCGCGCGAGAGCGAGCGCCAGCTCCGCGAGATCCTCGACGCGCTTCCGGTCGCGCTCTACACGACCGACGCCGAGGGCCGGATCACCTATTATAACGAGGCCGCGGTCGAGATGTCGGGCCGCCGGCCCGCGCTCGGCGACGACAAATGGTGCGTCACCTGGAAGCTCTTCCACCCCGACGGGGCTCCGCTCGCCCATGACGAGTGCCCGATGGCGGTGGCGCTCAACGAAAGGCGCCCGGTGCGGGGAGCCGAAGCGGTGGCGGAGCGCCCCGACGGAAGCCGGGTCCCCTTCATCCCCTATCCGACGCCCTTGTTCGACTCGTCCGGAGCGATGGCCGGGGCGGTCAACGTGCTGGTCGACATCGGCCACCGCAAGGCGGCCGAGACCCGGCAGACCTTGCTGTTCGGCGAGCTCAACCACCGCATCAAGAACAACATGCAGATGCTCTACGCCCTGCTCGCCACCGCCCGCCGGGAGACGGACAGCGCCGATGCGCGCCGCGCGCTCGACGAGGCGGCGAGGCGGGTGGCGGCGATGGCCGCGGCGCAGACGGCCCTCTACCAGTCCGACAATCTGAGCCGCTTCGACAGCGCCGCCTTCATGGCCTCGGTCTGCGCCGCCGCTTCGGGCGCCTGCCGCGACGGGGTCCGGCTCGACCTGAGCTGCGACGCCGGCCGGCTCGCCAACGATTCGGCCGTTCCGCTCGCCCTCATCCTCAACGAGCTCGTCGCCAACGCGGCCAGATACGGAGTCGACGCCGAAGGGCGCGGGACGATCCGGGTCGCGCTCGCCGAAGCCGACGGCCGCTTCACCCTCTCGGTCGAGGACGACGGACCCGGCTTCGACCTTTGCGAAGTCCGGCGCAAATCGTCCGGCCTGGGCCTGGTCGCCGGCCTCGCCCGGCAGATCGGCGGCTGTTTCCGGGTCGAGCGAAGCGGCGGCGCGCGCTGCGTGCTGGAATTTTCCGGCCCGCCGGCCGTTTCCGCCTGAACGGGCGGGCCATGTTCACAGGCCGTGCGACGAGCGCCGAGACGATGCTGATCGAGGGCCGGGACGAACAGCGCCCGGATCCCGTCTGGTCCGCCGCCGAGGCCCCGATGGCCGAAGAGCGTCCCCGGGCCGCGGCGAGCCCCCGAATCCTGCTCGTCGAGGACGATTTCCTGGTCGGGATGGAGATGGAGACCGGCCTTCAGGAAGCCGGCTACGAGGTCGCCGGGATCGCCGCCACCGCCGAGGAAGCGGTCGAGCTCGCGGCCGAACGGCGCCCGGCCCTGGTGGTGATGGACATCCGGCTCGCCGGCGAGCGCGACGGGGTCGACGCCGCGCTCGAAATCTACCGGACGCTGGGAATCCGGTCGATCTTCGCCTCGGCCCATGGCGATAGCCGGACCCGGGCCCGCGCGGAGCCGGCGCGGCCGCTCGGCTGGGTGGCCAAGCCCTATCGGGTCGATACGCTTCTCAAGGCGATCGAGGAGGCGTTGCGGGCGCTTTGACCTTCCCTCCGCGCTTCGGCGGGCAGGATCAGGTCAGGCCAGGCTCGGCGGCGCAGGATCGGCGGCGGCCGCGCCCCGGCAAAGCTCGCGCATACGGCCGAGATGCCGCTCCGCGAGCTCCAGGTGGCAGCGCGCGGCATGGGCGTCGGGGCAGCGGCGCGCCTGGTCGAGCTCGGCGAGGGCGCGGCTCGAATGGTAGCTGATCTCCTCGTCCATGCCACCGTATTTACCGCAATCGTGACGGACCTGCATTGACCTGGGTAAAGGCCGCGTAACTTTATGATTGCTTTCGATTAATTCGGGTGACCAGCTTGAGGGCCGGCTTATCGGCGGCGTCGCTCAACGCCTTCATCCGCTCCAGGTGAAGCTCGGACAGGGCGAGATGGGCGATGGCCGCCTCCGGCGACAGGGCGCTTCGGGCGCGGTCGAGCTCCTCGAACCCGCGGTCGACATGGTGGCTGATCCGGTCCTGGCGGGACATTGCGGCCGATCCCCCGACTGGGGTGGTACTCTACAATCCCCGGAGTTTCGCCTATTCGGTCCGGGCGCGCAACTACATGGATCAGGAGCGAGCGCGGCCACCGTCCATCGCGTCGTGGTGGAGGTAGCGCTCGTTGAAGTCGCCGACGGCGCGCATCCGGGCCCAATCCTCGATCGTGATCGAGCGGCGGTCGCGGTTGATCAGACCCTCCGCCCCGAGCTGCTTGAGCACCCGGTTGACGTGGACCGAGGTGAGGCCGACCGCGTCCGCGAGCTGCTCCTGGGTCATCGGAAGCTCGTAGCGGTGGTTGCTGGCGAGCCCGGCCGCCTCCAGCCTCAGCGAGAATTCGCACAGCAGGTGGGCGACCCGGGCGCGGCTGTCGCGGCGGCCGACATTGACCACCCATTCGCGGAAGATGGAGGCGTCGATCAGGGTGTCGATCCAAAGCGCCTTGGCGATGGCCGGGCGGGCGAGGGCCAGTTCCTGGATCGCGTTGGCGGGGATCAGCGCGACCTCCGCGTCGGTCAGCATCTGGACGCTGTGATCGGCGAGGCCGAGCAGGCTGTTCTGGAGGTCGACGAACTCGGCGGCGACATGGAAGGAGATGATCTGCCGCCCGCCCTCGCCAGTGATCTTGTACCGATAGGCGAAGCCGGAGAGGAGCAGGCAGCATTGCTCGGCCGGATCGCCGTCGCGGATGATATGGGTGTTGGCGGTGAGCTTTTTCGACGTGTGCGGAAGGCTCAGCAGCGCCTCGCGATCGGCTTCGGGCAGAGGCGAGCGGCGCTCCAGACGGCGCACCATTTTCTCGAATGTCGGATGCAGGTCATGCACGGTCATTTCTCGCCCATAACGGGCATCGGCAACGCAGGTTTCGCACGGACGCCCCCCTAGAGCGGGTTGCATAGGCTTCGCCTGAATCGGGCGTCTCTTAACCAGATTAAGTTCGGAATTTTATCCACATTTTCCGGCGCTTGTGGAGGGGAGAGGGGCACGAGCCACGCCTTCCGGTCCGAGATCCCGGCTTTCGCCGGGACGAAGTCACCGCCCCGACTGGAGATTAGTAGGGCCGCCGGCCTCGAAATGCAGGTACCTCGTGTTGAAGTCGCCGATATGCTGCAGCCGGTCCCATTCCAGGATCTCGACCGAGCGCTTGTCGCGGGCGATCAGGCCCATGCGGCCCAGCTCCTTCAGCACCCGGTTGACGTGAACCGGGGTGAGGCCGGTGCAGTCGGCGAGCTGCTCCTGGGTCATCGGGAGTTCGTAGCGGCGATCCACGGCGAGGCCCGCCTCTTCCAGGCGCAGGGCGATCTCGCAAAGCAGGTGCGAGAGACGGCTGATCGAATCGCGGCGGCCGACGTTGACGATCCATTCGCGGAAGATGGCGGCGTCGACCAGGGTGTCGATCCACATCGCCTGGCCGACCCTCGGGCGGTCGACCGCCAGCCTGCGCAAGGCCGCTACCGGCACCGTCGCGATGTCGCAGCGCGTGAGCGCCTGGACATTGTGGTCGGCGATCCCGAGCAGGCTGTTCTGGAGGTCGAGGAACTCGCCCGGCATGTGGACGGCTATGATCTGGCGCTGGCCGTCGCCCGTGATCTTGTGGCGGTAGGCGAAGCCGGAGAGGAGGAGGATGCAATGCTCGACCTGCTCGCCTTCACGCACCATGTAGGCCGCGGGTTCCATCGTGCGTTGCTGGACGGGGAGGGCGTGGATGGCGGCCCGGTCCTGATCGTCCAGCCGAACGCGCGTTTCGAGACGGCGCACGATGCGCTGAAGGGAGAGTGGGGCTGTCATTACTAGCTCTCCGCAGAAAGGGGGGCGGGAGCCTGTTGGGGGGACTCTCAGTCGCCGGCGCCCTGTTCGAGCCGGTGATGCTTCCTCTCTAGCCTAGGACTGTCCGAAAGTATCTTACCGAGGATAACCACCGGATACCTGATCTATGTTAGGTTTATAGGGGCTATTGGATGACCGCGCTTGGAAAATAGTGTATAACATAGGTTCATATGTCCGAATTAGCCCTCGCCTCCGAATTTCAGCGCTGCGGCAGCATGAGCCCGCTGGTTTCCAAGCTCGAAACCGTTGGCCGCCTCACCGAAGAGGACCGCGCCGCGCTTGCCGGGCTCTGCGACGAGCCGCGTGGAATGGGCGCCCGGCGCAACGTCATCCGCGAAGGCGAGCGGCCGGACCATGTCCATCTGATGGTCGAGGGTTGGGCGGCGCGGTACAAGTTGCTGCCGGACGGAGCCCGGCAGATCACCGCCTTCCTCATGCCCGGCGATTTCTGCGACCTTCACGTCACCATCCTCGGCGAGATGGACCACAGCATAACCACCCTCACTCGGGCGAAGGTCGCTTACATTCCGCGTTCCAGGATGGACGCGCTGACCGAGCGCCCGGGGCTCGTCAAGGCCTTCTGGTGGACCACCCTCGTCGACGAGGCCGTCCTGCGCGCCTGGATCGTCAATGTCGGCCGGCGCGACGCCTTCGAGGCGATCGGGCATCTGATGTGCGAGCTTTACGTCAGGATGAAGAATATCGGCCTGACCGACGGCCATTGCTTCGAGCTGCCGCTGACCCAGGAGGAGCTGGCCGACGCGCTCGGCCTTACGCCGGTCCACGTCAACCGGGTGCTGCAGCGGATGCGCGCCGAGGAGCTGATCAGCTTCAAGTCGAGCCTGCTCACCATCCTCGACTATCGGCGCCTCGAAATGGCGTCGGGATTCAACGCCAATTATCTCCACATCGCCGAGCGGTCGCGACTGACTGATCTTGGTTAAGGCGTTCCTCTGCGACGCAGGTGATGGAATCGCCGGGGCGCTGTTCGTAGGAGGATGGGTGCCGCGTTTTTTCTTCCATGTCGTCGACGACGTCGTGATTCGCGACGACGAGGGAATTGAGCTCAGCGACGCCGAAGCGGCGCGCTCGGCGGCGCTGGCGGGAGCGCGGGCGATGATCTGCGACCAGGTCAAGACGGGCCGCATCGCGCTCCACCACCGTATCGACGTCGAGGACGAAGCCGGCCAGCCGGTGCTGACGATGACTTTCGGCGACGCCGTGACGATCGAGGCCTGACCGCCCTGCTGGAATGTCGCTCGCGCGACCGCTGTTCTTCCTGACCTTTCGCACGATCTCGGACAGGCTTTTCGGCGGCCAAACGAGCAAGACCTGCACCGTTACTCCACTGGCGCCGCCCGCCCGCCCGCTCTATCCCTCTGTTCCGAATGGCTTTCGAGGGGAGACGAGGATGCGTTTCGTGGCGATGAAGGCGGCGCTGCTCGCCGTGACGGCGGCGGCGGGCCTGGCGGGGGCGGGGACCGCGCTGTCCGCGGCGCCGGCGGCGAGCGCGATCAAGGTGCCGCCGCTCCAGTACAAGGAGCGCAGGCTCGCCAACGGCCTCCGGGTGATCTCGATGCGCGACACCTCGACCGCCAACGTCTCGGTGTCGGTGTGGTACGAGGTCGGCTCAAAGCACGATCCCGAGGGCCGCTCCGGCTTCGCCCACCTGTTCGAGCACATCCTGTCGCGCAAGACGCGCAACATGCCCTACAACATGATCAACCGGCTGGTGGAGGACGTCGGCGGCGAGCGCAACGCCAGCACCTCCACCGACCGCACCAATTATTACGAGAGCGTGCCCGCTCGCTACCTCGAGACCATGCTCTGGACCCATGCCGAGCGCATGGCCCGGCCGGTCATCGACCCGCAGGTGTTCGAGACCGAGCGCGGGGTCGTCAAGGAGGAGTATCGCCAGGGCGTCCTGACCCCGCCCTACGGCCGGATGAGGCTTCTGGCGACCGAGAACGGCTGGGACCTGCTTCCGCACCGGCGGCCCACGATCGGAAGCATCGAGCAGCTCGACGCCGCCACCGTCGAGGACGCCCGCGCCTTCCACGAAGCCTATTACGGGCCGGACACGGCGACCCTCATCGTCTCGGGCAATTTCGACCCGAAGCAGCTCGACGCGTGGGTCGACAAATATCTCGGCCCGATCCCGGCGCGCGCCCGCAAGGTCCCCCTCGCCATCGCCACTCGCGAGCCGCGCCGGACCGCCCCGCGGACCGCGACCATGTATGCGCCCAACGTCCCGCTTCCGCTGGTCGGGACGATCTGGCGGGTGCCGGGCCTCGCCCATCGCGACACTCCGGCGCTCCAGGTGCTCGACGGCATCCTCACCACCGGCGAGAGCTCGCGGCTCCACAAGAGCCTGGTCCGGGACAAGAGGATCGCGACCGAGGCCGGAGCCCAGTTCGGGCTGGTCGAGGAGGAGGGCTATTGGGCGCCCAACGTCGTCCTCGCCGGCGGCCGGACGGTCGCCGAGGCGGAAGCGGCGCTGGCCGCCGAGATCGAGCGGGTGCGAAGCGAGCCGGTGACCGCGGCCGAGCTTGCCGAGGCGAAGAACGAGCTTCTCGCCGAGGCGCTTCGCCAGCGCGAGACGTTCAACGGCCGGGCGAGCTGGCTCGGCGAGATGCTGGTGCGCTCGGGCGATCCGGCGCAGTGGGACAAGCTGATCGCCGGCTGGCAGAGGGTCACCGCGGCCGACGTCCAGCGCGTCGCCCGCACCTACCTGACGCCCCAATCCCGGGTCGATCTTCGCTACCTCAACGAGAAGGAGCGGCCGGCGGGCGAGGCCGACCGGTGGGCCAATCCGGTGCCGATGCCGCGCTTCAAGTCGGTCCCGCCCGCGACCCGGGCGCCCAACGAGCTCGCCGCCGAGGCCGAGCGCCGGGCCCCGCCGGCGCCGGGCCCGGCCGTCCGGGTGACTCCCCCGGTCATTTCCGAGACGAGGCTTCCGACCGGTCTCACCGTCGTCACCGCTCGAAGCGGCCAGGTGCCGCTGGCGACGATGACCCTGGTGGTGAAGGGCGGAGCCTCCACCGACCCGGCCGGCAAGGCGGGCCTCGCGACCATGGCCGCCGAGCTCGCCACCAAGGGCACGTCGAGCCGGAGCGCCGAGCAGATCTCGGCCGAGCTCGAAGCGCTCGGCGCGACCCTGAACAGCGGCGCGGGCGCGGACGGGTCGTTCCTGTCGATCACCGCCCCCGTCGCCAACCTGGAAGCGGCGGGCCGGGTCCTCGCCGACATCGCCCGCAACGCGACCTTCCCGGCCGAGGAGCTCGAGCTCCAGCGCAAGCAGTCGATCGACCTGCTCTCGGTCGCCTTGCGCAATCCCGGCCAGCTCGCGTCGATGATCGCCCTGCCGCTGGTCTACGGGTCCTCGCCCTATGGGACCCTCGCCAATGGGACCCCGAAATCGCTCGCCGCCCTGACCCGCGAGGATTTCCTCGAGCAGCACCGCAAATGGTGGCACCCCGGCAACAGCGCCCTGGTCATCTCGGGCGGCATCGAATCGGCCCGGGCCGATGCGCTCGCGGCCTCGCTGCTCGGCGGCTGGCGCGGCGAGGGCCCTGCGCCGACTCCTCCCTCCCAGCGATCGGGCCAGGCCCGGAAGGTGCGCACCGTCGTCGTCGACCTGCCCGGCGCCGGCCAGGCGGCGGTGCTCGCCGCGGTGCGCGGGATCAGCCGCGGCGATCCCCTCTATTACCAGGCCAACGCCGCCAACGCCGTGCTCGGCGGCGGCTCGAGCGGCCGGCTGTTCCAGGAGGTCCGGACCAAGCGGGCCCTCTCCTACGGCGCCTACAGCGGAATGCCCGCCCGGCTCGACGCCGGCCTCCTCACCGCGAGCGGCCAGACCAAGAACGAGACCGCCGCCGAGGTCGCCAAGGTCTTCCTCGACGAGCTCGACCGGCTCGGCAAGGAGCCGCTGCCGGCGCAGGACGTCGCCAACCGGATCGCCTTCCTCACGGGCGCCTTCAACCGCCAGGCGGAGACCAGCGGCGGGCTCGGCTCGATCCTGGCCAACCTCCTCCAGCAGGGCATGCCGCCGTCCGAGGTCGCCCGCTTCGTCGCGCAGATGGAGGCGGTGACCCCCGAAGGCGCCTCGGCGGCCGCGGCCAGGCTGGTCGGGGCCGACCGCGCCACCCTCGTCATCGTCGGCGACTCGTCGAAATTCATCGACAAGCTCCGGGCCGTCCGCCCGGACGTCGAGGTGATCCGGTTCGACGATCTCGACCTCGATTCGCCGACCCTGCGCAAGTCGGGATAGCGTCATCCCGGCGAACGCCGGGACCTCGGGGAGACCCGCCGAGGCTTCTCCTCCTGGGATCCCGGCTTCCGCCGGAATGACGGGGCCCGTTAAGGCGGCGATCATCGACGTCTGCTAGGACCGGGCCATGCGCTTCGCCCTTCTCCTCCCGCTCGCCGCGCTCGCCCTTTCCGGCTGCGTCGCCAAGACCGCTATCGACACCGCGGTCGGGGTCGCCGCCATCCCGGTCAAGGTCGCCTCCGCCGGGGTCGACGCCGCGATTACCACCCAGGCCGAAGCCGACCGGAAGCGCGGCCGCGAGATCCGCCGCCAGGAGGAATGTGTCGGCAAGGAGGATCGCCAGGCCCGCAAGCAGAATCGCGAGCCGGACTACGAGAAGTGCGAGCCCAGGAACTAGCCGTCATCCCGGCCGAGGCCTGAACCCCGGGACGAGAGGTCTCGGCGGGCGCCGCCCGGCCCCGGTCCCCAAGCTTATCTCACAATGTCAAAGAGCCTCTGCCGGAACGCAACTCGGCAGGGGAACGATATAAGAACATTATGGCCCCGAATCTCCTACAGACCGGTCCGTTTCGGAAGCTTGTCCGGCTTCGACCGCCCGGGATGGGCGATCAGGCCAGCATCGAGCGCGCCGATTCCACGATCTTCTCCGGGTCGCCCCGCGGCGGGATCGTCACGCCTTTCCGCACCGCCGGCCGCTCGCCGATCGCCGCGAGCCAGCGCTGCAGATGGTCGAGGCCGTCGACCGACACGCCGGGCCATTCGTGGGTCCGGACCCAGGCGAAATTGGCGATGTCCGCGATCGAATAGTCGCCGGCCAGCCATTCGTTACCGGCGAGACGGCCGTCGAGCACCTCGAACAGCCGCCGGCTCTCGCGGCGGTAGCGGTCGATGACGCTGGGCAGCTGCTCGGGGAAATAGCGGGTGAAGACGTTGGCTTGGCCCATCATCGGCCCGACCCCGCCCATCTGGAACATCAGCCATTGCATGACCAGGCTGCGGCCCTTGGGGTCGGACGGAATCAGCCTGTCCGTCTTCTCGGCCAGGTAGACCATGATCGCGCCCGATTCGAAAACCGCGAAATCGCGCTCGTCCCGGTCGACGATGGCCGGGATCCGGCCGTTGGGGTTGATCGCGGTGAACCAGGGCTCCTTCTGAACGCCGGAGCGGAGGTCGAGGACGTGGACCTCATAGGGCAGGCCGAGCTCCTCGAGCAGGATCGAGACCTTCCACCCATTGGGCGTGGCGGCGGTGTAGAGGTCGATCATGATTCCTCCGTCATCCCGGCGAAAGCCGGGATCCATGGACACGGACGCGTCCGGACCTGCGAGGTCGGTGTTCATGGACCGCGGGTCAAGCCCGGGGTGACGATCACAGCGTTCGCAGCGCCCGCGCAGGCCGCGCCGCCAAGGCCGGCAGCGATCCCAATAAGCCCAGGCCCAGAGTCACCACCGCCCCCAGCGCCAGCGTCGCCGCGACCGTCGCCCAGTCGGGCGCCCAGTCGAGCTCGAAGATCTTCACCACCACCCACCATCCCGCCGCGCTTCCGAGGCCGAGGGCGACGAAGCTGACGACGAGGGCCAGGGCCGCGAATTCGGCCGCCTGGGCGGCGAGGATTCGGCCGCGAGTCGCTCCGAGCATCTTGAGGATGACGCTGTCGTAGGTCCGGGCGCGGCGGCCGGCGGCGAGGGCTCCGACGAGGACGGCGATACCGGCGAGGATCGCGACCGAGGCGGCGGAGCGTATCGCGACGGCGAGCTGCGAGAGCATGTCCCCGACGGTCTCGACGACCTCCTTGACCCGGATCGCGGAGACGGAGGGGAAGGCGCTCGAGACCGCTCGGGCGAAGGGCCGCTCCTGCGCTTCCGGCATCGAGATGGTCGCCATAAAGCTGTGCGGCGCGCTCTCCAGGGTGCCGGGGGCGAAGACGATGACGAAGTTGAAGCCCATCGTGTCCCAGTCGATCTCGCGAAGCGAGGCGATCCGGGCCTCGATCTCGCGGCCGAGGATCGAGACGGTGAGGCTGTCGCCGACCTCGAGGCCGACCGCCCGGGCGGCGGCGACGTCGAGCGACACGAGCGGCGGGCCGGAATAATCCTCGGGCCACCAGCGGCCGGCGACGACCCGGCTCCCTTGCGGCAGGGCGGCCGAATAGGTGAGCCCGCGATCGCCTCGGAGGAACCAGGCCTCGGGCGGGATCTCGGCCATGTCGGCGACCCTGCGGCCGTCGACCGCGACCACCGAGCCGCGAAGGGAGGGGATGGTGACGAGATCGCCCCTCGGCGCCGCGCGGCGGGCGAGCGCCCGGAAGCGGCCGATCTCCTCGACCGGAATGTCGAGCATGAAGAAGCTCGGCGCCCGGGCGGGGATGGTCGACCTTATCTGGCCGGCGAGGTTGCTCTCGATCGCCGCCAGGGCGGTGAACAGGGTGAGGCCGAGGCCCAGGGCCACCACCAGCCGTCCGGTCTGGGCGCCGGGCCGGTGGAGGTTGGCGAGCGCGATCCGGAAGACGGGATGCCCGGGCCGCGGCAGCAGCGCCGCGGTTCGCCGGACCAGCCAGCCGAGCAGGGTCAGGATCAGGACGAGGCCGAGCGCGCAGCCGATGAAGCCGGCGGCGAAGGCCGGCTCGCGCGCGGTCCCGACCGCGAGCGCGGCGATCGCCGCGGCCGCGGCGAGGACGATGAGCAGGGCGGCCCGGCCCGGGCGCCGCGAAGGCTCGAGGTCGCCCCGGAACAGAGTCGCCGCCGGCACGGTCCGGGCCCGGGCGATCGGCAGCAGGGCGAAGACCGCCGCGATGAGCAGGCCGTAGGCGGCGCTTGCGAGCAGGGGCTGCCCGTAGACCGACAGCCGCGGCGGCACCGGCAGCGAGTCTCCGGCCAGGGCGACGACCGCGGCCGGGACCAGGGCTCCCGCGGCGAGCCCGGCCAGGGTGGCCGCCGCCGCGACCAGCCCGACCTGGAGGAGATAGGAGAGGAAGAGGGTGCGGCTGGTCGCTCCGAGCAGCTTCAGCGTGGCGATGGCCGAGCGCTTGGAGTCGAGATAGGAGGCGACCCCGTTGCCGACCCCGATCCCGGCCACGATGAGGGCGGTGAGCCCGACCAGGGTCAGGAACTGGCCGAGCCTCTCGATGAAGCGGCGGGTGCCGGGCGCCCCGTTCGTACGGTCCTGCACCTGCCAGCCCGCGGCGCCGAAGCTTTTCTTGAGCCGCTCCGCCGTCGCCCTGGGATCGGCGCTCTCCGGGAGCGTCAGCCGGTAGGCGCTGGTGTAGAGGCTTCCCGGCTGGACCAGGCCGGTCGCGGCGAGGCCGGCGCGATCGACGAGCGCGGTCGAGCCGAGGGTGAAGCCCTGCCCGACCCGATCCGGCTCCTGGGCGATCAGTCCGACGACCTGAAGCTCGGCCGCGCCGATCCGTACCCGCTCGCCGACCCGCACCCCGAGCCGCTCGGCCAGCTCGGGCCCGACCGCGACCTGATCGCCCCTCGGCCGCCCGGCGCGAGCGCCCGGCTGCAGTCGGAAGGTCCCGTAGAGGGGCCAGGCCTCGTCCACCCCCTTGAGCTCGACGAGGACGCTCTCCGAGCCGTCGAGCCGGGCGGCCATGGCGCGCATCCGGGTGACCCGGCCGACCCGCCCCTCGCGGGCGAAAGCCGCGAGCTCCCGCGGATCGGCTTCGCGCTGCGCCACGGTGAGCTGCACGTCGCCGCCCAGTATCTCCTGCCCGCGCTCGGCGAGCGAGGCGACGATGGCGGCCGAGAGCGAGCCGACTCCGGCGAGAGCCAGGACTCCGAGGAACAGGCAGACGGCGAGCAGCCGCAGGCCGGCGAGCCCGCCGCGAAGGTCGCGCAGAGCCAGGCGGAGGGGGATCACCCTCGTCCTCCCCATGCGCGGCACGGGGAGGATGACGTCGTCGCCCTCACGCCCCCGTGTCCCTCACGATTCGCCCGTCCTGCATCTCCAGCACCCGCCCGCAGCGCGCCGCCAGCGCCGGGTCGTGGGTGATGACCAGCAGCGTCGCCCCGGTTTCGAGCCGCCGCTCGAAGAGAAGGTCGAGGATGGCGGTGCCGGTCGCGGCGTCGAGGTTGCCGGTCGGCTCGTCGGCGAAGAGCAGGGCCGGCCGCGGCGTGGTCGCCCGGGCGATGGCGACGCGCTGCTGCTCGCCGCCGGACAATTGCGCGGGATAATGGGCGAGCCGGTGGCCGAGTCCGACCGCTTCGAGCTCGGCCCGCGCGAGCTCGAACGCGCCCTCGCGGCCGGCCAGCTCGAGCGGCACCGCGACATTCTCCAGCGCGGTCATCGTCGGCAGCAGGTGGAAGGCCTGGAGGACGATTCCGATCCGTCCCTGCCGGGCCCGGGCGAGGTCGTCCTCGCCCAGCGCGGTGAAGTCCGCACCGGAGATGGCGATCGAGCCGCCCGTCGCCCGCTCGAGGCCCGAGAGGACCGCCATCAGCGACGATTTTCCGCTCCCCGAGGGCCCGAGCAAGGCAACGCTTTCGCCGCTCGCGACTTGTAGGCCGACGCCGCGCAGAATCTCGACCCGGCCCGCGCCGGAGCCGAGCGCCAGCGTGACATTGGAAGCGTCGATAACGTAGGAGCCGGTCATGAAGTGGAAGGAAATCCGATGGCGTTACGGGTCCCATATGGGGCGCTCAGGCGGCTTGTCTACGCGCTGCTTCTGATGGCCGCCTCCGCAGCGCCGGCCGCGGCGAAGGACGTGCACGTCCTCGCCTTCGGCGACAGCCTCACCGCGGGCTACGGACTCCCGCCCGGCCAGGGCTTCGCCCCGCAGCTGGAGGACATGCTCCGGCGCAACGGCGTCCGCGCCTTCGTCACCAATGCCGGAGTGTCGGGCAACACGGCCGCGCAGGGCCGGGCCCGGCTGAAATGGACCCTGGACGGGCTCAAGGCCAAGCCCGACCTCGCCATCGTCGCCCTCGGCGCCAACGACATGCTTCGGGGCCTGCCCCCCGAGCGGACCCGGGCCGATCTCGACGCGATCGTGGCCGAATTGAAGCGGCGCGGGATCCCGGTGCTGATCGCCGGCATGCTCGCGCCGCCCAATCTCGGAAGCCGCTACATGTCGGAATATAACAGGATCTTCCCCGATCTGGCGCGGAAGCACGGCGCCGCCCTCTATCCCTTCTTCCTCGCCGGAGTGGCCGGAAATCCCTCGCTCGCGCTTCCGGACCGGATGCATCCCAACTTCCAGGGGATCAAAAGGATGGTGAGCGGGATCGCCCCGACGGTGCTGAGGGCCCTGGGGCGATAGATCTCCGTCGTCCCGGCGGAAGCCGGGACCTCGGGGAGACCCGCCGAGCTTTTCCGATCCGAGGTCCCGGCTTTCGCCGGAATGACGGACGGTCAACCCAGAACCATCTCGTGGCCGAAGTTGAGGCCGATGCGGCCGTCGCGGGCCCAGCGGACGAAGGCGTGGATCCGGCTGCATTCGGGGAACTCGACCAGCACCGTCTCGCCCAGGCGGGGCGCGATCGCGCTCTCGATCATCGTTCCGCGCGTGGAGATGTTGAGCACCGGAACGAGATGGCGCTCGCCGCGGAAATGGATGACGGCATTGTCGATGAGGTTTTCGTGGCGCGGTTCGCAGCGGCGGTCCTCGAAGCTCAGCGCCTGGTGCTTGACACGCATCGCACTCTCCCTCTGCCGGAGGAGAGGATGGCACGCGAAAGGTTTCCGAATTCATAAGGAAATGAATCTCGCTAACCTGTTTTAGCAAAGCGCGGAATCTACCTAACCTGCTTTAGAGGACGGCGCCTTTCGCGGAACCGCAGCTTCACGAGGGGGGTTCGTTACTCACCCGCCACAATCGGAACGCACAAGGAATGAAGGCAACACGACGCGACACGCCTCCGCTCGAGCTTTGGGGAGGCGCGGAATGCACCATTGTCCGACTCCAGGATGCGTATCGGGACCAGGCCGAGGAAACCGGTCACAAGGAGCGGCGAAGCGATATCGACCTGATGGCGGATCTCGGCCTGACGACGGTGCGATTCCCGATCCTTTGGGAAGCCGTCGCGCCCGAGCGTCCCGACCGGCTCGATTTCGCCTGGACCGACGACCGCCTGGCCATGCTCCGCGAGCGCGGGGTCAAGGTGATCGGCGGCCTACTCCACCACGGCTCGGGCCCGAAATATACCGACCTGCTCGATCCCGATTTCCCACTGAAGCTCGCCGATTATGCCGCCCGGGTGGCCGAGCGCTATCCCTGGATCGAGATGTGGACCCCGGTCAACGAGCCGCTCACCACGGCTCGGTTCTCAGGCCTCTACGGCCATTGGTATCCGCACGGCCGCAACTATCCGACCTTCCTGCGAGCGCTGGCCAACGAGTGCAAGGGCACGCTCGAGGCGATGCGCGCGATCCGAAGGGCGATACCGAGCTCGAAGCTCGTCCAGACCGAGGACCTGGGCAAGACCTTCTCCACCGCGCCCCTTCGCTACCAGGCCGCGCACGAGAACGAGCGGCGCTGGCTCAGCCTGGACCTGCTGTGCGGCCGGGTCGATTCCAGGCATTCCTGGCACAAGATCCTGTTCGGCGCCGGAGTCGGCTGGGCCGAGATGGAGATGTTCGAGGGCGGCGAAGCCCGGCCCGACATTCTCGGGATCAATCATTATCTGACCAGCGAGCGCTTCCTCGACCACCGCACGAATCTCTATCCCTGGCTCGAGCCGGGCGGAAACCGCCGCGACACCTATGTCGACGCCGAGGCGGTCCGGGTGAAGAGATTGGAGGACGATACCGGCTTCGCGCCGCGCCTCAGGGAAGCCTGGCAGCGCTACCGGATCCCGATCGCGATCACCGAGGTCCATCATGGCTGCCACCGCGACGAGCAGCTCAGGTGGTTCGCCGAGGTGTGGGAGACGGCCGGCCAGCTTCGCGCCGAGGGCGTCGATCTCAGGGCCGTGACCGTGTGGTCGATGTTCGGCAACGTCGACTGGCGCTTCCTGCTGACCCGGCGCAACGGCCATTACGACACCGGGGCGTTCGACGCGCGCAACGGCACTCCGCGCCCGACGGTGATCGCCCACGCCGCCAGGGCCTATGCCGCCGGCGAGACGTTCGACCACCCCGCGCTCGATTCGCCGGGCTGGTGGCGGCGCGCCCCCCGGCTCTATCCGTGGAGCGGCCGCTGCACCAAGCCCGCTTCCGGCGGCCGCAAGCTGTTGATAACCGGAGCCACCGGCACCCTCGGCAACGCCTTCGCCCGCATATGCGAGGAGCGCGCCCTGCCCTTCTGCCTGACCGCGCGCGACGAGCTGGACCTGAGCGATCCGAGGTCGATCGCTGGGACGCTGAAGCGCCACGAGCCTTGGGCGGTGATCAACACGGCGGGCTTCGTCAGGGTCGCCGACGCGGAACGCGAGACGGAGGCCTGCATGGCGGCCAATGCCGAAGGGGCCGAGACGCTCGCCAAGGCCTGCGCGGCGGCCGGGGTGCCGCTCGTCACCTTCTCCTCCGACCTGGTTTTCGACGGCCGCCTGGGCCGCCGCTACCACGAAGAAGACGAGACCAACCCCACGACCGTCTACGGGCGGAGCAAGGCGGAGGCGGAGAAGCGTGTGCTCGGCGCCGGCGGCAAGGCGCTGATCGTTCGGACCAGCGCCTTCTTCGGGCCCTGGGATCGCTACAATTTCGCCTGGCACGCGCTCGGCGCGCTCGCCCGCGGCGAGACGGTGAGGGCCTGCTCGCGCACCCGCGTGTCGCCGACCTGGGTGCCCGACCTGTGCCACGCGGCGCTCGACCTCCTGATCGACGGCGAGACCGGGCTTTGGCACCTCGTCAATGACGGCGAGCTGAGCTGGTTCGATTTCGCCCGGCGAGTGGCGGAAGGGGCGGGCTACGACCCGGCCCTGGTCGTGGCCGACGACGGCGCGGAGGAGGAGACGAGCACGGCTCTGACCAGCAGGCGGGGGATGATGCTCAGGAGCTTCGACTCGGCGCTCGAGGATTTCCTGCGCCAGGTCACGATCGAAGAAGAGACCGCGGTCGCGGCGGAGTAAGCCCCTCCCCATCGCCGGATGGGGAGAGCGACCATCCGAAGCCTGGTTGAGGGGTGATCCGGCGAAAGTTTCCGGGGAACGCACCCGAACCCGCCAGGGGAGCGCCCGATCACCCCTCCACCACCTTCGGTGGTCCCCCTCCCCATGGCTAACGCTATGGGGAGGGGGTAGCTATTCCGCGGCCTCGGTCCAGATCGAGCCGCGGCTGCCGCCGGCTTCGACCTGGCGGGCGGAGTCGAGGCGCCGGAAGGCGGTGAGCGCCTGCCCGACCACCTGGTCCATGTTGTAATAGCGATAGGTCGCCAGCCGCCCGACGAAGGTCACTCCCGGGGTGGAATCCGCCAGCGCCTCGTACTTCTTGAACAGCGCCTGATTCTCCTGCCTCGGGATCGGATAATAAGGATCGCCCTCCGCCGACGGATATTCGTAGGTGATGCTCGTCTTGGCGTGGCTCTGCCCGGTCAGGTGCTTGTATTCGGTGATCCGGGTGTAGGGCACCTGGGGATCGGGATAATTGACCGTCGCCACGGGCTGATACTGGCCCTGATCGAGCACCTTATGCTCGAAGCGCAGGCTCCGATAGGGCAGCTTGCCGTAGCGGAAGCCGAAATATTCGTCGATCGGGCCAGTGAAGACGATATGGCCGGCATCGATCTCGTCGACGATGTCCTTATAGTCGGTCGAGAGCAGGACGTCGATGTTCGGATGGTCGAGCATCCGGTTGAACATGGCGGTGTAGCCGTGCTTCGGCATGATCTGATGCTTGTCGCCGAAATAGCGGTCGTCCGTGTTGGTCCGGGTCGGGATCCGGGCCGTCACCGACTTGTCGAGGCCAGAAGGGTCGATCCCCCACTGCTTGCGCGTATAGCCCTGGAAGAAGAGCTCGTAGAGCTCGCGCCCAACGGCGTTGATGACGACGTCCTCGGAGGTCTTGATCTCCTCCACGGTCTCGGCCCGGGAGGCGAGATAGGCCGCGGCCTCCTCGTCGGTCCGGAGGTCCAGATCGAACAGCTTGTTGAGCGTCGTCCGGTTGATCGGGATCGGGACCAGCTGGCCGCGCACCTCGGCGAGCACCTTGTGCTCATAGGGCCGCCACTCGGTGAACTGCGAGAGATAGTCGACGATCTCGTCCGAGTTGGTGTGGAAGATGTGCGGCCCGTACTGGTGGATGAGAACGCCCGCCTCGTCGAGATGGTCGTAGGCGTTGCCGCCGACATGCGGGCGGCGGTCGACGACCAGCACGCGCGCGTCATGCTGGCTGGCGAGCCGCTCGGCGATCACCGAGCCCGCGAAGCCGGCGCCCACGACGAGATAGTCGTAGGCCTTCTTCGAGGCGGACTTGACGATGTTCGGACCGGCGCTGGGGAGCGCGATCGCCTCGTGCACCAGCCCGGCCATGCGGGCGTAGGTGATGTCCCAGCTCAGATTGGCGAGCTTGAGGTCGACCTCGTCCAGCCATGAGTCGCCGGAGCGGACCAGGGCGAGCGCTTCCTCGCAGCCCTTGATGAAGGCCTCGGCCCCGTCGGCGATGAACACCGACTCGAGGTCGCCGTAATGGCGGATGACGTCGGTGATCGGAGTCGACACGACGGGCCGGCCGCCGGCGAGATATTCGGGAGTCTTGGTCGGGGAGATGAACTTCGTCGAATCGTTGATCGCGAAGGGCATCAGGGCGACGTCCCACCCGCCGAGATAGACGGGCAGCTCCTCATATTTCTTGCCGCCGAGATAATGGAGGTTGGAGCGGTGCGGCAGGTCGGCCGGGTCGATCTTGACGACCGGTCCGACCATGACGATCGACCATTCCGGATGGGCGTCGGCGACCGCGGCGACCATCTCCAGGTCCATCCGCTCGTCGATCACGCCGTAGAAGCCGAAGCGCGGCCGCGGCAGCGAGCCCTGATCGTCCGGAACCGAGTCGATGGCCCGAGCCTGGCCGAAATGGGCCCGGTCGACGCTCGACGGAAAGGGGTGGATGTTGGGATGAAGACCCTTCTTCGCCTCGTAGAGGCTGTAGCCGCCGGTGAAGACGACGTCGGAGCTGGCGAGAAGCTCGCGCTCGAGGCCGAGCAGCTCGGCCGGGGCGAAGCGGAAGTTGGCGAGCTCGTCCATGCAGTCGTACACGGTGCAGGCGGCCTCGATGTGCCTCGAGAAGGGCAGCATCATCGGCGTGTAGTACCAGCGGACGAACGGCCCCTCCTCGCCCGCGAGATAGGAATCGAGGAGCGCCTTCAGGGTCGCCTCGCGCTCCTCGGCCGGCAGCGTCTCGGGCAGCGAGGGAGTGACCACGATCACTCCGGTCTCCGCGCAGGTGCGAACGCCGAGCGCCGGCTCCATCTCCGGAAGCGCCGCTTCGGGCTCCTCCCAGAAGATCACGCGGCCCGCCTCGGCAAACCGGCTCATCAGATGCTGCGGTCGCTGGAACACGAAATTCCACCTGAGGTGCGAGAAGCAGATGAGCGTATGGTTGGCTTCAGGCCGGGGCGCGAAGTGGCTCTGCCCCAGCGTCGAGGCGGTCGATAACGTGATCAACGCGATTATACCTTATGGTTTTGAAGGACTTCCGAAGAACGCCAATCGCTTGTGCGAAGTTCCCGCAATGCAGCATGAATCTTATTGATTTAGGTCAGGACTAAGCTGGCTTGTTTCGCTGCCGGGACGTTCCGTTTCCGATTCAATTGTATGATTTATTTAAATCGCCCGGACGCCGACGCCGGCCGGCCATCCGGCGCAGCGGGGGCCTTGCACCGGAAAGGCTCCGGGGTTTCCGCGACGCCGCTGCTTTTCGCCGCCGACGGGGGCCTTTCTCCCCCGTCAGTCCTCGAAAGCCGCCTTCAGCTCGTCGAGCCAGGGCTTCGCCGTCCCGTCGGACGGCGCCCGCCAGTCGCCGCGCGGGCTGAGCGCCCCGCCCGCCGAGACCTTCGGCGAGTTGGGGATGGCGGTGCGCTTGAACTGGCTGATCTGGAAGAAGCGGTAGAGGAAGACTTCCAGCCACTTGCGGATCGTGGGCAGGTCGTAGGCGCGCTTGAGGGCGTCCGGAAAGCCGAGCGGCCAATGGCCCTCGCCCGAGTCCCGCCACGCCTGCCAGGCGAGGAAGGCGACCTTGGACGGCGGCTGGCCCGAGCGAAGGATGTGGAAGAGGAAGAAATCGTGCAGCTCGTAGGGTCCGATGGTGCCCTCGGTCGACTGCATCTCGCCCTTGTCGTCGGCCGGGATCAGCTCGGGCGAGATCTTGGTGGCGAGGATCGCCTCCAGGATCCGGTTGGTCTCGGAATCGAACTGCCCCGTCTTGACCGCCCAGCGGATCAGATACTGGATCAGGGTCTTGGGGACGCCCGCATTGACCCCGTAGTGGCTCATCTGGTCGCCGACCCCGTAGGTCGACCAGCCCAGCGCCACCTCGGACAGATTGCCGGTGCCGATGACGAAGCCCTTGCGCTGGTTGGCGAGGCGGAAGAGATAGTCGGTCCTGAGCCCCGCCTGGACGTTCTCGAAGGCGATGTCGTAGACCGGCTTCCCCTCGGCGAAGGGGTGCTTCATGTCCTTCAGCATCTGCATCGCGGCCGGCCGGATGTCGATCTCCTCGCCGACGATCCCGAGCGCCCTCATCAGCGCCCACGCATTGCCCTTGGTGGTGTCGCCGGTGGCGAAGCCCGGCATGGTGAAGCCGAGGATGGTCGAGCGCGGCAGCTTCAGGAAATCGCACATCTTCGCGGCGACGATCAGGGCATGGGTCGAGTCGAGGCCGCCCGAGACTCCGATGACGAGGTGGCTTCCGCTCGTCGCCTGGAAGCGGCGGGCGAGGCCCTGGACCTGGATGTTGAACGCCTCGTAGCAGTCGGAATCGAGCTGCTCGGGCCGGTTCGGGACATAGGGGAAGCGGCGGTAGCGGCGCCTGAAGCCGATGTCGGCGAAGCCCGGCTTATGCTCGAAATGGATTCGGCGGGCGCTCTTCTCCGGATGCCCGGCGGCGACCGCATTGTCGTTGAAGGTCGGCATCCGCATCCGCTCGAGCCGGAGGCGCTGGGCGTCGACATCGGCGATGCAAAGCTCGGGCTCGGGATCGAAGCGGCTCGAATCGCAGAGCAGCTCGCCCATTTCGTAGATCGAGGCCTGGCCGTCCCAGGCGAGATCGGTGGTGCTCTCCCCCGGCCCCGACGCCGCGTAGACATAGGCGGCGCAGCACCGGCTCGACTGCGACGCGCAGAGCAATTTGCGCTCGTCCGCCTTGCCGATGGTGATGTTCGAGGCGCTGAGGTTGCACAGGATCAGCGCCCCGGCGAGCGCTCCGACCGTCGAGGGCGGCTGCGGCGCCCAATAGTCCTCGCAGATCTCGACGTGGAAGATGAAGTCGTCGAGATCCTCGGCGGCGAAGATGAGGTCGGTACCGAACGGCACGGTCTCGCCCGCCACCGCGATGTCGATCCCGTTCAGCCCGATCCCGGAGACGAACCAGCGTTTCTCGTAATATTCCCGGTAGTTGGGGAGGAAGCTCTTCGGAACGACCCCCAGGATCCGACCCCTGGCAACGGCCAGGGCGCAATTGTAGAGCCGGCCGTTGCGCCTCAGCGGCGCTCCGATCACGAAGACCGGCCCAAGCTTCGCGGTGGAATCGCGGAAGCGGGCGATTCCGTCCTCGACCGCGTCGAGAAACGCCTCCTGGAGGAACAGGTCGTCGACCGCGTAGGACGAGATGTTGAGCTCCGGATAGACGACGAGGTCGCAGCCCTTCGAATCGGCTTCCTCGGCCAGGGCGACGGCCTGGTCGACGTTGAAGCCGACGTCGCCGGACGAACCGGCGGGGCTTGCGGCCGAAACCCGGACGAAGCCGTGGCGGTGGATCGCCTCGAACGGCGCGCGTCTGGCCATCACAGCATCTCCGTCATCATCTCAACGGCGACCTTCATGCACTTGATCCGCGTAGCACCTCTTCCGCCCGGACCGAAATGCTCCTCGCGGTGAGCGGTGGCGCGGCCGGCCCGGGCGCAGCCGAAATGGACGAGGCCGGGCTCGTCGCCCTTGTCGGCGAAGCCGGTGACGGACAGGGCGATGTTGGCCCTGGAGCGCTCGAGCGCGCCCTCCGCCATGGCGATCGCCACCTCCCGGGACACCGCGCCCTTCTCCTCGATCAACGCCATCGCCACGCCCAGCATCTCGTTCTTGGCTTCGTTCGTATAGGTGACGAAGCCGCGCTCGAAGGCGTGGGCGACTCCCTGGACGTCGGTCAGAAGAGAGGCGAGCATCCCTCCGGTGCAGCTCTCGGCGGTGGCGAGGCGGAGGTTCCGCTCCGAGGCTTTCTGGAGCAGGCGGCGAGTCGCCTCCTCGGTTTCGTCCGGGAGCAGGGGCGACAGGGTCTCGGTATCGTTCAAGACTTCTTCCTCGGGTGTTCGGCCCCAAGGAACCGGTCCCTAGCGCCGAATGTTCCAGAGCCCAAACGAGGAGAAGGACGAGATGGTTACCGAACGCAAGATGGACGCCACCCACCTGCTGGCCGAGGATCACCGCAAGGTCGAGGAGCTGTTCGAGCAGTTCGAGAAAGCGAGCGGCGACGGCCGCAAGGAGAAGATCGCCCGGCAGATCTGCACCGAGCTCAAGGTGCACACGATGATCGAGGAGGAAATCTTCTACCCGGCGCTTCGCGGCAAGATCGAGGACGACGATCTCGACGAGGCCTATGTCGAGCATGACGGCGCCAAGGCGCTGATCAACGAGATCGAGGCGGGCGGGCCCGACGACGATTTCTACGATGCCAAGGTCAAGGTCCTCCAGGAGCAGGTCGAGCACCATGTCGAGGAGGAGGAGAAGAGCCGAGGCAACCTGTTCCAGCAGGCCCGCGCCACCGACGTCGACCTCGAGGCGCTCGGCCGGCAGATGGCGGCCCGCAAGGAAGAGCTGATGATGCTCGCCGACGCGGAGGGTCTGCCCCCGGCCCAGCCGGCGACGATGGGAACGGAGGGCTAGATGAGCCGCAAGGGGGCCATCTTCACCGGGATCGCCGCGGCCTGCGCGGCGGGCCTGGGCTTCGCCGCCTCGTCGCTCTGGCGCCGCCGGGCCTCGGGCGGCGGCGGCCCGGGCGCCCGGCCGGCGATCAGCGGGACGGGCGGCCATGGCGCCGTCGGCGAATCGGGCGCGGCCCGCTCGGCCGGCCCGGAGGCGATGCGCGACCCTCCCAGGGAATGGGAGCAGGTCGACCAGGCCTCGGACGAGAGCTTCCCCGCGAGCGACCCGCCGGCGATCAACCCGCACGTCGACTAGGCGGGAGGACAGCGTCGCCCCGGCGAAACCCGGGGCCTTTGGGAGGCCCGCCGAGCCTTACGGCCCGAGGTCCCCGCTTTCGCCGGGATGGCGCTTCCCTTCCCTCGGCGCGTCCCTGTCCGGCCCGTCCCTGAAGATCGTCTCGCGAGCCGCCCTGAGCTCGCGCATCGCCGAGGCCGTCGCCGCGCCCCACACCAGATGGACTCCGATCATCAGCAGGTTGCGCCGCGCCGGGTGCCGGGTCGCCGGCTCGAGCGTCCCGACCGCGGGAATCCAGCCCATGTAGCTGGCCAGCCAGACGGCGACTCCCGCCGCCGCGCCGGTGCGCTTCCTCGGATCCGGGTTCATGGCCGCGATCACCGCGCCCATCGCCGCGCCATAGGCGAAATGGGCCGCGGTGGTGACGTCCTTGGCGGCCTCGCCGGCGAGCGGAACGCCGAGCTGCTTCGACCCGGAATCGACGATCTCCCGCGGAGTCAGCGGATAGCGCTCCTGAGCGGGCAGCCGGCGATGGAGCCGGCGCATCGCCGCCGTCATCGCCATCGTCCCGACGAAGCCGGCGATTCCGCCGATGATGAGCCGGCTTCGCAGCTTGAGCTTGTCGTCGTCCTTCAAAGGCTGATCTCCGGTCGAGCGATCATGAGCCAGAAGATGGCCAGGACCGCTGTAAAGGCCGGGAAGCCGAATGCGAACCACCAGCGGAACAGTCGGTGATATCGAGCCGGGAGCGGCTCCCCGGCGCCGGCGGCCGCGGCCGCGAGGTCGCGCATCCGGCTCTGCATCCATACCACGGGAAGCCAGAAGGCGCCGGTGAGGAGATAGAGCCCGACGGAGGCGAGGATCCATCCCTCGGTGAGCGCATAGCCGGCCTCGCGGGCGAGAAGGGCGCCGGTCGCGGGCTGGGCGACGACGGCGGTGGCGGTGAACAGATAGTCGGCGAGGACGACGATCCGGGCGACGGCGGCGATCGTCCGGGCGTCGCCTGTCCGGTGCGCCATCAGCATGAAGAAGGCGATTCCCGCGCCGGTTCCGAGCAGAACGGTCGAGCCGAGCACGTGAAGCCATTTGAGCAGGTAATAGGTCGTCACCGCTCGTCCAATATGGCGAGGCAAAGCAGGTTTAAAGCGAGGATCGGCCAGATCTTCATCATCGGTCCCAGCGGATCCGACCAGAGCCCGGGCAGGAGGATCGTGCCCGCCGCGACGTAGAAGGCGGACAGGCCGAGCGCCGCCCACAAGCCGAGCTTCGCCGTCGGCCGCCACGCGATCGCGCAGCCCACCGCGATGTCGGCGACGGCGCCGGCGATGACGCTCGGCTCGCTGAGCGCCCCGCCGCCGCCCGCCAGCATGTAATGGGTCGCGCGCTGATAACCCGGACCGAGGGAGATGAGGCCGGTCAGGACCCAGAACAGGGCGAAGGTCCCGATCGCGAGGGGCTTGAGCAGATAGAGCCGGGAGAACCAGCGGTCCTGGACCGAGGCGGGGCTCGCCGCGAGCGCCGCCGCGAGCGACCGCGGCTCGATCCCGGTGACCCGGCGCCACGGCGCATTGTCGCCGGTCGCCCCGCGGCGGATCTCACGCCCCGGGGTCGAGCGGACCGGCGGCCGCCAGCCGAGCCAGGCGAGGGCGTCGCCGAAGCGGTAGGCGAGGCCCATCAGCCAGCCCGGCGCGGTGAAGCTCTTCGCCGGGGTCCAGCCGAGCCAGCCTCGATAGGCGGCGACGATGTCGGCGAAGGCGAGCCGGTCCGGTCCGGCCAGATCGAGAGCGACGCGCGACGGCGAGTTCGGCCCGATGAGCCGGGCGACCGTCTCGGCGACGTCGTCGAGCTGGACGACGTCGACCGCGCCGGCCCGCGGCGGCAGGGGAAGGACCGGGAGCGAGGCCAGGGCCCTGAACAGGGCGCTTCCGCCATAAGCCGGCCCGCCGACGACGACCGACGGGCGAAGGATGACCCAGTCGAGATCGCTCGCCGCCAGGGCATCGTCCCCTTCGCGCTTGGTCGACGAGAAAGGGGTGATTCCGCCGCGGTCGACGCCGAGGGCGGAGAAATGGACGACCCGCCTCACGCCGGCGGCCTGGCAGGCCGCCCAGAGCGCCAGCGGCATGTCCCGGTGAACCCGGCCGGGCGAGTCGCGGCTGCTGTCCTGGAGGACCCCCGCGCAATTCACCACCGCCTCGATCCCGGCGAGATGCGGCCGCCAGGCTTGCGGAGTCGTCACTCCGCGCAGGTCCAGGAACAGCCAGCGATCGACCGGCACCCGTCGAGCGGCCGGCCCGCCGCCTCGGCCGACGGCGACGATCTCGTGGCCATCCCGCTTCAGGCGGGCGGCGACGGCGGACCCGATCAGTCCGCTCGCTCCGATGAGCAGGATGCGCATGTCGGCGTAACGGGATCGGGAATGCCGCGTTCCGTCGACCCGCCCTTCGTCATTCGGGCGAAGGCCGGAATCCATGGTCATCGGCCGGCTCGACGAGACTCGCTTCCTGGATCCCCGACCAGGTCAGGGACGACGCGTCACTCGTACCTGAGCGCCTGGATCGGGTTCGCCCGGGCGACGCGCAGGGCATGGCTTGCGATCGTGCCCAGCGCGATGGCGAGGGCGAGGCCGCCGGCGAGGATGAAGGGCGTCGGCCCGAGCGCGATCCGGCTGTCGAAGCCGTTCAGCCAGTCGCGCATCACCCACCACGCCGCCGGCCAGGCGATGAGGTTGGCGATAATCACAGGCTTCGAGAACTGCCAGGCGAGCAATCTGACGATGTCGCGCGAGCGGGCGCCGAGCACCTTCCGAATCCCGATCTCCTTGGTCCTGCGCTCGGCAGTGAAGGCGGCGAGCCCGAACAGGCCGAGGCAGCCGATCACCACCGCCAGCAGGGCGAAGGCGCCGAACAGCTGGCCGCGCGCCTCGTCGCGCTCGTAGAGCCGGGCGACGCGGTCGTCGGCGAGCTCCGCCCGGTAGGGCAGGTCGGGGAGAAGCCTTTTCCAGATCCGCTCCATATCGGCCATCACCTGCTTGGGATCGCGGCCCTCGTAGCGCACCACCATCGTGTTCCAGCCGTTGCGCGCCATCAGGAACATGATCGGCTGGAGCGGGTCGCGGACGGAGCGGAAGCGCGCGTCCCTGAAGACCCCGACGATGGTGGTGTTGACGAGGCCGAATTCGTCGAGCGTCAGGCCGGCGCTGATCGTCTTGCCGACCGCCTCCTGGGGCGTGAAGCCGAGCCGCTGGGCCGCGGCCTCGCTGACGAGGATGTTGGTCCCGCGTTTGGCGAAGGCCTGCTCGGCGGCCTTGTCGATCGGGAAGGGCGTCGTCGAATCGTCCATCGCGACGGACTCGGAGAAGTTGCGGCCGGCCAGCATCTTCATGCCCATCGTGGGAATGAAATTGTGGTCGATCACGTAGGTGCCGAGATCGATGCTCTTGGGGTTGCCCGGGAGATAGACCGAGCCCACCGAATTGTTGCCCGGATTGACTCCGATGCCGGTCAGCGAAGCGCCCCGGACCCCGTCGATCTTTGCGATCTCCCGCCTCAGAGTCTCCCCGACCGGCTGCGCCTGGCGGGCGGCGAGGCCCTGCAGCTGGAGCAGGCCGTGGCGGCTGTAGCCCGCGTCCGCCGTCCGCGCGTAGACGGTCTGGGCGTAGATGACCGCCGTGCAGATGATCAGGCCGATCGAGACCGCGAACTGGGCGACGACGAGGACGTTGCGCAGCTGCCCCGAGCCCTGCGCCTCGGCCGAGCTCTTGTTCGCCTTGAGCACCCGGGCGGGCTGGAAGCGCGACAGGTAGAAAGCGGGATAGAGCCCGCCGGCGGCGCCCACGACGAGGAGCAGGACGAGGATCGGGAGCAGAACCCCGCCGGAGCCCCAGTAGACGAGGCCGATATCGGCATCGAGGAAGCGGTTGAATTGCGGAAGCAGCAGCTCGACCATCGCCAGCGCCAGCATCATCGCAAGGG
This sequence comes from Allosphingosinicella sp., assembly GCA_035714565.1. Classification (GTDB taxonomy): domain Bacteria; phylum Pseudomonadota; class Alphaproteobacteria; order Sphingomonadales; family Sphingomonadaceae; genus Allosphingosinicella. The sequence continues at coordinate 30,052 of DASTLX010000035.1, forward strand.
CCGTCACCAGCATCGATTCTCCGAGGAACTGGACGATGAGCTGCTTGCGGCTCGCCCCCAGCACCTTGCGCAGGGCCACTTCGCGGGCCCGCTGGGACGCCCGGGCGGTGGCGAGGTTGGTGAAGTTCACCACCGCCATGCCGAGGATCAGGAGCGCGACGATGGCGAAGGTGACGATGGTCCGCTGGTCGTTGCCCGGGGTCATCGACGCCTGCTGCGCCTTGCCGAGATGGATGTCGCGAACGTTGGTGAGCTTCCAGTCCTGGTCGTCGCCGGGGTTGGTCTTCTCGCGGCCGCCCGTATCGTCGGGGATGTTGCGCTTCTCCCAGGCGGGGAGCTGGCGATTGATGTCCTCGGCGCTGGCGCCCTCGCGGAGCCTGACATACCACCAGCCGCCCTGGTTGCCCCAGCTGGTCAGGAAGCTCTGCTGGTCGGCGAAGAAGGTCTCCGGCTGGAAGCGGGCGACGACTCCGAGCTCAAGGTGGCTGTTCTTGGGCAGGTCCTTCATCACGCCGGTGACTTGGTAGTCGGCGCTCTTGCCCTGGACGATGAGGGTCAGGGTCTTGCCGAGCGCGTCCTGGCCCGGAAAGCGCTTGCCGGCCTCGGTCTCGGTCAGGACCAGCGAATTGGGATTGGTGAGCGCGGTGGCCCGGTCGCCGCGGACGAAGGGCACCTGGAGAACCTCGAACAGATTGCCGTCGACGAAGTTGAAATCGTCGGCGAGGCTGGGCTGGCCGTTCTGCATGATGACGGCGCCGCTGGAAGCGACGTAGACGGCCTTTTCGATCTGCGGGAAATCCTTCGCCAGCGCCTTGCCGGAGACGTAGCTCGTCATCTGCAGGGACATCTCCTCCCCGCCATTGTCGGTCGCCCTGTAGAAATCCTGGAGCTGGTAGGCGCGGTCGGCGCCCGGCATCCAGCCGTCGTAGCTCGCCTCGTAGCGGACGTAGAGCAGGATCATCAGGCAGGCCGCCATGCCGATGGCGAGGCCGAAGATGTTGATGAAGGCGTAGGTCTTGTTCTTCGCCAGGGCCCGAAGTCCCACGGTCAGGTAGTTGCGCCACATGGTTCGGATCCTATTCGTAGCGAAGGGCGTGGATGGGGTTGGACCGGGCGACCCGCAAGGCGTGGCCGGCGATGGTCCCGATGGCGATGGCGAGGGCGAGCACGGCCGCGAGCAGGAAGGGCGTCGGCCCGAGCGGGATCCGGGCGTCGAAGCCGTTCAGCCAGTTGCGCATCACCCACCAGGCGATCGGCCAGGCGATCAGGTTGGCGATGATCACCGGCTTCGAGAATTGCCAGACGAGCAGCCTGACGATGTCGCGCGAGCGGGCGCCGAGCACCTTGCGGATCCCGATCTCCTTGGTCCTGCGCTCGGCGGTGAAGGCGGCGAGCCCGAACAGGCCGAGGCAGCCGACCACCACCGAGAGCAGCGCGAAGCCGGCGAAGGTCTTCGCGCGCGCATCCTCGGCCTCGTAGAGCTCGGCGACGACGTCCTCGCTGAAGTCGGCCTCGAACGGCACTTCCGTGGTGATCGAGCGCCAGGCGTTCTGGAGCTTGTCGCGCATCGCTCGGGGATCGCCCTTGTAGCGCACGACCAGCCACTGGTGGCCGGCGTCCGAATTGACGAACAATATGTCGTCGAGCGGCTGGCGGACCGAGCGGAAACGGGAATCGGCGACGACCCCGACGATGGTGACCGGCACGAGGCCGATCTCGCTCTGCACGAGGCCGGCCTTGAACTGCTTGCCGATCGCGTCCCCGGGACTGGCGAAGCCGAGCCGCCGGGCGCCCGATTCGTTGACGACGACGTTGCCGCCGCGCGCGGTCAGGGCCCGCTGCTGTTCCGGCGACGGGGGGAAGGGAATGGTCATGTCGTCGAGCGGGCGGTTCTCGTCGAACCAGCGGCCGGCGACGAGCTTGATGCCCATCGCCTCCCTGAAGCCCGGGTCCACCGCATAGAGCCCGATCAGGACGGGCTTGGGATTGCCCGGCACCATGACGTTGGTGTTGTTCTGGCCGTCGGTGGCGACCGCGATCGTGCTCCGCCCGACCGCCTCGACCCCCTCGACCCGCTTCATCCGCTCGGCGATCGCCCGGCCCGAGTTGATCAGCTGGTAGCGGTTGAGCCCGTCGATCTGGACGATATGCTCGCGGTCGAAGCCGGGGTCGACGCTTCGGGCGTAGCTGGTCTGGAGATAGACCACGGCGGTGCAGATGATGAGGCCGATCGACACCGCGAACTGACCGACGACGAGCGCGGCCCGAAGCCGTCCGGTCCCGTCGCCCTCGGAGGCCGATTTGTTGGCCTTGAGCACCGTCGCCGGCTTGAAGCGCGACAGGAAGAAAGCGGGATAGAGGCCGCCCAGCCCGCCGACGAGCAGAACCAGGCCGAGCATCGGCAGCGCGATCCCGCCCTCGCCGAGATAGTTGAGCTCGATATCGGCGTCGAGGAAGGCCGAGAAGCTCGGCAGAAGCAGCTCGACCAGGGCGAGGGCGATCATCATCGCGAGCAGGGCGACCAGGATCGACTCGCCGATGAACTGAACGATGAGCTGGCGGCGGTTCGCGCCGAGCACCTTCCTCAGCGCGACCTCCCGCGCGCGCTGGCTGGCCCGGGCGGTGGCCAGGTTGGTGAAGTTGACCATCGCCATGGCGAGGATCAGGAGGGCGACGATGGCGAAGGTGACGATCGTTCCGCGGTCGTTGCCGGGCGACATCGCGGCCTGCTGGCCCTCCCCGAGATGGACGTCGGCGACGTTGACGAAATGCCAGTCCCCCGCCTCGCCGGCGTTGAACCGGGCCTCGCCGCTATTCTCGTCGGGGATGTTGCGCTTTTCCCAGGCCGGCATGGCGGCCTCGATCGCGCCGACGTCGGCGCCGGGGCGAAGCTTCGCGTATATCCACCCGCCCTGGCAGCCCCAGCAGGTGAGGAATTGCGACTCCTTGGTCATGTAGCTCGGGAAGTCGATGCGGACGAGCGCGTTGATCCTCAGATGCGAGTTTTTGGGGATGTCCCGGAAGACTCCGCCGATCTGATAGTCGAAGCGCTGCCCCTTGCTGATCACCGTCATCGTGCGGCCGACGACGTCGTCGGTGCCGAAGCGGCTGACCGCCTCGCTCCGGCTCAGCATCGCGGTGTTGACCCGGTCGAGCGCGGACCGGCTGCCGTGGAGGAGCGGCAGGTCGATGACGTCGAGCAGGTTGTCGTCGACGTAGAGATAATCCTCCGTCGAGGAGGCCTGCCCGTCCTTGAGGAAGACCGGCACGCTCTGGAGCCCGTAGACCGCCTTTTCGATCTGGGGGAAATCCTTGATCAGGGCGCCCTTGGTGGCGAAGGGCGCCATCTGCAGCTTGCCCTCCTCGCCGGTCCCGGGATCGCGGAACCAGTTCTGCACCTGGTAGATCCGCTCCGCGCCGGGCAGCCAGCGGTCGTAGCTCATTTCGTAGCGGACGAAGAGCAGGATCATCAGGCACGCGGCCATGCCGATGGCGAGGCCGAAGATGTTGATGAAGGCGTAGGTCCGGTTCTTGCCGAGTGAACGGAGGCCGACGGTCAGATAGTTTCGCCACATGGTCCGGTCCTATTCGTAACGGAGGGCGTGGATGGGGTTGAGCCGCGCGACCCTGAAGGCGTGGCCGGCGACGGTGCCGACCGCGATCGCCAGGGCGAGGAGGCCCGCCATGACGAACGGCCCTGGAGTGAGCGGGATTCGGACGTCGAAGCCGTTCAGCCAGTCGCGCATCGCCCACCAGGCGAGCGGCCAGGCGACCAGATTGGCGAGGACGACGGGCTTGGAGAATTGCCAGGTCAGGAGCCGGACGATGTCGCGGATGCGGGCGCCGAGCACCTTCCTGATCCCGATCTCCTTGGTCCGCCTTTCGGTGGTGAAGGCGGCCAGGCCGAACAGGCCGAGGCAGGCGATCGCTATCGCGAACAGCGAGAAGCCCAGGAACATCGCGGCCCGGGCCCGCTCACGCTCGTAGAGCCGGGCGACCAGATCCTCGGCGAAATCCGCCTGGAAGGGAAAATCGGGCTGAAACCGGAGCCAGACGCGGCGCAGGCCCGCCATCACCTCGGCCGGGACGGCGTTGCGGTAGCGGAAGAGGACGTTGCTGGTGCGCGTCCGGTCGTAACCGAAGATGAGCGGCTCGATCTCGTCGCGGGCGGTCCGGATGCGCGTGTCCTCGACGACCCCGACGACGGTCGAGGGAATGAGGTCCTCGCCGTCCATCCCGACCTTCACCGTCTTGCCGATCGCCAGCTCCGGCCGCGCATAGCCGAGCTGCATCGCCGCCCTCCGGTTGATCACGACGTTGACCCCGCCCGTCACGACCGCCGGGTCGATCCCGGTCGATCCGCCGGCGGAGCGGAGTATCTGGTCCCTGGCATGGCGCTCGTCGAGGAGCCGGCCGGCCAGCAGGCGCATGCCCATGGTCGGGAAGAAGTCGGGGTCGATCCGGTAGAAGCCGATGTCGACCGGGGACGATTGCTCGGGCGCCCTCGCGGCGATGATCGACTTGTTGGTCGCCGCCACGCCCAGGTTGGTCAGCCCGACCGCGGCGACGCCGGGAACTCGAAGCGCCTCGCGCTTGAAGGAATCGTAATTGGCCGCGAGCCGGCCCGCGCCGTCCATCTGGATCAGCCCCTCCCGCTCGTAGCCCGGATCGATCGTCTCGACGAAGCGGGTCTGCGAATAGATGACCGCGGTGCAGACGATGAGGCCGATCGAGATGGCGAACTGGGTGACCACCAGCGCGTTGCGCAGCGTCGGCGACCCCTGCGCCTGGGCGGTGGAGGCGTTCGCCTTGAGGACGGCAGCGGGCTGGAAGCGCGACAGCTGGAGGGCCGGATAGAGCCCGCCGAGCGCGCCCACCAGGATCGCGAGCGCCAGCACCGGGAGGAGGAAGCCCTGCCGGGTGAAATAGTCGAAGCGCAGATCGGCGTCGAGGAAGGCGCCCAGTCGCGGCGCGGTCAGCTCGACCAGCGCCAGCGCGATCAGCATCGCGATGACGACGAGGAGCAGGGACTCGCCGAGGAACTGGGTGACGAGCTGTCGGCGCGAGGCGCCGAGCACCTTGCGCAGCGCCACTTCCCGCGCCCGCTGGCCCGCCCGGGCCGTCGAGAGGTTGATGAAGTTGATGCAGGCCATGACCAGGATCAGGACCGCGACGATCGCGAAGGTGGCGACGGTGCGGGGGTCGTTGCCCGGGCTGAGCGCGCCGAGCTGGGCCTCGCCGAGATGGACGTCCGCGACGTTGACCAGCTTCAGGTCCATGATGTCGGCGCGGGTCAGGCTTCGCCCCTCGATGGTCTCGGGGGGGATGACCTTCTTCTCCCAGGCGGGAAGGGCGGCGTTGATTCGGCCCGCGTCGGCGCCCTTGCGCAGCTTCACGTAGTGGAGCTGGCTCATCGAGCCCCAGCTCTTGAACGCGGCCGGGACGCTGTCCCACGAAGACGGGTCGTGACGGGCTATGGTCGCCAGCTTGAGGTGACTGTTCGCGGGCAGGTCCCTGATCACGCCCGTCACCTTGTAGTCGAAGGTGCCGGTGCTGATCCGCTCGGTCACCGTCCGGCCGAGCACGTCGATCGTGCCGAACTGCTGGAGCGCCTCGCGCTCGGTCAGGACCAGCGAGTTGACGTTGGGAAGCGCCGTCCTCGCCGAGCCGCGCAGGAACTCCAGCTGGAAGATGTCGAAGAAGGCCGGGTCGACGTAGAGCTCGTCGACATAGACCGGCTGGCCCTCGCGGATCGTCTGCATCCGCCCCGGCGTGGCGACGGTGACCGCCTCGATGTCCGGGAAGCCGCCGGCGATCGTGTCGCGCACCGGCATCGGGCTGTGCTGGTTCTTCGTGACCGGCTGGCCCGGCTCGTGCCAGGTCGCCTGGACCTGGAAGATCCGGTCGCTGTCCGGAAGCCATTCGTCGTAGCTGGTCTCGTAGCGGACGTAGATCAGGATGAGCAGGCAGGCGGCGAGGCCGATGGCGAGGCCGAAGATGTTGATGAACGCATAGGTGCGGTTCTTGGCGAGGGCCCTCAGTCCGACCGTGAGATAATTGCGCCACATCTTGTGCGTCCTACTCGTAGCGGAGGGCGTGGATCGGGTTCAGGCGGGCCACCCTCACGGCATGGCCGGCGATGGTGCCCAGAGCGATGGCGAGAGCGAGCAGGCCGGCGGTCAGGAACGGTCCCGGCCCGAGCGGGATCCGAGCGTCGAAGCCGTTCAGCCAGTCGCGCATCACCCACCAGGCGACCGGCCAGGCGATCAGGTTGGCGAGCACCACCGGCTTGGAGAACTGCCAGCCGAGCAGCCGGACGATGTCGCGGACTCGGGCCCCGAAAACCTTGCGGATGCCGATCTCCCGGGTCCGCCGCTCGGCGGTGAAGGCGGCGAGCCCGAACAGTCCCAGGCAGGCGATCAGGATGGCGAGCGCGGCGAAGCCGGCGAAGGTCTGCCCGCGCGCCTCGTCCGCCCCGTAGAGCGCGGCAAGCCGGCTCTCGACGAAGTGGGACTCGAAGGGGACGGTGGGGGCGAGGCGGCGCCAGACCCGCTCCGCCTCGGCCCGGACCCGTTCGGGGCCGACGCCTTCGTAGCGGACGACGGCCCAGCGGTAATAGCCGCTGTCGTGGTAGATCATCGGCTCGACCGGCTCCCGGATCGACCGGAAGCGGCTGTCCCGGGCGACTCCGACGATCGTCGCCGGGACCATGACGTCATTCTGGAACATCGGGATTCGTATCTGCCTGCCGATCGCCCGTTCGGGCTCGCCGAAGCCGAGCTTCCGAGCGGCCGTCGCGTTGACGACGACGTTGACCCCGCGGCGCGCGATCCCCTGCTGAGCGGCCGCGAATTTCGCCTCCGTCTCGATCGTCGCCTCGTCGATGAACGCCTTGTCGTTGGCGAAGCGCGGCGAGAGCGGGCGGCCCGCGGCCATCGGGATCTTGAGCACGTCGAAGAAGGCGGGCTCGACGCTGTACCAGCCGAGCTTCACCGGAGTCGGCTGCCCCGGCGCGGACACCGTGGTGTACAGCGTCCGGCTCGAGCCCGGCTCGATCATCGTTCCGGCGACTCCCGTCACCCCGCCGATCGCCGCGATCTGCCGCTGGATGGCCTCGCGGACCGGCCTGATCTCGGGCTGGTCGAAGCCCTTGATCTCGAGCAGCCCCTCGCGCTGGTAGCCGGCATCGACGGTCCGGGCGAAGACGGTCTGCTGGTAGACGACCGCCGTGCACGCGATGAGCCCGATCGAGATCGCGAACTGGGCCACCACCAGCAAGGTCCGGAGCCGGCCCGCGCCCTCCGTCTCGGCGGCGCCCTTGCCGCCCTTGAGGATCGACGCGGGCTGGGCGCGCGACAGGTAGAAGGCCGGGTAGAGCCCACCGGCGAGGCCGACCAGCGCGGTCAGGGCGACGATCGGCAGGGCCATCCCGCCGGGGCCGAAATAAGCGAGCTCGAGCTCGGCGTCGAGGAAGGAGGAGAAGACCGGCAGAACGAGCTCGACCAGGGCCATGGCGATCACCATCGCAACCGCCACGAGCAGCATCGATTCGCCGAGGAACTGGGCGACCAGCTGCACCCGGCGCGCTCCCAGCACCTTGCGCACCGCGACCTCGCGCGCCCGGCGGCTGGCCCGGGCCGTGGCGAGGTTGACGAAGTTGACGCAGGCCATGGCGAGAATGAGGAAGGCGACGATCGCGAAGGTGGCGAGCGAGCGCGTGTCGTTGCCGGGGCGATCCCCTTCCGCGCCGCTGAGGTGGACGTCGCGGACGTTGACCAGGCGCCAGTCCCATTGCCTGGCGAGGTCGCCTCCGGCGACGTCCCGGGCCGGCACGTTGCGTTTCTCCCAGGCCGGCAGGGCGGCGTTGATCGCCGCGACGTCGATCCCGGGCTTCAGCTTGACGTAGGCGCCCCCGTTCACGCAGCCCCAGGGGCACGGGCTCTCCTCGGCGGAGGTGAATCGGCGGACGATGCTGAAATTGAGATGGCTGTTCTTGGGCAGGTCCTCGAACACCCCCGTGACCCGAAGGTCGTAGGTCTTGCCCTCCCGGACGGTGGTGAGCGTGCGGCCGATCGCGTCGACGGTTCCGAACCGGCGCATCGCCTGCGACCGGCTCAGCGCGACCGAGTCGACGCTCTTCAGGGCGCCGGCGCCGGCGCCCCGAAGGAAGGGCACCGGGAGGATGTCGAAGAAGCGCTCGTCGGCGGCGTGGACCTCGACCCGCTCGGCCCGGCCGTCCTTCATGACGACGATGTCGTCGCCCTCGAGCTTCGACACCGCCTCGAGCTGTGGGAAGTCCTTGGCGAGTGCGGCGGCGACGGGCTGGGTCGCCGCCTGCATGGCGATCCTGCCGCCGGTCGAATCGTCGATGCCGGTCGTCTGCACCTGGAAGGCGCGGTCGGCGTCGGGGAGCCAGCCGTCGTAGCTGGTCTCGTAGCGGACATAGAGGAGCAGGAGGAGGCACGCCGCGAGGCCGAGCGCGAGGCCGAAGATGTTGATGAAGGCGTAGACCTTCTGCCGCGACCAGGCGCGGAAGCCGGCGGTGAGGTAGTTGCGCCACATGGTCAGAAATGCTCCCCCGGACCTCGATCGACACCGTTCGGGCTGAGCTTGTCGAAGCCCTCCCCTTCCATTGCCCGGAAGCCGAAGGAAGGCCCTTCGACAGGCTCAGGGCGAACGGACTTCCTGCCCTTCACCCGCTCACGCCGCCCGGCGCCGTTCGATCAGGATCTTGCCGTCGAGCATGTTGACGACCCGCCCGGCATAATCGGCATGGGCCGGAGAGTGGGTCACCATGACGATGGTCGAGCCCTCGCGGTTGAGCGCCTGGAGCATCTTCATCACTTCCTCGCCATGCTGGGTGTCGAGGTTGCCGGTCGGCTCGTCGGCGAGGATCAGCTTGGGATTGCCGACCAGGGCCCGGGCGACGGCGACCCGCTGCTGCTGGCCGCCTGAAAGCTGGCTCGGCCGGTGCTTGGCGCGATGGGCGACTCCGACCTTGTCCATCACCGCCTCGACCCTCGACCGACGCTCGGACGCGGCGACGTCGTGATAGAGCAAGGCGAGCTCGATATTCTCCCGGACGGACAGCTCGTCGACCAGGTTGAAGCTCTGGAAGATGAAGCCGATATTCTTCTTGCGGACGTTGGCGAGCTTGCCCTCGGGCAGCCCGGCCACTTCCTGGCCGTCGAAGACGTAGGAGCCGCTGGTCGGCGAATCGAGCATTCCGATCACGTTGAGCAGGGTCGACTTGCCGCAGCCCGACGGGCCCATGATGGCGACGAACTCGCCGTCGGCGATGTCGAGGTCGATCCGGTCGAGCGCCGTCGTCTCGACGGTGTCGGTGCGGTAGACCCGCGACAGTTCACGCATGGTCAGCATAGCTTGAAGCTCCTTCGTCAGGTCTCGAGGTCGAGCCGGTCCTTGTCGGCGAAACCGGTATAGGGTGAGGTGATGACTCGCTCGCCGGGCTCCAGCCCTTCGAGCACTTCGATATAATCGGCGTTGCGGCGGCCCAGGCGGACCTGGCGCTTCACCGCGCCGTCGCCGTCGGGCTCGACCACGAACACCCAGGCGCCGCCGGTCTCGTTGTAGAAGGCGCCGTTGGGGATGAGCAGGGCCGGGGCCGGATCGCCGAGCGTCAGCTTGGCCTGAAGGGTCTGGCCGCGGTTCAGCCCCGGCGGCTCGGCGCCGACGAAGGTGAGGTCCGCCTCGAAGACGCCGTTCTTCACCTGCGGATAGATTTTGGCGACCTTGGCGCGGTAGGTCTTGCCGCCCATTTCGACGGTGGCCGTCTGGCCCGGCTGGACCCGGCCGAGATAATATTCGTCGACGCTGGCGACGAGCTTGTTGCGGCCGGCGCTGTCGACCTGGCCGAGCCGCTCGCCGCGGTTGAGCGACTGGCCGACCTGGATCGAGAAAGCGGTGAGCTGGCCGGAAACCGGAGCTCTGAGGTTGAGGGCGTCGAGGGTCGAGCGGGCGATGTCGAGGCTCCCGCTCAGCGAGGCGTTGGACGCCCGGAGCTGAGCGAGCTGGCTGGTCTGGAGCCTCTGGTTGACCTCCCGGGCGCGCTTGAGCACGTCGGCCCGGCGCCGGGCGGAGAGATATTCGTCGCGGCTGTCGTTGAACACCTTGGCGGGCACGTAGCCCTTCTCCATCAGCGGCTTCTGCATCTCATACTGGCGCCTCGCCTTGTCCGCGGCGAGCTGGGCGTCGATGACGGCGCGCTCGTCGCCGATGCTGGTCTGGGCGAGCGCGAGCTCCTGGCTGCGCATCGAGTTGACCTCGCGCGACACGTCGGACTGCCGGGCGAGAAGGTTGAGCGCGAGATCGGAATTGGAAAGGACGGCGAGCAGCTGGCCCTGCTGGACGATGGCTCCGTCCTCGACCATGATCTTCTCGACCCGGCCGCCCTCGACCGCGTCCAGATAGACGGTGACGAGAGGCTCGACCCGCGCCCTCAGCGGCAGGAAGTCGTCGAAGGTGCCCTTGCTCACCGCGGAGATGGTCAGCCGCTCCGCCGCCACCGTCTGGCTTCCGGCGCTCGGCGCGAACCACCAGAAGAGCAGGACGAGAAGCAGCAGGGCGCCGGCCCCGATTGCGATCTTCGTGCGCTGCGAGAGACCGGTGGAAGCGACCACCTTGTCCATGCCGGTGCCGCTTTCCGCCCGCGACTCGCCGTCCGTAGATTTGATCCTGATCACGCTCATCCCAACCTCATGCCGTCCGATTCCGGACAGTCGCCTGTACGCCCGCGGACAGGATCATAGCAGAATGCTCGCGCAGCCCATTACGAGATGGGCGCTGCCGTCCTCGCAGGCCCCGGCCGCCAGGCCCGCGGCGGCGGTCGCCGGACCGGGCCGGCCCACGGGCTCCAGCGCCGCCATCGGCAGCAGCAGGGTGACCGCCACCAGGAGCAGGCCGGTCAGCCAGGTTTCCAATTGCCGCATCGATCGTCTCCCCGGACCCGATGGTCCTCTCCCGCTGTCACAGCATGAGCCGTGCCAGTTGCCGAAAAGACCGGTTTTCCGCGATTGCGCCGGCTCGGCCCGGCCGCGGCTCGTCCGCTTCCGCACGCCCTCCGTCCGTCGCCGGACGATTCCTGTCCGCTCCCGGACGGTGCTGGCACGATTATTGTTTGTCCGTAACCGGACGCAGATGTAGGAGATTGGCGTGGTTGGGGAGGGGAAGCCGTTCTGGCGGTGCATCGTCATCGACGACGATCAGGACATATTGCTGTCCGCCCGGCTCCTGCTCCGCGATCTGTTCGATGAGGTCCTGACCTTCCAGGCGCCCGAAGAGGCGATGGCGGCGATCGAGGGCGACGGCGCCGACGCCGTCCTTCTCGACGCGAATTTCGGCCGGGGCGCGACCAACGCCGCCGAGGGCTTCCACTGGCTCGGGGAGATACTGGCGAGGGACCCGCAGGCGGTGGTCGTGATGATCACCGCCCATGGCGGGGTCAATATCGCGGTCGAGGCGATGAAGCGCGGAGCCACCGATTTCGTCTCCAAGCCCTGGTCGAACGAGCGGCTTCTGGCCACCGTGCGGACCGCCGCGTCGCTGCGCACCTCGCGCCAGGCGGCGGTGACGGAGCGCAAGCGGGCCGTCGCCATCTCCGTCCCCGCCGCGGGAGGGGAGACGCCCCTGCTCGGCCAGTCGGCGCCGATGCGGCGGGTCTATTCGCTGATCGAGCGCGCCGCTCCGACGGAGGCCAATGTCCTGATCCTCGGCGAGAACGGCACCGGCAAGGAGCTGGTCGCGCGCGAGCTCCACGGCAAGTCCCGCCGCTCGGGCAACGTCTTCGTCTCGGTCGACCTCGGCGCCGTCGCCGAGAACCTCTTCGAGTCCGAGCTGTTCGGCCACGTCAAGGGCGCCTTCACCGACGCCCGCGGCGACCGCATCGGCCGGCTCCAGGCGGCCGACGGCGGCACCCTCTTCCTCGACGAGGTCGGCAACCTCCCGCTCCACCTCCAGCCCAAGCTCCTCACCGCCCTCGAGCAGCGCCAGGTCACCCCGGTCGGGGCCAACAAGCCGGTCGCGATCGACGTCCGGGTCGTCGCCGCCACCAACCTTTCGCCCGAGCGGCTCGCCGACGAGAGCCTGTTCCGCCAGGATCTGCTGTTCCGCCTGAACACGGTCGAGATCGAGCTCCCGCCCCTTCGCGAACGGCGCGAGGACATACCCGTCCTGGTCGAGCATTATGTCGCGCTCTACGCGAAGAAATATTCGAGGCCGGCACGCCAGCTCCCGGCCGAGGTGATGGCGGCCCTGATCGCCTACGACTGGCCGGGCAACGTCCGCGCGCTCCGCCACGCCGCCGAGCGCGCCGTCATCCTCGCCGGCAACGGCGCCTTCACCTTCGAGGATTTCTCGCTCTCGCGCTCGACCACTCCGCGCCCGGCCGCGACCAGCACCCCGCCGGCGCTAAGCGCCGACCTCAACCTCGAGCGCGCCGAGAAGCAGATGGTCGAGCAGGCGCTCAAGCGGCACGCCTACAACATCTCCCTCGCCGCCCAGGAGCTCGGCCTCACCCGCGCCTCGCTCTATCGGCGCATGGACAAGCATGGGCTTTGAGGTGTCCTCGGATCCTCCCCGCGATTTCGCGGGGAGGGGGACCGCGCGACGCGCGGTGGAGGGGTTCTCTCGAGTCGGAGAGGCCCCTCCACCGCCCTTCGGGCGGTCCCCCTCCCCTGCGAATGCAGGGGAGGATTTCAGGGAAGCCCGGCCCCATGGGCTTTAGAAGCCGCTTCCTTGCCGGCCTCAGCTGGCGGGCGGCCTTGCTGCTCGGCACCATCGTCCTGTTCGTCGCCGCGCTCGAAGTGGAAGGGCTCGGAGTCGCCCGGCTGATCGCGGCCGCGCTCTGTCTCTGGGCGCTCTACGAGCTCTGGCGCTACATCCAGCGCACCAACATGGAGCTGGCTCGCTTCCTCGAGGCGGTGAGGCTTGGCGACCTCTCGCAGAGCTTCGCCCACCGCGCCGACGGCAGCGGCTTCAACGACATCGGCGAGGCGCTCGACGAGGGGATAAGGAGCCTTCGCGACGAGCGGCTTCGGCTGACCGAGTCGAACCGCTTCTGCGAAGCCGTGCTCGACGACGCTCCGGCGCCGCTCCTGACCGTCGACGTCGAGGGTCGGGTCCAGCTCGCCAACAAGGCGGCCCGGCGCCTCTTCGTTCGCCACCACGGGGTTCGGATCGAGGATTATCGGGTCTATGGCGAGACGTTCGCGACCGCGCTGGGCGAGGACGCCGTCGGCAAGCCGCGCCTGCTCCCGCTGATGCTCGACGAGCTTCCCCAGACGGCGATGGTCAGCGCCGCCTCAGTCCACCGGCTCGGCGGGATGGTGCGCGTCGTCGCCGTCCAGCCGATCCAGGGCGAGCTGAACGCGATCGAGATCGCCGCCCAGAGCGACCTCATCCGGGTCCTCACCCATGAGATCATGAACTCGATGACTCCCGTGACCTCGCTCGCGCAGAGCGCCGCCAGCCTGATGGCCGAGGTCGACCGTGGCGACAATCCGCTCGTCGCCGATGCCCGGTCCGCGGTCGAGACTCTCGCCCGCCGGGCCGACGGGGTCATGCATTTCGTCGAAAGCTACCGCCAGATCAGCCGGACTCCGGTCGTCCGCCGCCGGCCTTTCGAGGTGCTGCCCTGGGCGCGGGAGCTCGAATCCCTGTTCCGGGCGGGCGACCACGCTTCCGGCGTGGCCTTGTCGCTGGACGTCAATCCGGAGCGGCTGACGCTCGACGCGGATCCCGATCTGACCTGCCAGGTGCTGATCAACCTGCTCCGCAACGCGGCCGAGGCGGCGCGGGACCATTCGGACGAGCCCTCGGTCTCGCTGTCCTTCGCCGCGGTGGCCGGCGGACGGGTCCAGATCGAGGTCGCGGACAACGGCGCCGGAGTGCCCGAGGCGCTTCGCCAGGACGTGTTCCTCCCTTTCTTCACGACCAAGGCCAAGGGGACCGGGGTCGGCCTCAGCCTCGCCCGCCAGGTCGTCCTCGCCCACCGCGGGTCGATCGGGCTCGGCGAGAGCGAGAGCGGCGGCGCGCTGTTCCGGATATTGCTCTAGGTCTGGAAAAAGGAAGGACGCTCCTTTCCGTTCGGGGCGAGCTTGTCGAAGTTCTCTGCTATCCGGCGCCTGAAGGAAGGCCCTTCGACAGGCTCAGGGCGAACGGAGAGCGGGCTCGGCGGGCCGGTCCTCCGCGGCGATCATCGGATCCTCCCAGAGGTGCTCCTCCGGTATCGCATCCGCCAGGCTCAGCCCGTCGAGGATGCGCGCCGTCTCGTCGCGGACCATGAGCATGACCCGGTGGAGGCGGCACTGGTCCTCGGTGATGCAATTCTTGCAGGTCTCGTGCCGGTAGCGGCTGGCGCAGGGCAGCAGGCCGAGCGAACCGCGCGTGAGCCGCACGATCGAGCCGTAGCTTATCTCGGCGGGGGGCTTGGCCAGCCAGTAGCCGCCGTCGCGGCCGCGGCGGCTCGCGACCAGCTTCTCGCGGATCATCTGCGAGAGCATCACGGTCAGGAACTTGGGCGGGATGTTCTGCCGGGCCGCGATCTCGCTCAGCTGGACCGGCCCTTCGCCGTAGCGGTCGGCGAGATGGAGAAGCGCGCGAATTGTATAGCGCGTTCGTTGAGAAAGCATGAGAGCGTCATGAACGCTCCCGTCGAAGTTGGCAACAAGCCGCGGAGCCGGAGAGCGATTGCGCATCGGCACGAACCGCTTGCACCTCGGAAAATCGGGCCGTAGCTCCATCGGATGGAAGTCGTCGGCAGCTATCGGGAGCAGGGTTATGCTCATCTGAAAGGATTGCTCGACCCGCTGATCGCGCGCGCCTTGCTGCGCGGACTGGTCAGGGACCTCGGCCGCACGGTCTTTCCGATGACCGGCAAGGAGAGCCGGCCCGGCGTCCTCAACCGCGCGGCCCTCCAGGTCCACGGCGAACAATATGAGCCGTTGAAATTCCTTCTCTGGGGCCTAACCCCCCTCCTCACCCAGTTGGTCGGACGCGAGCTTTTGCCGACTTACGACCTCTTCAGGGTCTATCGTGCCGGCGACATATGTCGCGTCCATTCGGACCGCGAGGCGTGCGAGCACAGCCTCTCGCTGACCCTCGACTATAGCGACGGAATCCCCTGGCCGCTGCAGATCGGCCGGGATCCCCTTCCGGAGCGCCAGAAGCGGCTGACCGAAGACTTCGGCCACGAGGAGCACGTCTCGATCGGAATGGAGCCGGGCGACGCGGTCCTCTACCGCGGGACGCATCGCCGGCACGGGCGGACCGAACCGAACCCGAACCGCTGGTCGGCCCATCTCTTTCTGCACTGGGTCGAGCGCGACGGCGCCTATCGCGAGCACGCTCCCGCGGCATTCGCCGACTCGACCCCGGTCAACTTCGCCTGATCGGCGCCGCCGGCCCGCCTAGCTGTTGGAGCCGGCGGCCTTTCGGATGAAGTGGCCGGCCGAGACTCCGCGCAGCAGGGCGAGCCGGTATTTCTCGGTCGCGGCGGGCTTGTGCCATCCGCCGGTGGGCATGTTCTCGGCGAGCGAGCGCATCATGGCCGGGTTCACGGTGGAGCCGGCCTGGCCGCAGGCCTCGATCCGGCCAAGCTCGCCGCCGAGCTCGTCCTTCGCGGCCACCAGCCCCTCGTGCCAGTCGGCCGCCTGATAGCCCTTGCGAGTTTCGTTGACGACCGAAGCCGGAAGGCGGTCGGCGAAGGCCGTTCGGGCGAGCGCGCGCCGGATCCCGCCGCGCAGATACTGGTCCGGCGGAACGGTCAGGCAGAATTCGACGAGCCGGCGATCCGAGGTGGGGTCGCGGACGTCGATCCCCCAGCCGGCGAGGTGGCCCTTGTGGTAATTGCCGGCGTCCACCCGGCGCAACACCCACAGCCGGGTCTCCACCGGGTCGCGCCGGGGCCGGTAGCTGACGTCGAGCCCGCGCTCGGCGGCGCGCTCGGCGATCCGGAATCTCTCGACCGCCTCGGGGCTGATCGCGGTATAGTCGGTGACCTTTCGGCCCTTGCCGCGCATCCGGCCGATCGCCTGCCACACCGGCACCGGCAGGAAGGGGCCGAGCGTCTGCGCCGCGACGGTCCCCACCCGGGTTCCGTTGCGGACGAGCGCCCAGGATTCCCGAGCAAGCCTCGCCAGCCGCCCCTTCGACAGCAGCTGGCTGAGCAGCGGCATTCCGTCATAGCTGAAGCTCATGTTGCCGCGCGCGCCGGTGAGCAGGACTCGTTGCCCCTGCTCGCGCGCGACATCCATGATCCTGTGCATCCAGACCGCATTGCACAGATTGAGGACGGGACGCTCGTAGACGAAGAAATAGCGATCGAGATCGGCAAAGGGCGAGCCGCCGTTGCGCACGATCACATGGTCCATGTTCGGGTACATCGCGGCGACTTCGGCCGCATAGGGGGTCTCGTCGGCGAAGGCGTTCCTGACTTCGCTGGAATCGTATCCCTCGCGCGGGGCGCCGGTGAAGGCGGCGACCCGCCCTCCCTCTTCCGCCATCAGCCGCGCCGCCGTGGCCGCGACCGCGCTGCTGTCGAGCCCGCCGCTGAGATGCGCCGCCACCGCCGGGCCCGATCCGCGGAGTCGGACGGCGACGGCCCTGTCGAGATGCTCGCGAAGCGCGTCGGCATAATCGTCGGGCCGCTTCAGCAGGAGCGGCGGCAGCGACGGCCGCCACCAGCGCGTCGCCGTCAGGCCGTCGCGGGTGACCGTGACGATCTCCCCGGCGAGAACCTTCTCGATTCCAAGGAAGAAGGTTTCCGACCCGTCTTCGGGGAGGAGGGCGAGGAACCCGGCCACTGCTTCCTCGTCCGGAACCGGGGGTATCTCCGGGAGGGCGTGAAGCCCCTTGGGCATGGTTGCGAAGGCGAAGAACCTGTCGCGCCGGGCGTAGTGGAGCGGGCGCTGGCCCATGAAGTCGCGGGCCAGCAGCAGCCTCTGCCGCCGCGAATCCCAGAAAGCGAAGGCGAAATCGCCCTGAAGCCGTTCGACCGCGGCCTCGTCCCACCGCTCGAGCGCCCTCAGCATGATCGCGGGATCTGCCAGGGCGCGGCCCTCGCCGGCGGGGATGCCGAGGGAATCGCACAGCTCCTCGCGATTATCGAGCCGTGCGTCGGCGACGAGCAGGGTCGTGCCGCCGCCGCCCGCGGCCACGCTCTGCCGCCGTCGGTCCTCCGCGGTCAGCCCGAACAGCCGCTGGCCGAGCGCTATCGCCCCGTCGCTCGCCATCGCGGGAGGCTGCGGGCCGTAAATCTGCTGGGACTTGAGCATCCGCTCGCATTGCGCGGCGGCATCGGGACGATGATCGAGGCTCCAATAGCCCGCGATGGCGGTCATGCAGGCTTGATTTCAACCAGACCGTCGGCGGCTAGCTCGTCCAGCAGCTCCCTCAGCTGCGCTTCGCAGGTCGCGGCATCGACGTCATATTCGCGAGTCAGCTCCTCGGTCAGCTCGGAGAGGAACCGCGGCTGCTCGATCATCGCCCAGATGCGCGTGGCGGTGCTGTTGAAGCCGTAGCAGGTGCCGTTGTCGATATGGAGGGCGACCAGCTCGCCGTCGACCTCGGTCTCGATCATCTCGCCGCGCCGCTCCACCCGCAATTCCTGGCCCACTTCCGTCTCCCTAGCGTCTCGCGCTTCCCTTAGAGTCCGCAGCTCTTACTGACAACGGCCATGACGGGCGGGACCCGGGCCGAGCCTCCGTATTTGTTCGCCGCTGGAAGGGTTTGACAGCCCCGATGGTTACCGGTACCGATGCGGAGATCGAATTTAGTGACAGGGTGACACAATGACCGTTGCGCGTGAAAATCTGGAAATGGCCATCGAAGAAGCCGCTCGCCGCGAGTGGATTCGCCCTGCCGTTCAGCAGCTTGCCGCCGGCAGCGCCGAGGATTCGTCGGGTCCCGCGATCGACGCCATCATCAACCCGTCCTGATCCCGGTTCAGCGTTAGAATTGCCGCCGCCGAGTCGCGGCGGCATGTTCGCGTCCACGCGACGCGCTCCTTTGCATCTCAGGCGCGAGGTAGCGGGCTTGGCCGGGCGGCCGCTTTATTGCCCGTCGGGGGCGCTCTCCGCCTCGGCAGCCGGCACCTCGATCCGCACGATGCCCTTGGCGACGAGCTGATCGAGACCGGAGCGGGCTTCGCTCGATCCCGCCTCGCGGCCGGCTTCGTCCAGCAGCTCGCGGACGATTCGAGGACCTCCTTTGAGCGCCGATGCGACGGCGAGCGCGCCCGCGCCCGGCTGGAATTCTATTCCGCCCACCTTCCAGCGCCGGCCCGGCCGTCCGGGCGGGATCATGGTCACCGCGAGGGCGGCGACGGCCTCCCCTGAAGCGGGATCCGAAAGGCCTCTCAGATCGAGCGCGGTCACCCGCGCCCTGGATACGTTCTTCTCCGCCAGCCATTCGGCGATATCGGCCTGGTCGAAGCGGGCCATGAGCTCCGCCCGAAGGGCCGCGACCTGCCGCGCCACCGACTCGCTGCCCAGCAGGGGCCGCAGCGGCGCGTTCAGCGAGGGATGCTCGCGGCACAGGTCGTTCAGGAAATCGAGCAGGATCTCATGCTTGATCACGAATCCGACATGGAGCGAAACGCCCTCGGCCTCGCATTGATGATGGAGGCCCGCCGGCACGAAGAGGACATCGCCCGGCCGCAGGGTCACCGTCGCGGAAACGTCCTTCGGCACCTTGACCCGGGGGTGGTTGGCCAGCCCGCAATCGGCCGGCTCGCCGAAGAAGCGCCACACCTTGGTGCCTTCGACCTGTACGATGATCAGGTCCTGAGGGTCGTAATGAGCCGGTAGCGCGGGCAGCTTGCTGAAGGAGGCGATCGCCGCGATCGCGACCCGGTCCTGGAGAACGCGCTCGGCATCGTCGGCGAGGGCCGAGAATTTCGGATCGTGCCGGTGAAGGTCGTTGACGATGAGGCTGGCGCCCTGCCGCGCCAGCTGGCGCAGGACCAGCGGGCGAAGCCTCTGGTCCTTGACCAGGCCCAGCATCTCCAGATTGGGAATGTGGCCGTTGACGGTGACCCGGAAATCCTTCCTGTCCATACCGTCCCGGAGCACGAGCCGCTCGAGCTCCTCCAGGGAGAAGAGCGCGCCGGGGATGCCGCAGGCTCCGGACCGGTGGACGAGCCGGCGTTCCGACATGCCCCGCGCGATGTCGGCGGCGTCGAAGCTTCCGAGAACGTCTTGAAAGGTGAGCGGCATCGGCCGCGAATATCATGCGCCGCCCGGGATTGTAAGCGACGCCCCCACGCGCGCTTCGCGACTCCGCCTCAAGCAAAGCCAGCCCCTGCCCGACGGTTCGACGCCGGGCAGGGGGCCTGATCAGAGCATGAAATCGGTGCTGGCGATCGGGCTGGCGTCGTAGATCTGCAGGATCACCTCGAAGTCGGAGACGCCGTTGCCGTCGACGTCGCCCTGGACCAGCCAGATCGGTCCCGAGACATTCTCGAAGCGCAGCTCGCCGGCGGTGTGGGTGAAATCCGCGTTGCCGATGAAGGTGAACGCCTGGTCGCCGTCGAGCAGGATGTTCGCGTCGATCCTCGACAGGTCGATCAAATCGCCGCTGCTGAAGTCCTGGATTCCGTCGCGCTCCGTCGAATTGGAATCCGTGACCGAGTCGTAGCGGAAGACGTCGAAGCCGCCGCCTCCGGTCAGGGTGTCGCCGCGGCCGCCGCCGAAGATTAGGTCGTCGCCGCCGCCTCCGGTCAGGACGTCGATGCCGCCGCCGCTGAATATCTTGAACTTGCCGTCGGTCTCGTCCGCGCCGTTGAAGATGAACGATTCCTCGGACCCGAGCAGGGCGCCGCTGATCGTCATCGTCTGTCCCGCGGCGAGCAGGTCGCCGTCCCAGATGATGCTGTAGTCGAACTCCGCGCCGCCGCCGCGCCCATAGCGCTGGTCGCTGGCCGAGGAGACGGTGAGGTTTTCGAGCCCCGCCAGAGCTCCGGCATAGTCGCCCTGGGTGAGGTCGATCGAGTAGTTGCCGCGAAGGAACAGCCCGTCATAGCCGGCGCCGCCATCGACGACGTCGCCGGGGGCGAAGCGGCCGCCCTCGGCGAAGAAGAAGATGTCGTTGCCGTCGCCGCCGGTCAGGTCGTCCTTGCCCCGGCCTCCGTAGACCACGAACTTCGCGTCCGTCTCGGCCGACCCGTCGAAGGTGAAGTCCTCGTCGGCGAGCAGGGCGCTGCCGTTGATCCGCGCCTGGACTCCGGCCGCGAAATTGTCGTCGTGGGTGGTGATGACGTAATCGTAGAGGTTCGTCCCCGGATTGCCGTAATAGGTGTTGCTGCCCGCGAGCAGGGAGATCCTCTCGATCTCGACGACCGAGCCGTCGAGGGTGAGCCCTCCGCTATAATTGCCCTGCAGAACGATCGTGTCCACGCCCGAGCCGCCGTTGACGTTGTCGGCCGCGGTCAGCGCACCGCCGAAATAGAAGATGTCGTCGTCGCCGAGGCCCGCCACCGTGTCGTTGCCGCCCTGGCTGACGACGAACGTGTCGGCCTGGGGGGTGCCGGTGATGGTGTTGTCGGTGCCGTCGCCCATCAGCCAGTCGCCGGGCCCGGCGACTCCGTTCACGGTCACGACCACGGATACGGTGTTGCCGCCGGTGACGGTGTAGCTGAACGTGTCGCCGACCTGCGACGTGTTGACCGCTCCGGACGTGTTGTCGGTGAGGCGGTTGAACTTGCCGTTGGGGTTGTAGCTGTAGGTGCCGTCGGAATTGACGATCAGGATCGCTCCCGAAGCCAGGACGATCGGCTGGCCGCTGACGAGGGGCGAGCCGTTCACCTCGGACACGGTGATCGGGTCGCCTTCCGGATCCGTGTCCGGGCCCGAGCCGTTATTCGCGAACAGGCTGCCCGTGCCGACGACATTCTCCGGCGTGCTCACCGCATCGGGCTGAGCCACCGGTCCGTCGTTCACCGCCGTCACCGACACCGTCGCGGTGACCGCGCTGGCGGTACCGCCGTCGCCGTCGCTGAGCGTGTAGCTGACCGTACGGTCGCCCGAGAGCTGGCTGTCGTTCTGGTTGCCGAAGGAAATCTGGCGAACCAGCGCCTGCACCGCCGCGGCGTCGGCCGAGGCGTTGAACGTGTAGGTGAAGGTCTTGGCCAGGTTCGTGATCGCGAAGGTGGCGATCTCCACGCCATTGTAGGAGACCTTCTGCGCGCCGTTGTCGACCGTGATGCCGTTGCCGTCGATGATCGCGAGGAAATCGCCGTTGCCGACGGACGTCAGGTCCGCGACCAGGGTGCCGCCCGCGAAATCGGCAGAATCGATGTCGGCGACGGTCGCGCCGGTGGCGATGGGCGTGATGCCGTTGCCCTCGCTGAAGGCGAGCGTGGCGCCCGTCCCGGCCGCGGCGCCGTTGAGGTCGAGCACGGGCGCGTCGTTGGTCGGAGCGATGTTCACGGTGACCAGGTTGACGTCGAGGTCGGTGGCGCCCGTTCCCTGGCCGCCGCCCGGGGAGCCGTCGTCGAAGCCGACGGCGAGATCGACCGATGCCGGCGGGCTGTCGCTGGTGTTGGTGTAGCGGACCGCCTGGATGACCTGGTCGACGAGGGCGCTGGTCGCCGGCGCTTCGAGGCTGGTGAAGTTGATGACGATGAGGCCGGCGCTGCCGTCGACGCTGATCGTCCCGAAGATCTGGCCGCCGGCGGTCTTGAGGTTGGAGCCGTCGATCGTGAAGTTCGGCCCCGCCACCAGGGTGAAGACGTCCTCAGTCGCGTTGGTGGCCGGGTTCCGGTTCACGCTGAACGAGGCGCCGGCATAATCGCCGTTGCCGCCGTTGCGGGCGTCGAGGTCGACGTCGGAGACCGACCCCGCCGGCAGGATGGCGACCGCGGTCTGCTCGGTCGCGGCGATCGGGCCGCCCGTGGTCAGGACCGGCGAATCGTTGGCCGGATCGAGATTGATCGTGAACGCATATTCGCCGGACAGGTTGGCCCCGGCATTGTCGGTGCCGCCATTGTCCTCGACCTTGAAGTTGAAGCTGTCGAAACCGGTCCCGGAGGCGTTGGCCGTGTTCGGCACGTAATAGAAGTGGCCGGCGTCGATTTCCGCCTTGGTGATGTAGGCGGGGCTGTTCGGGCCGAACAGCTGGACCTCGACCGGAGCGTTGCCGCCCGGGCCGTCGAGGTCGATGTAGAGCTTGCCGTTGGTCGGGAGGGTGGTGATCGCGACCCGGTTGAGCGCATTGCCGTCGGTGTCGGTGAAGTTGAAGTCGGCCGCGGCGAAGACGTAGCCGACATCCTCGGTTCCGGTCTCGTTGGCGTTGGAGGCGCCGGGCGCGTCGTTGACGGCGGTGATGTTGACCGCGGCATTGGCCTGCGCAGAGCCGCCGTCGCCGTCGGTAACGGTGAAGTTGACGGTCCGCGAGCCGACGCCCGGATTGTCGGACAGGCTCTGATAGGTGATGGCGCGGATCAGCGCCTGGACCGCGGCCACGCTCGCATCCGGGTCGAAGGTGATGACGAGGTTGGTGCCGTTGGCGCCGCCCGTGAAGGTGCCGATCTGCACGTTCTCGTAGCTGACCGTGCCGGCGCCGACGCTGATCTGGCCGGCCCCGGTGCCCTGGTTCTGGATTCCGAGCTGGTCGCCGGCCTCGCCATTGGCCTGGAAGGAGACGGTGAGCTTGCCGGTGTCGAAGTTCGCGGAATCGGTATCGGCGAGCTGGGCGTCGGGCGCGATGATCTGCGCCGGCTGGTTCTCGGTATAGGCGAGCGTGGCCGACGGCCCGGTATCGTCGAGTTGCAGGGTGGGGTTGAAGTTGGCCGTGGCGACGTTGAGCGTGAAGGTTTCGGGCGACTGGTCGAAATCGACCCCGCCGTTGGCGGTGCCGCCATTGTCCTGGACGGCGAACTTGAAGGTCGGCGAGGTTCCGGCCGACGCGGCGGCGGGCTCGTAGGTGAATTTGCCCGACGTGAGGTCGGCCAGGCTGATGACGTCGTTGGCGCTGATCGCGGAGCCGTTGAGCTTCAACGTCCCGGCTGAAGCCAGCTCGGTGATCTTGACCCCGGCGAAGCTGTTGCCGTCGATCGGATCGGAGAAGCCGTCCGAGAAATCGGTGACGAGGAAGACGTAGTCCACGCCCTCGACCACCGGGGCGCTGTCGGCGGTGCCCGACGGCGCGTCGTTCACCGATTTGACGGTGACGTTGATGATGTTGGAATCGGCGGTCGCGGCGCCCGTCCCGGTCGCGACGGTTCCACCGAACGAGTCGGTCGCCTGGAAATTGATCTGCGCCGGGCCGTTATAATTGGCGGTCGGCGTATATTTGGTCGTGGCGACCGCGGTATTGATGTCGGCGAGAGTCCCGTGGAACGTCATCGTCGTGTCGTCGGTGCCGTCTCCGACGGTGAAGGTGAGCCCGGTGAGGGTAGTGAGCTTCAGCGTTCCGTGGGTCGCCGAGAGCGTCACCTCATAGACTCCGGCCGGCGCGAGCGTCGAATCGGGGTCGGTGATCGACATGCCGGTGACCGCGAAGTCCACGGCATCCTCGTTCGGCGAGACCGCGCCGGGGGCGACGGTGCCGATCGGATCGTTGACCGCTCCGACGGTGACCGTGGCGGTGGCCGTCGCGGTGTGGCCGTTGCCGTCGCTGATCGTGTAGTCGAAGGAGGCGGTGCCGTTGAAATTGCTGTTCGGAGTGAAGGTGACGACTCCGCTGGCCACGCTCGCCGTTCCGTTGACGAAGTTCGAGACGGCGGTGATGGTCAGCGTGTCGAGATCGGCGTCGGTGTCGTTGCCGGTCAGCTCGGTCGAATATTGGACCTGCGTATCCTCGGTGGCGGACAGGCTGTCGGCGTTGGCGACCGGCGCCGTGTTGACGACGAAACCGAAGTCGAGCGAGTTGTTGACGTCGTTCTTCGGGATCGCTCCGCCGTCCGAGCTCGGCTCGGTGTTGTAGTCGAGGCTGATCGGCGCGGCGACCACGCTGCCCGACGGACCGGCGACGCCGTTGTCGTCATTGTCGGTGTTGTTGTCGGGGTCGAGCCCGCCGAACACGCCGCGGGTGCCGGCGAGCGCTCCGCCGACGTTGAAGTTCGAGGAGTCGACCCGGACGATGTAATTGCCCGGCGAGAGGCCGGCGAAGCTGTAGCTGCCGATCGCCGCTCCGACGCCGGCCGTCGTCGTCGTGAGGAGCTGCACGTCGGTGCCGATGTCGAGGACGCCGTTATTGTTGGTGTCCGCGAAGAGGGTGAGGGCGACTCCGTTCTTGCCCTCGCCGGCGTCGAAGATGCCGTTGTTGTTGGCATCGACATAGACCCGGTCGCCCAGGGTGAGCGTGTCGACCGTGGTGACGTTGGTGTTGCTGTTGGTGTCCGAGATATTGTCGCCCGTGGCGGTCGCGAAGTTCGACAGCGGGCCGATCACCTGGTTGAAGAAGGAATTGACCGTCGCCTTGTACTGGATGTCGACCGACTTGTTGGCCGGGAGGGTGCCGACGTCCGCGACCGGGGCGAGGATGAACGCCTCTTGCGTCGGCGCCTGCCCGGTCGCCCGGGCCGAGTCGCCCGACGCGGGGAGCCGGCGCTCGCCCACGTCCATGTAGCCGTACATGGCGTCGACGCCGCCGGCGGAGCTGTAATCGTCGCCGAGCCCGATCTGGTGGCCGAGCTCGTGGATCAGGACGGTGAGAAGGTCGACTCGGCCCGACGCGCCGCTCCCCGCCGCGGCGAACAGGCGGTCGCCCGATCCGGTGAACTCGGAATCGTCGCCCGGAGTCGAGTCGACGAACCAGCCGTAGCCGGCCGCGTCGTTGTCGATCTGGATGATTCCGGCGCTGGCGCCGCCGATCTGCACGCCCATCATGTCGGCGACGCTGACCTTGACCGCCTTCATCGCCGCGATCTGCTCGGCGGTGGCCCCGTTGGCGGCCCAGCGGTCGATCGCCGCCGAGACGAGGAGCTTGAGCTCGGTCTCGCTGATCCGGCCGTCGTCGTTGACGGCCGGGGCCGCCGGAACGCCGCCGGCATTGTCCGCCGGCGCAACCGGCGGGCTCGTTACCTCGTCCACGGCCGGCGCACCGCCCGGGGCCTGGCCCGGCGCGGCCGGGTCGGGCTGCGCCTGGTCGATCGCCCCGACGTCGGCCGGCTTGGAGTCCGGAGTCATCTGCATGAACACGGGGCCGTCGTCGTTCGTGATGAAGGCCCGAGCGAAGCCGCCATGCGCCGTGGCGCTGTTGCCGGCGTCGACGACGACGGACTCGTCGGTCTCGGCCGTTGCGTCGGACGACGGATCGACCGTGATGGTCGCGGTCGAGCTGCCCGCGGCGAAGGTGATCGTGCCGAGCCCCGTCGCGTTGCTGAAGGTGGTCGCTCCGGCCACGATGAAGTCGGTGCCCGCCGTAGCGGTGCCGGTGATCGAGAAATTGGCGACCAGCGATCCGGCGGCGCTGCCGTCGCGGGTAAAGGTGTAGATCAGGTTGCCGCCGTCCTCGGCGACCGTGGAGGCCGAGACGGTGACGGTGATGAACGTCGGCGTGGCGTTGCCGGTGTAATTATGCGGAGTCGTGCCGTCGACGGTCGCGGTCGAGGGCGAAATCTCGTTGTTGCGGGCGTTGAGATAGTTGGCGATCGCCGTCGTGTCCTGGCCGCCGCCGACATAGCCGTCGAGATTGATCGTGCCGTCGTTGCGCTGGCGGACCCGGATGTCGCCGGCGGCGATGGTGCCGCCGCCCGAGTGGATGAAGGTGTTGGCGAGCGCGCCGGCGCCGCCCATGTTGAGGTTGATCGACGAGGTGTTGCCCGGTCCGGTCACCGCCGACTGGATCAGGAAGGCCGGATTGGCCAGCGCCCCCGAATTCTTCATGTCGATCGTGTTCGACTGGATCGTCGCGTTGGTGGTGCCGTTGCCGTCCTGGCCGGCCTGGACCACCACGGCGCGCTGGGTGCCGGAATAGTTGATCGTGTTGTTCGTCATGGCGACGTTGATCTGGCCGCCGCCGGCATTGTTCACGAACACCCCGTCGCCGGTCACTCCGCTGGCGATGGTGATCGTGTTGCCGGAAATCCGGGCGTCGAAGACATAGCCGGTATCGAACGCGGAACCGAGCAGGCCGAGCGCCACGAAATCGGAGGATCCCAGGCTGCTCAGGGTGTTGTTGGTGACCTCGAGGTCGACCTTGCTGCTGTCGCCCGCGCTCACCGAGAGCTGGTCGTTGTTGCCGCTCGAGGTGGTGTTGTTGACGCGAAGGTTCATCGTCGCCGTGTCGAAGGCGTCGGCGACGATTCCGCCGCTGAAATGGTTGGTGCTGCTGGCGCCGTCGATATTGATGTTGGCGATCGCGGTGCCGCGGATTCCGAACAGATAGCCGCTGCCCTGGTTGTTCGCGATGGTCCCGTTTCCGGTCGCGCTTCCGCCCGAGATGGTCAGGTCGAGGTTGCCCGACTGCATCTGCAGGTTGAGATTGTCGTCGCCGCCGCCGCTGGTGTGGGTCAGCACCGTGTTGATGATGCTGCTGGTGCCGGACATGTTGTAGAAGTGGATGTTGTCCTCGTCGGCCTCGTTGCCGACGTTGGTGATCGACGAGTTGATCAGGTTGAAGTTGGCGACGTTGTTGCCGTTGATGCCCTGCTCGGCGCCGCCGGTGATGTCGACGTTGGTGAGCGTGACGTTGGTGACGTTGACCAGGTTGATCGCGGCGTTGGTCGACAGGTTGTCGCCCAGCGAAAGCCCGCCGTTGGTGCTGTCCAGATCGGTGGTGCCGGCGTTGGTCAGGGTCATGTTGGACAATTTGATCTGAACGGCATTCTGGATGTCGATGCCGCGGCCGGTCGTGTTCTGGATCGTCCCGCCGGTCCCGTCCGTGGTCCCGGTCCCGGTGATGGTGAGGCCGCCGGCCGAGCCGGTATTGTTCAGGATGATGCCGTTGGCGGCGCCGTTGACCGTGACGCTCTGGAAGTTGAGGTCGGCGGCTCCGATGCCGGTGTTGACGACGTTCAGGCCGACGCCCGCGCCGGAGTTGATCGTGCTGTTGGCGGCGGAGGCGCTGACCGTGCCGCCGCCGGTCGCGTTGAACGCGACGGTGCCGGTGGAGCTGGTGTTCAGGCTCAGGGTGTTGGTGAAGTTGATCGTCGAGCCGGTATTGTTGACCAGCGTCACTCCGCCGCCGCTCAGGCTCGTCGAGATGGTCCCGCCGAAGGCGATGGTGCCGCCGGTGTGATTGTTGACGTCGACGACGTTTCCGGACGTCGTCTTGGAGACGGAAGCGCCGATGGTGACGTTGCCGTTGCCGCCGGTGATGAGCACGCCCTGGGCCGCCGGATCGTTGGTGTTGCCGATCCCGCCCGCGGTGATGGTCACGGCGGAGGTCGCGCCGTTGATCTCGACGCCCTGCCCGGTGAGGGCGTTCTGGACCGAGATGCTGTCGATCGTGACGGCGCCGTTGCCGGCCCCGTTGATCTCGATTCCGTCGTCGCTGGCATTGGACACGCCGACCGTGCCGAGGTTGAAGGAGGCCGTCGAGCCGCCCTCGATGCGCACGCCGTCCGAACCGGCGCCGCTGGTGCCGGTGACGGTTATCGTCGTCGTGTTGAACGAGCCGCCGTCGAGGTTGTTGACGTGCACGGCCGTGTTCGTGACCGACGCGCCCGTCGTGAGCGTGTTGAAGGTGATTCCGGTGGTGGCCGCGTTGGCGATCTCGACCAGCTGGCCGCCGTTGGTCGTCGAGATCGTGTTGCCGGATCCCGAGATGTTGAGGGCGTTGGTCGAACCGGCCGAATTGCTGTCGAACAGCCCGGCGCCGTCGCGGGTCGAGATGGTGAGGTTGCCGCCGGTGAAGTTCACCGAGCCCGCGGTCGAGCTTCCAATGTTGATGCCGCGGCCCGAGGCGGTTCCGACCATGTCGATGTCGGCCGCGGTGGTCACGTTGACCGAGCCGCCCGACATCGCGCTTACCGCGAAGGCGTGGCCGGTCGTTCCGGTCGCGAAGTCGATGTCGATCGCGCCGTTGTCGAAATTGACGGTGCCGCCGCTCTGGCTGCTGATCTGGATGGCGTTCTGGATGCCGCTGGTGACGTTGATCGTCTTGGTGCCGTCGAAGTCGATCGTGCCGCCGGCGATGTTGGAGAGGGCGATTCCGGCCGAGGTGTTGGTCGAGGTGCTGGTCTGGCTGATGTTGCCGCTGAAGGTGACGCTGCCCGCGCCGGCGAGCCGGTCGGCGATGTTGACCGCCGAGCCCGTCGACGAGCTTCCGATCGTGCCGCCGTAGGTGACGGAGACGGTGCCGCCGCTGCTCGGCCCCTGGCCGCCGATCTGGAAGCCGTGGCTCGATTCGCCGGCGATGCTTCCGCCGCTGGCGGTGAAGGTGCCGGAGATGAGCGCGGTGCCGCTCGAGGCCGTCCCGGAGAGCTGGACGCCCTGCAGTCCGGCGGCCGTCCCGGTGGTGCTCAGCGACGTGAGGGTGACGTTCAGGTTGCCGCCCTGATCGATGTCGACCGCCTGGCCGGCGCCCGAGATGGTCACGGTGTCGACGTTGAGAGTGCCGCCCGAGGTCGTGACGCTGCCGTTGCCGTCCTGGATTCCGACGGCCGTGTTGGCGGTGCCGTTGAGGGTGAGGCCGGCGATGGTGTTGTCGGTCGCGAGAGTGACGCCGTAGGTCGAATAATTGATCGTCGAGTTGTTGGTCTGCCCGGCGACTCCGATGACGTAGCCGTTGACGGTCATCTCATGGCCGTCGCCGTAGAGCTTCTGCCCCGCCTCGAGCGTGATTCCGCCGGTATAGGCGGAGTTGTTGTTGAACACGAAGATCGTGTCGCCGGCGCCGTCGACGTCGTCGTCGCCCTTGACGTTGTCGTTGGGCCCGACCGTCCCGGCCGCTCCGGTGCCGTCGTCGTTCAGCTTGCCGAGGTTGGTGAAGGGCTTGAGGTAGCTGCCGTCGCCGGTCGCGTTGTTGCCGTTGCTGTCGACGTACCAGACCATCCCGCTGATCAGGATGTTGACCTTGCCGGTCGTGACGCTGGTCAGCCCCTGGGCGTCGGTGATGAAATATTCGAACGACGCGACGCCCTGATATCCGGTCTCCGGGACGATCTGGTAGTTGCCGCCGCCGGCGTCGGTCACCGTGACGTGGTTGAGGTTGGTGAAGCTGGAGATGGTCAGGCTGGCTTCGGGGCCGTCGGGATCGACGTCGTTGCCGAGCAGTGCCGAGGCGGAGACGATGTAGGGCGTGTTGCCGACGATGGTCAGCGGCGCCGCGGGGGTGAAGTCGTCGAGCGCGATCGGCGTGATCTTGACGCTGGTCAGGTCGGTGATCGTCAGCCCGTTCTGGGTGTCGTACACCTTGAGGTTGAGGATGTCCGTCGCGTTCGTGTTCTGGACAAGGATGTGGACCAGGACGATATCGCCCGGATCGGCGACGGTGTCTCCGTCGTTATCCGTGAACAGCGACGACGAGCGCGTGACGGTGACAGCCATCTTATATTCCCCCGAGGGCAACGATCCCGGTCCCGGACGCGTGCGTGCGGGACTCCCAACCGACCTGATGGCACAGAAAAGGGGCAGCGCCTAGCGAAATTAACCCGGATCAGCCCGAAAAAATGCCCCAAATACAACAGTTCGGGGCGGAAAAGTCCCTTACTCGCGGAACGCCGTCTGGCTCAGTTTGGTGATCGGGCTGAGGATGTAATTGAGGATGGTGCGCTTGTCGCCGAGCAGACTGACGTCCGCGACCATGCCGGTTCCGATCGGCATCCGCCGTCCGTTTTTCTCCAGGGCGTTCTTCGTCGTCCGGACCTGCACTGTGTAGAAGCTCTCGCCCGTCTTCTCGTTGACGGTGGCGTCGGGGGAGATGGCGGTGACCAGTCCTTCGAGCGAGCCGTAGATCGACGAGTCGTAGGCGGTGATGCTGACCTTGGCCTTCTGCCCCATCCGAACCCAGGCGATGTCCTGCGGCCGAACCATGGCCTCGACCAGAAGCGTCTCTTCCGAAGGCACGATCTCGACCAGGGGCGCCCCGGGCCCGACGGCGGAGCCGATCGTGGTGACGAGGACCCGGTTGACGCGCCCCGGCAGTGGGGCCCGGACCACGGTCCGCTCCGACCGCTCGGCGAGGGCCGGAAGGGTCGCTCGGCGGGCCGAATATTCGGCCTGGGCGGTGGCGAGCTCGTTGGCCGCGACCGAGCGCCAGTCCTGGCGCTGCTGGTTGAGCGATTGCTGGGCCTCGACGACCGCGGAGCGGGCGCGCGAGATCGCCGCGGCCGCGGCCGCCGCCTCGCTCGCCGCAACCGAATAGGCGCTCTCCGCCTGCATCAGCGACAGCCGAGGCTCGATCCCGCGCTCGACCATCGGGCGGATGAGGTTGAGCTCCTGGCGCCGGGCTTCTCGGGCCGTGACCCGCGCGTCATAGGCGGCCTGCGCCTCCTGGACTGCGCGGCTGGCCTGCGCGACCCGGGCCTGGCCGGCATTGGCCAGGCTGCCCAGCTCCTGCATCCGCGAAGCGTGGAGCGAGCGCTCGATCATCAGCTGGCTCGCCGCCGCCTGGTCGGCGGGGGCCGGGTAGGCCGGCTCGCGGCCGGCGACCTCGGCGGAGAGCCGGGCGATCTTCATCCCGAGCGCGTTGGCCGAAGCCTCGCCGCTGCCGAGCTCGGCGCCGGTCGCGGTGCGGTCGAGCCGGACCAGCTCCTGGCCCGCCTTCACCTGCTGCCCGGTCCTGACGTTGATCGCCTCGACGACCCCGCCCTCGAGGTTCGAGACGACCTGGAGCTGCGAGGTGGCGATCACCCGGCCATGGCCGCGGACGGTGCGGTCGAGCTCGGTCAGCGCGGCCCAGATGATGAAGATGACGAAGAAGCCGATGACCACCCAGAGCAGGATGTTCGACGCCGTCCGGGGTTTGATCCGCCCCGTCAGGTCCTCGATATGGGTGTGCTCGTTCATCGTCTAGGGTCCGTACTCAATACCGGCAATGGCCAGGATCGCCCGGAGAAGGGCACCGGCAAGGAGGAGCGTGTAGGGCGGGCCGGTTGCCCGCACAAGCGCTCCGACGTAGCCGGTGCCCTTCTCCGGGCGACCGCGAAGCGGCGGGGCGGAGAGGCGGCCATGGCGGCGTCGCTCGGCGGTCACGATGTCCCCGCATCGCTCCCTCATCGCTCCTACCTGGCCGCCTCTCCGCCCCGTCATGGCCGTTGCCGGTATTGAGTACGGACCCTTAGGCCGCCTTGGTGGGCGGCGTCTGCTGCCGCGTGATCTGCTTCAGGACCTCGTCGCGCGGTCCGTCCATGGCGACCTTGCCCTTGTCGATCAGCATGATTCGGCTGACCAGGGCGAGGAGCGGCGGCCGGTGGGTGATGAGGACCAGCGTACGATCCTTCGTCTCGTCGCGGAGCCGGCCGATCAGGGCGGTTTCGGTCTGGGCGTCCATGGCGCTGGTCGGCTCGTCGAAGACCAGAACGGGAGGCCGCCCGGCGAGCGCTCGGGCGAGCGCGATCGACTGGCGCTGGCCGCCGGAAAGGCCCTCGCCGCGGTCCGCGAGCCTCAGGTCGTAGCCGTTGGCGATCGAGCCCATGAACTGGTGGGTGCCGGAGAGCTCGGAGGCGCGGAGCAGCTCCTCGTCGTCGACATGGCTCCGTCCGAGGCCGATATTCTCGCGCACGGAGCCGGTCAGGAGAACGCTCTCCTGGAGCGCGGCGCCGATGTAGCGGCGCATCTCGAGCGGATCGAGCTGGCGGATGTCGGTGCCGTCGATCATCACCAGCCCTTCCTCGGGCGGGTAGAGCCCCAGGATGAGCCGGGCGATGGTCGACTTGCCGGAGCCGACCCGGCCGAGCAGCGCGACGTGCTCGCCGGGCTGGATGGCGAAGTTCAGGTCCTCGAGCGTCTTCTCCGCGGCCCCCGGATATTTGAAGCTGACGTTGCGGAACTCGATCCGGCCCTTGATCCCGGCCAGCTTCAGCCCCTCCCCCATCGGGCCCTCCGGCGGAAGGTTCATCATCTCGTTGAGCTGCCGGTAGGCGGTCCGGGTCGAGGTCATCCGCGAGAGAAGCTGCGAGATCTGAGCCAGCGGAGCGACCGCCCGGCCGGCCAGGATCGAGCAGGCGATGAGGCCGCCCATGGTCAGGTCCTGGGTGGCGATCAGGCCGACTCCGACGATCACCACGCCGGCATAGGAGATCGTGCCCGCCGAGGTCGCGGTGGTGATCCCGATGCTGGAGATGAGCCTCTGCCTGAGCGAGCTGTCGGCGTGGTTCTCCATCGCCTTGTCCCAGCGCCTGGAGAGGAGCGGGCCGGCGCCGGCGGCCTTGACCGTCTCGAGCCCCCCGATCGTCTCGACCAGGACCGACTGCTTGGCCATGCCCTCGCCCATCGCCTTGGCCGAGAGGCGGTCCATCGCCGGCTGGGTGAGCGCTCCGACGCCGACGACGAGCGGAACCATCAGCGCGGGCACCAGGGCCACCCAGCCGCCGATGATCGCGATCACGAGGATGGTCAGGATGATGAAGGGCAGGTCGACGATCGCCGTCAGGGTCGCCGAGGTGAAGAAGTCGCGGAGCGCCTCGAGTTCGCGCATCAGCCCGGTCAGCGACCCGGTCGAGCCCTTCTTGAGGTCGAGGCGGAGCCGCAGCAGGCGCTCGAACAGGGTCTCGCCGACCTCGCGGTCGATCGCGGCTCCGGCGATGTCGACGAAATAGGCGCGAAGCAGCTTCAGGATGAAATCGAAGATGACGACGATGGCGAGGCCGATCGTCAGCGCGACCAGCGACGAGGTGGCGTTGTTCGGAACCACCCGGTCGTAGACGATCATCGTGAACAGCGACGTCATCAGGCCGAAGATGTTGATGACCACGGCGGCGAGCGCGACCTTGAGATAGACGGAGCGGTTCCGCCGCATCGGCTCCATCAGCCACGCCGCGAAGCGCGGCTGCATGGCCGGCTTGATCTCGTGCTCGCTACTCATCCTGGCCTCCGACTCGGACGGGATCGATACCCAGCGAATCGAGCAGGTTGCCGGTCCGCGACAGCAGCACGTAGCGGGCCGCGTCGAGCTCGGCCAAGGTCCGGATGAAGGCGGTGGCCGTCTCGAAATAGGCGTCCTCGGCGGCGACGACGTCGAACAGGTTGCCGCGCGAGTTGATGAAGCGCTCGATGAGGACGTCGCGCGACTGGCGGCTGGCGAGATAGCTCGCCTCGAGCGCCTTGAGCTGCTCCTCGAGCGCCCTGACGTCGGACCAGGCGATGGCGGCGTCGCGGGAGGCTTCGTCCCGGACCCGGGCCGCCCGGGCGTCGGCGGAAACCGCCCGCGCCCGGGCCTGGGCGACTCGGGCCTCGGTGCCGCCGAACAGCCGCTGGCGAAGCGTGACGCGGCCGCGAATGTCGTAGTCCCGGTCGTTCTCGAAGACCCCGTAGCGGCCGGCGTCGATCCCGGCGCTGATCTGCGGCAGCCGGTCGTTCTTGGTCGCCCGCGCCTCGCGCCGGGCCGAGTCCGCCATGGCCTGGGCGGATCGGGCCGCCGGGGTGCTCATCCCCGCGAGCGCGGCGGCGTCGCGGGTCAGGGCCGGGGTCGACGGGATCGGCGCGCGCTCGAGATAGGCCGGCGGCGGCGCTCCGGTCAGCTCGGTATAGCGGGCTTCGGCATTCGCCAGCAGCCGCCGGAAGCCGGCGAGCCGGGTCTGGGCCGAGGCGAGGTAGGAATCGACCCGGGCCGTGTCGCCCGGTGCCGAGACGCCCTGGCGGACCCGCTCCTCGACCGCGTCGCGAAGCTCGAGCTGGTTGGCGACGAACGACTCGCTCAGCGCCACCAGCGCCCGGTAGGCGAAGACGTCGTACCACGATGCCACCGTGTTGAGCGCGATCCGGTCGGCGCTCGCTTCCGCCTCGGCCGCCGCGGCGCGCAGCCGGGCCCCGGCGGCGAGCACCCGGTCCGCGCTCGCCCCGAAATCGAAGATCGTCTGGTTGACGTTGAGGATGGCGTCGGTGCGGGCCGCGGGCCGCGAGCGCTCGATGATGTTCTGCTCGTCGTTGGAGAAGTCGCGCGAGATCACCCGGTAGGAGGAGACGCTGAGGTCGATCGAGGGCAGCCGCCTCTCCCGGGCCTCGTCGACCACGGCGCCGGCCTCCGCGCTCGTCGCCCTCGCCTCCTGGGTCGCCGGATGACGCTCGACGGCGGTGGCGACCACCGACCGGAACATCTCGGGCGAGGCCTGGCTTCGGGCGAGCTGGAGGATCGGGTCCTTGCCCGGGTCGATGTTGAGCGGATCGTGGGTCGGTCCCGGCAGGGTCGGGGAGCGCGTA
Source organism: Allosphingosinicella sp. (assembly GCA_035714565.1). Classification (GTDB taxonomy): domain Bacteria; phylum Pseudomonadota; class Alphaproteobacteria; order Sphingomonadales; family Sphingomonadaceae; genus Allosphingosinicella. The sequence goes on from DASTLX010000035.1 coordinate 64,314, forward strand.
TTGGCGGGGACGACGATGTTCGGCCGGGTCCGCAGGTCCGAAGCCGGGGGCGGCGGCGACGGGGTCGGAGTGACGTGGGACGGCAGCGGCGCCGGCGCTCGCTCGGGAATGTAGGGAGGAGTCGGAGTCGGCGGCGGCGGGGTGCTGGTCGTCGGCGAACTCGTCGACGGGACCTGGGCGAGCGCCGCCGCGCCCGTGACGAGCGACAGCGCGCAGACCAGCGCTCCCTTATTCAACCCCAGCATCGCCTGATCGGAACCCTCTGCCGTGGTCCCTTACCCACGTTAATCGCGGTAGACTAGGAAAACCTGCACCCTCAAGGGATTGGCCGGCGAGCCTGCGCTCCCGAAGCTCAGCCGGAGTCGGGCGGGAAGCGGGCCAGGCAGGCGAAGTTGGGCGCTTCCTCGCCGCCGATCACGGTCTCGCCGTCGACATCGACCCAGACATGGGCGGCAAGCCCTTCCCCGTCGCGGCGGGCGCCGTAGAGCAGCACGGAGTTGATGCCCCGGCGGCGAAGCATCCAGTGGACGGCCAGCCCCTTCTGGAAGCAGACCGCCCGCCACGGCACCCTCCGCGCCCAGCCGGTCACCGCCGAACGGGCCCGGCGCACCGTCTCGGGATCGGTCCGCGGCGGCCCTCGGCCCGGCGCCGAAGCGGCCGCCGCCACCCGCCGGAACGGGAGCAGGGCGATGGCCAGCGAGGCCAGGGCCAGCGCCGCCAGCGCCTCGGCCAGCATCGGCCCGTCGGCGAGGCCCGGGCGCGCCCGGCGGGAGTTGGTGGTCGGCGCGGCCATGGCCCGGGGGCGTTACAGGATCGGCCGCGAGCGTTGCAACTCCTGTCGAGCCGCGGCGGCCGAGCCGTCCGTCCGCCGTCATGGCCGTTGCGACTGTCGAATACGGACCGTAGGAGACCATCTCCCCGCAAGGAAGTCGGCCCCGGCGTGCACCTGCCCCGCGAATTCGAGCTCGTCGCCGCCTGCTGCCGCTGGCCGCCGTCGCCGGCGCGCGACTCGGCGGTGCTCGAGGCCGCCGCCGGGATCGACTGGGACCTCGCCGCCCGGATCGCGGCCCGCCACCGGGTCGAGGCCCTGGTCTGGAACGCGCTCAGGCAGGCCGGGGCGGCCGTCCCCGCCGAGGCCGCTGCCGGCTTCCAGGCGGCGACGGCCCGGATCACCCGGCAGAATCTGATGCTGACCGCGGAGTCGCTCCGCCTCGCCGCACTGCTCGACGAGGCGGGGATTCGCCATCTCTTCGTCAAGGGGGTCAGCCTGGGCGTGCTCGCCTACGGCTCGATCGGCCCCAAGATGGGGTGGGACATAGACCTTCTCGTCCCGCCCGAGGCGATCGAGGCGGCCGCCCGGCTGCTCGAGGGCGCCGGCTACAGGCTCGCCTCGCCGCGCGGGCGGCGCGGCCGCGAGCGGCTCGCTTTGTGGCACAGCCACTGGAAGGAATCGGTCTGGGCGGCCCGCGACGGCAGGCTGACCGTCGAGCTCCATTCGAGGCTGAACGACAATCCGATGCTTCTTCCCGCCGTCGGCCCGGATTCGCCGAGCCGTTCGGTCGAGGTTGCGAAGGGAAGACATCTTCTTACGCTGCGCGGCGACGAGCTCTTCGCCTATCTCTGCATCCACGGCGCCTCCAGCGCCTGGTTCCGCCTCAAGTGGATCGCCGACGTCGCCGCCCTCATCGGCGACTGCCCGCCCGCGGAGATCGAGCGCCTCTACCGCCGCTCGCAGGCGCTCGGGGCCGGCCGGGCGCCGGCCCAGGCGCTCCTGCTGTGCGAGCGCCTCTTCGCGACCCCCCTGCCCCCCGCCCTCGCCGAGGAGCTCCGCTCCGACCGGGTCAACCGCTGGCTCCTCGCCATCGCGATGCGAAAGCTCGCCGGCCGAACCCTCACCGCCGAGCTCGACGAGAAGCTGCTCGGCACCGGCACGATCCACCTCATGCAGTTCGCGCTGCTGCCCGGCCTCAAATTCAAATATGCCGAGCTCCGCCGCCAGCTCATCAATCCCGCCGACCGAATCGCCGTCGAGCTGCCGCGGGCCCTGGCCTTCCTCTACCCGCTGGTGGCGCTGTCGCGGCGCCTGGGGCTGCGCCGGGGCTGAGCCCCGCCGCGGCGGCTAGGGCCTGCGCCGGAAGCGGATGCACTTGTCGGCCGGGAGGGTGTCGAGTGACATGGCGAAATCCTCCGCCGTCACCGCCCCGAACTCGCCGGCGTCGATCCGGTTGAGCAGCCGTCCGATGGCCGTCGCGTCGAGATCGTCCGTATAGCGCGCGACGATCTCGGTCGGGCTCCTGGCGGAGATCCGCGCGCCGATCGCCGCCATGCGCTTGCCGATCTCGCCGAGCTTTTCCTCGGGGCCGCGGATCGTCGTCCACAGCAGATTGGCGCCGCCCGTGCTGCTCGGCATGTGGACTCCCCGGCACCGCCCGGTCGCCGCCGGCCCCGGCGGAACCGCCGCCGCCCCCGACGCGCCCTGAACCACCGCCAGGAGCACAATCCCGATCATTCCACCCCTCTGTTGCCGCGCCGCCCAGGATCTGGCGGCACTTCGGATCGTAACGGCGGCGGCTGCAAAGGAAAGTGGCGGAGCGGGAGGCTGCGGTACCCTCAGAGGAGAATTAGCTTTTTTGAAGGGACTGTTCCCTCATTCGCTCCCCATCTGCTTTGTCCGAGGGCAATGCGGCTCGCACCTGGCCCCGCGCAAGTCGCGCTGACACTCCTAACCCGGGCAGATTATCTGTGATGGAGAGCTGGACAGACTGCTGAGACCGCAAAGGTGTGGGGACAGTCCCCGTCCACCCGCGTCTCGAATGGTTGCAGGAGCCATACAGCGAAGCTAAGCCCGCGCCAGCGGATCGCTATCGACGCGTAGCCCTCGCGTCGCAGGCACTCCTCCGACGAAGCAAACCCGGAGTAATCTTGATTCCAAGGCGGACCGTTAGCTTTGCAACGACTCCATGGAGCTGCCCTCTCGGCGGTCACGTTCCGCGCGACCGTGCTTTAGCACCGGACTCCTCGAGATGAACGACGCCGTGCCAAGCGCGAGCCCCGATGCCATAACAGCCTCCCAATGGCGGCAAATCGTACAGAGCGCCACCGACACCGGGATCATCAGCACCGATCGGTCAGGCCGGGTGACAAGCTGGAACGAGGGTGCATGCCGGTTGCTGGGCTGGACAGAGGCGGAAATGCTCGGCCAGACCCTGGAGCGCCTGTTCGACGATCCGGGACACATAACGCGCGAGTTCGATGAGGCGGAGAAACGTGGCCGTGGTGGGGCGGAAGGCTGGAGGCTGAAGAAAGGCGGCGGCCGGCTGTGGGCGGCGGGCGAAATGTCGCCGATCCGCGACGACAGCGGCGAAATCACCGGCTTCGTGAAAATCCTTCGCGACCGCACTCGGGCCAAGGTTGCCGAGGAGGAGGCCGCCGAGGAGCGGCGCGCGCTGGAGATACTGAACCGCGCCGGCTCTGCCCTGGCTGCCGTGACCGACCTTGAACGGGTGGTTCAGATCGTCACGGACGCCGGGGTCGATCTCACCGGCGCCGAGTTCGGCGCTTTTTTCTACAACGTATTGAACGAGGACGGGGCGAGCTACACACTCTACACCCTGTCCGGTGCGCCGATCGAGGCATTCTCCAAATTTCCAATGCCACGCGCGACCGCAGTGTTCGGACCGACCTTCAATGGTGATGGGATCGTCCGGTCAGAGGACATTACCCAAGACCCCCGATACGGCCAAAACGCACCTTGGAAGGGAATGCCGGACGGCCATCTTTCCGTCCGAAGCTATTTGGCAGTTCCCGTCATCTCACGCACCAGCGAAGTTCTGGGCGGTCTGTTTTTCGGCCATGCCGCGGCGGGAGTCTTCACCGAACGGGCCGAGCGCGGCATGACCGGCTTGGCCGCTGAAGCGGCCGTGGCCATCGACAACGCTCGGCTATCGCAGGCCGCCCAGCGTGAGATCTCCGAGCGCCGTCGTGCCCAGGACGCTCTGCGGGAGCTGAATGCTACGCTTGAGCAGCAGGTCGCCGAGCGGACGGAGCAACTTCAGGCCAAGGAGGAAGCGCTTCGCCAGTCGCAGAAAATGGAGGCGATCGGCCAGCTTACAGGAGGTGTGGCGCACGATTTCAACAATCTCCTGCAGGTCATTATTGGCAACCTCGATACAATTACCCGGAATGTGTCGGACGACGCTCCGCGGCTGAAGCGGGCCGCCGGGCAAGCTCTGAACGGTGCGCGTCGAGCTGCGGCGCTTACTCAGCGGTTGCTCGCCTTCTCCCGGCGCCAGCCGCTCGATCCGAAGCCGGTGAACGTCAATGCGCTGGTCACGGGCCTCTCGGAAATGGTGCACCGGACCCTCGGCGAAACGGTGGGCGTCGAGACGGTGCTGGCGGCGGGGCTCTGGCAGATCGAGGCAGATGCCAACGAGCTGGAATCCGCAGTTCTCAACCTTGCCGTCAACGCCCGCGATGCGATGCCTGACGGCGGCCGGCTGACCATCGAGACCACCAACGCCTGTATCGATGAGGCCTATGCGACGAATTACGCAGAGGTCGTCCCAGGGCAATATGTCTGCATCTCGGTGACCGACACCGGCAAAGGGATGGACGAGGCTACTGTGACGCGTGCGTTCGAGCCGTTCTTCACCACCAAACCGGTGGGCCAGGGGACGGGCCTCGGCCTCAGCCAGGTTTACGGCTTCGTGAAACAGTCCGGCGGTCACATCAAAATCTATTCGGAGATCGGCGAAGGAACGACCGTCAAGATCTACTTGCCGCGACTCGCGTCCGATCTCGCCGCAGCCGAGGAGGACATTCAAAGTGTCATTCCTGACAGCGACGGCGAAGAGACGATTCTCGTTCTCGAAGATGACGACGACGTGCGCACCTATTCCGTCGAAATACTCAGAGAGTTGGGCTACCGGGTCATCGAGGCGCACGACGGCCCATCGGCCCTCAGGCTGCTGGAACGCCAGACTCGCGTGGATCTGCTGTTCAGCGACGTTGTGCTGCCCGGCGGCATGACGGGCGCACAGGTCGCCGAAGAGGCGCGTCTCTTGCGTCCCGAACTAAAAGTCCTCTTTACGACCGGCTACGCACGAAACGCTATTATCCACCAGGGCCGCTTGGATAAAGGCGTTCGGTTGATCACCAAACCATTCAATGCTGCAGACCTCGCGATCAAAGTCCGGGACATTCTGGATAGCCAAATTTGATATTGCCGCCAATTTAACGAGCCACGGGCTACTAAACCTGATACGCCGCTGCCGAGAGGCTGCTAACCCATGTTAATGAACGCCGAGAGCATGCTTGAGCGGGCGCCGAGCGCCGTGCTCGTCGGTGATGAGGCGCTTAGGGAGGCTTTGGACAAGCTGCCGGCTGCGATGTACGTCACTGACGCGGGCGGTCTCATCACCTATTTCAACCCTGCCTGCCTGGACTTCACTGGTCGACGGCCGGAAGTCGGGCAGGATCGCTGGTGCGTGACCTGGCGCCTGTACACCAGTTCCGGCGAGTTCCTGCCGCACGACGAATGCCCGATGGCGGTCGCGATCAATACCCGCCGTCCCATCCGCGACGTGACCGCCGTGGCTGAGCGGCCCGATGGCACGCGAGTGATCTTCCGCCCTTATCCGACTCCGATCTTCGACAAGAACGGACGGTTCGTCGGTGCGGTGAACCTGCTGGAGGACGTCACCGATGAAGTCCGCGCAGATGACTTGATGGCCCAGGCCCGGCGCTGTCGACGGCTGGCCTATAGCGTCACCGATGAGCCAGCTACCGAAACGCTAAACCGGATGGCCGACGAGTACGAAAGCAAAGCTGCCGAGCTGCGCAGGCTCCCTCGTAATTAAAGCCCACGACGGAGCGGCAGAGCGTGTCGCAACGGTTGTTCACTCCTTATTATCCATTCGCGCATGCAAGGCGCCTCACCTTCCATTCCTCCCTTAAAAGGCGGACTGAAGCCGTCGGTGTGGGTCAACGACTCCAGGCCGCTCGCGTCGCAGAGTCGACCAAGGTTGATCCGAATTTGGGTGATCGCGAGGCGGAGAAACGGAAGGCGCCCCGGCGGCGGATAGAGCCGGGGCGCCCGAGGGACCGTTCTGCGTAGGTACGGCTCGGGGTGGGCCGCTTTACCGAAACCGACATCATGCCTGTGTGTTCCGTGCTGGCTGGACTACGAAGAAAGCCACGCCGGGCCATCGGGCCAGATCCGAGTGTCGATGGGCTTCGGCCCCCGTTCAACCAGGTCAATCGAGCTGGCGGGCTCGATCAAGATGCTTCTGGACGATCGGGGTTGCAGCCGTAGCTACCGCGCGAAGCGAGGGGGCGTCACCGTTGCGCGCGTAGTTGGAATGCAGGGCGAGGGCCATATTGTGCGCCTGCACCTGTTGCTGCAGAAAAAGGCGATCGAAGCTCGCGCCGGAAGCGCCCTGCAGTTCGGTGATCATTCGCGCCTGCATCGGCATCAGATTCGGCGTAGGGGGCGACCCGGCAGCCGTGGCGGCCGCAGTGAGTTGCTGTGTCGTCTGCGTGTGGTGGTCGACGAGCATTTGCGCGAACTCGCGGATGGCGGGATTTTGAGCGCGGGATTGGGCGAGCTGCCCCGACTGGATTTCGTAGAGGTCGCTTGCAGCAGCCATCTCGACATAAGCATCACGCTGGGTCGGCGTCATATCCATGGCCGCGGGGCCGGTATCCGAGGCCATGTCGGAATCGGTGGCGCAGGCAGTCATCGCCAGTGAAGCGGCGACGGTAAGAAGGGGGCGGAACATCAGGGGTATCTCCCGGGCAGTGGGTGGCGGACATTCACCCAACCGGACCCGCGCCCGCCCGTTCCACCGGAAAAGGCCGCCTGTAATGTGAATTAGGAAGATACGCTGGGTTTGGGCCGTGACGACACCAAATATCCGCCCTGTGGCACCGCTGCCGCCGATAACCGCCGCCGCTAAAAGCGTGAAAGCGCAGGCCGTGCCCTAGAAAAAGGGTTGAACAGCCCCTCCTGCTTAGCTGCGCGGAAGCTTCTTCTTCCAGGGCCGCCGCTCCGGCTCACCGCTGCGGGTGAGCGAGGTGAGCTGGCAGCGCTCGCCGTCGACTATCAACGTGCTGAACCGGTCGAAGCTGGAGCTGCCGCGGGTGTCGACCCCTAGGCGGTGCGCCCAAGGTAGTCCCCGGCAGCCGCCGATCACCTCGGCGCGATACCAGCGGTCGCGGCGGTCCTGGAGGTAAACGACCTCGTCATCGTTCGCGTGGAAGCTGCGGATGGCGCCGAAATTGACGAAGGGGATGCGCACTTCCTCTCGCGTAACGGCGGCGGCGGTTTCGGGCGCGGGAGCGGCGGACAAAGGCGCTGCGAGCACGGAGGCGACAGCGAAAGTGAGGATCATCTTTTTCATGCTACAGGCCCTAGTTTGAGCACGCTGAACCATCGCTGACCTGTGCCGTAAGCCTGCTGCAAAATTCGCGCTTGTTCACTCTTCGCGCATCCCGCCGCTCATGGCGTCCGTAAGCGGGGCCACAAGATAGTCCCACAAAGTGCGGCTTGCGGTTTCGATGTTGATCGTCGCGGGGAGGCCGGGCTGAAGGACGACGCCATCCGCGGCGGCGCCGGCCGGGTCGTCGAGGGCGATCTGGGCGAGATAATAGCCTTCGCCGCCGCTCTCGGCGCCGACACGGGCCGGGGAGAGGGTGACGACCCGGCCCTTGAACGAGGAACGGCCCCGAGGGTTGACGCTGGTAAAGCGCACGGTGGCCACAGCCCCGAGATGGACATCGTCGATGTCGGACGGCTTGACCTTGGCCTGGACGATGAGGGCGCGGCCGTTGGGGACCAGCTCCATTAGCGTGCGACCGCCGTTCACCACCGAACCTGGACCGAGCTGAGCTACTCCCGAGACCCGGCCGGCGACGGGCGCGCGCATCAGGTCCTGGTCGGCATAATAGCGGGACATATCGAGCTGCGGATTGACCTGGGCGAGCTGCTCCTGGACCTGGTTGAGCTCACCCACGAGCTGCATCATCTGGCCGTCGCGGGTCTTGCGCTGGCCTATCTGCGCCTCCTCGATCGCAGCGGCCCCGGTCAGGGTATCGGCGCGAAGCTGCGCTTCGCTGCGCTCGAGGGCGCGGATCGTCGTCTTCCGGGCGAAGCCCTTGGCGAGCAGGATGCGCATGCCTTCCAGCTCGTCCTGGATGAGTTGAAGCTGGCGCTCGGACGCGGCATGGCGGGCCAGAGCCGCGGCGAGCTGGGTCTCGGTCAGGGCCCGGTCGGCGCCCAAGATGGAGCCGTGGCGCTCGAACAAGGCGAGCTGCGCCCTCATTGCGGCCGCGGCGGTGGGATCGCCGGAGCGGCTGGCGAGATCCGGCGGGAAAAGGAGCCTGTCGAGCCCGTCACGCTCCGCGATCAGGCGGGCTTCGGCCGCGCGCAAGGAGTCGCGGCGGGCCTGCGCCTGGCGCAATTGAGCGCCCGAGCGCACGCCATTCAGTCGCACCAGCGGCTGGCCGGCGGCCACGGCCTGGCCTTCGCGGACGAGAATGTCGGAAACGATGCCGGTCGAAACCGGCTGGATGACGAGCTTGCTGCCGCTCACCGTGACCTCACCCTGGGCGACGGCCGCGCCGGACATCGGCGCCAGGAGGGCGAAGAGCAGGAATATGCCGAAGAACAGCCCGGCGGCGATCAGGCCGACCCGGACGGTACGGTGCGCGTCGTCGAGCGGGCGCACGTCGAGCCGGTCGCGCATATAGCGCTTGAGCAAGGCCCGCGGAATGAACCGGCGCCGAGCCGTGCCGCCGCCACCCGCGCCGCCGGCGCCGAACGAGGAGAAATCGAGCTTCATCGGCCTGCCTCCACCGGCTCGCGGGCGATCGAGCGGACAAGCTCGGTCTTGACCTTGCGGAAGACGCGGGCCCGAGGGCCGTCGAGCTGAAGCTCGCCCTTCGAGAGGACGACGACCCGGTCGACATGGGCGATCGGGTTGAGGCGATGGGCGATGAGGACGATCGTGCTGCCTTCCCGCCGAAGCGTAGCGAGGGCGTCGGCGAGCGCCTCCTCGCCGTCCGCATCCAGGTGGGCGTTGGGCTCGTCGAGAACCAGCAGACGCGGCGATCCGAACATGGCCCGGGCGAGGCCGATGCGCTGGCGCTGGCCGCCGGAGAGGCCGGCGCCGCCTTCGTGGACCTTGGTCTCATAGCCTTCCGGCAGATCCAGGATCATCTCGTGGACGTTGGCTCGGCAGGCGGCCTTCACCACCTCCTCGTCCTCTGCGGATGTGAAGCGGCAGATATTGTCGCGGATGGTGCCCGGAAACAGGCCGACGCTCTGCGGGAGATAGCCGACGGTGCGGGCCAGATCCTCGGCGGTCCAGTGCTTGCCTTCGATCCCTCCGAGGGTGAGCCGGCCCTGGCTGGGCTCGGTGACCGTCGTGATGAGCCGGGCGAGGCAGGATTTGCCGGCGCCGCTCGGGCCTACGATTCCGATCGCCTCGCCGGCTTTGATGCAGAGATCGATATTCTTGAGTGCCGGCCGCTTGCCGTTGGGCGGGGTGAAGGTGAGCCCGCGCATTTCGATAGCTACGTCGCGGGGCGGCAGCTTCACCTTCGAAGGCTGTGGCGGAGCCTGGACCAGCGCCTTCTGGACCCGGCGCCCGGCGGAGATGGCATTGCCGATCTGCCGCCATCCGGTCACGGCGGTCTCGAGCGGGGCCAGCGCTCGTCCGAGCAGGAGGTTGGCGGCGAAGATGCTGGCGGCAAGGATTTCGCCTTCGATCACCAGCCAGCCCCCGACTCCGAGCATTGCACCCTGGAGGGCAAGCCGCAGGCCCCGGATGAGCGAGGTGGCGGTCGCATGCCGATCGCTGCCTTCGGCCTGGCGGCGGACCATCGTCTCGCGATCGACATGCCAGCGGACCGCCAAGGCGTCGGCCATGCCCATGGCGCGGACCGGCCCGGCATGTCGGGCGACGGCGTCGGTGAACCGATAGCTGCTATTCTGTGCGGCGACCGCCACTTCGGCGCTCTCCCGGGTCGATCGGTCATTCCAGAAAGCGAGCGCCAGCAGCAGGCCAGCCCCCCCCAGCGCCACGAAGCCGAGCACCGGATGGATGAGGAACAGGACGATAAGGAAGAGCGGCATCCACGGCACGTCGAAGAAGAATTGTGCCCCCTGCCCGGCGAGGGCGGTCCGGAACTGGTCGAGGTCACGCAGGGACTGGGCGTTGCGGAAGACGGCTCCGTTCTTCGGCGCGAGCTCGATGGTCGAATGGAAGACCCGGTGGGCCAGGATCCGGTCGAGACGGGCGGCGGCGCGGATCAGGATCCGGCCCCGAACCGCGTCGAACACCGCCATGGTCGCCAGTGCCAGCAGGAGTGCGACGCTGAGGCTGATCAGGGTCGCCTCGCTTCCGCTCGGAATTGCGCGCCCATAGACCTGGATGAGATAGATGGGCGAGGCGAGGAAGAGCAGGTTGACCCCGCCGCTGAACGCCGCCGCCGTCCACAGCAGGCGTTTGCACTGGCGGATGGCCGAGGCGAATTCGTCGCCTTGTTCGAGTTCCGCCCCGCGCACCGCGCTGTCGATCGCGATCGCTTCCGCCGCGGCCTCGACCGCCTCCTGATGAATTTCCTGAACCTCGGTCGGAGTCATCCGTTCGGAATTGGCGGGCCGGTTCATCGGATCAGATCCCTCCCAGCGGGTCGGTTATATCGTCCAGGGGGTCCGTTGCCGGGCCGAGCAATGTCTCGGCCGGCTCCGAATCGTCTTCGTCGGCTGGGGCAACCGCGCCCGAATCGTCCGCCGCCAGCGTATCCAGCAGGTCGACGGGATCGGCGATCTGAACGATGTCCGAGCCGGCCTCGCTGACGTCGAAGACGTCGGAAACCGAAACGAGGCTGACGAGAGTCGCGATCCCGCCGGCCGGGTCCGTGCCCAGCAGGTCTTCGACGCCCTCCAGGGCTGGCGCCAGGGCGTCGGCCGGTGCGATTTCAGCCGTCAGCCCGGCAAGGCCGGTCTGCGGGCCGTCCGTCAGCACGTCACCCAGCAGTGGTGCCTGGGCTAGCAACTCGGGCTGAGCATCCTGCACGATCGAGGCCGCAAGGGGCACGGCTTCGACGCCCTCAAAGGCGGGAACGGTTGCAGCGGGGGCTCCAGCGAGAACGGCCGTAGTTTCCGCACCCTCGGAGGCCGGAGCGTTGGCGGAAGGGCTTGCGGTGATAACCGGAGGGGCGAGTGCCGTGCCGTCGAGAGCCATGACCGTCAGGGCGGGCGCAGGCGCAGGGACAAGTGAGCCATCGGAAGCGGCAGCCTCGCCCACAACTGGCGCGGCAAGCGTCGGCGCCGCGGTCATACCGAGCGATTGGCCTTCGGGCGACAGCGTGGGGGCTGAGGTCGCCCCGCCTACCGGAGTGGCGAGGGAGTCGGGGGCATTGGCAGCAAGGCTGCGGGGCGTATCACCTGGGGCGGAGCTATCGGTTTCGGCCTCTGGATCGGCCGGACGTATGGTGAGGATCGGATCAGCGGGGGCGCCGTAAAGGCTGAAGTCATTACTGCCCGAATTGCCGAGCATGCGGTTTTCCGGATTGATCAATATCCGGTCTTCCATGAAACAACCTCAGATTAAGAGTAAGGCGGGCCGACACATGTCGGCCCGCCCAAAGTCTCGACTTAGTTGTCGAGCAGCTCGGTGTTGTCCGAGGAGCTCGCGCTATCGGTCATGCTGTCGACCATGTTGTCGACATCGAGATCGCCGCCGAGGTCGGTGCCGCCGGTGTCGGCGTTGGTGCTGTCGTAGCTCTCGTTGCCGTCTTCGTCGGTGCTCGAGCTCTCGTTCGAAACCGAAATGCCGTCATTGCTGGCATTGGCGCTGCCGTCGGCATTCTGGTCGGTATTGCTGGAGGACGACTGGTTGCTCTCGTTGTCGTCGCTGCCGAAAACGTCGGAAAGGCGGGGCATCATGTTTCTCCTTGGGTTTCTCTTAGTGAGATCGCCGTGGAAGGGGGGAAGACCTTACGGGATCGGTGGCAGAACCCCGCCCTGACGCTCACGTTCCAGACGCTTCTCCGGTGCCTTTGCCAACTTGGTTAAAGTTATGATTCCGAAACAAGCCGCGCAAAACGGCCAGTTTCTGATCGCTTCAAGGGCGATTTTGAGCGATGGGCGTGGGACCCCACGGGACCCCTTTGGATCAGGAAGGCACCGTAGAAACCCTTATGCGGGCTCCTCGGACAAGCCGAATCGGGCTCGGGAGCCCCGCAGCCGCCTTGGCGCATCGAGCGCCGTTTCACCTTCCGCGTTGCGGAACTGGCTGGGATCGCTTCCATAAGCGTCGCGAAAGGCGCGGGAGAAATGGCTTCGGCTGGAAAAGCCGATGCTCGCCGCCACCACCTTGATGGGGAGCTTGGTCGATCGAAGCAGCTCGGCGGCGTGGTAGAGGCGAGTCTTGGCGACGAACTCCATCGGGCTCATCTGAAAGGCCTCATTGAACTGGCGGGCGAAGGTGGACCGGCTCATGCTCGCTCGCGCGGCGAGACTGGCGACGCAGTGGGGCGCGGACGGCTTGTCCAGCACCATCGCCACGGCGCTGGCAAGCCGCGGGTCCGCCAGCGCGCCGATCAGCGCCTGATCGGCGCCGGGGCGGCCAAAGAAGCGCCTGAGGACCATCAGCAGACACGTTTTCATCAAGGCCGCGGTCAGAGCCCTCGTGCCCAGGCCGGGCTGGGCGATCTCGGCCAGCATCAGCGAATAGCAGTCCCGGACGATCTCGGAGTCGCTCATATTCTCCGCAATCGGCACCTTCAGCTTGTCGAGCAGCCCGAACGATCCCGACATGCTGGCAAGCACAATGCCGGCGGCAAGACGCAGGTCGCCCGGCCCGCCGTCCGCGGCGTCCATGACGAGGAGACCGTCGCGGCTGACCGAAGCGTGCTCGACTCCAATCACCTCGGTAGCCGGACCTCCATCGGCGGTCATGCTTGGCTGCATCCCGGGCGGGATCAGAGCGACGCAGCCGGGACCGCAGATTATGGTCTCCTGGCCGGGGATGGTCATGTGCATCGTGCCCGCGAGCACGTAGTGGACCATGATCGCGTCCACCGGAGCCCCAACGAGACGGCGGCCGCTCTTCACCTCGCAGACGGCGAAATGCTGGACGGCGACGTCCATGGTCACAAGCAATCGGTCGAGTTCGTGCTTCGAGCGCATGCTTGTCCCCTTCCCGCAGGTGCCGCAGCTATGCCCAGTGGTAGGGAAATTACCACCTTTCGAGACCGGTCCGCACGAAAGTGAGACGCGAGAGCACCCGACAAGCGGTGCGAAAGGGCGACTGCCGAGACGCGAGCGCACCTAATTGAACTACGGGCGGACGGGCCCAAGGCAACCCGCACGAGGTGCGAGAGTTGAGAAGTATATCTCAAATCGCGCCCTGTGGCCCGCGACTATCGGGCGGCGCGCGAACCAACGGAGCGCCAATGGTGAGGCCGGGGCTGAACAGGCTGCTCGAGCTTTTGGATGTTCGCCTCGAAGCTTTCGCCATGTGCGAGATCGACCGAAGCTGCGGCCTGGCCTGCCCCCCACTGGACTCGATCCTCGTCCATTTCGTGCTGGAAGGCGAGGGCGTCATCCAGTGCGAGCATGGCCGCTATGAGCTCAGGCCCGGTCGAGTGATCCTCATGCCGAGGAAGATCTCCAAGCAGATCAACGGACCTGGGCCGATCCTCACCGTCGTCGACGTCGAAGAAGGTTGTCCGCTCGCGCCGGGGTTGGTGAAGTTCAGCGCTTCGCCGAGCGGCGCTCCGGGGCTCGTCCTTGGTTGCGGCTCGATTTCAGTGGGCGTCGGCGGCACACCCGACCTGCTGGACGCCCTGGAGCGGCCGCTTCTCGAGGAATGCGGCGCAGGGCCGCTCCCCTTGCTGTTCGAGGCCATGGCGGCGGAGTTCAGGCGGCCGGCCGCGGGGACGAAGGCGATGGTCGAGGCGCTGATGAAGCAGATTCTCGTCGTCGTTCTTCGCGGGCATCTCGGCCGAGGCGCAGGCGATTCGCCCGTTCACCTGATGCTTCACAATCCGCAGCTGGGTCGTGCCGTCGCCGCGATCGTCAGCGCCCCCCAGGCCCCGCACAGCGTCGAGAGCCTCGCCGAGGCAGCGGGGATGAGCCGCTCCAGTTTCAACCGGCAGTTCACCGCGAGCTACGGCTACGCGCCCATGGAGTTCGTTCAGGCAGTGCGCCTGCGAGCTGCCTCGCGCCTACTCTTGAGCTCGAACTTGCCCGTTAAATCTGTTGCTGCGGCTGTCGGCTATGCTAGCCGCAGCCACTTCTCGCGCGCCTTCACTTTGCAGTTCGGTGCCGATCCGACAGCCTACCGAAGCAGCCGGAGCTCCCCCGATACCGTACCGAACCCTCTAGCCGTGGCGGCTGAGTAGGGGCCGAGTCGTTCGGCATCGTAGCCGTCACTCGGCGTGCGATGAGGCTCCCGCCTCGGCGTCTTCGGTCAAAAGGCGCACTTCCTCCAGATGAAGCTCTGACAGCTCGAGATGGGCCTTAGCCGCGATTGGACAGGGAGCGGCACGGGCGCGGTCGATCTCGGCGAGCGCCCTCTCGGTGTGATGACTGATAAGATCCTGCGCCATCGAATATCCTCGCGAACGTGGCGGTACTCTACAACGCGCTGATGCCCAGAATGCATCTGTAGATGGACCACCGCAGCATCTTAGTGGTGCCCTGCCATCCCGGACACGTGCCGATTCGCATCGGAAGATCGCGCGATAGCAGTTCCTGGTACATCCAGATGAGCCAGCTAGCTCCTAACATTTGACCTTACATAGATTAGACTTTGCTTCCTTTGCGATGTATGAGTTTCATATTGCTGGCTCCTGCCGCGGCCACCAGCGACTGAGAGTTTTCGTGCTCCCGCCGTCACGGGAGACCGCTATGTCCAATCTGTCCCCCCTCCTGCCGATGCTCCGCAAGCTGGAATATTGGGGTGCCTTGGGCCCGAGCGACCGGGGGGCCCTCCTCGCTCTGCCGCATACCCTCCGCACAATCGAGCCGCGTCAGCACATCGTGCGCGAAGGGGACGTCGCAACACGTTCATGCGTGCTCCGTTCGGGCTTCGCCTTCCGCCACAAGATCGTTGGGGGCGGGCGCCGACAGATCCTGGCAATCCACATGAAGGGCGACTTGATCGACCTCCAAAACTCGCTGCTCGGCTTTGCGGACCACAGCGTTCAGGCATTGACGGTCGCGGAAGTCGCGTTGATCCCGCGGGAAGCGATCGTCAAACTTGCGTTCGATCGTCCGGCGATCGGCATAGCCCTGTGGAAGGACACACTGGTCGACGGCTCCATTTTCCGCGAATGGGTCGCGAACGTCGGACGGCGCGACGCCCGGACCCGGCTGGCCCACCTGCTGTGCGAATTTGCCCTTCGGCTGGAAGCGACGGGCGAAGGCGAGCTTACCAGATGGGAGCTGCCGATGACGCAAGAGCACCTTGGCGACTGCACGGGCCTCACATCGGTGCACATCAACCGGACCTTGAAAGGGCTGGAGCGCGACGAGCTTATCAGCAGGTCGAGCCGATCAGTTACCATTGAGGACTGGAAAAGGCTCGCGCAGGCAGGGGATTTCCAAAGCGACTATCTGCATTTGGGCGAGGCTCAGCTCACTATCACGCAGTGAGGGATAGAGCTGAAGCCCAGATGAGGATCCAGCTTGAATCATTCAACTTGCAGGAAGGCAGCGAAGAGTTCGTCAGCGTTCGCCGGTCCCTGCTCCAGCTCGGCGTCGTCGCCATAGGGCCGGCAACCATCATCGGTTGCAGCAGGCGCACGCGCACAGGCCGGCTCACTTAGCCGCCGTTGCCAAGCCGCTCCCGGCAGACCCGCTCGACCAATTGTTGCAGATTCGTCACGCGCTCGGTCAGCCAGGTCAGCTCCCGCTCGGAGATCTTGTAATGTGGCGAGTAGCGGGCATTCACATAGGCCTGGCGCAGCAGCTCGAAGCTCCGTCGCTCGAACTTGCCTTCCCGCGGCCAGGCTTGGATCAAGGCCGGCGAGATCTGCTCGGCCTGCGACCGGAGGAAGTTCAGTTTGTGGGACTTGGGGCTGTAGAGGGTCAGCACCAGGAGAACGCAGTGATAGAGCTGCTCGGTAGCTTGGTGCAGGAGAAAGGCGGACCGGTTTTTCCAGCCTTCGCCCTGGGTGAACCTCGCGGTCGCGAGGAATTCTGACGCGCCTGCGAACCAGCGATTGAAATGGACCTGAGCTTCCGCTTTCGCGGCCCCGGGCGATAGCTTCCGGGGACTGGCGAAAGAGAAGCCTTCCGCCTCGTACAGCGCCACCCCGTGCTCAATGATGTCGATGAAGAACGGACGCCCGCGCTCAAGCTGGCCGTTCACGTCGGCGAGCGAGTGGACGATGAAGTTGACGGGCGCGCTGAGATTGTTGGAGATCGAGGTTTCCCGAAGGAGCCGATCGTCCGCTACCGACCAGAAGTCCACCACGTCCGTTAATCGCTCGTCGCAGACGACGACGAGGATGTCGTAGTCGGACCTGTAGCCGCCGATCGGATCGTCCACCCAGCCGCCGCGGGCATAGGAGCCGTACAGCACCACCTTGAGGATTCGGCCGCCCTTCTTCCACTGCTGGCTGGCGCGAGCCGTGACCGCCTCGAATTCCTCGAACAGGATCCGGACCACCAGGGCCAGCTCGCGCCGCTTGCCCTCGGGCAGGTGATCCAGGCTCGTCTTCATCGCCGCCACTGTCGCCGTCCGGAGAGGGAATGCCAAGGCCGTTTCATCGTGGAGTGACCAGGCATCGGTGGACTATGCAGCCCGATGAAGTGATTGGGGGCCGGCGCCCTGTGTTCATACATGGTCCGGCCCCCGCCCCGCCGGAAGCCGTGGCGGGGCTACTGGTCCTGCCGTGGTATCAGGACCAGATTCGAAGAGCGGCGAAGAGCGTGAAGGCGAGCATCGCCCACGAGAGCACCACCAGGGCGAGCTCTGAGCGTGTTGGGCTACGATTGTTGGTCATGCGGAATCCCTGCGTGACCGCCCCATCCGGCCCCGAGCCGGGTGGTTCGTAGCGCGAGGACACAGGGAACCGCGCCCTGCTTATTCCCCCCGAGAGGGTGTTTTATTCGGCAGGCCACCCGACCGAAGCCGGTGCCTGTGTCCGCGCGCCAATGGCGGGCGATCCCTCACTACGACGATCGGGACCGCGACGTGGGTTTACGCTTCGCAGGCCGTCACGGCAAGCAAGGGTCGGGGCGGCATCCTGAGCCGCTTTCTATGGGCTGACCACGAAGATGCTTGGCAGCCCGGAAACCCGACGTGCAGGACAAAAACTTGCACGTCTGTGGGTTCAAATGAGGGAGCTAGCATTGCTGCTTGCAAAAAGTTCAGATGGTTCAGTGCTTTGTGAGCGAAGGTTGGCAGACGGCACGTCCGCCATGGGCAGAATTGCCGTAGCCGCGGTCCCTAACGGCGGCTCTCGAGCCGAAGAGTCCACTGCTACATGTCAGCGGTTGCCGCGCCTGATCACATCCGCCACCATGAGGCATGGTTCGAGCAATCTCCCGTCAGGGCACCTCCGAGCACCATTCGCGGTGGAAGGCCCAGAGAACCGTCGTAAATTCATGACTGATGAGAGCGTCGCGGCCGCAAAGCCCGATCCGCGGGTCTTTTGCTTTGAGCGGCCTGAGGACGATGACGCCTTCGAGCGCTCCGTCATGAGGCTCGTTGCGCAGCTTAATGAGCGCACCCGCGAGACTTTGGTTAGCCGCCAGAACGTGATGCGGATGAACCATGGGAGGAATTGGGTGCATGCGGCACGGGACCCCGAGCCGGACACCTCCATGCACAGCATCACGGCAGAATGGCTGATTCCCTTCAGGGAGATTGCCGACAACGACCTCAGCCTGATCGGGCGGTCGATCCTGCCGATGAGCGAAGAGATGTCGCGACAGTTCGCTCAGAACATGTACCGGGTAGTGGGTGAAGCAGCCGAACAGGTCGGCAACGTCGTCAGCGCCGAGAATGCAGGCTCGGTCTCGCAATCGCTGATCGAGATGATGTCGAAGATCGAGCTTGGCGTCGATCGCGATGGCAACGTCAGCATGCCCCAGATCCACGCTGGAACGGAGGCGCACGCGAAGCTCGTCGCTGAGCTAGAAAACATGGCGCCCGAGGTGGCCGCAGAGCTAGAGCGCCTGCGATTGGAGAAGACCCGTGAGGCGCTCGACCGGGAGGCGGAACGGCGGGCGAAGTTCCGCAGTACCGAGACGTGAGCGGCCGCGCACTCATCGCGATCGGGTGCGACGCATATGAGCACCTCGGTCCGCTCACGGGCGCCGAGGCGGATGCGCGCGACATCTTTGCCACGCTGATGAAGCCCGAAGTCGGCGACTACGATGCCGGTCGGTCGCAGCTACTTTGTTCACCGACATTGCAGCAGATCAGGGATACGCTCGCCGACGTGCTTTTCGACGGCGGTCCGCTCGACACGCTGACGCTATCCTTCGCTGGCCACGGCGCGGTCGGCGCAGGCAGCTTCTACATGGCGTGCCGGGACTCGAAGCTTCATTCACTGTCGGCGACTGCGCTCTCGCTCGCCGACTTGCTCCGCATGGTAGCTGAAGCTACGCCGAAGCAGACCTATCTGTTCATCGACGCCTGCCAGTCGGGCGGCCTGATCTCCGACCTCAACGTCATTCTCAAGTCCGAGGTTATGGGCGAATTCGGCACACCCGGCGTGACGCTGGTCGCTACAGCCGCCGCAAACCAGCTAGCATACGAGGAAGGCGGTCACGGCATCGGAACCACAGCTCTGCTCGATTGCGTACGGGGCGATCTGTTCCTGCAGGACGCGTCGCCGGCCCTGGATCTGGTCGAGATCGGACGGGCCGTCTCAGAACGCGTATCGGCCACAGGCGGCCAGACGCCCGTGGTCTGGGGCCTGAACCTGTACGGTCCTTCGAGCTTCTGCCGCAATCCACATGCGGCGTCCGGCGACGCGCCGCTCCGCAGCGTCTTGGCAGGGTGGCCGGACGCTGGAAGCGCGGCCGCAATTCGCGCCGCGTTGCCGAAGCTGTGGGAGCCCTACGTGTCGATCCCTTCGCGCTGGGATGCCCGCGCGCTGCTCGATCGTCTCGATCCCCTTCTCGCAGGGCTGGGCGGGGACGCTCGCGTAGCCATGGGCCTAGCCGGCCGCGTTGAGGAGGCGTTCGCCGTCCGCGCACGGGAAGCCAGGGACCGTTTCCGTGAGATTGAGGTGCGCGCCGCCTGTGCCGTCGCGCTGCTGCCGCGATCGGACGATGCCGTCGTCGAGGCTCGGCTGCTCACTGCATGCAGTCGCCTTGCCGACATGGCAGAGGCTGCGATCGGGGACGTGGTCGCTGCGATTGACGGTTACCAGTACGCGCTGGTTACGGGCGGATTGGGAGACCTCTACTGGCTGCCGATCAGGCTTTCGAAGCTGTTCGGCTGGGCGGGTTTCGCCGCACACGCGCGGCGCCTCGCAGGACAGGACGGTCACTTAGCCGCCGCGCGGCTCGAAGACCTGTATGCACGGATCTTCGAAACCTACTCGCTGTCGCTAGTATCAATGAGCGACTGCCAGGCGCCGTACATTCTCACTGCGCTGACGGCCTCGAAGCACCTCGGCTTCGGCGAAAGCGGCGAGCGGCTTCTAGGCCACATGTTCTCTTCGGCAGTTGGCTGCCGCGGGCATGTCGCTCGCGGCGATCTCGACCCTGCGAAGGTGCTGCCCTATCTCGTCGCGCGGGCCCTTTCGCACGACAAGCCGAACTTCGAGCTTGTTGCGCAACCGAGCGAACTCGTGATCACGCTGCTTCGCGCCTCACAACTTTTCGATCTGACCGACGAGTTCGACAAGTCGCTGGAGAAGCTCGACCACCTGCAACTCAACGCCTATCTGCCGGAAAGCTATCAGACGTTTGGGCAGGAGCAGATCGCCGGCGGCCTGAACGCGGTCTTCCAGATCGGCCACGACGTCTGGCGCGTAGCGGACCTGGAGGCGGCATGGCCGGGCTTCCCGGCACCTGTGGGCCCAGGGCAGGCAATGACCGCGATCCTTGCGTCACTCCTCTTTCCTGACCGCACGCCTTGGTTCCTGCTGCCGACTCCAAATCAAGCTGTCCAAGACCCGAACGACGACGCGGGCTGATGATGGGCGCCGTTGAGCAGTCTTGAGCAATCAATTGCCGCCTTCATTACGCACTGCATCACCAGACCTGAAACCCTGAGCTGTCATTTTCTCCAAGAGCGCCTTGAGAGCACTGACCTCCTCGGGGGTGACTGTCGCGCGGTCTGGCGGAGTAGCAAGCGCACGGATCAATTGGGCCTGCCGATGCGGTGGGACGGCCCCGTAGCTCATGAGCGTGGTCAAGACCTTCTCATGGCCGAGATTTTGCGACCAGGCTTTGAATTGCTCCGGCGTCTGGCAGACCTGCTCACCGAGCTGCGCGAGCATGTCCCTCAGGCTGTGCGGGTTGAAGTAGCGCATTTGCGCCGCCGCGCAGGCTTCTCGAAAAATGGTGCGGATGGGCGCCGCGGTGCTCCATCCGGTCCGAGCGAGCCCTTCGGCAACAAAGCCTCCGTTCTCGCCTAATCCCACTTGAGTTGCAGGGAAGAGCGGGTCCGCGTCTCCCCAGTGGCGCTCGCGCAACCAGCCCACCCAATCAGTCACGATCGAAAGGGCATCCCCGCCAACGGGGAAAAACCAGGTGGAGAAGGTCTTCGCGAACTTCGTCCGAACCTCGCGCCCGTCCTGCCACAAGACGCCCTCGGCCAGGTCGAGATGCTTCAGCCTTAGCGAAGCCAGCGCGCCATCGCGCGCGCCGGTGAGCATCGTCAGGGCCACGACCGCCCGGTTGCGGCGCTCGATCGGCGTCCCCGCCGGCATTGTCCCAAGGATGTGGCGCATCTGCTCCAGCGTCGGCGGCGCCTTCGGGCGGGCCGCCCAAGCCACCGCCTGCTCCTTGTCGGACTGGTTGAAATAGTCCGCATCGGCGTAGCGGATCTTGGCTTTGTAGCCGGGCTGGCCGGCAAGCCAGATGAAGAACTCGCGGAGCGCCCTCAGCGTGCCGCCGATCGTCGATTGGCTGAGCGGCTTGCCGGAGCGTTCGCCGAGCTGCTCGGCCAACTTACGCTTGAATGCGACCGCCTGCTCACGATGAAAGCTGGCGAAGTCGCGATGATTGGCCGATTCCTCGAACCGGCTGATCGCCTTAGCGGCGGCGTCGACCGAGGCCGGGGAGTAGCCGCGCGCCTCGCGCAGATATTGGAAATATTCGCGCTTGATGCGGGTGTTTTTCGCATTGTGCTTGGCCACGTTCAGCCCTTCCGCTCGAAGTCACAGTTTAGGGATGGAGATACGGTCTCACTTAATCGTGTCTGTGCCCCCGGAAACTGGACGGCGATTCCGGGCATGACGCCCTCCAGGTCCGCACGGCGGGCGCGGCGATGCATGAGAGTCCCGCACTCCTCGCACAGCGCCTTCAGGTTCCCGCTGATCGCCGTGATGGCCAGATAATCGACCATTGCCATCGCCGGCCGGCGAGCGGCGCGGCACCTGAAGCAATAGAAATGCCCCTTCGGGCTGGGCTGCTTGCGGCCGACGATCATGCGCTCGAGGAAAGCGCGAAGGTCTCTGCCGGCGAACAGGATCGGCTTGCGGTCGTCGATCGGCTTGAGATCCTTGGCCCGCCAGCCGCGGACTGTGTTCTTGTGAACACCAAGGATCCGTGAAGCCTCTTCGACCGTGTAACAGTGGTGCAGCTTGATCCGACGCGGATTGATCCGTCTGCTCACAATGCAGCCTTACTGCGCCTGCGACTCTTTGCTGGGATCCAGCAGCGCACGGATCGAAGCCGTCTTGATCAAGGTGCGCCGGCCCAGCTTGACGGTCTCAAGCCGCCCTTCCTTGATCAGTACATAGATGGACGTGCGGCCGAGGCTGAGAGCCTCAGCGGCGCCTTTCACCGAGGTAGCAAGGGTCTCCATTATTCGTCTCCCATCGCCTTTGGACAGGAGCGTTCGTGACCGCACGTGGCCGATAAATCGGCCTCAAATGGTCAGAAATGGGCTAAAACAATGTCAGACGCATTTGTGACCTAGATCGAGTACGTCGAAGAGCTTCTTAGCTCTGGCTTTGAGCGCAGTGTCGCCTGCCTCGCGCGGCTTTTCGGGATCGTCGCCGGGATTGCGGCCCAACCAGTCGTGCATCGCCTCGACCAGTTCAGCCTGGGTACGAGGAGTCCAATTCTCTTCCCACAATCGTCTGAAGATTTCGATGAGAAGATCGTCCCACCACTCGGCCCGCGGTCGACCCACGCCCTTAGCGACGGCCCTTCCTTCCGCGGCGAACGCCTCGGTAGCTGAAATAGTCGATGCAATCTGATCGACCCCGTCTGCGTCGAATCGTAGTCCAATGATTTCGACCTCGACCGTCGAGCGCCTCAGGTTGTCACGATAGGAGCCTGTCAGGTTTCCTGATGCCAGCGCGGGCAACGTCGGCTCATCAATTCCCCTCCAGTCGTCGATTTGCAGCAATCGGTCGGTTTCGACGGCGGCCTCGCCGTCCTCATCCTCGGTGCGGATAAAACGCGCACTCGCCTTGATCGCGCCGACGCGGGCATAACGAAAGAGGGTCCGGGCCGCTTCGTCTCGTGTAGTACAAGCCGCACAGAGCCGTTTCAGCGCCTCGGTCGCATCAACCGTAGCGGCCAATGCCGATACGATTGGCGCCGCCGGCAACATCTTGGCTATGTCTCGACGGTGGAATCTAACGCCATAGGCCTTCCAATCTAGGGTCCGATTGATCCAGGTGGAGAAGTCGCCTGTGGCCCAGTTCTGCTTCAGCGCTGCGTTAGCGCCGGCCCACCAGAAATCCTTCGGAAGCTCGACATCGTCCAAGACCTGCCGATGTTTCACAAAGCGCTCGGCCCGTGTGCGAACAAGCCCATCACGGGCTCGATCGGCTATCGCGTGCTGCGCCTGGAACTCATTCATAATCTGGCTGACCCGGCGCAGCGCCTCGGGTGCCGTTAGCCAGTCAGCCTCTTCGAACGGCTCGTCATCATCCGTCATTGAGCGCCTGCGAGCTGCACCACGTTGGAGGTCATTCCAAGATAATCGGCCCAAGCTTCCATGAGTTTCCGCCGCTGCTCGATGAACTTGGTGCGCTTGTAAGCGGCTTCGACCTTGTTCGAAAGCGTGTGAGCGAGCGCCGCCTCTGCCCAGTCGCTGGGGAAAGTTGTCTGCTCGGCGATCCAGTCGCGGAAGGCGGAGCGCATGCCGTGGACGGTGTACGCACCGCCACCGGCCACGCGCAGGACCTTGGCGAGCGTTGCGTCGCTCAGGGGCTGTCCTTTGAGGCCGGGGAAGATCGGCTGGCCCTTGCGAACCGTCGTCAGTTCCCTCACCCTCCGCAGAGCTTCCACGGCATCGGGAGGAAGGGGCACGCTGTGCGCCTCGCCGGCCTTCATCCGATCGGCAGGGATGTTCCACTGCGCCTTATCAAGATCGATCTCTTCCCAGCGGGCGCCGCGCACCTCGCCGGATCGCGCGGCGGTTAGGATGAGAAACTGAAGAGCCAGCCGCCCGACGGTCGGCATCTCGGACTTCAACTTGCCCATCAGGATGGGAAGCTCGGCGTAGGGGATCGCCGCGAAGCCGCCGCTCCGGCGGGGCTGCTTGATCCGCTTCATCAGCGTGTTGATCGCGTTGCGGGGCGTCTCGGTCGCCCGCCATCCCTGTCCATGGGAAAAATCGAGGACGGAGGTGATTCGCTGGCGAACGCGCCGGGCGGTCTCGGGCAGGGTCAGCCATATCGGCAGCAGGACGGATTGAATGGTCGGAGCGTCAATATGGTCGACGCGGGTCGCGCCAATAGTCGGAAAGGCATGCGCCTTGAGGGTGCTGAGCCATTGGTCCGCATGCTTCCCATTGCGCCAGCTTGCCTTCACCGTCTTGTGATAGAGGCGCGCGGCTTCCTCGAAGGTGGGGATTGCCCGTTGCGCTTTCTTGCGCTCCAGCGAGGGATCGAGGCCGGACTTTGCGGCCTTGCGATACTCCAGCGCCCGGTCGCGCGCTTCCGGCAGGGAGACGAGGTCCAGCGATCCGAGACCGTAATCGCGCCGCCGTCCGCCGACCTGGACTCGAAGCACCCAGGACTTCGCGCCGCTCGGCTTCACCAACAGGTAAAGCCCCTTCCCGTCGGCGTGGCGGCCGGCCTTAGCGTGCTTGACTTCCATCGGTGTGAGACCAGCCATCGTTTCGCTCCCTCATTTGTTCCCACACTTTATGGCGAATTTAGGCGAGCATCAACGGATCATGGCGAACAGCCTTGCCCGCATCCTCAGAGGGAAATTTCCCGGTTCGTGGCCGCAGGCGAACATCGGCGAATGAGAGGAGTGGCGGAGCGGGAGGGATTCGAACCCTCGATACGCTTTTGACGTATACTCACTTTCCAGGCGAGCGCCTTCGACCACTCGGCCACCGCTCCGCATGCTCTGGAAGCGGAACCCTCTAGGGACAGGTTGGGCTCAGGGCAAGCGGGCGGCGAACGCGTCCATCGCCTTCGCCAGGTCGATGTCCTTCGCGGTGACCCCGCCGGCGCTGTGGGTGCTGAGCGCCACCGACACCTTGTTCCAGCTGTTCGACCAGTCGGGATGGTGGTCGGCCTTCTCCGCCGCCAGCGCCGCCCGGGCCATGAAGGCGAAGGCCTCGCCGAAATCGGCGAAGCTGTAGCCGCGCCGTATCGCCCGCTCGGCCGGCTCGTAGCGCCATTCGGGCAGGGCTTCGAGGGCTCGTGCCCGCTCCTCGTCGCTCAGCGTCATTGTCTCTCCCCTTGCTTCCACTCTATGTCGCGCAGGTGACCGGTGAGCGTCAAACCCTTGCGCCCGACGCGGCGGAGATCGAGCGGCTGGCGGACGCCGCCATCGCCCGCATGCCGGAGCATTTCCGGCGCCACCTCGAAGGCGTGGTCCTGAGGGTCGAGGAGTTCGCCGAGGAGGCGGTGCTCGCCGAGCTCGGGATCGAGGATCCGTTCGAGCTTTCCGGGCTCTATACGGGCCGGCCGATCGGCGAGCAGAGCTCGATGCACTCGGGCGAGCTCCCGGCCATGATCCATCTCTATCGCCGGCCCCTGCTCGACGAATGGGCCGAGACCGGCGTCGGCCTCGAGGCGCTCGTCACTCATGTCATCGTCCACGAGGCGGGCCACCATTTCGGCTTCTCCGACGCCGACATGCACGCGATCGAGGAAGCGGCCGGCGAAGAGGCGGAGGGTTGAGCCTGCTCGAGCTCCGGGCGGTCGCCTGCGTCCGCGGCGGCCGGCTTCTGTTCGAAGGCCTCGACCTGAGGCTCGAGCCGGGCGGGGCGGCGCTGGTCGCGGGGCCGAACGGAGCCGGCAAGTCGAGCCTGATCCGGCTCGCCGCCGGGCTCCTGCGCGCCTCGGCGGGGACGGTCGAGCGTCCGGCCCGGGCGGCGCTGGCCGACGAGGGGCTGGCCCTCGACCCGAAGCTCGGCCTGGCCCGGGCGCTGGGCTTCTGGAGCCGCCTCGACGGCGCCGGAGCGGCGGAAGCGATGGCGGCGATGGGCCTGGCCGGGCTCGGCGACGTGCCGGTGCGGATGCTCTCCACCGGCCAGAGGAAGCGCGCCGCCCTCGCCCGGGTGGTGGCGAGCGGAGCGCCCCTGTGGCTTCTCGACGAGCCCGCCAACGGCCTCGACGGCGACGGCCAGGCCAGGCTCGAGGGGGCGATGGCCGCTCACCGAGCCGGCGGCGGCGCCGTCCTCGCCGCCTCGCACCAGCCGCTCGCCTTGCCCGGCGCGGCCCGGATCGAGCTCGGATGAGCGCGCTTCTCCTTCGCGAGCTCCGTCTCGCTGCGACCGGCGGCAGCGCGGCCTTGCCGCTCGTCTTCTTCCTGCTTGTCGCGACCCTCTTCCCCTTCGCGACCGGGCCGGATCCGGCGCTTCTCGCCCGGACGGGCGGCGGCGCCCTCTGGGTGGCGGCGCTGCTCGCCGCGCTGCTGCCGGTCGATCGGCTGATCGAGCCGGACCGCGCGGGCGGAGTGCTCGACCAGCTCGCGGTCCGGGGCGTCGGCGAGGAGAGCGTGGCCCTCGCCAAGCTGGCCGGCCACTGGCTGAGCTTCGGGCCGCCGCTGATGGTCGCGGCCGTGCCCGCGGCGGCTCTGATCAAGCTGCCCGCGCCCGTGCTCGGGCGCCTCGAGCTCGGGCTCCTCGCCGGGACCCCGGGGCTCGCCGCCCTGACCCTGATCGTCGCCGCCCTGACCTCGGGGCTGCGGACCACCGGCGCCCTGGCCGGGCTGCTGATGCTTCCGCTGGCGGTGCCGATCCTGATCTTCGGGGCGGGGCTGACCGGGGCGGAGGGCAGCGCCGGGGCGCTGAAGCTCCTCGCCGCCGCCTCGCTGCTTCTCGTCGCCGTCGCCCCTTTCGCCGCCGGCGCCGCGATCCGCGCCGCCCGCGACTGAAAAGAGGGACTGTCCCTCTTTTCGACTGAAAAATGGGGACTGTCCCTCTTTTCAGTCGTTCGACCATCTCGCGAAGATGGCGGTCGGCAGGAGCAGGCCGCGCGCTTCCTCGCGGACGGCCATGTCGCCGCATTCGACCCTTCCGCCGAGGTCGCCCAGGGCCTGGCGGAGGAGCTCGCCGATCGCGAGCGCCGACATGCGCACCGCATAGACGGTGAGGACCAGGAACCGGCTGTCCGGATCGAGCAGCCGGCGGCAATCGGCGATCAGGCCCGGCAGCCCCTCCTCCAGCTTCCAGATCTCGCCGTCGGGTCCTCGGCCATATTTGGGCGGATCGAGGATGATGCCGTCGTAGCGCCGGCCGCGCCGGACCTCGCGGGCGGTGAACTTGGCCGCGTCGTCGACCAGCCAGCGGATCGGCCGCTCGGCCAGGCCCGAGAGCCGGGCATTGTGCTTGCCGGCCTCGACCGACTTCCTGGAGGCGTCGACATGGGTCAGCCGGGCCCCCTCCGCCGCCATCGCCAGGGTGCCGACCCCGGTATAGCCGAACAGGTTGAGAGCCTCCGCGCCCTCGCCGAGCCGCTCGCGCATCCACGTCCATTGCGGCGCCATGTCGGGAAAGAAAGCGAGGTGGCGGAAGGGGGTGGCCTGGGCTCGGAACCGCACGTCCCGCCAGCCCAGCTCCCAGCCCTCGCGGGGCACCGGCCGGGCGAATTGCCAGCGGCCGCCGCCCTCCTCGTCGGAGCCGGGGACGAACTCGCCGTCGCAATCCCAGTCCGGCGAGGCGGGCGCCCACATCGCCTGCGGCTCGGGACGGACGAAGCGGTAGCGGCCGTAGCGCTCGAGCTTGCGGCCTCCGCCGCTGTCGACCAGCCCGTAATCCGGCCAGGGCTCGCCCACCAGCGTCGTCGGCGCGGAAGCCGGGACCTCAGGTCGGGAAGTCACGGCGGGTCTCGCTGGGATCCCGGCCTCCGCCGGGATGACGGCCTTTGGGGGCCGTCACGCCGCCCTCACCGCCGGGAAGCCGATCGTCGCCCGCGCTCGCGGGCCGGCGAGCATCTTCGCCCCGGCTTCGCGGACCTGGTCGAGGGTCACCGCCTCGAGCTCCGCGATCACTTCCGCCGGCTCGACCAGGCGGCCGTAGACCGAGAGCTGGCGGGCGACGTAATGGGCCTGCCCCCAGGGGCTTTCCATCGACATCAGCAGTCCGGCGCGGGACTGGGTCCGGACCCGGTCGACCTCGCGCTGGGTGAGGGTCTCGACCGTCTCGGCGACGATCTCCTCGATCAGCTGCGCGGCGGAGGCGGATTCGCGGCGGGCGGTCGCGGCGTAGACGTAGAAAAGGCCGGTGTCCGAATGCGGATGGAGCTGGGAGTAGACGGAATAGGCCAGCCCGCGCTCCTCGCGGACCTTCTGGAAGAGCCGCGACGACATCCCGCCGCCGACGATGTCGGAGAACATCCGGGCCGCGAAATAATCCTCGTCGAGCTGGGCCGGCGCCGAAAAGCCCAGAGCGAGGTGGGCCTGGTCCGGCGCCGAGCGGCCGACCCTGGTGCCCCCGGTGAACCGCGCCGGCTCGGACTCCTCGATGGTCCCGGCGGCGAGGTCGCCGAGCCTCGCCTGGGCCATCTCGACCAGCCGCTCGTGCTCGACCTTGCCGGCGGCGACCAGGGCCAGGCTTCCGGCCCGGTAGCGGCCGCGCCGCCATTCGTTGAGGTCCTCGACGGCGACCGCGTCGATGCTCGCCTCGTGGCCGAGGACCGAGCGCCCGAGCGGCTGGTCGTCGTAGGCCGCGGCCCAGAGGTCGTCGAAGATGATGTCGGACGGCGTGTCGCGCGCCTCGCCCAGCTCCTGGAGGACGACGTCCTTCTCCCGTTCCAGATCGGCTTCGGCGAAATGCGGCTTCAGGACCAGGTCGGTGATCAGCTCAACCCCGAGCGCGACGTGCTCGCCGAGGACCGAGGCCATGAAGTTGGTCGAATCGCGCTCGGTGCTGGCGTTGAGGTCGCCGCCGACATCCTCGATCGCCTCGCTGATCTCCCGAGCCGAGCGCCCGCCGGCGCCCTTGAACACCATATGCTCGAACAGGTGGGCGATCCCGTTCAGCCGCTCCGGCTCGTGCCTCGACCCCGCCTCCGCATAGAGGCCGACCGCGGCGGTCTCGATCGACGGCATCTCGCGGCTTGCGACCTTGAGGCCGTTGGGAAGGATTGTCAGCTGCATGAAGGACCGGAGGTAGTGGTTCGAGCCGGTGGCCGCAACTCGGCGATGTCCGCGCTCCGCCGGCGGCCGGAATCGACGGCTCTCCAAAACTTCAGACGGCCGCGTTCATGCCTCCCGGGTCAGGACGCGGATGACGGGTCTGCCGGCGACGAAGGCGCCGCGCGCTGCCGCTTGCGCAGCGCCAGAACGTAGATGGCGGCCGCGGCGGCCGCGAAGAAGAACCACTGGAAGGCGTAGGCGAGGCTGTTGTTGGTGACGTCCGCGCTGGGCCGCGCGCTCGCCTCGAGGCCCGGCGCGGGCCGCTCGGAAACGAGCATCGGCCGCGGCGGCGCGGACCGGCCTCGAAGCCTCTGCATCAGGCTCGAGCGGGAAGGCTCCGCGACGATCGTGCCGGTCACTTCGCCGCCCCTCCAGCCGGGATTCGCCCGCGGGTCGGGCGAGACCCCCATGTCGGCGGCGAAGCCCGGGCCTTCGGCGCCGGTCCGGCACTCGGCTATGTAGCGGGTGCCGGTCCGCCCGCTCGCCGACTTGCCTCCGGTCAGCCGCCAGGCGGTGGGCTCGAGGCAGAAAGCGGTGGCCCGGCGGTAGAGCAGGGTCTCGTCGGGCGGCGCGCCGATCGGAAGGGCGATCGCCGGGAGCGCCGAGTTGCGGGCATATCGGGCCGCCAGCGCCGCTTTCTCGTCGGCGCGGCGGAGCTGCCAGAAGCCGAGCGCGATCATCGTCGCGACGGCCGCGGCGACCAGGACCGTCGGGACGAGGGGAAAGCGCATCACTTGCCCGTCATGCCGCCGAAAGCCGGGACCTCAGGTCGAAAACGCACGGTCCTTCTCCCCGAGGTACCGGCTTTCGCCGGCATGACGAAACGCGCGCCATCTACCCGTGATATTCGGCGCCCCAGCCGCCCCAGACGTAGATGCAGATGAACAGGAACAGCCAGACGACGTCGACGAAATGCCAGTACCAGGCGGCCGCCTCGAAGCCGAAATGCTGGTTGGGGCGGAAATGGCCTTTGTAGGCGCGGATCAGGCAGACGATCAGGAAGATGGTCCCGATGATGACGTGGAAGCCGTGGAAGCCGGTCGCCATGAAGAAGGTCGACGAATAGATGTTGTCCTTGAAGCCGAACGGCGCGTGGGCATATTCATAGGCCTGGATGCTGGTGAACAGCAGGCCGAGCCCGATCGTGGCCCAAAGCCCCTTGATGAGCCCGTCGCGATCGCCGTGGATGAGGGCGTGGTGGGCCCAGGTCACGGTCGTTCCGGAGCAGAGCAGGATCAGCGTGTTGAGCAGCGGGAAGCCGAACGGGTCGAGGACGTGCATTCCCTTGGGCGGCCAGGTGCCGCCCACCGCCTCTACCCCCGAGGGGAAGAGCGACGCGTTGAAGAAGGCCCAGAACCAGGCCAGGAAGAACATCACCTCCGAGGCGATGAACAGGATCATCCCGTAGCGCAGGTGGAGCTGGACGACCGGCGTATGGTCGCCGGCATGGGCCTCGCGGATGACGTCGGCCCACCAGGCGAACATGGTGAAGAGGACCCCGATCAGGCCCATCACGCCCAGGAAGGTCATCCCCATGACCATCTTGGCGCCTTCCTTGGCCGGAGGCGCGCCCCAGTGGGTGCCCTCCTGGGGAACCGACCACCAGCCGTAATCGTGCATCCACAGGACCAGGCCCATGAACATGAGCAGGCCCGACACGGCCCCGATGAGCGGCCAGACGCTGGGGTTCACCAGGTGGTAGGGATGGTTCTTCGCTCCGGCCATCATTCGTCCTCTGTCTTGCCGTCGTCCAGGCGATCCTGCCGTCATCCCGGCTTTCGCCGCGATGACGTGCCCTCTAGCTTCCCTCTCCGCCCGAATCCACCGGGTAAAAGGTGTAGCTCAGGGTGATTTCGCTGATCTCTTTCGTGTCGGCGTCCTGGAGGATCCGGGGATCGACGAAGAAGACAACCGGCATCCGCACCTCCTCGCCCGGCTTCAGCACCTGCTCGTTGAAACAGAAGCACTGGATCTTGCTGAAATATTTGCCGGCCTGAACGGGGGTGACGTTGAACGTCGCCGTCCCCCTGACCGACCGCGCCGAGAGGTTCCTGGCAGTGTAGAAGGCCATCTCGCGCTCGCCGATGGTGACGATCTCGCGGGCCTTTTCCGGGCCGAAGCGCCAGGGCAGGGAGGAGGCGGTGTTGGCGTCGAAGCGGACCGCGACCTCCTTGCCGGCGACCGGCCCGGGCGCCTCGGCGGCGCGCTGGGTGGTGCCGTCGATCCCGGTCACCTGGCAGAAGAGGCGGTAGAGCGGCACGCTGGCGAAGGCGAGGCCGACCATGGCCAGCACGAGCAGCGCGGCGAGGCCGGCGGTGCGTCCGTTGCGGCGGGCGAGATCGGTCATCTCAGCATCCCCATCTTGGCGATGGTGATCGCGTAGACGAGAAGGACGAAGGCGCCGAGCAGGAGCGCCATGATGATCGCCCGGGCCTTCTGCCGGCGGCGGATCTCGTCGTCGCGGGGATCGGTCACGACAGCACCCGGTCGATCACCAGCGCTCCGAACAGGGCGAACAGATAGAGGATCGAATAAGCGAAGAGCTGCTTTTCGGGCTTCATTCCCGAGGGCTCGCTCGCCCGGTTGGCGAGGACCCGAAGGGCGAGGACGAAGAAGGCCAGGCTGAGGGCCGCCGCGGCCGTGCCGTAGAGGGCGCCGGCGAGGCCGAGCGGCCACGGCGCCACCGCGGCCGCGGCCATGGGCACGGTGTAGAGCGCGATCTGCTGCCTCGTCGCCTTGGCGCCCGACACGACCGGAAGCATCGGCACCCCCGCCGCGGCGTAGTCCGAGCGGACGAAGAGCGACAGCGCCCAGAAATGGGGCGGGGTCCAAAGGAAGATCAGGGTGAAGAGGAGGACGGGCAGGAGGGTGACGTCGCCGGTCGCCGCCGCCCAGCCGATCACCGGCGGGAACGCGCCCGCGGCGCCGCCGATGACGATGTTCTGGGGAGTCCGGCGCTTCAGCCAGATGGTGTAGACGAAGACGTAGAAGAGGATCGACGCGGCGAGGATCGCGGCCGCGAGCCAGTTCGATGCCAGCCCCATCAGGAGCACGGAGAAGAAGGACAGGCCCACCCCGAAGTGCAGCGCGGTCTGGCGGTCGAGGCGTCCGGCCGGGATCGGACGCGAGGCCGTCCGCTTCATCAGGGCGTCGAGGTCGGATTCGTACCACATGTTGAGCGCCGCCGCCGCTCCGGCGCCGAGCGCGATGCAGAGGATGGCGGTGAAGCCGAGCACCGGATGGATCCCGACCGGCGCCGCCAGCATCCCGCACAGCCCGGTGAAGACGACGAGGCTCATCACCCGCGGCTTGGTCAGGGCGAGCAGGTCCCGCCAGTCGGCGGGAAGGGGAGACGTTTGGTCGAGCACCGAAGTGGTCATCATACAGCCGTTCGCCCTGAGCTTGTCGAAGGGCTTTCCTTTCCTTCCGCGACGGGAAGAGGAGAGGGCTTCGACAAGCTCAGCCGAACGGCCTCTCCCTTTCCCGGCGCCGGGCCTCAGTCGATCTTCGGCAGCGTCGAGAATTGGTGGAAGGGCGGCGGGCTCGACAGCGTCCATTCGAGCGTCGTCGCGCCCTCGCCCCAATAATTGTCCGCCGCCTTGCGCCCGGCCAGCAGCGACCAGAAGATGTTGATGAAGAACATCGCCATCGACGCGGCGACCAGATAGAAGCCCATGCTCGCCACGTGGTTCCAGTCGGCATAGGCGTCGGCATAGTCGGGAACGCGCCGCTGCATGCCCTGCAGGCCGAGGAAGTGCATCGGGAAGAACAGGATGTTCACGCCGATGAAGAACAGCCAGAAGTGCAGCTGGCCGAGCAGCTCGTTGTACATCTTACCGAACATCTTCCCGAACCAGTAATACCAGCCCGCGAACAGCGAGAAGACGGCTCCGAGCGAGAGCACGTAGTGGAAGTGGGCGACCACGTAATAGGTGTCGTGGACGTTGTTGTCGATTCCGCCGTTGGCGAGCACCACGCCGGTCACGCCGCCGACCGTGAACATGAAGATGAAGCCGAGCGCCCACATCATCGGGGTCTCGAAGGTCAGCGAGCCGCCCCACATGGTGGCGATCCAGCTGAAGATCTTGATGCCGGTCGGCACCGCGATCACCATCGTCGCGGCGGTGAAGTACATCTTGGTGTTCACGTCCATGCCGACGGTGAACATGTGGTGCGCCCAGACGACGAAGCCGATCACCCCGATCGAGACCATCGCATAGGCCATCCCAAGATAGCCGAAGACGGGCTTGCGGCTGAACGTCGCGACGACCTGGCTGACCATCCCGAAGCCCGGAAGGATCATGATGTAGACCTCCGGGTGGCCGAAGAACCAGAAGAGGTGCTGGTAGAGGATCGGGTCGCCGCCGCCGGAGGCGTCGAAGAAATGGGTTCCGAAATTGCGGTCGGTCAGCAGCATGGTGATCGCGCCGGCGAGCACCGGCAGCGCCAGAAGCAGAAGGAAGACGGTGACCAGGATCGACCAGACGAACAGCGGCATCTTGTGCAGCGTCATCCCCGGAGCGCGCATGTTGAAGATGGTGGTGATGAAGTTGATCGCGCCCAGGATCGACGAGGCGCCCGCGAGGTGGAGCGCGAAGATCGCCATGTCGACGGCCGGCCCGGTCGAGCCGGAGGTGGAGAGCGGCGCGTAGACCGTCCAGCCGACCCCGGCGCCGTTGCCGGTCCCGCCGGGCATGAAGGCCGAGCCGAGCAGGAGGATGAAGGCGGGGACGAGCAGCCAGAAGCTGATATTGTTCATCCGCGGGAAGGCCATGTCCGGGGCGCCGATCATCAGCGGCACGAACCAGTTGCCGAAGCCGCCGATCATCGCCGGCATGACCATGAAGAAGACCATGATCAGGCCGTGGGCGGTGATCAGGACGTTCCACATATGGCTGGCCTGGTCGCCCGATCCGGCCCAGGCCTCGAGGAAGTCGATCCCGGGCGAGGCGAGCTCGGCGCGCATGATCCCGGAGATCGTCCCGCCGATGATGCCGGCGACGATCGCGAAGATCAGGTAGAGGGTGCCGATGTCCTTGTGGTTGGTCGACATGAACCAGCGCACGAAGAAGCCCGGCGTGTGCTCGTCGTCATGATGGGCCGCGTGGGCGCCATGCGCTTCGAAATGCGTGGCGTTGGCAGTCGTGTCGGTCATGTCAGTTTCCGCGTTTCGTATTGGTGGCGCCCTGGCTCGACGTGGGCGGAGTGGTCGTTCCGGGAGTCACGGCCGGAGGGGCTGGGCTGGTCTCGGTCGCTCCGGACGCGCCGCCGGTGGCGGCGGCGGGCGGGTTCGTGACCGGCGAGGCGGCGGTGGAATCGGGGGCCCTGGTTCCCCCCGGCCCCGGCATCTTGCCGCCCTTCGATGCGACCCAGGCCGCGAACTGAGCCGGCGGGAGCACCTCGACCGCGATCGGCATGTAGGCGTGGCGGGCGCCGCACAGCTCGAAGCACTGGCCGTAATAGACTCCCGGCTTGTCGGTCCTGAACCAGGTCTCGTTGAGCCGGCCGGGCACCGCGTCGAGCTTGGTCCAGAACGCCGGCACTCCCCAGCTGTGGATGACGTCGGCGGCGGTGATGATCATCTTCACGGTGGCGCCCTGCGGAACCACCATGCGCTCGTCGACGGCGAGCAGGCGCGGCTCGCTGCGGGCCTTGGCGTCGGCGTCCTTGAGGCCGTTGGAGACGATCTCGAAGCCGCCATGGTCGGGATAGGTATAGGTCCAATACCATTGGTTGCCGGTCGCCTTGACCGTGATGTCCGCCTTGGGCGGCGCATATTGGTGGGCGAGGAGCCGGATCGAGGGCACCGCGATCGCGACCAGGATCAGCACCGGAACCAGGGTCCACACCACCTCGAGCAGAGTGTTGTGGGTGGTCCTCGACGGCACCGGATTGGCGCCGCGCCGGAAGCGGATCATGACGTAGAGGAGAAGCGCGAGGACGAAGATCGAGATCACCGTGATGATCGGCATCAGGATCGTGTTGTGGAAGAACAGGGCCTCCTCGCCGATCGGGGTCACCTGGGGCTGGAAGCCCAGGGCGCCCGTGGGCTGGCCGACCGTCGCGTTCGGCGCGGTCCGGGCCGGGCTGCTGGCCAGCACGCTCGCGTTCGACGGTTCCTCGCCCTGGGGCTGGTTCATCTCTTCCGGCTGAGCCGGAGCGGCCTGCGAATTGGCGCTGATCGAGTCCCGCGGGGCCTGGGCGGCGGGGGC
This sequence comes from Allosphingosinicella sp., assembly GCA_035714565.1. Taxonomy (GTDB): domain Bacteria; phylum Pseudomonadota; class Alphaproteobacteria; order Sphingomonadales; family Sphingomonadaceae; genus Allosphingosinicella. The sequence goes on from DASTLX010000035.1 coordinate 99,294, forward strand.
CGGAGCCTGCGCCGTCTGCCCCGGAGCGGCGGCGGGAGCCGCCTGCGAGAGAGCGGCGGCCGGAGCCAGCGCGAAGGCGGCGGCGGCGAGGATCAGCTTGAGGGGAGTCTTCATCTAAACCCTTCGGGAGCTTGCGGACTGAGCCAAACGGATTCGGGCCGGGACGGCGGATTGGCGGGCCTTATAGGCAGGAGGTCCTGCCGCCTCAAGGCTCTTGGATCGCCTTGAAGCCGCCCTTTTCGCGGCCTATCACGCGGCCGGCCGCAAGCGCCGGAAGGAGATGCATGGACGAAGCGGAGATCCTCGCCGAATTCCGGGCCGCCGAGGCGCTGCTCGAGGGGCATTTCATCCTCTCCTCGGGGCTCCACAGCCCGCGCTACCTCCAATGCGCCCGGGTGCTGATGGATCCGGCCCGGGCCTCGCGCCTGGCCTCCGCGCTGGCCCACAGCCTGCCCCTGGAGGTCCGCGCCCGGCTCGCCCTCGTCGTCTCGCCCGCCATGGGCGGGATCATCATCGGCCATGAGATGGGACGCTCGCTCGGGCTCGAGGCGATTTTCCTCGAGCGGCCCTCCGGCGCCTTCGAGCTTCGCCGGGGCTTCCGGATCGAGCCCGGGCGCAAGGTCCTGCTCGTCGAGGACGTGGTCACCACCGGCCTCAGCTCCCGCGAGGCGATGAAGGCCGTCGCCGCCGCCGGCGGCGAGGTCGTGGCGGCCGCGGCCCTGGTCGACCGCTCGAACGGGCTCGCCGACCTCGGCGTCCCCTTCTTCCCGCTCCTCCGACTCGACGTTCCCGTCTACGAGCCGGAAGCGGTCCCGGCCGAGCTCGCCGCCGTTCCCGCCGAGAAGCCGGGGAGCCGAAGGGCGGCGTGAACCGGACCCTGCGCCTTGGAGTCAATATCGACCATGTCGCGACCATCCGGAACGCGCGGGGCGGCGATTTTCCCGATCCGGTGCGCGCCGCCCTGCTCGCGGCCGAGTCCGGCGCGGACGGGATCACCGCCCATCTTCGCGAGGACCGCCGCCACATACGCGACGAGGACATCGCCGAGCTGATGAGCCGCCTCACCATCCCCCTCAACCTCGAGATGGCGGCGACCGAGGAGATGCTGGAGATCGCTCTTCGCCACCGCCCCCACGCCGCCTGCCTGGTTCCGGAGAAGCGCGAGGAGCGGACCACGGAGGGCGGCCTCGACGCGGCCGGCCAGGACAACCACCTGATGCCCTTCGTCGAGCGCCTCGCCGGCGCCAACATCCGGGTCAGCCTGTTCATCGAGCCCGACCCGCGCCAGATCGAGGCGGCGATCCGGCTCAGGGCGCCGGTCGTCGAGCTCCACACCGGGCGCTACGCCCATCTCGAGGGTGAGGAACGCGCCGCGGAGCTGCGCCGGCTCGCCGACGCCGCCGCGCTCGCCGCCAAGAACGGGATCGAGCCCCATGCCGGCCACGGCCTCACCTTCGCCAACGTCCAGCCCGTCGCCGCCATCCCGCAGCTCAGGGAGCTCAACATCGGCCATTTCCTGGTCGGCGAGGCGATCTTCACCGGCCTCGGCGAAAGCGTCGGCCGGATGCGCTCGCTGATGGACGAGGCGCGCGGATGAAGGCCGCTCCCGTCATCCCGGCGACAGCCGGGACCTCAGGACAAGAAGTCACAGTGGGTCTCCCCGAGGCCCCGGCTTCCGCCGGGGTGACGATCTGATGGGACCGTCAATCATCGGCATCGGCTCGGACCTGTGCAACATCGAGCGGATCGAGCGCTCGCTCGCCCGCTTCGGCGACCGATTCGTCAACCGGGTCTTCACCGACACGGAGCGCTCCAAGGCGGAAGGCCGTCCCCTCACCCGTGCCGGCACCTACGCCAAGCGCTTCGCCGCCAAGGAGGCTTTCTCCAAGGCGGTGGGCACGGGATTCAGGCAGGGCGTGTTCATGCGCGACATCGGGGTCGCCAACCTGCCGTCGGGAGCGCCCACCCTCGCCTTGACCGGCGGCGCCAAGGCAAGGCTTGACGCTTTGACGCCGGAGGGCCACCTCGCGCAAATCCATTTGACGATGACGGACGACTATCCTTTCGCTCAGGCCTTCGTCATCATTACCGCCAGCCCGTTTCCAAGGAGCCCTGGGTGAGCAGCAGCGACCCCGCCATGACCGACAAGCCCGAGACGGGAGCCGATGCGGCCCCGGCGGCGAAGAAGGAGGGCACCGACTGGTGGGCCGAGCTCAAGGCCATCTTCTGGCTGATCCTGGCGGTGCTCGCCTTCCACAGCTTCATCGCCAAGCCCTTCTACATCCCCTCCGAATCGATGATGCCGGGGCTTCTCAAGGGCGACCGGCTGGTCGTCAGCAAATATCCCTACGGCTGGTCCTGGGTGTCGCCCAGCTTCCACATATTGCCGCCGATGTCGGGGCGGCTCTTCGGTCGGATGCCCCGGCGCGGCGACGTCGTCATCCTCACCCCGCCCGGCGACACCACCGACTATATCAAGCGGGTCATCGGCCTTCCCGGCGACACGCTCGAGATGAGGGACGGCGTCCTCTACATCAACGGCCGCGAGGTTAAGCGCGAGCGGCGGGCTCCGGCGATGGTCGAGGTCGACGCAAACGTGCCCTGCGAGCATGACCGCTATGGCGAGCACCGGCTGCAGGGCGCCGACGGCAAGATCTATTGCCGGCTGCCCGTCTTCCGCGAGACCCTGCCCGACGGCCGCACCTACGACACGATCGACATGGGGCTCTCCGACGTCGACACCTTCGCCAAGGTGGTCGTCCCCCCGGCCCACGTCTGGGTCCAGGGCGACAATCGCGACAAGTCGGCGGACAGCCGGGTCGAGCGGGTCGACCAGGGCCTCGGCGGCGCCGTGCCGTGGGAGAATATCGGCGGCCGCGCCGAGTTCATCACCTTCTCGCTCGACGGCTCGTCGCAATATCTCAATCCGATCAGCTGGATCACCGCGATGCGCGGGGGCCGCGCCGGGACCTCGCTCCGGCCGCACGAGGGCAAGGCGCCTTGAGCGACGAGCGGGCGGCTCCGTCGGCCGGTCGGCCCTCCGACGCACCGGCGATCGCCCGGGCCTCGTCGGACGACGATCACGACCGCCATGTCGAGCAGCCCGGCCCGGCCGAGATGCGCGACCCCTTCATCCGCGAGGAGCTGAAGCGCGCCAGCGTCTGGTTCGGCCTGGCCCTCGCCATCGCCGCGGTCATCTTCCTCGCCCAGCCCCTGCTGCTCATCTTCGCCGGCATCGTGCTGGCCTCGATGCTCGACGGCGGCACGCGCCTCCTCGGCCGGGTGCTTCCGATCGGCCGCGGCTGGCGGCTCGCCATCGTCACGCTCGCCGCCGTCGGCTTCATCGTCTGGGTCTTCTACTTCGCCGGAACCGAGCTGGTCGGCCAGGCCGAGCGGCTGCGCGAGGTCATCACCGCCCAGGCCAACCGGATCCTCGCCTGGGGCAACGGCCTGGGCATCGTCCAGGGCGGAGTCGGGGTCGACCAGCTGAGCGGCCAGCTGATGGGCACTCTCGGCCGGCTCGGCTCGGCCGTGTCGAGCGCGCTGGGAGTCGTCGCGTCGACGGTGATGATCCTCGTCATCGGGATCTTCATCGCGGTCGAGCCTCGGCTCTATCAGCGCGGAGTCGCCTGGATGATGCCGCTCGGAAGCCGCGAGCGCTTCTACAGCACCGCCGAGAACATGGGCTTCACCCTGCGCCGGCTGATGGCCGGCCGGCTGGTCGGGATGGCGGTCGAGGGGATCGGCACCTGGATCCTGCTCGCGCTCGGCGGCGTCCCGATGGCGGCGCTGCTCGGGATCCTCACCGGGCTGCTCGCCTTCATCCCCAATATCGGGGCCATCGTCTCGGGCGTCCTGATCGTGCTCGCCGGCTTCAGCGTCAGCGTCAATGCGGGCCTGTGGGCGATCGCCGTCTACTTCATCGTCCAGACCGTCGACGGCTATCTGATCGTGCCCTACGTCGCCAGGAAGACGGTCGACCTCGCTCCCGCGCTCGTGCTCGGCGCCCAGCTCCTGTTCGGAGCCCTGTTCGGGCTGATGGGCCTGATGCTCGCCGATCCCATCGTCGCCATGATCAAGGTCGCCCTCGAGCAGAAGTCGAAGGACGACGAAGAGGGCAATGGCGATTCGCGCGGGGAATGGCGCCTGCCGGCGCGATAGCGTTTCCCACTTCCGTTTCGTTTCCCGTCAGCGCATCATCGGCGCGCACAAAGCGGGGGATTCTACCATGATCCGACTTCACCTCATGGCGTTTCTCGCGCTCGGCGCGGCGTCGGCCCAGGCCCAGCCGATGGACCCGGTCCAGCCGAACACCGATTCCGAATCGGAGCTTCGGACGTTGCAGAAGCTGACGGCCTGCCTCGCCCAGAGCCGGCCCGGCTGGGCGCGCCGGACCCTATCCCGGCCCTATCTCAGCGATGCGCAGGAAAGGGACGCCGCGGAAGCGCTCTCGGGAAGGGACAATTGTCTTCGCGCCGGAAGCGAGCTTGAGGTGACGTTCCGGACCTCCGGGCTCGTCGGCAGCCTGGCCGACCACTACCTGCGCTCCGAGCTTCCGCGGGTCGAATTCTCCGGCCTGCGGCGGGCGCTCTCGACGCTCGAGCCGCGCAATTCCTCTGAGGATTTCGCTCTGTGCGTCGCCTCGCGCAATCCGGCCGCCGCCCGCGATCTGGCCTTGAGCGCGCCGGGAAGCGCGTCCGAGGGCCAGATCGCCCGCCAGTTCGCGGTCCATGTGCCGGCGTGCACCCTGGCCGGGGAAAAGCCCACGGTCGATCAGCAGTCGCTGCGCGCGCTCATCTCCACCGCCTTATATCGGGCGACCGCGTCGGTTCTGGCCCTGAGAGACTGAAGGGCGGAGGCCCGCCGCCACCCCCCTATCGGGGATTGGAGTCGAACGGACCGGCCGTGCCCGGGGTGCTTTTCTGCATTTGATGTTCCAGGACGCCGTCCTGCACCTTGCGCTCGGCGACATCCCATTCTTCCTGCGAGAGGCAAAGCCGCGTCGGCAGGCGCGTTCCGGCGCGGGTGATGGAGCGGCATACCCTTTTGGCGGGGTCCTTCTTCGCGTCGGCCTTGGCTTCGGCCGCCCCGGCCAGCGGCCCGGCGAGGGCGCCCGCCGTCACGAGGCTTGCCGCCACGGCCAGCTTGGATATTGCCGCAAACGCTTTCCCAGCCATGTCCCGTCCCCCTTGCCTCGTCGTCAACGCACGGCGCGGATTAGACGCGAACAAGAGATTGAATGCAAGGGAAAGTCCTTGCCGCGCCGGCGCGTCGCGGCCGGCGCGCGCCGCGCGGCGATCCTAGCGGCGGTCGCCGCCCGGCTCGCCCGCCGGGGCCTCGCCCGGGGCGCCGCCCTGCATCTGCTGCATCTGCTGCATCTGCTGGAGCTGCTGCATGCGCTGCATCTCCATGTAGCGCGGCCCGGCGCCCGGCTCGACCTGGAGGACGTCGATCTCGAAGACGAGGTCGTCCTTGGCGGTGAAGGGCGCGCCCGGAGGGATCGGCCCCGGGACATGGGTGCCGGGCGGGAGGGTGAGGATGTAGGAGCCGCCGGGCCGCATGTGCTGCAGGCCTTCGCCGAAGCCGGGATAGACGCCCTGGGTGGTGGTGACGAACGGCTGCCCGGTCTGGCGGCTGTCCTCGACGACCGGGGCGTCCAGGCTCTTGGCGTGCAGTTTGTAGTGGAGCGCGACGACGTCCTGGTCGGTGATCTGCGCGCCGGAGCCGGCCGCGAGCGTGCGGATCGAGACCCCGCTCGCCGTCTTCACCGGCTGGAAGGCGCTGGTGCCCCACCAGGCGAAAGCCGCGGCCAGCGCGACGAGCAGCGCGAGCGCGATCCAGAGCTTGGCGACCGAGCCTTTCTTGATGGGATGCAGAGGTACGGCGGTGACGGACATGATCATCCCCTGAAATGCGAAGGGCGGCGATACATCGCCGCCCTCGCGTGAAGCAATGGCCTGCCCCCAAAAAGAGGGACAGTCCCTCTTTTTAAAAGGGGGACAGTCCCTCTTTTAGCGGGCGGTCCCGCCGCCGTCGCGCTCGGCGCGCTTGCGCTCGAGCTTGCGGGCGCGGCGGATGGCGGCGGCGCGCTCGCGGGCGCGCTTCTCCGACGGCTTCTCATAGTGGCGGCGGAGCTTCATCTCGCGATAGACGCCCTCGCGCTGCAGCTTCTTCTTGAGCGCCCGCAGCGCCTGGTCGACATTGTTGTCGCGAACGATGATCTGCATAAAGTCTCGTCACTCTCCGGTTCAAAGGCGGTTCCGCGGCAGCCGTGTTCCGGTCGCCTCAAAGAACCAGCGATACCATAAAAATCGGTTCGTCGCGAGACGGTTCCCGCGCCGTTGCCGGCCCGATAGCAGCGGCCCGGGAGCGAGGCAAGGGGGAGCGCTCCCGGGCTACAGACACTTTGCCATGGAAGCGTTTGTAGCGAGGCCCTTTGCCCACGAGCCGCGGCTAAGCGGAACAAAAAAAGAACTTTCCTACACCCCGTGTTTTGCCCGATAGAATGGGGATGGCCGATTCGTACCCGCTCCCGCCGCGCCTCGCCGCGTTGCTGCACGACATGCCGATGGAGGAGCTCGCCTTCCGCCCGGTGCCGGTGAAGGCGCGCCACGACGGCTGGACCGACGAGCGCCAGCGCGGCTTCATCCTCAGGCTGGCGCTCGGCGGCTGCGTCGCCCGCGCCGCCAAGGCGGTCGGCATGACCCGCAAGAGCGCGTATCGGCTGCGCGAGCGGCCCGGCGCCGAGAGCTTTGCCGCCAGCTGGGACATGGCGCTCGGCTGGGGGCAGGATCGCACGGTCGATGTCGGCCTTCAGCGCAGCCTCTGCGGAGAATGGATGCCGGTCCGGCGCAACGGGCAAGTGGTGGGCGAGCGGTTCCGTTTCGACAACCGGCTGGCACTTGCCGTCCTGAACGCCCTCGACCGCCGAGCCGCCGCCCGCCCCGCCTCGCCTGCCGAGGAAGAAGCGCTCCTCCGCCTGTTCGACCCGCCCACTGAAAACACAGGATTCATTAGCGCGACATGAGGGTCTTTCGTGTCCTTTGGCGGCTAATCCGCCAGATTGCCGAACGTGGGCGGCGCCTTGTCGCGGCGGGCCTTCAGCGCCGCCTCGAGGTCGGCGCCGACCAGCGTGCCGGCGTTCCACAGGGCGACGTGGCGCAGGCCCTCCTCGACGGTGCGGCCGCGGCTGTAGTTGAGGCTCGCCTTGGCGCCGGCAACTGCGAGCGGAGACTTGGCGGCAATGGTGCGGGCGAGCTCGAGGCCCCCCGCGATCGCCGCCTCCCGGTCCGCTTCGACGCGGCTGACCAGGCCCAGGCGCAGCGCCTCCTCCGCCGGCATCCGGCGGCCGGTATAAGCGAGCTCGCGCACGATCCCTTCCGGGATCAGCCGCGTCAGGCGCTGGAGCGTCCCGAGGTCGGCGGTGATGCCGACATCGACTTCGGCGACCTGAAAGAAGGCGCCGCCGGCCGCCACGCGGATGTCGCAGGCGCTCGCGAGGTCGACTCCGGCACCGATACAGCCGCCGTGGATCGCGGCGATCACCGGCGGCCGCGCCTCCTCCGCGGCGGTGAAGCAATCCTGCAGCCACCTGATGTGCCGCAGCCGCGCCTCGGCGTCGCGTCCGGGATCGCCGGACTCGGCGAGCTGCGCCGCCGCTTCATCGAGATCGAGCCCGGCGGTGAAGTGGCGGCCGCGGCCCGAGAGCAGGATCGCGCGAACCGACGAATCGCTGCCGAGGCTGCGCAGCGCCTCGCCGAGCGCGCCGAACATCTCGCCGTCGAACGCGTTCAGCCGCGCCTCACGCGCCAGCTCGACATGGGCGACGCCGCCGTCGCGGCCGATGACGATCCTTTGGCTTTCCATCGCCGCTCCTCTCCCCCTAGAACTGCGTTCCATGACCCGCTTTACCGTCAACGGCCAGGCCATCCACTACCGCATGGATTCGGAGACGCCGCTGCTCTGGGCGCTTCGCGATGCCTCCAACCTCACCGGCACCAAATATGGCTGCGACGACGGCTCCTGCGGGGCGTGCACGGTCAATATCGACGGACGCGCGGTGCGGAGCTGCGCGGTTCGCATCCGCGATCTCGAGGGGAGCTTCGTCACCACCATCGAGGCCCTATCCCGCGATCGCTCGCACCCGGTGCAGCAGGCCTGGGTCGCCGAATCGGTGCCGCAATGCGGCTACTGCCAGTCGGGCATGATCATGGCCGCCGCCGCCCTGCTCGACCGCAACCCCGCGCCGAGCGACGCCGAGATCGACGCTGCCATCACCAACATCTGCCGCTGCGGCACCTATCCCCGCATCCGCGAGGCGATCCGCCGGGCCGGCCGCGCCAAGACGGGGGAGGAGCAGCTCTCGGCCGCGCCGCCGCCGGGCATCGATCCGGAGGACGCCGCCCGTTCGGTGCCGTCGCTGCGCACGCCGCCGCCGCGCCCGCGCCGCTGATTCCTGTCACTACGCTTTCGCAGCGGTTCAGCCGCCCGTCAGCATCTTCGTGGCAAATGCGATACTTACGAGCCGGTACATCCGAGCCGTGGTAGAGGAGTGTTTGATGCGTAAGGCGATCATTGCGATTTTGCTGGCCGCGAGTGCGGCCGTTCCCGCCGCGGCCCAGTCCGACGACGGCGACAGGAACGAGCGCTCCCGCGCCAGGGCCGAGCGCCAGAGCGAGCGCAGCGAGGCGCGCGCAGAGCGCCGGGCGGAGCGGATCGAGCAGCGCTCCGAGCGCCGCGAGCAGCGCTTCGAGCCGCGCGGCGGCGAGGCCCAGCGCAGCGCGCCCGTCGTCCAGCAGCAGCAGTATCAGCGCTACCAGCGCGGCGGCGAGGGCGGCGGCGGAATGGGCCGCGACGTCGGCCGCGCCTGGGGCGGCGGCGACCGCCAGGCCGAGCGCCGCGGCGACTGGCAGCAGCAGCGCCAGGCGGAGGTCGAGCGCCGGGGCGACTGGCAGCAGCGCCAGGGCAGCGAGAGCGCGCGGCGCGGCGATTGGCGCCAGCGCCAGGGCGGCGGCGAATCCTACCGCCGCGAGTGGAACGACCGGCGCGAGAACGACCGGCGCGACTGGAGCGACGGCCGCTACGACAACGATCGCCGCGACGGTGACCGCCGCTGGAGCGACGGACGGGACCGCGACGGGCGTTGGAACGACGGACGCCGCGAGCGCGACGGCCGCTGGAGCGGCGGGTACGACCGCAATGGACGCGGCGACTGGAACCGCGACCGCCGCTGGAACGACAGCCGCTACGGCTGGAACCGCGACTGGCGCAGCGACCGCCGCTACGACTGGTACAATTACCGCAACCGCTACAGCAGCATCTTCCGCTCGGGCCGCTACTACGCGCCCTACCGGAACTATCGCTACAACCGGCTGTCGATCGGCGTCGTGCTGGGTTCGCCCTTCTACTCGAACCGCTACTGGATCGGCGATCCCTGGCAGTACCGCCTGCCGCCGGCCTACGAGGGGACGCGCTGGATCCGCTATTATGACGACGTCCTGCTGGTCGACATCTACAGCGGCGAAGTCATAGACGTGATCTACGACTTCTTCTGGTAACGCGCTCGACGGCGCCTGATCCGAAGGAAAAGGAAAGCCCGGAGCGCGCCGCGTTCCGGGCTTTTCCCTTGTCAACGCGAGGGCGCGGAAGCAGAAGATGGCCTCCCCTGGGAGAGCTCCCGATGCGCCGCCTTCTCCTCCTCGCCAGCCTCCTTCTCGCCGCCGCCCCCGCGGCCGCCGAGACCGTGGTCGTCCACGCAGGCCGCCTGATCGCCGACGCCTCCCGCCCGGCGAGCGGCCCCTCCACCATCACCATCGTCGACGGGCGCATCCGGAGCGTCGCGCCGGGCCTCACCCCCGCACCCGCGGGCGCCCGCCTCGTCGACTTGTCGGGCAAGACCGTGCTCCCCGGCCTGGTCGACGCCCACGTCCACCTCTCCGGCGACCCCGACGGCGACTATCGCGACGAGGCGGTGGAGACGAACGAGTGGGCGACGCTCGTCGGCGTCAAGAACGCCCGCGTCACGGTTCGCGCCGGCTTCACCACCGTCCGCGACGTCGGCTCGCCGCCGCTGGTCGGCTTCGCCCTGCGCCGCGCCAGTGCCGAGGGGCTGATCCCGGCGCCGCGCATCCTTTCCTCCGGGCCGGCGATCTCGATCATCGGCGGCCACGGCGACGTCTCCGGCTTCCGCCCCGAGGTGCTCAAGGCGCTCAGCATCGACAACACCTGCACCGGCCCGGAACAATGCGCCGCCCGCGTCCGCGAATTCTCCCGCGCCGGGGCGGACCTCATCAAGATCACCGCCACCGGCGGCGTCCTCTCGCAACAGGCGCGCGGGCTCGGCCAGCACTTCACCGACGCCGAGATGAAGGCGATCGTCGACACCGCTCACGGCCTCGGCCTCAAGGTCGCCGCCCACGCCCACAGCGCCCGCGGCATCGAGGCCGCGGCCCGCGCCGGCGTCGATTCGATCGAGCACGGCACCTTCGCCGACGCCCGCGCGATCCAGGCGATGAAGGCGTCCGGCTCGGTCCTCGTCCCCACCTTGATGGCCTTCACCGGCATCCGCGAGCGGCTCGGCAAGGGCATCTACACCCCGGTTGTCGAAGCGAAGGTGCGCGAGACGCTGAGCCAGGTCGGCAAGGCCGCACGCGCCGCGCGGGCGGCGGGCGTGCCCGTGGTGTTCGGCACCGACGCCGCCGTCTTCGAGCACGGCCCCAACGCGCAGGAATTCGCTTTGCTGGTCGAGCAGGCCGGGATGAGCCCCGCCGAAGCGATCGCCTCCGCGACCACCGGCGCCGCGAAGCTCCTCGGCCTCGACAACGAGATCGGCCGCATCGCCCCCGGTTTCTCCGCCGACCTGATCGCGGTCGACGGAGACCCGCTCGCCGACGTCCGCCGGCTCGAGCATGTCGCTTATGTGATGGTGAAGGGAAAGACGATCGAATGAGCCGCGTCGGAGATCCGGGCGCCATTGCGCGCATGCAATATGGCGTGACCGTCAAGCAGCGGCTGCTGAAGACGCCGAACGCCCTCAAAATCCCGGCCCAGGGGCTCGACATCTTCGTCGTCCGCGACTTCCTCAGCCGCGGCGAGTGCGCCGAGGTGATCGCCCGCATCGACCAGGACCGCGTCCCTTCCGGACTCCTCGCGCCGACCCCCGACCCGGAGTTCCGCACCAGCGAGAGCTGCAACCTGCGCCTCGAGGATCCCGTGAACCAGCGCGTCGAACGCAAGATCAACGCGCTGATGGGAATCGAGCCGAGCCACGGCGAGACCATCCAGGGCCAGCGCTACGCGGTAGGCCAGCAGTTCAAGCCGCACCACGATTTCTTCTTCACCACCGAGGCTTACTGGCCCGAGATGGACCGGCAGGGCGGCCAACGCACCTGGACCGCGATGATCTTCCTGAACGACGTCGAGGCGGGTGGGCAGACCTACTTCCCCCGGGCCAACGTCCGCGTCTCCCCGCGTGCAGGCAACCTCCTCGCCTGGAACAATCTCGACGAATATGGCGAGCCCAACGGCTACTCGCTCCACACCGGCTGCCCGGTCGAAGCGGGGGTCAAGTACGTCATCACCAAATGGTATCGCGAGCGGCCCTGGGGCTGGTACGGCCAGACCGGCGCGGTGCCGAACGCGCCCTACTGAGGCGCGGCGGGCCGGCTGCCAAGCGCCTCGGCGATCAGGCGGCGGCTGTTGTCGATGCCGTAAAGGGCGAAGAAGCTCCCCATACGCGGCCCCTGCTCGCTGCCGAGCAAGGTCTCGTAGAGAACCCTGAACCAGTCGCGGAGCCGCTCCTTCCCATAATGGCGCTTGCCGATCTCGTAGATGTGGTTCTGAAGGAGGACGCCGGGGTCCTCGTCACCGCAGTCCGCCTCCCGATTCTGCGTCAGGACCGAGTCCAGCTCCCGCAGCAGGGCCGCTTCCTCGTCCGTCGGCGGGCGCCGCCGGAGCGAGGGCGCGACGAAGCGGCAGCCATATTCGACGGCGTAGCCGACCAGCCGGTCGAGCGCCGGGCTGTTCTCCGGGCTGAGCTCCGGCTTGTAGCGGTGGAGGAAGCTCCAGACCGTCTCCCGGTCCCCTACCCCGGGCAGGCTGGCGATGTTGAGGAGCAGCGCGAAGCTCACCGGGAGCTTCACCTCCGGCACCTTGCCTGCGTGGACGTGATGGACCGGATTGCCCAGCCTCTTGTCCCACTCCTGCGTCGGGTAGGCGGCGAGGAACTGGTAATATTCGTCCACCGCCTTGGGTATGATCCCGAACGAGAGCTGCTTCGCCTTCTTCGGCTCCCGGTAGATGTAGAAAGCGAGGCTCTCGGGCGGCGCGTAGGTCAGCCACTCGTCGATGGTGACGCCGTTGCCCCTTGTCTTCGAGATCTTCTCGCCATTCTCGTCCAGGAACAACTCGTAGTTGAAGCCCTCAGGCGGGCGGGCGCCAAGCACCCGGGCGATCTTCGAGCTCTGCACCACCGAATCGATCAGGTCCTTGCCGCTCATCTCATAGTCGACGCCGAGCGCGACCCAGCGCATCGCCCAGTCGACCTTCCACTGCAGCTTGGCCCCACCGCCGAGGAGCGACTGCTCGACCGCCCCCCCGGTCTCCGGCTCGACGTAGCGAACCAGCCCCGCCTCAACATCGACCACGTCGATCGGCACCTGCAGCACCTTGCCCGACGCGCGGCTGATCGGGAGCACCGGCGAATAGCTCTTCCGCCTCTCCTCGCGCAGCGTCGGCAGCATGATCGCCATGATGTCGTCGTAGCGGCGCAGCACCTGGCGCAGCGCCTCGTCGAACCGGCCGGAGCGATAGCAATCGGACGAGGAGAGGAACTCGTAGTCGAAGCCGAAGCGGTCCAGGAATTCGCGCAGCAGGTTGTTGTTATGCGCCGCGTAGCTCTCGTGCCCGCAGCCATAGGGATCGGGCACGCGGGAGAGCGGCTGGTCGAGATGCGCGTGCATCATTTCCTGGTGCGGCACGCCGGGCGGGACCTTGCGCATCCCGTCCATGTCGTCGGAAAAGGCGATGAGGCGGCTCGGCCAGTCGACGATCTCGGCGAGCGCGTGGCGGACCATCAGGGTACGCGCCACTTCCTGGAACGTGCCGAGGTGCGGCAGGCCGGACGGGCCGTAGCCGGTCTCGAACACGATCTCCCCCGCCGGCGGGCCGTCCGGGTAGCGCTTCAGGATCTTGCGCGCTTCCTCATAGGGCCAGGCCTTCGACACCAGGGCGGCGGCGCGGATCGCTTCCTTCTCGTCCATGGCCGGGCTCCTAGCGAAGGCGGGACCGCTCTGCTAGCTCGGCTCCCGTGCGGCCGGTCCCCGAACATCACGACATGGATCGCGAGCGGTTCGAGCGCGAGATCGTGCCGGCCGGCCGCCCCGCAGTGCTGCGCGGCCTCTGCCGAGACTGGCCCGCCGTCGCGCGGGCGGCGGAGGGCGAGGAGGCGCTCGCCGCCTACCTGCGCGGCGCGGCGAATGCGGAGCCGGTGGAAGCCTGGTTCGGCGCGCCCGACATCGGCGGCCGCTTCGGCTACAACCTCGAGTTCGACGGCTTCAACCACGATCGCCGCCTCGCCACTGTCGACCAGCTCCTCGACCTGATCCTGCGCCAGCGCGGCCACGCCGAACCCTGGTCTGTCTACGCGGGGGCAATCCCGGTCCCGCGCCACCTCCCGGGCCTCGCCGCCGAGATCCCGATGCCGCTGCTCGACTCGGCGCGGCCGATGCTCGTTTCGCTCTGGCTCGGCAACCGCACCCGCACCGCCGCCCACTGGGACCTGCCGCAGAACCTCGCCTGCGTCGTCGCCGGCCGCCGCCGCTTCACCCTGTTCCCGACCGACCAGGTGGCGAACCTCTATGTCGGGCCGCTCGAATTCACCCTCGCCGGCCAGCCGACCAGCCTCGTCGACGTCGAGGAGCCCGATTTCGAGCGTCACCCACGCTTCCGCGCGGCGCTGGAGCATGCGGAGACGGCGGAGCTCGGGCCCGGAGACGCGCTCTATCTGCCGAGCCTCTGGTGGCACGCGGTGGCGGGCCTGGAAGATGTCGGCGCGATGGTGAATTTCTGGTGGCGCGACGGGCCGCCGCCGCAGATGACACCGCTCAACGCGCTCTATCACGCGATCATGACGATGGGGACGCTGCCGCCGAACGAGCTGCAGGCCTGGCGGACGCTGTTCGACCACTACGTCTTCCGGGACCATGGCGACCCCGCGGCGCACCTGCCGGACGACGCCCGCGGCATCCTCGGCCGCCGCACGCCCGAGACGGTGGCGCGG
>DASTLX010000036.1:0-17894 GCA_035714565.1 Allosphingosinicella sp.
GACGGCGGGTATTTTTCGCCTAGCACAGCGGCCAACACCCGCGAAATGGCGAAAGGACAGCTTCTGGTCATGTCCGCCGGGATAAGATGACGACGCTGACGACGCTCTTGAGGACCAAGTGCCGTGATGCTCCGGGTTAACGAGGAAAATCGCAGTCGCATCGGATCCGCGACGGGCGTCGCGGCGATCCATGCGCTGCTCGGCTACCTCCTCCTCACGGGCCTCGGCTTCGCCGTCCCCATACCCGGTCAGGCCGAGCTGAAGCTGATCGACTTCCTAGAGGATCCGCCGCCGCCTGCGGAGCCGGCACAACCGGAGAAAGTGCGGGAATCACAAAAGGCGAAGCCCAAGGATCCCGAAGGCGCCGCCGCGCCGCCGAACCTAAAGGACACGCCTACCCAGATCGTCGCCCCGCCGCCCGAGATCCGGCTCCCAATCCCGCCGCCCATTCCCGCCGCGCCGGTGCCTGGCCAGGGCAACGCGCCCGCAGCCGGCGCCGCCGAAATTCCGGGGCCCGGCACCGGGCGCGGCGGCCAGGGGACCGGCCTCGGCAGCGGCAGCCAGGGAACCGGCACCGGCGGCGGCGGCGGCGGCCTCGGCCGCGGCGCCCGCGCCCGCCACATCAGCGGCAGCATCGGCCCGGACGATTATCCGCGCGGGGCCTTTGAGCGGCGGATCGCGGGCGTCGTTTACCTGCGTTTCGTGGTTCAGCCGGACGGACGCGTCCGCGACTGCATCGTCACCCGCTCCAGCGGCAGCGCGGAGTTGGACCGCACGACCTGCCGCCTCATCGAGCGCCGCTTTCGCTACCGCCCCGCGCGCAACGCGGAAGGAAGGCCCATCCCGGAGACGATTCGAGGCGAGCATCATTGGGAAATCGGCCCCGAGCCGCCGCCGATCGACGTGGAACCGGTGGAGGAACCGAGAGGCTGAAAGGGACGCTCAGCTACCGATTCCGCCGTCCTTCGATAAGACCGTCGACCAGCGCCGGCTCCGCCAGCGTCGAAGTGTCGCCGAGGTTGCCGAAATCGTTCTCGGCGATCTTCCTGAGGATGCGGCGCATGATCTTGCCGGAACGCGTTTTCGGCAGCGCGGGGGTGAAGTGGATGAGGTCCGGGCTGGCGATGGGGCTGATCTCGGTGCGGACGTGCTGGCGCAGCTCGCGTTCGAGATCGTCGCCGCCTTCCTCGCCGGCGATGAGGGTGACGTAGCAGTAGATGCCTTGGCCCTTGATGTCGTGCGGGTAACCAACGACGGCGGCCTCCGCGACCTTGGGGTGGCTGACGAGCGCCGACTCGATTTCCGCGGTGCCGAGGCGGTGGCCCGAGATGTTGAGCACGTCGTCGACGCGGCCGGTGATCCAGTAATAGCCGTCCTCGTCGCGGCGGCAGCCGTCGCCGGTGAAATATTTGCCTCGATAGGTCGAGAAATAGGTTTGAACGAAGCGCTCGTGGTCGCCGTAGACGCTGCGCATCTGGCCCGGCCAGGATTGGGCGATGCACAGGTTGCCCGAAGCCGCGCCCTCCAGCAGCTCGCCGTCGGGGCCGACCAGCTGCGGTTCGACTCCGAAGAACGGACGGCCGGCGCTTCCCGGCTTCATGTCGTGGGCGCCGGGCAGGGTGGTGATCATGACCCCGCCGGTCTCCGTCTGCCACCAGGTGTCGACGACCGGGCAGCGGCTTTCGCCGACGACCTCGTAATACCAGCGCCACGCCTCCGGGTTGATCGGCTCGCCGACCGTCCCCAGCAGGCGGATCGACGAGCGGTCGTGCTTTCGCACGGGCCCCTCCCCCTCGCGCATCAGCGCCCGGATCGCGGTCGGGGCGGTGTAGAAGATGTCGACCTTGTGGCGCTCGACGACGTCCCAGAAGCGCGAGAAATCGGGGTGGTTGGGAACGCCCTCGAACATCAGGGTGGTCGCGCCGTTGGCGAGCGGGCCGTAGACCACGTAGCTGTGCCCGGTGACCCAGCCGACGTCGGCGGTGCACCAGAAGACCTCCCCGGGCCTGTAGTCGAAGACGTAGTGGAAGGTCGCGGCGGTCCACACCGCATAGCCGCCGGTCGTGTGGAGCACGCCCTTGGGCTTGCCCGTGGAGCCGGACGTGTAGAGGATGAAGAGCGGGTCCTCGGCGTTCATCGGCTCGCACGGGCATTCGTCGGGCACCAGCGCCGCCATGTCGTGTAGCCAATGGTCGCGGCCTTCGGTCCACTCGACCTCGCTGCCGAGGTGGCGGACGACGAGCACGGCCTCGACCTCCGCCCCCTTGGCCAGGGCGGCGTCGACATTGGCCTTGAGCGGCACCAGCCTGCCGCCCCGCCGTCCGCCGTCGGCGGTGACGACGAAGCGGCTTGCGCAATCCTCGATGCGGCCGTGAAGGGCCTCGGGCGAGAAGCCGCCGAAGACGACCGAATGGACCGCCCCGATCCTGGCGCAGGCGAGCATCGCCACGGCGGCCTCCGGGATCATCGGCATGTAGATGGTGACGCGGTCGCCCCTGGCGGCGCCCAGCGCCTTCAGGCAATTCGCCATCCGGACGACCTCGCGGTAGAGCTCGCCGTAGGTCAGGCTTCGGCCGGTCGAGGGCTCGTCGCCCTCGAACAGGATCGCCACCTCGTCGGCCCGGGCCTCGAGATGCCGGTCGACGCAATTGTGGCAGAGGTTGAGGATCCCGTCCTCGAACCATTTGATGTCGACCGGGTCGAACGACCAGTTGCCGGCGACGGCCGGCGGCTCGATCCAGTCGATCCTCCGGGCCTGCTCGGCCCAGAAGCCGTCGGGATCGTCGAGCGATCGGCGATAGAGCGTCTCATAAGCCCGGGCATCGGCGTGGCTCGCGCCGGCCAGCTCGGCGGGTGGCGGAATGCGGCTGTCCATGCCCCGTCCCTAGGCCGGGACGGCGGTGCCCGCAAAGACGCAAAATGTTTACCGGTGCCGGTTAAGGCGCTCAAATGATCGAGGGGTGGGTGACGGCCGTCGAGGCGATGCCGGAATTGTCCGCGGCCACGGTCGTGCTCGCCCGCCGCCGTCCGGCGCCGGCCTCGGCAGCCGCCACGTCCGCCGCCTTGCCCTTCGCCCGCTTCTGCGAGGATGAGGCGCTGGTCCGCTCCTGGCGGCGGCTCGAGGCGGTGGCCTCGCTGCCGATGCAGACCCACGCTTTCGCTTCGGCGCTCGCCAACACCCTGCTCGCCGGCGCTCATATCGAGGTGTTTCATATCCGCCAGGGCGACGACGTCGCCGCCCTGGTGGCCTTGTGCCGGGATACGGGCCCTTTCGCCCGCTGGACGGCGGTCGGCGCGCACCAGGTGTGCGAGCCCGACGACGCCCTCTATCGCAATCCGCGCGCCGTTCGGCTGCTCGCCGACGCCATCATGGGGGGCGGGCGCGCGGTCGAGCTGGACCGGGTCCCGGCGGGCTCGCAGCTGATCCCGGCGCTTCGCTCTGCGCTGAGGGGCAAGGGCTGGGTGTCGGTACGGCCGGCCACTCCGACGCCGACCATAAGCCTCGACGCGCAGTGGAGGGACCCGGCCTCACGCTTCAATTCCGGACGCCGCTCCGACTTCCGCAGGGCCGCCCGGAGGGCGGGCGAGTTCGGCCAGGTCTCCTTCGAGATAGTGTCGCCGGGGCCGGCCGAGTTCGACGCCCTGTTCGACGAGGCGATCGGAGTCGAGGCCCGAAGCTGGAAGCGCGAGGCGGGGACGGCGATCGCCGTCGACCGCGCGAAGGAGCGCTGCTTCCGCCATTATTTCCGCTCGGCCTGCGAGCGGCGCGAGCTTCGGATTGCCTTCATGCGCATCGACGGCCGGGCCGTGGCGATGCAGATGGCGCTCGAATATCTGGACCGCTACTGGCTGTTCAAGATCGGCTTCGACGAGCAATATGAGCGCTGCTCGCCGGGCACCCTGCTGATGCTCCACACGATCGGCTGGGCGGCGGAGCGGGAGCTCCGAGCCTATGAGCTGCTCGGCAACCTCGAGCCGTGGATCGCCCAATTCTGGACCCGCGAGCAGCATGACTGCGTCTGGGTGCGGGCTTACCCGTTCAACGCCCGCGGCGCCGTCGCCCTGGCCGCCGACGCCTTCGCCTCGCTGCGCAGGCGGCTCGGGCGGGCCTGATGCTCGGACCCTGGGCGGCGCTCCGCAAGGCACGCTACGCCGCGCCCCATTATGTCGAGCGCCTGCTGCCCGGGCCCGGCCCGGGGGCCGCGGCCCGGCGCTGCCGAAAGCTCAACAGCTTGGGGCTCGCCGCGACCCTGGGCTACTTCCAGGCCGCCGACGCCGCGCCGGAGGACATCGTCGCCGCCAATCTCGCCGCGGCGCGGCTGCTCGCCGGCCGGTCGGGCGACGTCTATCTTTCGGTGAAGGCCCCTCCCCTGGGGTTCGACCCCGCCCGGCTGCGGGCGATCGCCGATTCGGCGGCGACGGCCGGAATGAACCTGCTGTTCGACGCGCACGCCGCCAAGGACGCCGACCGGACACTGAAGGCGGTCTCCGACCTGCTCGGCCCGTTCCCCGGAACGGGCTTCGCCCTGCCCGCGCGCTGGCTTCGGAGCCGGGCCGACGCCGCCGCCTTCCGGGACGGTTCCGCCCGGATTCGCCTGGTCAAGGGCGAATGGGGCGATCCGGAGTGGAGGGGAATGGACGCCGAGGCGAGCTATCTCGCGCTCGCCGCCCGACTCGCCGGCCGCGCGGCCCCGGTCGCCGTCGCGACCCACGACCCGGGCCTTGCCGAGCGGGCCCTCACCCTCCTGCTCGCCTCTGGCACGCCCTGCGAGCTTGAGCAGCTGCGCGGGCTCCCGTCGCAAAGGACGATGGCCGTCGCCCGCCGGCTCGGGGTGCCGGTCCGCGTCTACGTCCCGTTCGGGCCGGGCTGGTGGCCCTACGCCCTCGACAAGGCGCTGGCGCGCCCGTACCTGCTGTCGTGGATGATCAGGGACCGGTGGGCCTCCACCCGCCGTCTTGAGCCCGACCCGAGGTCCGCTTTCGCCGGAATCGAAGGCGAAGCCTAACCCCGATCAGTACATTCGTCCCGGAACTTGGCCCCTTTTCCGGGGGTTTAGTGGGGTCATGACGCCTCCGAACCAGTCCGCGCCCGTGGCCGACGCGCCGACCCACGACAAAGGCCCCGAAACCGGCATGTTCTTCGCCTCGAAGAACGACCCGGGCACCCACCAGCTGACCGCTCGAATGGCCGTGACCGAGGTCGGGGTCTATCGCGGACCCCATTATTACAGCCATACGCCGATGGTCCGGATCCAGCTCGACCTCGGCCGGCTCGAGGAATGGCCGACGAACCGGATCGCCGGCTTCTCCGAAGCGCTGCTCGACCTCCTTCCCGGAGTCGGCCGCCACGGCTGCTCGTTGCGGGTGCGCGGCGGCTTCGAGCGGCGGCTGCGCGAGGGCACCTGGCTCGGCCATGTCGCCGAGCATGTCGCGCTCGAGCTGCAAACGCTCGCCGGCTCGCGCGCCACCCGCGGCAAGACTCGGTCGGTGAGGAACCGCGCCGGGGTCTACAACGTCATGTTCGCCTATAACGAGGAGAAGGTCGGGCTGATGGCCGGGCGGGTCGCGCTCGAGCTCGTCAACTCGCTTCTTCCCGGCGACCTGCAGGGGATAAGCGGCCTCGACCGGGTCTACCCGCTGGAGGGCGAGTTCGAGCTCGACCGGCGGCTCGACGCCTTGAAGCGCCTGGTCCGCCGCAAGGCGCTCGGGCCGAGCACCAAGGCCCTGGTCGACGAGGCCGAGCGGCGCGGGATCCCGGTGATGCGGCTCGACGAGAAGAGCCTCATCCAGCTCGGCCACGGCCGCTATCAGCAGAAGATCCGGGCCTCGATCACCGGCCGCACCTCGATCGTCGCCGCGGACCTCGCCGGCGACAAGGACATGACCAAGAAATTGCTCGACGAGAGCGGCGTGCCGGTCCCCCGCGGGATCGTCGTTCGCGACGTCGAGGAAGCGGTGCGCGGGGCGAAGCGGCTTCGCTACCCGCTCGTCACCAAGCCGCTCGACGGCAATCACGGTCGGGGAGTCACGATCGGAATCGCGGACGAGGAGCAGCTGCGCTTCGGCTTCCGCGAAGCCCAGGCCCAGGCCAAGGGCCGCGACGTCATCGTCGAGCAGTTCTTCGAGGGCAACGACCACCGGATCCTCGTCGTCGGCGGCAAGATGGTCGCGGTCGCGGAGCGCATCCCGGCCCAGGTGGTCGGCGACGGGATCAGCACCATCCGCCAGCTCGTCGCCGAGGTGAACCGCGATCCGCGCCGGGGGGAGGGGCATGAGAACGTCATGACCCGGATCCGGATCGACGCCCATGTCGAGGAGTATCTGTCGCGTTCCGGCCTCTCTCCCGACAGCATCCCCGAGGCCGACGAGGTCGTCCAGCTTCGGGCCACGGCGAACCTCTCGACGGGCGGCACCGCCGTCGACCGGACCAACGAGATCCACCCGGACAATGCCGACATCGCCCGCCGGGCCGCCCTGATCATCGGCCTCGACGTGTGCGGGGTCGACTTCGTCTGCCCGGACATCACCCGGTCGGTCCGCGAGACCGGCGGCGGGGTCATCGAGGTCAATGCCGCCCCGGGCCTGAGGATGCACATCGAGCCCTCGGAAGGCGCGCCCCGCGACGTCGCCAAGCCGATCATCGAGATGCTGTTCCCGCGCGGCCGCTCGTCGCGCATCCCGATCATCGCGATCACCGGAACCAACGGCAAGTCGACCGTCGGCCGGATGACCAAGCACATATTGCGCTACACCGGATGCACCGTCGGGCTGACCTCGACCACCGGGGTCTATGTCAACGACATCCTCACCCACGAGGGCGACGCCACCGGCCCGCGCAGCGCCCGGATGATCCTTCGCGACCCGACGGTCGAGGTCGCGGTGCTCGAGACGGCGCGCGGCGGCCTGCTGCGCGAGGGCCTGGCCTATGGCGAGGCGGACATCGCCACCTGCCTCAACGTCACCGCCGACCATCTCGGGCTCAAGGGCATCGAGACGGTGGAGGACCTCGCCAGCGTCAAGCAGGTCGTGGTCGAGGCGGTCCGGCGCAGCGGCCATTGCATCCTCAACGCCGACGATCCGCTCACCGTGCGAATGGCCCGCCGGGCACGCGGTCGGCTGATCTGGTTCTCGCTGAACGGCGGCGCCGAAATGTCGCCGATGCTGCGCGAGCATGTCGACGAGGGCGGAATGGCGGTCGTCCGCGAGGCCGGCCCCGAGGGCGGAACCATCGTCCTCTACGACGACGCCCGCCGCGAGCTGATCATGAAGGCGGGCGACATTCCCGCCACCCTTCACGGAATGGCCGAGTTCAACGTCGCCAACTCGCTCGCCGCGATCGCCATCGCGCTCGCGCACGAAGTGCCGATCCTCACCATCCGCTCCGCCATGGCCCAGTTCCGCTCCACCTTCGAGCAGAATCCGGGGCGGCTCAACGTCCACGACGCCCACGGCTTCCGAGTCATCGTCGACTATGCCCACAACGCCGCCGGGCTCGAGGCGCTCGGCAAGGTCGTCCGCGGCCTCAGCCACCGCTACAAGCGGACGATCGGCTCGGTCTCGATGGCGGGCGACCGGCGCGACGAGGACATCATCGAGCTGGGGCGGATCGCGGCCGGGATCTTCGACGAGCTCATCTTCCGCGAGGACCCCTATACTCGAGGCCGGCCGCGCGGCGAGGTGATGAACCTCCTCAAGAAAGGGGCGGTCGAGAGCGGCCGCTCCGAGGAGCATCTCCACCTCATCGCGGGAGAGCGGGCGTCGACCGCGGCGGCCCTGGCGATGGGGCGGCCGGGCGACCTCGTGGTCGTCACTCCCACCGACGTCAGGGGCGCGTGGCAGCAGGTCAACGATTTCAAGCCGGCGACGGCGCGCGCCGCTGGCCGCGCCCCGCTCATCGCGGCCGAATGACATGACCTATGCCGAGGAGGGACGCTGGGCCTTCATCGTCCACGGCGGCGCCAAGGCGATGGAGCCCGGCGAGGAGGACGACAATCGCATCGGCGTGATCGAGGCCGCGCGATCGGGCATAAAGGTGCTCGAAGGGGGCGGCAACGCCGTGGACGCCGTCGAGGCCGCCATCAGGGTGCTCGAGGACCTGCCCGTCTTCAACGCCGGGCGCGGGTCGGCGCTGAACGAGGCGGGCGAAATCGAGATGTGCTCCGGAATCATGGACGGCAGCAACCTGGCGGTCGGCGCCGTCGGGGCCATCCGCAACGTTCGCCACCCGGTCAGCGTCGCGAAACGGCTGCTGACCGAAAAGGAGATATTCCTGGTGGGCGAAGGCGCCCTGCTGTTCGCCAAGAAGGAGGGGCTCGAGACCGTGCCCAGCGAGGCTCTGGTGACGGATACCCGGCGCGACGCGCTGGAGCAGATGCACGACACGGTCGGAGCGGTCGCGATGGATAAAGGCGGCAACCTCGCCGCCGGAACTTCGACCGGCGGGCTCACCGGTGCGAAGGTCGGCCGAATCGGCGACAGCCCGCTGCCCGGCAACGGTCTTTACGCGGACAATCATATCGGCGCGGTCTCCTTTTCCGGCGACGGCGAGAGCATCGCCCGGGTCGCCCTGGCGGCGCAGGTCATGGCCAGCCTCGGCCGGGACGGGCCCGAGGATGCGATACGAAAGGCGGTTGAGCAGCTTCCCGGAGTCGGCGGCGCGTCCGGAGACGGCGGGGCGATCGCCATCGCCAAGGACGGACGTATCGGCTGGGCGCATAACAGCCCGGCCTTCGCCATCGCCTATGCGAGCGGCGACGCTCCCGAACCCAAAGCATTTCTGAGCAAGGAAGAAGAGAGACGTGGCTGACGAGGAACGGCGCCGCAAGGGTTGCCTGATCATCATCGGGGGTCACGAGGATCGCGACCCCAACGGCGAGCGGGCGGTCCTTCGCGAAGTCGCGAAGCACGTCCATGGCGGCAAGCTCGTCCTCGCCACCGTCGCGAGCCACCGGCCCGAGGGCTATTTCGAGGAATATGAGAAGGCCTTCGCGGACCTCGGCCTCGGCGACCTGGTCGAGCTCTATGTCGAGGAGCGCTCGCGCGCCGGCGACCGCGACAAGCTCTCCGTCCTCGACGACGCCGCCGGGATCTTCTTCTCGGGGGGCGACCAGCTCCGGATCACCAGCCAGATCGGCGATACCGGCATCGAGGCGAAGGTGCGGGCTCTCTACGAGCGCGGCGGGGTCGTCGCCGGCACCTCGGCGGGCGCGTCGGTGATGAGCGAGACGATGCTGATCAAGGGCACGAGCAAGGTCACCCACCGGATCGGCGACCTCCACATGGCCCCGGGCATGGGGCTGATGCGCGACGTCATCATCGACCAGCATTTCGCCGAGCGCGGTCGCTTCGGCCGGCTGATCGGCGCCATCGCGCACAATCCGCGGATATTGGGCATCGGGATCGACGAGGACACGGCCGCGGTGGTCGAGGGCGAGCGCTTCCGGGTGATCGGCAGCGGCGCCGTCTACGTCGTGGACGGCGCCGACATCAGCTATTCCAACATCGCCGAAGCCAGCCCCGAGCAGGCGCTGTCGATGCACAACATGCGGGTTCACGTCCTCTCGGACGGCGACGGCTTCCACCTGAAGGAAAGGCGTGCGATTCCGCCGGAGAGGGACTGAGCCCCCCGGGACGTCGCCAAGAATCGCAGTCCGGCGCAACCCGATTCCCGCGCCGTCGTTCTGCCGCTAAGAAAAAGGAATGCGTTTGGACCAGACAGCCCAGTGGCAGCCGACCCCGGCCGAGTTTCAGGCACCGGGAGGCCCACCCCAGCAACCGCCGCCAGCGCCGCCGAAACGCGCCTGGTACAATCCCCTGCGCTGGGGCTGGAGGCGGATCGTCCTCGCCCTGATCGCCTTTTTCATGCTCATCGTCGCCTGGCTGGCGATCACCGCGCCGCTGTCCAAGTCGCTCCAGCCGATCGCCGCGCCGAGCCTCACTCTCGTCTCGGTGGAGGGGATTCCGATCGCCCGGCGCGGCGCGGACATCCGCGAGCCGGTGAAGATCTCGGCCCTCCCCAAGCACGTCCCCAACGCGTTCATCGCGATCGAGGACAGGCGCTTTCACAGCCATCTCGGGATCAGCGTTCGCGGGATCGCCCGCGCCGCCTGGCGCAACCTGGGCGCCGGCGGGGTCCGGGAGGGCGGAAGCACAATCACTCAGCAGCTCGCCAAAATCTCCTTCCTCACCGCCGACCGCACCGCCGCCCGCAAGGCGCAGGAGGTGCTCATCGCTTTCTGGCTGGAGGCCTGGCTGAGCAAGGAGGAGATACTCGAGCGCTACCTCTCCAACGTCTATCTCGGCGACAACACCTACGGGCTGCGCGCGGCCTCGTGGCATTATTTCAGCGTCCCGCCCGAGAAGCTCAGCGTGCCGCAGGCGGCGATGCTGGCCGGGATGGTCAAGGCGCCGTCGCGGCTCGCCCCCACCCGCAACTACAAGCTGGCGCGCGAGCGCGGTCGGGTCGTCATCGCGTCGATGATCGAGCAGGGTTACGTCACCCCGGCCCAGGCGCGGCGGCTGAAGCCGGCGCAGCTGAGGGTCGAGCGCCAGAAGCAGGTTCCGACCGGCACCTATTTCGCCGACTGGGTGCTGCCCATGGCCCGGGCTCGGGGCGAGGTCGGCTATGGCGACCAGGAGGTTCAGACCACCCTCGAGAGCCAGATGCAGAAGCTGGCGCTCCAGACGGTCCGCCGGGCCGGGCTCGGCCGGGCCCAGGTCGCGCTGGTGGCGATGCGCCCCGACGGGCGGGTCGTCGCGATGGTCGGCGGCAAGGATTATGCGCGAAGCCCGTTCAACCGGGCCACGCAGGCCCGGCGCCAGCCGGGCTCCGCCTTCAAGCTGTTCGTCTACCTGGCGGCGCTCAGGGCGGGCATGACTCCCGACACCCCCGTCGCCGACACGCCGCTGAGGGTCGGCAAGTGGCAGCCCAAGAATTACGGCGACCAGTATCGCGGCACCCTGACCCTGCGCGACGCCCTCGCTTTGTCGAGCAACGTCGCCGCGGTCCGGCTGTCCGAGCGGGTCGGCCGCCAGAACGTCATCGCCGCGGCCCGCGACCTCGGAGTCCGAAGCCCGCTCACCGACAATCCGAGCCTGGCGCTGGGCACGTCGGGGGTCACTCTGCTCGAGCTGACCTCCGCCTATGCCGCCGTCGCCGCCGGCGCCTATCCGGTCCGGCCCAAGGGGCTGGAGGACGAGGTGAAGCCCTGGTGGCAGCGTATGTGGACCCGGGCGACCGGCACCAGCGGCGACCCCGCCTTCGACGATCTGAGGGAGATGCTCGGCGCCGTCGTCAGCCAGGGCACCGGGCGAGGCGCGGCGCTGGCGGTGCCGGCCTTCGGCAAGACCGGGACGACCCAGGACAGCCGGGACGCTTTGTTCATCGGCTTCGCCCAGGACCTGGTGGTCGGCGTGTGGGTCGGCAACGACGACAACAGCCCCCTCGCCGGCCAGATCGCCGGCGGCGGCCTTCCGGCGCGGATCTGGCGCGACTTCATGACCCAGGCGGTGGGCACGACGCCGGCCCGCAAGCTCGCTCCGCCGCTGCAGGCGCCGGCGCCGGCGCCCGCCCTCAACGGCTCGGTCACGATCCCGATCGAGGGCACCGACGGCTTCGAGGTCGGAGTGCAGGTGGACGAGAACGGAGTCTCGGTCACAGGCGACGGCGTTCGGCTTCCGATCGAGGACCTGGCGCCGTCCCAGGGCGAGCGCGAGCCGAACGACGCGCCGCCCCGCGACGACGCCGCGCCGCCGCCGCGGGACGAGCCGGTGCCCGAGGACGAGCAATAGCGCCCAGCAGGCCGTTCCGGCTGAGCGTGTCGAAGCGCTACCCTGTCGGACACCGCGGGAGGGGGCTTCGACAGGCTCAGCCCGAGCGGAGGCGGGTTGCCGGCGTCTGACGGCCTGGACGGTCGAGCCGCCCTTACAGATCCTCTGCCGAGGCCGAGCAATCGGTTCAGGTCGTTCCGCGCAGGCGTTCGGGCCGAGCCCTGTCGAAGCCCTTCCCCGCCTGACTGCAGCAAGGGGGCTTCGACGGGCTCAGCCCGAACGGAAGGGGTGACGGGGCGGCTTGTCGCCTAGACGACCGGGCCGCCCGAATAGGCGGTGGACGCGCGCGCGCGGCTGCGGCGGTCCCAGAGCTTCTTGGCGACCCAGGCGCCGCCGACGGCGAGCCCGAGCGGACCGAAGGCGCGGCGGGCGATGGCCGGGGCGAGGGCTCCGACGAGGAGGCCGGTGCCGCCATTGTAGCGGCTGGCAAGCTTGCGTCCGAGGACCGCTCCCGCGATTTTGCCGATCATTACTCAACTCCTTGAAAGGGTTCGTGGGCAGAGCGCTGGAGGCCCCGACTTGTTCCCCTCCCTGGGTGCCCGGAGGGGGGTCAGGGCAGGAAGAGCTCGGCCGCGGCTTCGACTATGGCATCCGCGTCGAGACGATATTCGCGGTAGAGGTCGGGAAGGGTGCCGGTCTGGCCGAAGCGCTCGATCCCGAGCGGGCTGACGCGGTGGCCGAGGACCCCGCCGAGCCAGGAGAGCGAGGCGGGAGCGGCGTCGAGCAGGGTGACGAGGCCCGCCGTCGGGGAAAGGGGCGCGAGCAATCGCTCGACGTGCGAGGGCTCGCTCCCCTTCCCTCCCCATCGGGACGAGCGCCGGGCGCTCCAGCCGCGGTGGAGCAGGTCGGGCGAAGTGACGGCGAGGAGGCCGAGCCCCGGAACGTCCTGCTCGAGCGCCTCCCAGGCGGCGAGCGCCTCGGGCGCGAGCGCTCCGCAATAGACGAGGGCCGCTTCCGATCCCGGCCCTGGCTGCCGAAGCCAGTATCCGCCCGCCAGGGCGCCGGCCTTCCAGCCGTCGTCCGGCCGCTCGGCCTGCCTGACTGTGCGGGTGGTGAGGCGCAGATAGACGCTCTCCCCGCCCGGCGCCTGGATGAGCCGGAAGGCCTCCTCCATGAACAAAGCGAGCTCGTCGGCGAAGGCGGGCTCGTAATGCCTGAGGCCCGGCTGGCCGAGCGCGATCAGCGGCGGGTTGATCGACTGGTGGGCGCCGCCCTCCGGCCCGAGAGTCACGCCCGACGGGGTGGCGACGAGCAGGAAGCGGGCGTCCTGGTAGCAGGCGTAGTTGAGCGCATCGAGGCCGCGGGCGATGAAGGGGTCGTAGACGGTCCCGATCGGGAACAGCCGCGTCCCGAACAGGTCGCCGGCGAGGCCGAGGGCGGCGAGCATCAGGAACAGGTTGTTCTCGGCGATGCCGAGCTCGATATGCTGGCCCGCCTCGTGGCCTCCCCATTTCTGGGCGGAGGGGATCTTCGCGGCGGCGAAGACATCGGCCAGCTCGCTCCGGCGGAACAGGCCGCGCTGGTTCACCCAGGCGCCCAGATTGGTGGAGACGGTGACGTCGGGGGAAGTGGTGACGATCCGGTCGGCGAGGCCGCCGCCGGCGCGGCTGAGGTCGAGCAGGATCCGGCCGAACGCCGCCTGGGTCGACTGCTCCTCGCCGGCGGGAGCGGGAATGGCGGGCACCTCGACCTGGTTCCAGGGCCGCTCGCGCTTCGCCCTCGCGATCCGGCTGTCCTCGACCAGCGCCCTGACCGCCTCGGCGGAATTGCCGCCGAGTCCGGCCCAGGGCTCCCACTCCTCCCCTTCTGCGATGCCCATGCGCTCGCGCAGCGCCGCGATCTGGCCGGGGTTCATGAGTCCGGCATGATTGTCCTTGTGGCCGGCGAAGGGGAGGCCGAAACCCTTGATCGTATAGGCGATGAACAGGGTGGGGACGTCGTCGGCGGCGCCGTCGAACGCCTCGACGAGGCTCGCCATGTCGTGGCCGGCGAGGTTGGTCATGAGAGCCGCGAGCGCCTCGTCGTCGCGGGCGTCGAGAAGCGGCTTCGAGTCCGGCGCGTCGCGGAGCAGCCGCTCGCGCCAGGCCGCTCCGCCGAGGTAGGTGAGAGCGGCGTAATCGGCATTGCCGCAATCCTCCAGCCAGGCCCTGAGGGCCTCGCCGCCGGGCTCGGCGAACGCCGCTTCGAGCGCCTTGCCGTATTTCAGGGTCGCCACCCGCCAGCCGCAGCTCGCGAAGATCTCGTCGAAGCGGCGGAACATGCGCTCGGCCGTGGTCGCGTCGAGGGACTGGCGGTTATAGTCGACGATCCACCAGCAATTGCGGATGTCGTGCTTGTAGGCCTCGATCAGGCATTCGTAGATGTTGCCCTCGTCGAGCTCGGCGTCGCCCATCAGCGCCACCATCCGGCCGGTCTCGTCCGGAGCCATCTCGCCATGCGCCAGCAGATAATCCTGAACCAGGCTGGCGAAGGCGGTGACCGCCACGCCGAGGCCGACCGAGCCGGTCGAGAAATCGACGGGAATCGAGTCCTTGGTCCGGCTCGGATAGCTCTGCATCCCGCCGAAGCCGCGGAAATTCTCGAGCTGCCCGCGGCTCTGGGTGCCGAGCAGGTAATGGACGGCGTGGAGCACCGGCCCGGCATGTGGCTTCACCGCCACCTTGTCGTTCGGGCCGAGCGCGTGGAAGTAGAGCGCGGCCATGATCGCGGTCATCGAGGCGCAGCTCGCCTGATGGCCTCCGACCTTGAGGCCGTCCGGGCTCGGCCGGAGATGATTGGCGTTGTGGATCGTCCAGGCGGAGAGCCAGCGAAGCCGCTCCTCGAGCAGCCGGAGGGCGTCGAGATCGGGCGCGGAGGTCTTCTTCAGCATGGGCGCCGCCTTAGCGCCGGCGGCCGGAAAGCGACAGTGGGCAAGGCTAAGGTCACACAGGGGTCACACTGCCGGCGCGCTTCACGCCCGCTTGCGCCCTTCCGGCGTTGGCCGGACTCCATGGAGCTGGACTTCGCAATCCGCGTTCATGGATTCTCGGCCTTCGCCGAAGGCACGGAGAGGGTTCGGTCGTTCTTCTCGCCGGCACGATTCGCTTCGGCGAAACCGCGCGCGCAATCCCACGCCTGTGCGAAGCTCAGGCCGCCGGGATGGCGGCGAAGGGCGTGGGCGGACTGGCGGGCCTTGCCGAGGCGCGCGGCGGCCCGTGCCGGGCTGAGGCCCCTGGCGATGCCGATGAGGAAGCGGCGCTGAAGCCGGGGCGTCCAGCCGTCGCGGCGGGCGCGGACCGGGACCGGCTCGAAGTCGAGGAACGGGAAGCGCGACATCCCGGCAGCCTAGCATGCTGGGAACATATAGGGAACACCGAACGACCGTCATCCCGGCGGAAGCCGGGATCTCGGGGAGACCCGCCGAGACTTCTCGTCCTGGGATCCCGGCTTTCGCCGGGATGACGGTGCGGGGAGACCCGCCGAGACTTCTCGTCCTGAGGTCCCGGCCTTCGCCGGGATGACGGTGCGGGGAGACCTGTCGAGACTTCTCGTGCTGAGGTCCCGGCTTTCGCCGGGATGACGGATTCAGGCGAAGCGCTTCGTGCCTCTTGCGACGCTCATCCTGTGGCTTCCGGAAAGTCGGGTGGAGCGGGTTCGGATGGTGTCGAGGAAGTGCCATTCGCCTTCCGCACGGTCGCGCGTGAGGTTCAGGGTCAGGTAGCCGCGGCGGCTGACGTCGGCCCAGCGGAGCTGATCGTTCCGGCGGACGAATGCGCGGGCGATCTCGTCGGGCGGAGTCCGCGGCGCGTAGGCTTCGAGGCCCGGCGAGGTGACGCTGTGCACCGCGAATTCGGTCGCGGCCGAAGGGCCGCCATAGGGAAGATCGAAGGCCCAGGCATTGTGGCTGTCGCCCGAAAGGACGACGAGGTTCGCCCCGGCCTCGTCGGCGGACTGCATGAGCCTTACCTTCGCCGCCGGATAGCCGTCCCACGAATCGAGGTTGAGCGGCAGGTTGAGATCGGCGGCGGCGGAGGCCAGCGCGCCTCGGCGGCGGACGAACTCCGGAGCGCCGGCGGGAATCCACCCCTTCGCCTCGGGCGGAAGGACGAGATAGCCCATCACGGTCTGCTGGGCGAGCAGCTGCCAGCGCGTGCCCGCCGTGACCGACCGCTTGAAGCCGGCCGCAAGCCAGGCTTCCTGCTCGCCGCCGAGCATGGTTCGTTCCTGGTCGTGCCACGACTTGCTGCGGAAGGCGACGAGCGCGGAACGCACGTCCTTCGCTCCGGCGATGATCCGCGCATAATCGGGCGGCTCGCTTCGGGCGGAAAGCCGGGTCTCCGGCCGGAAGAGGGTGGCGAGATCCCCGATCTCGTAGCTTTCCCAGGCGTTGTCGGAGACGGGCAGCCATTCGCGATAGGCGCGCTGCGCCGCCGCCTTCCGGGCCTGCCACCGCCCTTCCCTGGCCGGATCGTGATTCTCAGCGCCCCCCGACCAGCTGTCGTTCGCGCTCTCATGATCGTCCCACATCATCACCATCGGCGCGGAGGCGTGGAGTCGCCTCAGGTCGGGATCGGACCGGTAGGCGGAGTGACGGAGACGATAGTCGGCAAGAGCGATCGCTTCGCCCGTCGGCTCGAGGATCCGGCCGGCCAGCGCCTCGTTCGGCGCCGGATATTTGCCGCTTTCATATTCATAGAAATAGTCGCCGAGATGGACGAGCAGATCGAGGTCCGAGCGCTCGGCGGCGTGGCCGTAGGCGTTGAAATAGCCGAAGGCGAGGTTGGCGCAGGAGAAGATTCCGAGCGTGAAGCGATCGGTTCGGCCTTCGGGAAGGGTTCGGGTGCGGCCCGAAACGGCGGCGGCGCCGTCGCGGTTGTGGAACCGATAGCTGTACCAGCGGCCCGGCTTCAGCCCCCGAGCGACGACCTTCACGCACCAGTCGGTCTCGGGGGTCGCCTCCACCTCGCCCGAGTCGACGATCCGCCTCGGCTCCCTCTCGTCCCGGATCTCCCAGCGGAGGCGGGAGGTATCGCGGCCGATCGGGACGTGGCGGCTCCACAGCATTACCGAGCGCTGCCTCGGCTCGCCGCTCGCCACCCCATGGGTGAAGCCCACCCGGGAGGCGATCTGAGCCACTCCGGGAACGGCGAGAGCGCCGAGTCCGAGGGTTCCGGCCTTGAGGAGGAGTCGGCGGTCGAGGTCGAGCGTCATGCCGCCAGTGTGGAGTGGGAATGTTACGAGATCAATTCCTCCCCGAGCTTGTCTCGGCAGGGGACCGAGCGGAAAGGCGGGGTCCTTCGAAACGCCGCTTCGACTTCGGCAAAGCCGAAGTTTATCCTGAGCGCCGCCGCAGGCGGCGTCGAAGGGGCCCGTATCGAAGGGCCCCTCCACCACCCTTCGGGTGGTCCCCCTCCCCTGCAAATGCAGGGGAGGATTTTCAAGACAGAAGCTTCAGAGGCGCTTCGACCAGCTTCTTCAGATCCTGCATGAAGTTGGCGGCGTCCCAGCCGTCAACGACCCGGTGGTCGCAGGAGAGGGACAGGTTCATTCGCTTGCGGATCTCGAGCTCGCCGTCGATCACGACCGGCTTCTCCTCGACCTTGTTGACCGCGACGATCGCGACTTCGGGGCGGTTGATCACCGGAGTGGAGGTGATCCCGCCCATCGGCCCGAGGCTGGAGATGGTGATTGTGGAGCCGGACAGCTCCTCCCGGCTCGCCTTGCCGGTGCGAGCGGCTTCCGACAGTCGGAGGATCTCCCGGGCGATGTCCCAGATCGAGAGTCGGTCGGCGTTGCGGATGACGGGGACCATGAGCCCGTTCGGGGTCTGGGTCGCCATTCCCATGTGGACCGCGCCCGAGCGGTAGAGGACGTTCTCGTCGTCGTCGTAGCGGGTGTTGATCTGCGGATAGTCGGCGAGGGTCCGGGCCATGGCGGTGATCAGGAAGGGAAGCATGGTGAGCTTGGGATTGCCGCCGCGGTCCGAGTTCATCATCGAGCGGGTCTGCTCGAGCGCGGTGACGTCATATTCCTCGACCAGGGTGAAATGCGGAATGCGGCGCTTGGCCTCAGCCATGTTCTCCGCG
>DASTLX010000037.1:0-7322 GCA_035714565.1 Allosphingosinicella sp.
CAACGGCGACACCGTCGTCGGCGAGAAGATCGCCGAGGCGATGGACAAGGTCGGCAAGGAAGGCGTGATCACGGTCGAGGAGGCCAAGGGCCTCGAGTTCGAGCTCGACGTCGTCGAGGGCATGCAGTTCGACCGCGGCTATCTCTCGCCCTACTTCATCACCAACCCGGAGAAGATGCAGGTCGAGCTTACCGACCCCTACATCCTCATCCATGAGAAGAAGCTCTCGAACCTGCAGGCGATGCTCCCGATCCTCGAGGCGGTGGTCCAGTCGGGCCGTCCGCTCCTCATCATCGCCGAGGACATCGAGGGCGAGGCCCTGGCCACGCTCGTCGTCAACAAGCTGCGCGGCGGCCTCAAGGTCGCGGCGGTCAAGGCTCCGGGCTTCGGCGATCGCCGCAAGGCGATGCTCGAGGACATCGCGATCCTGACCAACGGCGAGATGATCAGCGAGGATCTCGGAATCAAGCTCGAGAACGTCACCGTCGCGATGCTCGGCCAGGCGAAGCGCGTCACCATCGACAAGGACAACACGACCATCGTCGACGGCGCCGGCGACGGCGAGCGCATCAAGGGCCGGGTCGAGGCGATCCGCTCGCAGATCGAGAACACCACCAGCGACTATGACAAGGAGAAGCTCCAGGAGCGCCTCGCCAAGCTCGCCGGCGGAGTCGCCGTGATCAAGGTCGGCGGCTCGTCCGAGATCGAGGTCAAGGAGCGCAAGGACCGCGTCGACGACGCCCTCCACGCCACCCGCGCGGCGGTCGAGGAAGGAATCGTCCCCGGCGGCGGAACCGCCCTCCTCTACGCGACCAAGGCGCTCGCCGACATGAAGGGCGCCAATGACGACCAGACCCGCGGCATCGACATCGTCCGCCGCGCGCTCCAGTCGCCGATCCGCCAGATCGCCGAGAATGCGGGCCATGACGGCGCCGTCGTCGCCGGCAAGCTGATCGACGGCGAGGACCAGACGATGGGCTTCAACGCCCAGACCGAGGTCTACGAGAACCTGGTCTCGGCCGGAGTCATCGACCCGACCAAGGTCGTCCGCACCGCCCTCCAGGACGCGGCCTCGGTCGCCGGCCTGCTCATCACCACCGAAGCGGCGGTGAGCGAGGCTCCGGAGGACAAGCCGGCCGGCGGCGGCGGAATGCCCGGCGGCGGCATGGGCGGAATGGGCGGAATGGACTTCTAAGTCCGGACCTCCGACGCCGAATGAAAGAAGGGCCGGGGAGGCGACTCCCCGGCCCTTTTTATTAAATCCTCCCCCGCTTTCGCGGGGGAGGGGGACCGTGCGAAGCATGGTGGAGGGGTTCTTTCTGAATCCGAAGAACCCCTCCACCGCGCTTCGCGCGGCCCCCTCCCCGAGAAATCTCGGGGAGGATTTTATTGGCTACATCCCGTTGGCGGCGGCGTCGCCTGTCGCCTCGTTGCCGACCACCGGGAGCTCGCCGGTGGCGCCGGCCTCGCCGTTGCCGAGCGCCGGCTCTTCCGCGACGAGGCTGTCCGGGGAGGCGTCGAGCACTTCGGCGTCGAGATCGTTGGAGATCTTGTCGAGCGACCGGTTGTCGCCCGCGGTCGGGCTGCCGTCGTCCTCGCGACCGCAGCCGGCGGTCAGAGCGGCGGCGGCGAGCAGGGCGGCCAGGGCGTATCTCTTCATCTTCTACCTCTCCGGGACTGACTGTCGCGTCCAGCTTGCCGCAGTCGGGCGCAAATAAAAAGGGCCGCGTGCCGGAGGCACGCGACCCTCTGATTCCGGATCGAGCCGTTCGCCTTAGTCGGCGGCGTTCGAGACGGCGTTGGCGGCGTCGGACGTCGCATTGGCGGCGTCGCTCGCGGTGTTGCCGACGGCGTCGCCGACGCTGTCGAGCGCGTTGCCGGTGGCGTCGATGGCGGCGGAGCCGTTGACGTCGAGGGCGGCGCCGTTGACGTCGACGTCGGCACCGTTCTCGGTGACGTTGGTGTCGACGACGTTGTTGCCGGCTTCGTTGGCGGACGGCTGGCAGGCGGCGACGCCGAGGGCCAGAACGGCCGCGGCGGCGGTGAGGACGATCTTCTTCATAACATTCTCTCCTTGGAGAATAAGGGCTTACCGGGCGAGGTCCGGACACGGGCAAGGCCCGTGCCAGCTTCCGGCGGCACCGGATGTATCGGAGGCGCGGCGGTATGTCTACTAGTTTGGTAAGCAATTGCGCCGAACCGAAGCGGCAAGTCTGAAGAGGTCGTTTCGGGGAGTCAACAGCTTAGCGGCAGCGGAGCGCCGCCCAAGGGGCGGCGGCGCGTGGGCGAGTCATCCCGCCGATCAATCCTGCAGTTCGAGGACCGGGGAGCGCGGCTCCGGCGCCGGATCCGGGTTGCGCGTCCGCCACGCGTCGTCGGGCGGGCCCGCCGAATCGGCGAAGACCACGGTCAGGCTCTCGAACCGGCTCGAGCCGCCGCTTCTCGCGACCATCCCCCCGGCGCCGCGCAGGCTCAGATGGCCCTCGCCGGCGACCATCGCCGCCTCAACCGCCTTCAGAAGCGCGGCGAGGCCCGCCGTGTCGAGATGGATGAACAACTCGCTGCCGAGCGCGGTCTGTGTCATGAGCTCTGGTCCTTCCTGCCGGGAATCCGTCAGCTGGTTGGAATTGCCTCTCCAGCCCTAGTCTCCGGCGCCCGATTTGTCTCGCCTATTACGCAAACATATGCACCGCCCCGATTTCAGGTTCGGGGCCGCGGCGACCCATGGACAGGAAAAATCCTACAATGCAACCCGGTTTCGGAGGTTAGGCGGAACGCCGTGCTTGACCCGGATATAAAGATATCTTTATATCCTTATCCCCATGTTCCCGACCGCCCCCGCCGCCGCCGAAATCTTCCGATCGCTCGGCGATCCGACGCGGCTTCGCATCCTCGCCCTGCTTCGAGCGATGGAGCTTTCGGTCGGCGAGCTCGCGCAAGTGCTGGGGCAGAGCCAGCCGCGCGTGTCGCGCCACGTCCGGATCCTCATCGAGGCCGGGCTCGCGGAGCGCCGCAAGGAGGGGAGCTGGGTGTTCCTGAGCCTCGCCGAGCCGGCCCGGGTGGAGCCGCTCTTCGCGGCCCTCGAACGCTGGGCGGAGCTCGACGGCGAGGACCCGTGGGCCGCCGCCGACGCCGCCCGCCTCGCCGCCGTCCGAGCCGACCGCGCCGCCGCCGCCGAACGCTATTTCGCGGCCCATGCCGGCGACTGGGACGAGATGCGCTCGCTCCACATCGCCGAGAGCGAGGTGGAAGCCGCCTGCGCTCGGGCGCTCGGACAGCGTCCCGTCGGCCGCCTGGTCGACATCGGCACCGGCACCGGGCGGATGCTCGAGTTGTTCGGCCCGGCCGCGGAACGCGCCCTCGGCGTCGACCGCTCGCCGGAGATGCTCCGGCTCGCCCGGGTCAAGCTCGCCCAGGCGGGGCTCGCCGCGGCCGAGCTTCGCCAGGGCGACATGTACGCCCTGCCGCTGGGCGCGGGCTCGGCCGACACGGTCATCCTCCACCAGGTCCTCCATTACGCCCAGCAGCCCGCGGCCGCGGTCGCCGAGGCGGCGCGGCTGCTCGCGCCCGGCGGCCGGCTCCTGATCGTCGACTTCGCCCCCCACGAGCGCGAGGAATTGCGCGCCCGCGACGCCCATCTCCGCCTCGGCTTCGCCGACGACGTCATGCTCAAATATCTGGACGGGGCCGGGCTTCGCGGCCGGGTCGTCGAGCATCTCGAGGGCGGCGAGCTGACGGTCACGCTCTGGGAGGGCGAGCGTCCCCAGGAAAAACTGAAGGTGGTGGCATGAGCCCGCTCGCTCCCGATATCGCGCGGTGGCGCGAGCCGCTCTTCGCCGACGTCGCCGGCGATATCGGAGTCTCGTTCGAATTCTTCCCGCCCAAGACCGAGCGGATGGAGGAGACGCTGTGGGAGTCGGTGAAGACCCTCGAGCCGCTCGGGCCGCGCTTCGTGTCGGTCACCTACGGCGCCGGCGGCTCGACCCGGGAGCGCACCCACAATACGGTCGTCCGGATCGCCCAGGAGACTTCGCTCGCGCCGGCCGCCCACCTGACCTGCGTCGAAGCGAGCCGGAGCCAGATCGACGAGGTCGCGCTCGGCTATTGGCAGGCCGGGATCCGCCACGTCGTGGCGCTTCGCGGCGACCCGCCCGAGCCCGGCAAGGGCTTTTGCGCGCGTCCCGACGGCTATGCCAACGCCGCCGAGCTGGTCGCGGGCCTGAAGCGGGTCGCGCCGTTCGAGATCTCGGTCGCCGCCTATCCGGAGATGCATCCCGATTCGCCGACCCGCGCCGCCGACCTCGACAATCTCAAGCGCAAGATCGACGCCGGCGCGGACCGGGCCATCACTCAATTCTTCTTTTCGCCGGAAAGCTTCTTCCGCTTCCGCGACGAGGCGGCGGCGGCCGGGATCGACGCCGAGCTGGTGCCGGGCATCCTTCCCGTCTCCAACGTCGCCCAGACCCGCAAGTTCGCCGCCCTGTGCGGCGCCGCCATCCCGCCCTGGATGGACAAATTGTTCGAGGGGCTGGACGACCTGCCGGCCGCCCGCCAGCTCGTCGCCGCGACCGTCGCGGCCGAGCTTTGCGGCCAGCTCTACGCCGGCGGGGTCCGCCAGTTCCATTTCTACACGCTCAATCGCGCCGAGCTGGCTTACGCCATCTGCCACCTGCTCGGCCTTCGCCCGAAGGATGAAGATGAACGTCGCACAGCAGCTTAGCGCCGCCGCCGCCGAGCGCATCCTGATCAAGGACGGCGCCTACGGCACCCAGGTCCAGAACCGCCGACTCAGGGAGGCCGATTACGCGGGCAGCCTCGGCCTGTCGCGCGACCAGAAAGGCAATAACGACCTTCTCAACCTGACCCAGCCCGAGCTGGTCGGCGAGATCTGCCAGAGCTTCGCGGACGCGGGGGCGGAGCTGCTCGCCACCAACAGCTTCAACGCCAACCGGATCAGCCAGGCCGATTACGGCGCCGAGCACATGGTCCGCGAGATCAACTGCGCCGCCGCGCGCATCATCGCCGAGGTCGCCGAGCGCCAGGCCCAGAAGGACGGCCGCAAGCGCTGGGTCGTCGGAGCGCTCGGACCCACCAACAAGACCCTGTCGCTGTCGCCCAACGTCAACGACCCGGGCTATCGCGAGATCGACTTCGACACCCTCTCCGACGTCTATGTCGAGCAGATCGAAGGGCTGGTCGAGGGCGGCGCCGAGATCGTCCTCATCGAGACGGTGTTCGACACTTTGAACGCCAAGGCGGCGATCCACGCCGCGAAGCGGGTCGACCGCGAGCTTCCGATCATGCTTTCGATGACGATCACCGATCTTTCCGGCCGCAACCTTTCCGGCCATTCGATCGAGGCCTTCTGGGCGAGCGTCCGCCACGCCCGGCCGCTGTCGATCGGTCTCAACTGCTCGTTCGGAGCAAGCCAGCTTCGAGCGCATGTGTCAGCTTTGTCGGCTTTGGCCGACACGTTGATCATGGCCTATCCCAATGCCGGCCTTCCCAACGACCTCGGCGAATATGACGAGGGACCCGCCGAGACCGCCGCCCAGGTCCGCGAGTGGTGCGAGCAGGGCATCGTGAACATCGTCGGCGGCTGCTGCGGCACGACCCCGGCGCATATCGCGGCGATCGCGGAGGCGGCGAAGGGATATGCGCCGCGCAAGATCGCTCAACCGTCCCGCCGAACGCTTCTGGCGGGCATCGAACCCATGACACTGGCTGCCTGACCCATGACCAATTCCGTTCGCCCTGAGCCTGTCGAAGGGCTTTCCTCCACTGCACCCGACGAACAGGGAGGGGCTTCGACAAGCTCAGCCCGAACGGGTGAGGAATCCGAAACCACCGCCGCTTCCTCCACCTTCGTCAACATCGGCGAGCGGACCAACGTCACCGGCTCGGCCCGGTTCAAGAAGCTGATCATGGCCGGCGACTATGCCGCGGCCGTCGAAGTCGCGCGCCAGCAGGTCGAGAACGGCGCCCAAGTCATCGACGTCAACATGGACGAGGGCCTGCTCGACGCCGAATATGCGATGACGACCTTCCTCAAACTGATCGCGGCCGAGCCGGACATCGCCCGGGTGCCGGTGATGATCGACAGCTCGAAATGGACGGTGATCGAGGCCGGCCTGAAATGCGTCTCGGGCAAGCCGATCGTCAACTCGATCAGCATGAAGGAAGGCGAGGAGGAGTTCCTCGCCCACGCCCGCAAGGTGCGCGACTACGGCGCCGCCGTCGTCGTCATGGCCTTCGACGAGGTGGGGCAGGCCGACACCAAGGAGCGCAAGGTCGAGATCTGCACCCGCGCCTATGACCTGCTGGTCGGCGACGGCTTTCCGGCCGAAGACATCATCTTCGATCCGAACATCTTCGCCATCGCCACCGGCATCGACGAGCATCGCCGCTACGCCCTCGATTTCATCGAGGCGTGCCGCGAGATCAAGGCGCGCTGCCCGCACGTCCATATCTCGGGCGGCCTGTCCAACCTCAGCTTCAGCTTCCGCGGCAACGAGCCGGTGCGCCGGGCGATGCACTCCATCTTCCTCTACCACGCCATCCCCGCCGGTCTCGACATGGCGATCGTCAACGCCGGCCAGCTCGACGTCTACGACACGATCGACCCGGAGCTTCGCGAGGCCTGCGAGGACGTGATCCTCGACCGGCGCGACGACGCGACCGAGCGGCTGGTCGACCTCGCCGAGAAGTATCGCGGCACGGATCCCGTCCGTGAGAAGGCCGAAGCCGAATGGCGCGGCTGGGACGTCGGCAAGCGGCTCGAGCATGCGCTCGTCAAGGGCATAGACGCCTGGGTGGTCGAGGATACCGAGGAAGCGCGGCAGACCGCCGAGCGGCCGATCCACGTCATCGAAGGTCCGCTCATGGACGGCATGAACGTCGTCGGCGACCTGTTCGGATCGGGCAAGATGTTCCTGCCGCAGGTAGTGAAGTCGGCGCGCGTCATGAAGAAGGCCGTGGCCCACCTCATCCCCTTCATCGAGGCGGAGAAGGAGAAATCCGGCGCCACCCAGGGCAAGGGCCGCATCGTCATGGCGACCGTCAAGGGCGACGTCCACGACATCGGCAAGAACATCGTCGGCGTGGTCCTGCAGTGCAACGGCTTCGAGGTGATCGACCTCGGCGTGATGGTGCCCTGGCAGGACATCCTGAAGAGCGCCAACGACAACAATGCCGACATGATCGGCCTGTCCGGCCTGATCACGCCGTCGCTGGACGAGATGGTTACCGTCGCGGGCGAAATGCAGCGGCTCGGCCTCAAGACCCCGCTGCTGATCGGCGGGGCGACCACCAGCAAGGCGCAC
>DASTLX010000038.1:0-63994 GCA_035714565.1 Allosphingosinicella sp.
CGCGCTCTTCTACACCCGCCAGCGCACCACCGACCTTTTGACCCAGATGGCGGTGACGGTGCAGGGCTATCTCGCGCTCGACCTGGTTAAGAAGAACAATGTCGAGCTGGTGAAGGGGGTCGACCGCGCTTCGACCACTACGGTCGCGGCGCTGCGGACCGCGGTGACGGTGGCGCAGGCGCTGACCAACCAGAGGCTGGTGCTGGAGCAGATCACCGCGCTCAACACCACCACCGCCAACATGATCGACCGAACCGGCGAATTGCTGAAGAGCCAGACAGGCGACATCCACAAGCAGGCGGCCTCGGCCACCATCCCGCTGGAGACGCTGCAGCGCGCCTTCCAGAACATCTACGACACGATGGACACGATCGACACCTTCAAGCTCGAGGCCCTGGGCGCCATGAAGCAGACCGTCGACACCCTCTCCAGCGAGGTCGAGAAGAGCCGCGGCTACATCGCCCGCGCCGAGGGCGTCGAGCAGAACCGCCTCGCCGGCCGCACGGCCTCCACGTCCCTGCTCGGACCGATCGAGAGCTGAAAATGGCGAGAACGCCCCGCAGCGTCGAGGAGGCGATCGCCCGGTTCGACGAATATTCGGCGCGGCTCGACGGCCACACGCCCGCCGCCTCGAGCCTGAGGCGGCGCTATTACGGCCGGGCGGCGGGCTCCATCGCCCGCCGGGGCGCGACGATGGGCGTTGCGATCGCGGCGCTCGTCGTCCTGACGATCGGCTTCGGGCTGGTCGTTGGGCCGATCGGGATCACCGGCCTCTTCTTCGTCGGCCTCGCCGTGCTGGCCATCCTGCTGCTCGTCTCGTTCTGGCCCTCCGAGCCGAAGAGGGTGGCCTATAGCGAGGAGGTCCCCACCGGCACCGTCGTGCGCCAGCTCGAGTCCATGCTGGTGCGGCGGCGCGCCGCCTTGCCGGCGCCGGCCGCGCAACGGGCGGACGCCATCGGGACCCAGCTGCCCCTGCTCGAATCCCGGCTGGCCGAAGTCGATCCGCTCGACCCGCTCGCCCAGGACGCGCGCCGGCTGATGGGCAAGCATCTGCCCGAGCTGATCGAGCGCTACGAACGCATTCCCGAAGCCTACAGGCACCAGCCGGACGGCGAAGGGCTGACCGCGGACCAGCGTCTCGTCGCCAGCCTCGACGCCGCCCGCCAGGCGCTCGGCGACATCGGCGACAAGCTGGTCCAGGGCGATCGCCAGGCCTTCGAGACCCAGGGCCGGTTCATCGAGAGCCGCTACAAGGAAGACGGCGGCCCGGGAGAGCGATAATGGGCTTCGACGTCGCCGGAATGCTTCGGCAGGCCGACGAATATCTCCGGCGCCACGTCAAATCGAAAGCGGTGCGCGCGGCCGAGAAGCGCCGCGAGCAGCGGCAGGCTCGCGAGGCGGGGCGTCGGCTGAAGCGGGCCGCATTGATCGGCGGCGCCTCGGGAGCGGCCATCCTGGGGGTCGGAACGCTGGTCGCCCCGGTGGCGCTGCCGGTGCTGGCCGCGGCCGGCGGCGGCGCCCTCCTCCTCGGCGCCGGGTCCCTGTTCAGGCCTTCGCGGCGGCGCGGCGACGACGGCGATTTCTCGCAGGCCGAGCTGGCCGAGCTTCCGGGCGATGCGGAGGACTGGCTGCTCGAGCGGCGCGAGGGGCTACCGCTCGACTGCCGGCCGCCGCTCGACCGGATCTTCCGGCGCCTCGGCGACCTCCAGCCGCACCTCGCCACCCTCGCCCCGCATTCGACCTCGGCCTGGGAGGCCAGGCGGCTCCTCGGTGACCACCTGCCGAGGCTGGTGCTCGCCTGGGAAGCCCTATCCGGCTCGGCCCGGGAGGAGGAGCCGGAGGTCCGGGCCGGCCTCCGCGCCGCCCTGGAGACGGTCGCGGACGCCCTGGACGAGCTCTGCCGCGAGGTCGGCCGAGACCCGATGATGACCTTCGAGACGCAGAACCGCTTCCTGGAGGCCCGCTACAAAGGCGAGGATGCTCGGCTCCTGCCGGGCCGGGCCCCGGCTCAGAACCGACCTTCGAGGCGCGAGGAATAAGGCGCGCCGCCGGGGCGGAGGGTCGCGTCGATCCGGTAGCGGCCGTCCGCGAACAGGCGGACGTCGAGCCGCTCCCCGCCCGACTGGCTGACCAGCGGCAGCAGCAAGGCGGGGCCGTCGCAGCGCGCCTCGCCGCTGAATCCGGCGGGGAGCGGCACGCTCCCGAGCTCGCCGGCGAAGCGCGCCTTCACCAACCCTTCGGCGTGGGCGCAGAGGCCGTCGGCGAAGCGGAAGCTGAGATCGGCGAGGTCGAGGGTCGGCGGCGGCAGCTCGGCCAAGGCCGGCCCCTCGATCGTTCCGGTGGCGTCGTCGATCCCGAAGCCGTGCCTGGACAGGGTCATCGCCCCCTTCAAGCCGTCGTCGGCCTGCTCGAGGTCCAGCCGCGCCCGGCCGACCAGCAGCGGCTGCATGCGGAGCCGAGTCGCGACGTCGCCGAGCGGGACGGCGCCGAAACGGGCTTCCGAAAGCGCCCCGAGCCAGAGGCTTCCGCTCGCCTCGCGCGCCGACAGTCCCTTGTCGGCATAGCCCAGCCAGCCAAGCGCGAAGCGGAGCGGCACCAGCGCGGTCAGCGAGAAGAGGAGGGCCGCGAGGAAGAATATCTCGCGCCACCAGCGCAGCCTCAGTCGCATCAGCCGCCCCTCGCCCGGAACAGGATCTGGGCGGAGAGCGTGCGGTCGGGATTGCTGCTCGCGGTCAGGCTCTGCACGATATAGCCCTGGGCCTCGAGCGCCGCGATCCAGCCGAACAGGGCCTGCGGCTTGGCCGCTCCGATGGCGATCGACGCCCGGCCGGGGCCCTCGGGCTGGACTCCGGAAAGCTGGAAGCCGGCCTCGGAGGCCGCCGCCGAGAGGGCGGTGTCGATGGACCCCTCGAAGGGCGCCGGCCGGTTGCGCTCCAGGGCGGCGATCGCGGCCGCCTGCGAACGGGCTTCGGCGAGGGCCGCAACGGCCTCCCCGTGCCTCTGCCTCGCCACCGAGAGCATGTCGCCCAGCGGCCGGAGGATGAGCAGCCAGGCGAGGACAAGCCCCACGAGGGCCAGCATCACCCCGAGCAGCCAGCGCTCGCGCGGGGTGCGGGCCAGCCACAGTGCGGTCAGCCGGGCGCTCATCGCGGCCGCACCGTGAGATCGGCGACCCGGCGCCCCCCGCCCGAACGGGGCGGCCCCGCTTCGGCACCGAATCCGCTCGCCTCGACCCGCTGGCGAAGCGCCTCGATAGCCGCCGGCGAATCGGCCTGGACGGTGGCGCGGAGCAGCCCGTCGGGTGAGAAAGCCAGCGCCGTCAGCTCGATATTGGGGGTCGCCTTCACCGCCTCGAACAGGGCCCCGGCCGTGGCCCGGAAGCCGGCGCCGCCGCCGCGAAGCTCGGCCAGGCGCTGGGTCAGCGCAGTGTGCGGGTCCGCGAGGCCGGGGCTGCGGGGCAGCGCCGCGGCGGCGACCCGGCGAGCCTCGGCATCGGCGGAATCGGCGGCGAAGCTGTAGCGGGCGATGAGCGCGACCTGCACGGCGAGGCTGATCAGCAACAGGGCCGCGGTCAGCATCGCGAGCCGCCGCGCTCGGGCCGGAGCGACCCTCCAGTCGCGGCGCCGGGCGAACGGGCCCTGCCTCAGATCGAGCGGCGCCTCGTCGAGCGCTGCGGCGAGCCCTGCCGCGAAGGCCTCAGGGCCGACCGGAACGGCGGTCCGGCCGGCGAGCAGGAGGTCGCCCAGCTCGGGTTCGGCGGCGAAGGCTTCGGCGCGCCCGCGGTAGAGGCGGAGCGGACCGGCATCCCAGGCCGCGAGCCCGTCGTCCGGCGCCGGGACCAGCAACGTCTCGGGGATCACCCGCTCCGGATCGAAGCCGGCGCTCTCGAGGTCGGCCAGCCAGCCGCGCATCGTCTCAACGGGCACGAGCCCGACGCATCGCCCGAGGCCGTCCTCCCCGCCCCGGCCGGCCGCGACGTGAAGCTCGCTCACCGGCTGCGCGCTGAGCTCCGCGGCCATCAGCCGGGCCGCCCCGGCGGCCTGCGCCGGGGAAAGGCCGGACGGCAGATCGAGCCAGCGCAGAGTCACCTCCTCGCCGGGCGCGACCGCGACCACCGGCGCCGCTCGATGCGCGTCGGCGCCCTCGATCCCGGGACCGCGCGCCGCGGCCTCGCCCTGGGCCAGGCGGATCCAACCCTCGACGCCCCCGCCGCGGCCGAGGAAGAGCAGCAGGGCCTCCCTCATTCGCCGCCCCACCGGCGGGCGACCACCTTCGCCGGAGCGAGGCGGGCGTCGACCAACGCCCATTCCTCCATCTCCGAATCCTCGAACCGGACGGAGACGTCGATGGTGAACCAATAGGTCTTGAGCTGAAGCTGCGACATGGGATCCGAGCTCGTCTCTAGCCCGGCCCCTTCGGCACTTCGCCAGAAATCGTATGTGTTGCGCCAGCCGTCCTTCGGCCGGGACGCGATCAGCCCCCGCAGCCGGTCCGGACGGGCCTTGGCCGGGGCGAACATGGCGAGGAGCGGAGCGTCGCGCGGCATCAGGGTGTTGACGTTGATCGGCGACATGTCGGCGGCCGGGAGCGCGCACAGGAACGGCCTAAGCGTCCGGTAGGTCTCCGGCGTGACGCCGGCGACGGCGCGAAGCTCGCTGGGATCGGCGAGCAGGGTGTTGCCGGTGCGATAGGCCGGCTCG
This sequence comes from Allosphingosinicella sp., assembly GCA_035714565.1. Lineage (GTDB taxonomy): Bacteria > Pseudomonadota > Alphaproteobacteria > Sphingomonadales > Sphingomonadaceae > Allosphingosinicella. Next base: position 4,701 of record DASTLX010000038.1, read on the forward strand.
GATCCGCTATACGCGCCGTCTTCGGCGCCCTGGGGGCTGGTCTGGTCGTCGGAATCGATCCAGTCCGCGGTGGCCGCCGCGATCCGGCGGGCGGTCGGCTCGGGAAGCCCGAGGACGATCATCAGGGCCACGAACTGCTCGATCGCCGCCGGCCGCTGGGCCAGGGCGCCGGCGGCGGCGTCGCCCTGGACGAGGCTGTTGAGGTTGAAGCAATTGCCGCCGTCGCGGACGGTGCCGCTGGCGAGCCCGGCGCCCGGCAGTGGAATCCGCCGCTCGGTGCCGTTCCAGTCGCCGGCAAGGGTGGTCACGTAGGCGTCCTGGCCGGCGAGGTCGTCGATCCTGAGGGCGAGCAGGTCCTCGATTCCCAGCGCATAGCCCCGCGCCTGGTCCAGCGCGGCGCCGTTCATCGCCATCGCCGTCGACAGCCGGAGCCGCTCGAAGGCCCCGGCCGCGATCGCCGCCATGATCACGACCAGCACCAGCACGGCGAGCAGCGCCGCTCCGCGCTCGGAAGGGGGCACCGGCCGATTCACCACATCGTCCCGGTCTGGAAGAGCTGCCGGGTGGTGCCGCTGCCCCGGGCGTCCATCACCAGCTCGACCGCGCGGGGCAGCTCGTTCGCCCTGGTCGGGTCCCAGCGCTCGCGCCAATTGCCTTCGCGATCGCGATAGCGAAGCCGTATCCGGCGCACTCCGTCGACGACGGTCGTCGCCGGAAGCGGCGCCGCTCCGTCGAGCCGAGGATAGACGCGCCGTTCGAGCCTGCCGTCGCTGAGGCTGTATTCGACCCGTTGAAGCGAGGCCCGCGGCGTATCGTCGAGATTCTCCCAGCCCCGCCGGACGAAGGCCAGGGCGACTCCGCCCTGCTCCCCGCCCACGCCGTGGAAGGCGGGGCGCGCGTTGCCGGCGGAGTCCCGCCCCATCCGGGTCGCCGCCTGGGCGAGGTCGCCGGCGAGAAGCGCCCCGGCCCGGCGGAAATCGGCGAGATCGCCGAGCCGCGCACCGGCCGCCTCCTGCGCGCGGACGCTGAACGACAGCAGGCCGACGCCGGCGGCGGAGAGCAGGCCGAAGATGAAGAGCGAAACGAGGAGCTCGGCGAGGGTGAAGCCGAGCTCGTCATCCCGGCGCAAGCCGGGACCTCGGGGGGACCCGCCGAGACTTCTCGTCCGGAGGTCCCGGCTTTCGCCGGGATGACGTATTACGCTCACCGCGGCCCCCTCCGGAACAGGGTGAGATTGGCCGCTTCAGGCCCGCGGTCACTGCGGACCTCGATCCGGATCTGCTGGATGCGCGGCTCGGGCGAGCGGCCGACCACTCGGGTCCAGCGCCATTTGCGGCCGGCATTGACCGCCTCGCCGCGGACGGCGCCGAAGGCGGGCGGCTCCGGGTCGGTGAGAACCTCGACCGCGAGATTGCGCGCCACCGTCTGCGCCAGCGCCTGCTCCTGGAGCAGCGCCGTGGTCTTGACCGTCGCCCCTTCCAGGCGGAGCAGGGCCATCGCCGCGAGGCTGAAGATCGCGAGCGCCACCAGCATCTCGACCAGGGTGAAGCCATCGTTCCTCCCCGGCATTTGCCGGGGAGGGTAACCGGGCGAAGCACGGTGGAGGGGGCCTCGAGACCCCGAGGAATCGCACCGCCGCGCCACGCGCGGCTCCCGTCGCCGCGAAATCGCGGAGAGGAATTTCGGGCTTCTAGCGGACGACATGGACCCGTCCCCCGTCGACGATCTCGACCTCGGCCTCTTCCCTGCCGCGCGCCAGCCGCAGCCGCGCGGGCTCGGCGAAGCCCGTCGAATCGAACACGATCCGGGACTCGCCGCTTTCCATCGAAGCCCTCGTGCCCTCGCTCCAGCTCTGCTCGAGGAACGGCCGCTCGCCGACCGGGCGCCACTCGCCGCCGGTGCGCCACTCGAAGCCGTAGCCGCCGTCCTTGAGCACCAGCGCCACCGGCTTGTTGTCCATCATCGCCCGCTCGCGCGCCGCCTCGGCCCGGGCGGCGAGGCGAAGCGCCTCCCCGCGCAGGGCCCCGCGCGGGTCCGGCATGCCCACCACCACGGCGGCCGAGACCAGGCCGATGATGACGAGGACGACGAGAAGCTCGACGAGGGTGAAGCCGTCATCCCCGCGCAAGCCGGAATGCCGGGGGGTCCTGATCGCGGTCCGCCCCATTCAACCCTCAGCCGTCCCAGTTGCCGATGTCCGCATCCTGGCCTGTCCCCCCTTCGCGGCCGTCGGCCCCGTAGCTGTATATCTCGAACGCCGCGCCGTTCCGCCCGGGCGACGCGTAGCGATAGGCGTTGCCCCACGGGTCCTTGGGCAGGCGCTTGACATAGCCTTCCGCCGTCACCGCCTGGAGCCCTTCCGCCCCGCTCGGGTAGCGCAGCTTGTTGAGCCGGTACATCTCGACGCCCTGCTCGAGCGTCGCCACGTCCGCCTTGGCCTTGGTGATCGCCGCCTTGTCGGTGGCGGGCATGACGTTGATGATCACAACGGTGGCGAGCAGCCCGATGATGACGATGACCACCATCAGCTCGACCAGCGTGAAGCCGCTCTCATTCCTCCCCGGCATTGGCCGGGGAGGGGCATCATGCGAAGCATGGTGGAGGGGTTCCTGAGACCCCGAAGAACCCCTCCACCGCGCTTCGCGCGGTCCCCCTCCCCGCGAGAACGCAGGGAGGATTTTCCCACCTAACCTGTTCATCCCATTCCTCCGGCCAATGTGTCGAGCTGCAGGATCGGCAGCAATATGGACAAGACGATCACCGCGACCAGAGCGCCCATCAGGACGATGATCGCCGGCTCGAGCAAGGCGAGCGCGGTCGTGGTGAAGCTGTCGAACTCGCGCTCGAGATAGTCGGCCGCGCGCTCCAGCATCAGGTCGAGCCGGCCGCTCGCCTCGCCGCTTGCGGCGAGGTAGACGAGCAGGGGCGGGAAGATCCCGGAGCGCTTCAGGGCGCCCGACAGGCTGCCGCCGGTGCGAACCGCCTCGGCGATCTGGGCGGTGGCGGCGCGAAGGGCGCGGTTGTGGACGGTCTCGGTGGTCAGCTTGAGGCCTTCGAGCAGCGGCAGCCGGCTCGCCACCATCGTCGACAGGGTGCGCGCCATCCGGGCCGCGTGGAGGTCCCGAAGCAGCCGGCCGATGACGGGGACCTTGAGCAGCCCCCGGTCGAAGCGCAGCCGGGCGCCCTCGTCTCGAAGCGCCCGGCCGGTCAGGAAGCCGATCGCCGCGAGCCCGAGCAATATCGCCCACCACCAGCCCGCGAGCAGGTGCGAGGTGGCGATCACCGCCCGGGTGAGGAAGGGCAGCGCCTGGCCGATATCCTCGAACTGCTCGACCACCCGGGGCACCACGAACACCATCAGGGAGAAGACCACGAAGGCCGCGACCAGAGCCAGCACCGCCGGATAGGCAAGGGCGCTCAGCACCTTGCTCCTCACCTGCGCCTGCCGCTCGAGCAGGCCGGCGAGCCGCTCCAGGATGGCGGGCAAGGTGCCCGATCCCTCGCCGGCCTGGACCATGCCGCGATAGAGGGGCGGGAAGCTCGCGGGCTGGCGCGCCATCGCTTCGGACAGGCGCCGCCCCTCGAGCACGGAGGCGTGAACCGACATCAGCACGTCGCGGACCTGGTCCTTCTCGGTCTGGCGGGCGATCGTCCTCAGCGCCTCCTCGAGCGGGCTGACCTGGACGAGGGTCGACAATTGCCGGGTGAAGACGGTGAGCTGGCGGCCGTTCAGCTTCTTGCGCGCGAAGATCTGGCGCGAGAGCAGAGGCGGCGGCGCCTCCCCGCCCGAGCTCTCCATCCTGACCACGAACAGCCCGCGCGCGCTCAGCTTCTCCCGGGCCTCGTCGAGGGTCTGCGCGCGCAGCGACCCGCGCCGCTCGCGCCCGGCGCGGTCGAGGACGAGATAGGCGAACTCAGACATCCTCGCTCTCGCGGCGCGACACCCGCACCGCCTCGCCGACGCTGGTCACGCCTTCGCGGACGAGCTGCTGAGCGGCGGCGGCGAGATTGGGACTGCTGCGGAAGGCGTGGGCGGAGATCTCGACCTCGTCGCCGCCGGCGTTGATCAGGCGGCGGACGGTCTCGTCGATCCGGACCGCCTCGAACACGCCGGTGCGGCCCTTGTAGCCGCTGTTGCCGCACTCGGCGCAGCCGCGCGGCTCGTGGACGACGTCCCCGGGCTCCAGCCCGACCAGGGCCGCCATGGCCGGGTCGGCGGCCACCGGCGTCCGGCAGACCGGGCAGAGCCGACGGACCAGCCGCTGGGCGATCACCGCCCGGAGCGTCGAGGCGAGCAGGAACGGCTCGACCTTCATGTCGCGCATCCGGGTGATCGCCCCGATCGCGTCGTTGGTATGGACGGTGGAGAGGACGAGGTGGCCGGTCAGTGACGCCTGGACCGCGATCTCGGCGGTCTCGCGGTCGCGTATCTCGCCGACCATGACGACGTCGGGATCCTGGCGCAGGATCGCCCGCAGCCCCGCGGCGAAGCTGAGGCCGACCTTTGCATTGACCTGGGTCTGGCCGACCCCGTCGACCGCATATTCGACCGGGTCCTCGACGGTGAGGATGTTGCGGCTGCCGTCGTTGAGGAGCCTCAGGCCGGCATAGAGGCTGGTCGTCTTGCCCGATCCGGTCGGACCGGTGACGAGGACGATTCCATTGGGCTCGGTCAGGGCCCCGGCGAACAGGGCATGGACCGAGGCCGGCATGCCGAGCGAATCGAGATCGATCCCGGCATTCTCCTTGTCGAGGATTCGGAGCACCACCCGCTCGCCCGCGCGGCTGGGCAGGGTGGAAACCCGGACGTCGAGCAACTTGCCTCCCAGCGTCAGCCCGATCCGCCCGTCCTGCGGCACCCGGCGCTCCGCGATGTCGAGGCGGGCCATGACCTTGATCCGGCTGACCACCACCGGAGCGACATGGGCCGGCATCCGGAGGGTCTCGCGAAGCACGCCGTCGATCCTCATTCGGACGACGAGCCCGGTCTCGTACGGCTCGATGTGGATGTCCGAGACGCCCTGCCGGGCGGCGTCGGCGATGATCCCGTTGATGAGCCGGATCGCCGGAGCGTCGTCGGCGCTGTCGAGCAGGTCTTCGGCGGTCGGAAGGTCGGTGGCGAGGTGGCTTAATTCGTCGCCGAGGCCGAGCGAGCCGGCGGCGTCGGCCGCCGCCTGGTCGTCCATGGCGTAGCGCTCGGACAGAAGCTTGTCGAAACCGTCGGCGGTCGTGGGCTCGACCGCCAGCGGCCGCCCAAGCACTCGCCGCGCCTCGATCAGGGCGCGCGGATCGGCGCCCTCGCGCAGGGCGACCCGGGCCTGGCCATTCGCCTCCCCGACGAGGGCGATGCCGTTACGCTTTGCGAAGAGGTAGGGAAGGTTGGGGGCCGGCGCCATCTCGTCACCCCGGCGAAAGCCGGGGGCCCCGGCCGGAAGGTCACGGCCCTCCTCGCCGAGGTCCCGGCTTTCGCCGGGATGACGGTCAGCCATCACCGCGGAGACCCCGTCGGCGGCGTCCCGGGAGGCGGGGTTACCACGGCATCGCCCGGCTTGGCTCCGGGGATATAGTTCGAAGGGTCGGCCGGCGGCGGCGGGGGCGGCGCGGGGTCCGGCGGGACCATTCCCATATATTCGCGGACCAGCTCGTCGATGCTTGGCTCCTCGTTCGGATTCTGCAGATATTGCATGCCGCGTATGTAGCCGTAGCGGCGCTCGGTCATCGCCCGGGCGTCGGCGGCGGAACGAAGGATGGTCGGCCGGATGAAGACCATCAGATTGGTCTTGGCGCGCGCCCGGCTCTTGGACTTGAACAGATTGCCGATCGCCGGAAGGTCGCCGAGGAAGGGAATCTTCTCGAGGGTGCGGCGCTCATTGTCGTCGAGCAGCCCGCCGATCCCGACGATCTCGCCGTCGTCGACGGTGATCACCGTCTCGATCTCGCGCTTGTTGAGGATGAGGTCGCTCGACCGGCCCGACACCGGCCCGGCGATCGAGCTCACTTCCTGGCGGAGGTTGAGCTTGATCGAGCCGCCGGCATTGATCTGCGGAAGCACCTCGAGCGTGATCCCGACATTCTCGCGGTCGACGGTGCGGAACTGGTTGTCGAAATTGGGCGACAGCGCCTCGCCGGTCGTGATCGGAATCTCCTGGCCGACCAGGATTCGGGCCTCCTGATTGTCGAGGGTCATGATCGACGGGGTGGAGAGAATGTTCGACTTGCTGTCGGACTTCACCGCGTTGATGATCGCCCCGAAGATGGCGTTGCCGGTGCGGAAGGCGAGGCCGGCGATTCCGCCGGTCGCGCCGAGCACCGAATTCACCGCCGCCTCCTGCAGGGCATCGGCGACCGGCGAATTCTGGGTGGTGGTCACGACCTGGCCGTTGACCGTGGTCGTCGTCGTTCTCAGCCGCTCGGCGGCGACCGCTCCGGCGACGGTCAGGAGATTCGGATTGGCGTTGGAATAATTGGTGACGGCGAAGGGGATGTTGCTCCCGCCGAGGCCGGAGAGGAGCAGCTGAACCCCGAGCTTCTTGGCGGCGTTGTCGGAAATCTCGACGATGATCGCCTCGACCAGAACCTGCTCGCGGCGGGTGTCGAGCTGGCGGATGACCTCGCCGAGCTGGCGCTGGACGTCGGTCGAGGCGGCGATGACGAGGGCGTTGGCGCCCTGGAAGCGGGTGACCACCGCGCCGCGCGGGCCGAAGATGCTCACTCCCGTGGCGGCCGCGCTCTCCGGGGCGGGCGTCTCGGCCGTGCTGGTCGTCGTCCGGATCGGCGGCCGCCCGCCGCCGCTGCGGGTCGTCGTCGACGATGTCGTCCCTTCGCTCCGCGCCGACGACAGGCCGGGGCTGGGCGGCGGCTGGGTTACCGGCTGGCCGAGCAGCTGCTGCAGCACCGGCAACAGCTGGGCGGCGTCGGCGTGCTGGAGGAAGATGACCCGGATCTCGGTGCCGGTGGCGGCCCGCTGGTCGAGCTCCTCGGCCATCGCCGCGAGCCGGGCGACGGTGGCGGCGTCGCCGCGCAGCGCGATCGAGTTGGAGCTGTCGACCGGAACGATGGTCGCGGCCCGGCCGCCCGGCGAGCTGCCCTCCATCAGGGCGTTCAACGAAGTGGCGATCTCGCGCGCTCCGGCGTTGCGCAGGGCGACGATCCGGGTGTTGTTCGTATCCCGGTCGATGCTCCTGAGCACCTGCCGGATCCGGGCGACGTTGTCGGCGAAATCGGCGACCACGATCGAGTTGCGGCTCGCCGTGATCGACCCTTCCCGGCTGACCAGCGGCCGAAGCGCCTCGAGCGCCTGGGCGCCCTCTATGCTCCGGGTGCGGAAGATCTCGGTGACGAAATTGTTGGCGCTGCCGCGGCTCGCGACCCGGCCTCCGGCCGCGGCGCCGGTGGCGATGGGCTGGATTCGGAAGGCGCCGCCCTGGAGCGGCACCGCCATCAGCCCGTTGGCGCGAAGGGTGGAGAGGAACAGCTCGAAATATTCGGAGCGCGAAAGCGGCCGCTGGGTGACCACCGACACTTTCCCGCTCACCGCCGGGTCGACGATGAAGGTGCGGCCCGTCACCCGCGCCGCGTCCTCGATGAAGGCGCGGATGTCCGCCTCGCGGAAATTGACGACATGCTGCGCGAAGGCGGGCGTGAGCGGCGCCGCGACCATCAGTGCGAGGGCGAGGAAGGCGCGCTTCACTGCGGGGCTCTTTCGTTCGGATAAAGCGTCGACGGCGGAACGGGCCTGCTGCCCGGCTCCACGGCGGTCGTGGGATTGACGACCGGCGCCGTCGGCTGGACGGGCGCCGGCGCGCCCCGGGGGGTCACGGTCGCCGGTGTCTGGGACTGGTCCATGAACAATTGCTCGTCGGCGCCGCCGCGCGAGATGGTGACGCTGTCGAAGTCGACGGACTTGAGGATCACTCCCGGCTCGATCTCCTCGCCGACGGCGATGCTGCGCTGCTCGCCGTTCGAGCCCGCGATGATCGCCGAGCCGCGGCCCGAGGCCTGGTCCTGGCGGATGCCGAAAAGCTTGAGGTTGAGCGAGGTGACGGTCACCGGCCCGTCGGCGCCGCTGAGCCGGAAGAAGGGATCGAAACCGCCGAGGGCGGCCGAGGCCGAGTCGCCGCGGGCCGAAGGTGTCGCGCTCCACTCGCCGAGCGGTCCGACGGGGGTCGCGGCGGTCCAGATCAGGCGCGCGCACTGAAGCGCGATCAGGGCGAGAAGCGCGAGCTCGAGCAGGGTCCAGCCGTTGACGCCCCGGGCGCGGCCGATCAGCCGCCGGCTGTCAAAAGCTAAACGCATCTACCCGAACCCCTTCCCCGCGACACCCACCGCGGCAAATTTCCACAGTCGTAACAATGTTTTGGCGACCATCCAGCCCAGGATTCGCCAGTCGCGGAAACTCCCAGCTTTTCCGCCTCCGCGCAAGCGGCTTGTGAATATGCCGTTCGGCGCCGATCGCGCGGGCCCGGCGGCGCGGTCCGACGACCGCATCCGGGCCGTGGCGGGAGGCCGTTCAGCCGCCCAGCCGCCGGGTCGCTACCGGCCGATGAGCAGCCAGATCGGCCAGGCGGAGAGCGCCATCAGGGTGCCCAGCGGAAGCCGGTCGGTGGCCTCGACCGATCCTCCGCGAAGCCTTTTGAGGACCAGCGCCGCGAGGCCGAGCAGGCCCGCCCCGACCAGGACGAACGGCAGCTGGGTCCAGCCGAGCCAGGCGCCGATCGCCGCGAACAGCTTCGGGTCGCCGCCCCCCAGCCCCTCCCGGCCGCGAAGCGCGCGATACAGGGCGGCGATCATGAACAGCGAGGCGAAGCCGGCCGCGGCGCCGATGAGCCGGCTCGCGAGGGGCGGCCCGAAGCCGCCCCACGCGGCGACCAGGCCCGCCGCCAGCAAAGGCCAGGTCAGCCGGTCGGGCAGCCATTCCTGCTCGAGGTCGAGCGCGGCGAGCAGGAACAGCCACCAGCCCAGGATCGCCGTCACGGCCGCCAGCGGCATCGGGTGGGCGAGGATGGCCGCGATGCCGATCATCGCCGCCCCGGCCTCGGCCGCGAGATGGCGTCGGTCGATACGGGCCCCGCAGCTCCGGCAGCGGCCCCTCGCCAGCGACCAGCTCAGCAGCGGCACCAGGTCGCGCGGCTCCAGGGTCCTGCCGCATTTGTCGCAGGCCGAACGTCCCGCGACGACGCTCCGGCCCTGCGGCCAGCGCACGAGGATGGTCGCGAGGAAGCTGCCGATGGCCGCTCCGAGGATGAAGGCGAGCGCCGTCCAGGCGGCGTCCGCGGCCGCGGGCAACCCGCTCACGAACCCGAGGCGGCGGCGAGCGTTCGCTGCGCCTGGACGAGGTGCGGCCGGTCGATCATCCGTCCGTCCAGCGACAGCGCCCCGGCTCCGGGCTGAGCCGCGAAGGCGGCGACGACGGCCCGGGCGCGGGCGACCTCGGCCTCGCTCGGGGTGAAGGCGGCGTTGATCACCGCCACCTGGTCCGGGTGGATGGCCATCATCCCGGTGAAGCCGTCGCGGCGGGCCCGCTCCGCATAGGCGGCGAGGCCGTCCAGGTCGCGAAAGGCCGGGTAGACGGTCTCGATCGGAGCGACTCCGGCGGCCGCGGCTCCGAACAGGCAAAGGGAGCGGGCGAGCTCGTAGGGGGGCGTGAAGCGGCCGTCCGGCTCGCGGGACGTCGCCGCGCCGATCGCGGCCGGCAGGTCCTCGGCGCCCCAGGTCAGGCCGGCGAGCCTCTTCGATCCGCCATAGGTGCCGAGCTGGAACATCGCCGCGGGAGTCTCGGTGGCGATGGCGAGGATCTGGGCGGTGGCGTTGCCCCGCTCGGTCAGCCGCCGGGTGAGCTCGGCGACCGAGGGGCCGCCCTCGGCCTTGGGGAGGACGATGCCGTCGGGATGGCTGGACAGGATCGCGGCGAGGTCCTTGTCGGCCTCGTCCGAGTCTAGAGGGTTGATCCTGACCCACAGCCTGGCGGTGGTGTTGGCGTTGAGGAACGCCGCCACGTGGCGCCGGGCTTCCGGCTTCGAAGCCGGGGCGACAGCGTCCTCGAGGTCGAGGATCAGAGCGTCGGCACCCGAGCGCAGCGCTTTCTCCATCCGGTCGGGCCGATCTCCGGGGACGAAAAGGAGGGAGCGCATCCTCATCCTCGCTCCTCCCCGGAACGGGGAGGGGGACCATGCGAAGCATGGTGGAGGGGGCCCCGCGTCCGACGAGCTTCCACGATCCCGAGAACCAAGCCCTCGAGGTTGTTGAACACCTCTTGCGCTGGGATCCGCAGAGTAAGGAAACCCAGATCTTGAAGATATCGGTCCCGGGCCGCATCCCGCGCAGGACGATCGCCTCGGCCATGCGCTTCGCCATCGACCTCGATCGCCAGGCATGCGGACAAGCAGGCAAAGTCGAGCACGAACGGCCCCTGCGGGCACTGCTTCCGGAACTTGAATCGGTCGGGGCGCTGCTTCAGCGCCCACCAGAGCAGGCGTTCGGGCGGGCTCAAGTCCTTCCGAAGTTTGCGTGCGAGCTTTACCGACTTGATTGGAGCCTGCAGCAGACGCGGGCCCCCTCCACCAGCCTCCGGCTGGTCGCCCTCCCCGTTCCGGGGAGGAACAAGGTTCACCGCCCGCCCCTCTGGATCAGCGCCGTTCGCTCCATGACGCAGACGAGCTCGTCCCTCTGGTTGAGCATCCGGTGCTCGAAGGTGACGATTCCGGCGTCGGGCCTGGATTTCGAATCCTTGAGGGAGATCACCTCGGTCTCGGCCCTCAAGGTGTCGCCGATGAAGACCGGCTTGGGCATCCGCACCTTGTCGTAGCCGAGGTTCGCGACGAGCGTTCCCAACGTCGTGTCGCCCACGGAGAGGCCGACCAGAAGCGCGAAGGTGAAGGTGCCGTTGACGACGATCCGGCCGAACTCGGTCGCCGCCGCATATTCCTGGTCGAGGTGGAGGGGCTGGGGGTTGTGGGTCAGGGCGGAGATCAGGAGATTGTCGGTCTCGGTGACTGTGCGGTGCGGCTGGTGGGCGATGCGGTCGCCGATCGTCCACTGCTCGTAGAAGCGGCCGGGCATCAGAGAGAAGCCGCAGGAGCAGTGAAACCGTTCGGGCTGAGCTTGTCGAAGCCCTCTCCTTCAACGGTGTCTTCAAGGAAGCAAGGCCCTTCGACAGGCTCAGGGCGAACGGTCCTGTTCGTGTCCATCAGCCCTCCCCCTTCTCCACCCGGACCAGCAAGGTCCCCTCGCTGACCTGGCCACCTTCCACCGCCTGAAGCTCGGCGACAACCCCCTCGAACGGCGCGGTCAGGCTGTGCTCCATCTTCATCGCCTCCAGCGTCAGCAGCTTCTGCCCCCGCGCGACCCGGTCCCCTTGCCGGACCTCGACCGCGATCACCCGGCCGGGCATCGGCGAGGTCAACGCGCCGTCCGACGCCGCGCCGGCCGCTCCGCCGCCGCCCGCTCCGGGGAGCGCGAAGGCGAAGGCCTGGCCGGCCGAGAAGACGAGCACCGTCTCGCCCTCGGCCGTGGCGATCCCCTCGAGCGGCGGGTCGCCGCCGGCCTCGACCACCCGGCTCGTCCCGGCATGGCTGAGCGCGACCCGCAAATCGTCGGCGGCATTGGCGCGGAAGCCGCGTAGCGACTCCCACGGATCCGAGTCCTCGGCATTGCCGAAGCTCGATGCGAGGAGGGCGGTGGCGGCCAGGTTCCAGACGCCCTCCGGCGGCTCCGGGTCGGGGACGAGCCGGTCGATCCGAGCCGGGATGAAGCCGGTGTCGACGTCCCCGGCGCGGAAGTCCGGATCGGCGGCCGCTCGAGCGAGAAAGCCGGCATTGGTCCTGACCGGCCATATCTCGACCTGCTCGAGCGCGTCGACGAGGCGCTCGATCGCCTCGTCGCGGGTCGAGCCCCGGGCGATCAGCTTGGCGATCATCGGGTCGTAATAAGGGCTTATCCAATTTCCTTCGTCGACGCCCGTGTCGATCCGGATCCCTCGCCCGAGCTGGAAATGGTCGAGCCTTCCCGTCGAGGGCAGGAATTCGTGCGCCGGGTCCTCGGCGTAGAGCCGGGCCTCCATCGCCCAGCCGCTTATCGCCAGCGCCTCCTGCCGAAGGGGCAGCGGCTCGCCGCTCGCCACCCGGAGCTGCCACTCGACCAGGTCCTGGCCGGTAATCTCCTCGGTCACCGGATGCTCGACCTGCAGCCTCGTGTTCATCTCCATGAACCAGATCCGGTCGGCCCTCAGCCCGTCGGACGCGTCGGCGATGAACTCGACCGTCCCGGCCCCGCGATAGTCGACCGCCCTCGCCGCCTTGACGGCCGCCTCGCAGACCGCCGCGCGGGTCGCCTCGTCCATCCCCGGCGCCGGCGCCTCCTCGATCACCTTCTGGTGGCGCCGCTGGAGCGAGCAGTCGCGCTCGAACAGGTGGACGACGTTGCCGTGGGAGTCTCCGAAGACCTGCACCTCGATATGGCGCGGCCGCTCGACATATTTCTCGATCAGGACTCGATCGTCGCCGAACGAAGCGGCCGCCTCGCGCCTGCAGCTCGCCAGCATCTCCTGGAACTCGATGGACGCGTTGACCCGGCGCATGCCCTTGCCGCCGCCTCCAGCGACCGCCTTGATCAGCACCGGATAGCCGATCGAATCCGCCTCGGCCTGGAGCCGCTCGGGCGCCTGGTCGTCGCCATGATAGCCCGGAGTGACCGGCACACCGGCCTCGCTCATCAGCTTCTTGGCCGCATCCTTCAGCCCCATCGCCCGGATCGAGCTCGCCTTCGGCCCGACCCAGACCAGTCCCGCCGCTTCCACCGCCTCGGCGAAGTCCGCATTCTCGGAGAGGAAGCCGTAGCCCGGGTGGATCGCCTCGGCGCCCGTCGCCCGCGCCGCGGCGATGATCTTCTCGCCGACGAGATAGCTCTCCCGCGCCGGCGATGGCCCGATAGCCACCGCCTCATCCGCCTCGCCGACATGAAGCGCATGGCGGTCGGCTTCGGAGAAGACCGCAACGGTCCGGATGCCGAGCCGCCGCGCCGTGCGGATGATCCGGCACGCAATCTCGCCGCGATTGGCGATGAGGAGAGACCGGATCACGCCCCGATCCGCCCGCGCGCCGCCAGGAAAGGGAGATATTTCGGGTCCTCGAACTCGAATATCGCCTCGCCATGGCTCGCGTAGGCCCGCCCCAGCTCCTCCGCCGCGCGGTCCTCCTCGCCCTGCTCCAGAAGCGCCTGGCCCAGGCGGAGATGGAGGAACGGGCCGCCCGACGCGCCGGGGCAGTTCATCCCGAATTCGAGCGCCCTGAGCACCTCGTCATAGCGGCGCAACATGAACCAGCTGTCCGCGATCGCCGAGATCACCGCGGTGGACAGCTTCCATCTCTCCTTGGGGTCGGGGATGAGCGCCCACGCCTCGGCATATTTCCTGAGGGCGGGGTTGCTCCGCCGCGCCTTCGCCAGCTTGTCGCCCTCGCGGTACAGCGCGACGATCCGCTCGTGCGTGGCCGGATCCATCCTGGTCTCGGATTCGCTCATCGTCACATCCTGAACAGCCCGAAGCGCGCCCGCTCGGGGATCGGCGCGTTCAGGCACGCGCCGAGGGCCAGCCCGAGCACGTCCCGCGTCTGCACCGGGTCGATGATCCCGTCGTCCCACAGCCGGGCGGTGGCGTAATAGGGATTGCCCTCGTCCTCGTAGCGCTGGCGGATCGGGGCCTTGAAGGCCTCGGCTTCCTCGGGCGTCCAGCTGTTGGCGTCCTTGTGCACCGTCGCGAGGACGCTCGCCGCCTGCTCGCCGCCCATCACGCTGATCCGGCTGTTCGGCCAGGTGAAGAGGAAGCGCGGCCCGTAGGCGCGCCCGGCCATTCCGTAATTGCCGGCGCCGAAGCTCCCGCCGATCAGCACCGTGATCTTGGGCACCTGGGCGGTCGCCACCGCGGTCACCAGCTTGGCGCCGTCCTTGGCGATCCCGCCCGCCTCATACTTGCCGCCGACCATGAAGCCGGAGATGTTCTGCAGGAACAGCAGCGGCGTCCGCCGCTGGCAGGCGAGCTCGATGAAATGGGCGCCCTTGAGCGCGCTCTCCGAGAAGAGGATGCCGTTATTGGCGAGGATCGCCACCGGCATGCCCCAGATCCGGGCGAAGCCGCAGACCAGAGTGGTCCCGTACAGAGGCTTGAACTCGTGGAAGTCGGACCCGTCGACGATGCGCCCGATCACCTCGTGGACGTCGTAGGGGGTGCGCACGTCGTCGGGGATGATCCCGTAAAGCTCTTCCGGGTCGAGCTTCGGCTCGACCGGGTCGGCGAGGTCGAGCCCGGCCGACTTCACCGTGTTGAGCCTGGCGACGATGCTCCGCACGATCGCCAGAGCATGCTCGTCATTCTCGGCGAGATGGTCGACGACGCCGGACCGGCGCGCATGGAGGTCGCCGCCGCCGAGGTCCTCGGCCGAGATCACCTCGCCCGTCGCCGCCTTGACCAGCGGCGGGCCGCCGAGGAAGATCGTGCCCTGGTTGCGGACGATGACGCTCTCGTCGGACATGGCCGGGACATAGGCGCCGCCGGCGGTGCAGCTCCCCATCACGCAGGCGATCTGGGCGATCCCTTCCGCCGACATCTGCGCCTGGTTGTAGAAGATCCGCCCGAAATGCTCGCGGTCGGGGAAGACCTCGGCCTGGTGCGGAAGGTTGGCGCCGCCGCTGTCGACCAGGTAGAGGCAGGGCAGTCGGTTCTGGATCGCGATCTCCTGGGCGCGCAGATGCTTCTTCACCGTGATCGGGAAATAGGCGCCGCCCTTCACCGTCGGGTCGTTGGCGACGATCATCGCCTCGCGGCCCGAGACCCGGCCGATGCCCGCGATCATCCCCGCCCCCGGCGCCTCGTCCCCATACATGCCGTTGGCCGCGAGCTGGCCGATCTCGAGGAAGGGCGAGCCGGGATCGAGCAGCCGGGTCACCCGCTCCCGCGGAAGCAGCTTGCCGCGCGACACATGCCGCTCGCGATGCTTCTCCGGGCCGCCGAGCGCGGTCGCGGCGACCTTCGTCCTCAGGGCTTCGGCGAGGCCGCGATTGTGCGCGGCATAGGCGCGGAAAGCGTCGGATTCCGGGTCGATCTTGCTGGGGACCGTCGTCACGGGATCGATTCCGTTCGGGCTGGGCTTGCCGAAGCGCTTCCCTTCCCGGGAGGCGCAAGGGACGGCCCTTCGACAGGCTCGGGGCGAACGGTGGGGATGGCCATTCCGTCCGTCATGCCGGCTTCGGCTCCGGGTGAACCGGCTTCTTGCGGATCAGATAACGATAGACCCCGATCACGTTGATCGCGAACAGGAAGATGTTCTGGGTGCCGATCCCCTCGGCCTTGTCGGACAGGAAGCCCCAGGTGACGAGCGCGACCGACGAGGTGCAGAAGATCACGAACGCCCATCCGGTCGCTCTCCGGCCGAGGTCGAGCGACACGATCAGGGCGGCGAGCGCCCCCGCGATCGAGCCGTACCATTCCAGCGCGTCGATCAGTCCCTTGCTCAAGCTTCGGCTCCCGTCATGGCGAGGCTGCCTAACCGCTGAGCGGCGCGATGGGAAGCGCTGGCGCGGCTCGAAAACGCGTCTATAGAAGCGCGACTACAGTCGGTTTCGAGAGGTTTCCATGACTCGCTCCATCCTTCTCGCCCTGCTCCTCGCCACAGCCGCCTGCTCGCCGGGGGGGCCGGGCAAGGACGGCGCCGGCGCCGAAGCGCAGACGGCGGGCACCGCGGTCGGCATTGTCCCCGCCTCGATGGATAAATCCGTGGCGCCGGGCGACGACTTCTTCGCCTACGCCAACGGCAATTGGGTCAGGAACACGCCCATCCCCGAGGACCGCTCGAGCATCGGCGGCTTCTACATCGCCGACCAGCAGCGCGAGCGGCAGACCCGCGAGCTTCTGAACGGAATCCTCGGCTCGAACCCGGCGGCGGGGAGCGGCGAGGCGATGATCGCCAATTATTACAAGGCCTACCTCAACACCGACGCCATCGACCGGGCCGGGATGGCGCCCGCCAGGGCCGACCTCGACTCGATCGCGGCGATCGCCGACCGGCCGCAGCTCAGCGCGGCGATCGGCCGCACCCTGCGCGCCGACACGGATCCGCTCAATGCGACCAACTACCAGACCGAGAATCTGTTCGGGATCTTCGTCACCCAGGGCCTCTCCACCCCCGGCGAGACCCTGCCCTATCTGATGCAGGGCGGGATCGGCCTTCCCGAGCGCGAATATTATCTCTCCGGCGATGCCAAGATGGCGGGGCTTCGCGACCAGTATCGCGCCTATGTCGCCACCGTGATGAAGGCGGCCGGATCCGCCGATCCCGAGGGCGCGGCGAAGCGAATCCTCGAGCTCGAGACGAAGATCGCCCGCGCCCACGCGACCCGAGAGGAGAGCGAGGATTTCGCCAAGGGCGCCCAGGTGTGGAGCCGGGCGGACCTGGAAAAGCGGGCTCCGGGCATCGACTGGGCGGCCCTGCTCGGCGCCGCCCAGCTCGGCAACGCCCAGAAATTCCAGGCCTATCACGGCTCGGCCATTCCCAAGCTCGCCGCCCTGGTCGGCTCCGAGCCGATCGAGAGCTGGAAGGACTGGCTCGCCTTCCATACCCTGAGCCAGCAGGCGAGCGTCCTTCCCGGGCCGATACGCGATGCGAACTTCGCCTTCGAGGGCACCGCCCTCGCCGGCACCCCGAAGCAGCGGCCGCGCGACCAGCTCGCCCTCAACGCCGTGAGCAACGCGCTCCAGGACGCGGTCGGCAAGGCCTATGTCGACAAATATTTCCCGGCCTCGGCCAAGGCCGAGGTCCAGCGGATGGTGGACAACATCAAGGCCGCCTTCGCCCGCCGGGTCGAGGCGATCGACTGGATGGCGCCGTCGACAAAGGAGGAGGCGCTCAAGAAGGTCCGGTCGATCGTCGTCGGAGTCGGCTATCCGGACCGTTGGCGCGACTATTCCGCCCTGCAGATCACCGCCGACAACGCTTATGCGAACAAGAGGAACGCCGAGCTCGCCGAATATCGGCACCAGATCTCGAAGATCGGCAAGCCGATGGACCGGAGCGAATGGTGGATGCCCCCGCAGCTGGTCAACGCGGTCAACCTGCCGGTCCAGAACGCGCTCAACTTCCCCGCCGCGATCCTTCAGCGTCCCTTCTTCGATCCGCAGGCCGACGCGGCCTTCAATTACGGAGCGATCGGGTCGGTCATCGGCCACGAGATCAGCCACAGCTTCGACAATAACGGCGCCCTGTTCGATTCGACCGGGCGGCTCCGCAACTGGTGGACGCCCGCGGACTTCAAGCGCTTCCAGGAGGCGGGCACGGCCCTGGCCGCCCAATATGATTCCTACGAGGCGCTTCCCGGCCTTCACGTCAACGGCAAGCTGACCCTGGGCGAGAACATCGCCGACGTCGCCGGCCTCGCCGCCACCTACGACGCCTATCGGGCGTCGCTGGGCGGCAAGGAGGCGCCGGTGATCGACGGCTTCACCGGCGACCAGCGCTTCTTCCTCGCCTTCGGCCAGGCCTGGGCGAGCAGCATGCGCCCGGAATCGCTCCGCCAGCGAGTCCTCACCGACGGCCACGCTCCCGGCCAGTTCCGCGCGCTCACCGTGCGCAACCTGGACGCGTGGTACTCGGCGTTCGCAGTGAAGCCGGGCCAGAAGCTCTATCTGGCGCCCGAGAAGCGCGTGAAGGTCTGGTAGCCCGCTTCGCCCAGCGAAGGCTGGGGCCGCCAGGGGTGAGAGGGGTCGGCGGCCTCCGCCATTGAACGGGCCGGCCGCGCGGGATAGAAGATGCCATCCAGGGAGGTCTCGTCATGGATGTCCTGCTTCTCATGCTCCTGGCCGCGGCCGGACCGCCGGCCTCCGGCGCCGCCGAGCCGGCGCCCGTCGCCGGTAAGGTGATCTGCAAGACCGAAACCCGGATCGGGAGCCTCGCCGGCCGCAAGCGGGTCTGCCACACCGCGGCCGAATGGCAGAAGATCGCGGCGCGCGGCCGGCAAACCTGGGAGGAAGTCCAGGGCGCTCACGGCAGCAGCCACTCGGTCGAGCCTCCGGGCCAGATGACGTCGGCTCCGCAATAGCGGGCCCGGCGCCGAGGTCCGAAACCGGCTAGTCGCGGGCCTGGCCGCCATGGCCGGGCGCGAAAGGCTCCATCCACCCTTCCGGCCGGAGCTCCGAAAGCCAGTTCTCGCCCATCCACTGGTCGGCCGCCGCTCGCAGCCGCCCGGCATATCCGGGCGAATCGAGCCCGGCGAGCGGAAGGCCGAGCTCGCGAACGGTGTCGGCGATGTCGCCGTCGTCGAGGCGCCGCCGGCCGGCCGCGACCGAGTGGCGGGCGATTTCCAGCTCCTGGCCCCAGAAATAGATCCGGGCGGCGCCGACATTGGCTTGCATGCGCCTGACCTCCGCGATCCGGTCGCCGCCGACGATCGGAAGCCAGATGTCGACGTCGAGCAGATCGACGCCGCGCTCCGGGCGCCAGGTGAAGGCGTCGCCCTCGACGATCGTCACCTTGCCGCCAGCCCCGCCGGGCAGCCGGTCGAACAGGCCGAGCTCGCGGTGGAGCGCGATCAGCCGGGGATCGCGCTCCACCACCGTCACCGCTTCCACCTGGGCCTTGAGGGCGCACAAGGCCGCGGACCAGCCCAGGCCCAGCCCGAACACCGCGACATGGCCCGAAGCGCAGTCCACGCCGATCTGCTGGCTCTCTACCTCCACCGGCATAAGCGACATCCAGGTGTCGCTGCCCCGGTCGAGCGAGATCACGCCCGACACCGGACGGGCCGGGCTCCAATAGCCGCGCAGCGGGATGTCGTTGCCCCACCGCCGGACGATCCAGCCACCCTGCTCCATCGGCCGGTACAGGGATCCGACCGCTTCGTGCTCGATCATGCTGCGCCTCAGCCCGCGCCGATCAGCTCGCGGCCTATCAGCATCCGCCGGATCTCGTTCGTGCCGGCGCCGATGTCGAGCAGCTTGGCGTCGCGCATGAAGCGCTCGACGGGCCAGTCCTTGGTGTAGCCCGCTCCGCCCAAGGCTTGGATCGCCTCGAGGCTGACCTTCACCGCGCTCTCCGAGGCGAGCAGGATGGCGCCCGCGGCGTCGAACCGAGTGGTCTTGCCGGCATCGCAATTCTTCGCGACCGTGTAGACGTAGGCGCGCGCCGAATTGAGAGCGACGTACATGTCGGCGACCTTGGCCTGCATCAGCTGGAAGCTTCCGATCGCAGTCCCGAACTGCTTCCTTTCGCGGACATAGGGGAGGACGACGTCGAGGCAGGCCTGCATGATCCCGAGCTGGATTCCGGCCAGCACGGTGCGCTCATAGTCGAGCCCCGACATCAGCACGCCGACGCCGCCGTTGACGGGCCCCATCACGTTCTCGTCCGGGACCTCGCAATCGTTGAAGACCAGCTCTCCGGTCGGGCTGCCGCGCATCCCCATCTTGTCGAGCTTCTGGCCCAGGCTGAAGCCCGGCATGTCCTTCTCGATCAGGAAGGTTGTGATCCCGCGGCTCCCCTCCCCCGTCTTCGCATAGACGACCAGGGTGTCGGCATGATGGGCGTTGGTGATCCAGAACTTGGTGCCGTTGAGGACGTAGCCGCCCTGCACCTTCTCGGCCCGAAGCGTCATCGAGACGACGTCGGAGCCGGCGCCGGCCTCGGACATGGCGAGCGAGCCGACATGCTCGCCCGAGATCAGCTTCGGGAGATATTTGGCCTTCTGCTCCGGGCTCGCCCAGCGGCGTATCTGGTTGATGCACAGGTTCGAATGGGCGCCGTAGGACAGGCCGACCGAGGCGGAGGCGCGGGCCACCTCCTCCTGGGCGACGACATGCTCGAGATAGCCGAGGCCGAGGCCGCCATATTCCTCCTCGACCGTGATTCCGTGCAGTCCGAGCTCGCCCATTTGCGGCCACAGCTCCCTCGGGAACCAGTCGTCGGAATCGATCTTCGCGGCGAGCGGCGCGATCCTGTCGGCGGCGAAGCGCTCGGTCGAGTCGCGGATCGCATCCGCCATCTCGCCGAGCGCGAAGTCGAGCCCGATACCGGCCATTCATGTCCTCCTGTTGCGGCGGCGGCCCTAGCAGAGCCGTTGCGATTTGAACAAGGCGCGCGAACCCCTATCTGGAGACGGACAGGCCGAGACCCCACCGTTCGGGCTGAGCCTGTCGAAGCCCTCTTCTTGCCTTTGCGCGGCGGAGAAGTAACGGGCTTCGACAAGCTCAGCCCGAACGGATTTCCTCATCCCGGAGACCCCCATGACCGCAACGACCGACCCCATCGTCATCCTCTCCTACGCCCGGACCCCGATGGGCAGCTTCCAGGGCGCGCTCGCCGGAGCGAGCGCGACCGAGCTCGGCGCCGCCGCCGTCCGCGCCGCGGTCGAGCGCGCCGGGATCCGGGGCGAGGAGGTCGGCAAGATCTTCATGGGCTGCGTCCTCCCCGCGGGCCTCGGCCAGGCCCCCGCCCGCCAGGCGGCGCTCGGGGGCGGCCTTCCCCGCTCGACCGAGGCGACGACGATCAACAAGGTCTGCGGCTCGGGCATGCAGGCCGTCATGTTCGCCAACGACATGATCGCGGCCGGCTCCGCGGATCTCATCGTCGCGGGCGGAATGGAGTCGATGTCCAACTCCCCCTATCTCATGAAGAAGCACCGCTCCGGCGCCCGCATCGGCCACGACACGGTCTACGACCATATGATGCTCGACGGCCTCGAGGACGCCTACGACGCCGGCCGGGCGATGGGCACCTTCGCCGAGGACGCGGCGCGCGAATATCAGTTCACCCGCGGCGACCAGGACGAATATGCGATCGAGTCGCTCCGCCGGGCCAACGAGGCGATCCGCTCGGGCGCCTTCGAGCGGGAGATCGTCCCCGTCACGGTCAAGAGCCGCAAGGGCGAGGAAGTCGTTTCGGTCGACGAGCAGCCCGGCAAGTCGAACCCGGAGAAGATTCCCGGCCTCAAGCCCGCCTTCGCCAAGGACGGCACGATCACGGCCGCCAACGCGTCCTCGATCTCGGACGGCGCCGCCGCCCTCGTCATCACCCGCCAGAGCGTCGCCGACCGCCTGGGCGCGAAGCCGGTCGCGCGGATCGTCGCCCACGCCGCCCACGCCCAGGCCCCGAACCTCTTCACCAGCGCCCCCGTACCCGCCGTCCGCAAGGCGCTCGATAAAGCCGGCTGGAGCGTCGGCGACGTCGACCTCTATGAGGTCAACGAAGCCTTCGCCTGCGTCGCCATGATCGCCATGCGCGACCTCGGAATCCCCCGCGACGCCCTCAATGTCCACGGCGGCGCAACGGCGCTCGGGCACCCGATTGGCGCGAGCGGCGCCCGCCTGCTGGCGACCCTGCTCTCCGCGCTGGAAACCCACGGCCAGAAACGCGGCCTCGCCACGCTGTGCATCGGCGGCGGCGAGGCGACAGCGATGGCGGTGGAGCTGGTGGACTGAGAAAGCCATCCGAAGAAATGGAAAGAAAATGAAACGGATTACGGCATCGAAGATATGGGGGGATTTTCAAACTCTAATCGACGGCGAATTCAAGGAAGAGGTGCTTCACCGTTATTTGGTCAAATATCCTGCGCTCTTACCCCTGTGGCGTCCCTGGCAGAACAAAGTCTATTCTAAATTCCCACTGGGCAACCAACATGTAACAGACTTCGCATTTGTAAGAGATGATTCTCCTGGCCTGCGCTGGCATTTCATTGAGATTGAACGGCCTAACGATCGGCTGTTCACCAAGGCTGGAGATCCTACCGCGCGCCTCTCCCACGCATTGCGTCAATTGCACGATTGGCACAATTGGTTCATTAACAATCGGGACTACGTCGCCACGTATTTTCCAAACAGCGAGCGGATAAAGAAGATCGGACTCACCGATCCTCATCTCACACTCATCATGGGCGCCGGCATCCCGAGTGGTGGAACGACCACCGCCAAAGGCTGCAACGAATGGGCGGCCTGATGGATGTCCGCACTTACGACGGACTTCGTTATAATCTTGAGCACCCCGCCCTTGAGGATGATCGTCCCTTGACTTGCCGCGTGCATACGGCTTCCGGCGACCGAATTCTCAAAGATGCAGATCGAGATTTCCTACTATATGTATGAAATTGAAAAGAAAGGCGGCGACCCGCAGGCACTTGAGGCAATGCTGAAGAGATGAGTCGGGCGCCGGCAGAACCTGCTGGCCGTTCCAGCACTCCTAAAACCATCGCACCTCTGTCCCGCCCTCAATGACCTGATGCGCTCGTGCGCCGCGCCACGCGGTCGGCGCAGCCCCCCGTCCTTGGCCTCGTTTGACCTACGCCCCGATAAGCGCCTTCAGCTTCTCCCCGAAAAGGATGGCCCCGCTGAAGAGCGCCATCGCGGTCATGTTCGAGGTGACGACGAACCCCTTGCTGGGCAGATGCGCCACCCGTTCCGTCAATGTGGCGAGGTCGAGCCGGATCTCCCCGACGTCGGATCGAGTGGCGGCGCTGTCCGTTCTGAGTATCTCGACATGGGCCTCAAGCCTGGCGACGCGTGCTTCCATATGGCCCGTTGTGCCACCTCCGCCGCCTGCCCTCAAGGCGCGCGGCTCAGTGGCCCGGGCGGCGCTCATGCCCAGCCCCTGCCAGCGCTTGATTCATCGAAACCATAAAGACTCAAACCCGACTCTATCGAAAATCGACTAACACTGATGGGCTCGGGGTGCAAGCGCTACCACCCATTGCACCGCTCCCAGACCGCCCGAACCTCCGTCCCGCCCTCCACCACATGATATCGGTCGTGCGCGGCGGCGGTCATGCAGGCGTGGTTGGGGGCGATCCTGACCTGGCTTCCGATCGGCAGGCGGGCTAAATCCGCCTCGCCGGCGGGGACCAGCCCGTGCTCCTGGTTGGTCGAGGCGATGCCGAGACCGAGCGGGAGGCCGGTGGCGGAGTCCCAGAGGCTGCCGTAGCTCGGCTTGTCCCGGGCCGGCCCCGCATCCTTGGACAGAGCCAGGCCGCCTGCGTCGAGCAGCAGATAGCCCCGGTCGGGGCGGTGGCCGATGACGGTGGCGAGGACCGACAGCGCGATCTCCTCCTCCGCGCAGACTCCGAGGTCGGCCATGACGAGGTCCATGAACATGTAGACTCCCGCCCGGACCTCGGTCACCCCGTCGAGCCGCTCGGCGAAGAGGGCGCCGGGAGTCGATCCGATGCTGACGACCGGCGCGGCAAGGCCCGCGGCGCGAAGCGCCTCGGCGGCGCCGACCGCTCCCGAACGCTCCTGCTCGGCATGGGCGCGGAGCGCCTCGGGCGACCGGCACCCGTAGGAGAGCCCGGCATGGGTCATGACGCCTCTAAGGTCGGTGCCGGGGGCTGCGTCGAGGATTCGGCCGATCTCGACCAGGCGAGGGCCGTCGCCGGCGGCCACGCCGGCTCGCCCGCCGTCCGTGTCCAGCTCGATCAGCACGGGGAACACGGTGCCCAGCGCTTCGGCCTCCCGGGCCGCGGCCTCGGCCATCTCGACGCTGTCGAGGATGATCGTCAGGTCCGCCCCCCGCCGCTGCAGCGCCGCGACATGGGCGAGCTTCGAAGGCGCGATTCCGACCGCGTAGAGGATGTCGGTGAAGCCCGCCTCGAGGAAATGCTCCGCCTCCCTGAGCGTCGAGACGGTGATCCCGCCGGGCTGCCCCTCGACCGCGAGGCGGACGATGTCGGCCGACTTGGCGGTCTTGACGTGCGGCCTGAGCGGCACTCCCAATTCGGCGAGCCGGCGCCGCATCCGCTCGATATTGTGCGCCAGGCGGGAACGGTCGACGACCAGGGCGGGAGTCTCGATATCGGTCAGCTGCATTCGCGGGCCTATATCAAGGGTCGAGCCGCCCCAGCCATTCCATTCGCTACCACCGGTAGGTCAGCTCGGCCGTGAAGCTCCTCTGCGGGAAGGGGTGGAAGAGGTAATATTTCTCGTTGGTGAGGTTCTCCACCCCGAAGGCGGCGTTCCAATGCTCGCCGATCCGGAAGTTGGCGCGGGCGTCGGCCACCAAATAGCTCTCGAAGCCCTGGTAGGTGTGGGTGACGACGTCGCTGTTGTCGATCGTCCCGAACGAGCGGCTGGCGTAGCGCCCCGCCAGGGTCAGGCTCGCGGCATCCGTCGCGTGCCATGTCGCGACCAGGGTCGCCCGCCGCCTCGGCACCTGGGGCAGGTCCTTGCCCTCGGCGGCGGGAAAGGCCGGGTTCTCGACCACCTTCGGCCGGGCGAGCGTGACGCTGCCCGAGACATCGAGCTTCGGCACGATCAGGCCGCGCCGCTGGAAGGCGAGCTCCGCTCCGCTGGTGCGGACATGGGGGACGTTCTGGACGAAGCTGAACAAAGCGGTCGAACCCGGCACCAGAGGCGCGGTCTGGGAGATCAGGGCGTTGCGGATCGACTCGTGGAAGAACGACAGGCGGACATGCCCCGAGCCGTGGGTCCACATCCCCGCCAGCTCCGCCGAACGCGCCCGCTCCGGCCGCAAATTCGGGTCGGGCACGGTGAGGCTCGGCCCGGTCGAGATCGCCTGGTAGAGCTCGGACACGGTCGGGAAGCGATAGGCCTGGCCGGCGGAAAGGGTCAGGCTCAGCCCTCGCGCCGGCAGCCAGCGCAGGCTCGCCTTGGGCGACAGGCCCTCGGCCGACTGCTCGGGCTGGGCGACGTCGAGCGCCGGCGCCAGCGAGAAGTTGCGGCCGTTGAAGGCCCGCCACCATTCGTAGCGGGCGCCGAGGGTGAGGCGGAGCGCGTTGCCGAGAGCGAACTGGTCCTCCGCCCATAAAGCGAGGGTTCGGGTGCGACCCTGAGCGAGCTGGTTGAGCACGCCCGGCGCCCCTTCGCGCCAATCGGCGGTGGCGAAGCGGCGGCTGTCGAGACGGAAGCCGTCATAATGGGCGCCGCCGCGCAGCCCGCCGCGGCGAAGCTCGAGGTCGAGGGTTCGCCAGCCCGTCCCGTTCAGCCTGACGATCGAGCCGGGGCCGCCGCCCGCGGAGCCCGGCAGGGCGCCCGAGGGCAGGCGCTGCTCGTGCTTGTCGAAATCGTAGAGGCTTGCGACCGCGCGCCAGTCGAGCCCGGCCGCCTCCCCTTCCGCGCTGAGGCCGTGCATCCAGTGGCGCTCGTCCTGAAGGTAGACGTTGTTTCCGAACGCGCTCGCCGGCACGTTGACCGTCCGGCCGGCGATGTTGAGCACGCCCGCGAAGAGGTTGCCGCTCAGATAGGTCTTCGCCCTGGCCTCGGTGTCGTTCAGGAACAGTCCGCCCCGGTAGGTCAGCTTCAGCGCCGGGCTTACCTCCCAGGCGAGCTTGAGCTTCAGATTGTCCTGCTCGTGCCGCTCGAGCCCGGCCGCGCCGAGGACGAAGATGGGCGCTCCGGCTCGGTTCACGTCGGCGAAGGCGCCGGTCGCCGGAGTTCCGGCGGCCCCGGGATTGGCCGGCCTGGCGACGGTGGCGTAGGCGAGCGGCTGGCTTTCGCTGTCGACATGGCTCGCGCCCGCGAACCAGGCGAAGTCGCCCTCCCGACCGCCCAGGGTCGCGCCGACCTGCCAGGCGGGGAAGATCCCGTCGCTGCCATATTGCTCGAAGCTCTGGACGCTGGTCGAGGCGCTGATCGAGCCCTCGCTCCGGGCGGGCAGCCGGGTGGAGATGTTGACCACGGCGCCGATCGAATTGCCCGGATAGGCGGCGGAGAAGGGTCCGTAGAGCACGTCGACCCGATCGATCTCCTCCGGCGAGACCATTCCCCAGCGCGGCGAGGCGCTGGTATTGTTGTTGCCGATCAGCGCGGAAAGCAGGAGCCCGTCCGCATAGATCAGGCTCCGGGCGCTGGCACCGACCCCGGAGGTCCGTGTCGCCAGCGGCGACTGGGTGTCGCCGACGTGGCGCTTGCGGACGAACAGGCTCGGCAGGTAGCGGAGGCTGTCCTCGGGCGTGATGATCGCGGTCGTCTCCTCGAGGCGCTCCGAGTCGACGCTCTCGACGGTGGCCGGGCCGGGCGTCTTCTGGCCGGTGACGACGATGTCGTCCTCGTGACCGGCCCAGGCGGGGGCGGGAAGAGCCGCGACGCAGCCCCAAAGCAGGATGCGCGCCGCCGCGGGCGCGCGTGTCTTGTCGGTCATGTCGAAATTCCAGTCTGTCTCGCGAAAGGGCGGGAGGATCAGACGGAAAGCGGGGGTCCCGTGGCCGGAGGCGGCGGCGCGGCGGGCGCTATGCGGGGGCGGTCGCTCACCTGCGGAAGGTCCGGAGCGGGGACCGGCGACGGCAGCCGGACAGCCAGGGCCGGCGGCTGCGGCGGGAGCGGGGGCGCCGCCAGCGCCGCGAACGGACAGGGGCGCTCGCCGGACTTGGACGGGCCGGGCTTGGCCGGGTGGCCGTCATGACCGGCGTGACCGGCCGGTTCGGCGGCGGAGGCGGCGCACAAGGTCAGCCCGGGCCGCCCGTGGTGATCGGGCGCGATCATGTAGCCCGAGGGAATCAGCAGCCTGAACAGGAGCAGCAGCGCCAGCGCGGACGGCACGAATCCGCCCCTGCGTCCGATGTTGCCGACCATGCCCCTCATGCCCGGCAACCTAACGCAGATGGCGTCATCTCAAAGCCCAATTTGCGGCTAAGTCGCTCGAATAGATCGCTTTCGGATGTAGTTTCGGGATGAAGCGGCCTAGCCTCGATTTCGGTTCGTCGTGCCGCAAGCACGGCTCGCCGCTACATCCGAAACGAACCATTCCGCAGAAATGAGTAATCCGTCTCAAGTATTGCATCGGCCTCTCTCGGGCCCCCCGCTCTCCGCCTGCCCGGACTACGTAGTTTTCCGAAAATTAACCCCTGATCCAAGCACTTGCGTAGGCCTGTCGGTTCATGCTTGATGACGGAATCAGCGGAAATCCCGTTTCCGCTGTTGCGTCCCCTCAAGACGAGAGGACACAAAGAGGGGGCGTGGTAGTGCTTTCCGTGGTCAAACGGCGGCAAAATCCTCTTCCTCTGCAAGAAACGCGAACGAGGGGATTGTCATGCATCATACCAAAGGAACCTGGCGTAGCAGATCGACTATTCTGAAGGCTGCGGCCTTCGCCGCCGCCGCCGGCCTGGTCGCCATGCCGGCCGCCGCCGTCCACAGCTGGAACGGCTATCACTGGGCGCGCACCACCACCCAGATCTCGCCGCCGGTCGTCAACATCACCAATTCGACCTGGTCCGCCCGCGTCGCGACCGCGGTTTCCGACTGGAACCAGTCGACCGTGATCGAGAGCCCGCTCTCCAACAGCACGGGCAACAGCCGCACCTGCAAGCCGATCGCCGGCAAGATTCTCGTCTGCAACGCCGCCTACGGCCAGACCGGCTGGCTCGGCATCGCCTCGATCTGGTTGTCGGGCGGCCACATCAGCCAGGGCACGACGAAGCTGAACGACACCTACTACGCGACCGGCAGCCAGTACGACACGCCCGCTTGGCGCCAGGCCGTCACCTGCCAGGAGATCGGTCACGATTACGGCCTCGCCCACCAGGACGAGGACTTCTCGACCGACGCGACCAGCTCGTGCATGGAATATACCAGCGTTCCGGCCGGCAACGAGCATCCGGACTCGCACGACTACAACCAGCTGCTGTCGATCTACAACCACACCGACTCGGCGGCCGCCGCGCTTCCGTCCAAGACGCTGCCTTCGCAGGCGCCGATCGGCAATACGCGCGCGGATTGGGGTCGTCAGATCGGCCACCACACGTTCGAGCGCGACCTCGGCAATGGCAACAAGGTCATCACCGACGTCCTCTTCGTCGAGCATACGCACGGCAAGTAGTCGGCGTTGAGCCCCGGCCGAGGCCGGGGCCCAGCGGCACGAACGCCGAGCCTGGGTCCCGGCCAGTCGCCGGGAAACGGGCTTTCGGATCAACCCCTCCGGTCCAAGCGGCCGGGGGGGTTTTTCTTTGTCCCGGTGGACAGATCGAGTGCGCCTTTAGCGATTGATCTGTTTCGGATCAAAATATGCCGAATCGCTGCAAGTATAGGTGAGCGGGCGAATCCCCCCTCTGCGTTTTCGTTGACGAGCGTCCTTCGACTAACCTCGGTTACAAAAGACAATCCTGCCAGCCAGTTGCGCCCGATGCGCGGATCATGCTTGGTGTCGCCATCGGCAGCGACTCCGATCGCCGCCGCTGCGCCTGCTCAAATAGAGGCGGCGCAACAGAGGGTCGTAGTTATGCTTTCCGTGGTCATGGGCGGCAAATTCCACTTCCCTCGCAACAACTGGCAATAAAGGGGAATGTCATGACGCATACCAAAGGACGCTGGCGCAGCCGCTCGACTATCCTGAAGGCCGCCGCCTTCGCGACCGCGGCCGGCCTGCTCGCCACCCCGGTGCTCGCCGTCCACAGCTGGAACGGCTATCACTGGAAGCGCACCACCAGCCAGATCAGCCCGCCCATCGGCGACAACGTCAACTCCAACTGGGACAGCTACCTCACCACCGCCGTCAACGACTGGAACGCCTCGAGCTATATCCAGAGCTCGAAGGTCACCGGCGGGTCGACTCCGAGCACCTGCGCACCGCGCGCCGGCCGGATCGAGGTCTGCAACTATGCCTACGGCAGTACCGGCTGGCTCGGGATCGCCTCCGTCTGGCTCGCTTCGGACGGTCATATCAGCCAGGGGACGACCAAGCTCAACGACAGCTATTACGGCTCGGGCAGCTCGTACAACACCCCGGCCTGGCGCGCGGCGGTGACCTGCCAGGAGATCGGCCACGATTTCGGCCTCGCCCACCAGGATGAGAACTTCAGCACCGACGCCACCAATTCGTGCATGGAATATACCAATATTCCGTCGGGCAACGAGCATCCCGACGCGCACGATTACAACCAGCTCGCGTCGATCTACTCGCACGTCCACGCCGCCGCGGGGCTGCCCGAGGCGGTGCAGAACGAGGAGGCGATCGGCAACTCGCGAGCGGACTGGGGCCGCCAGATCGGCCACCACACCTTCGTGAAGGACCTCGGCCAGGGCCGCAAGGTCGTCACCGACGTGCTCTTCGTGGGCCACACCCACTAGGAGCCGGGAGCAGCAGTCCCCCCCAAACGGACGGCACGTCCCGAACGAGCCCCTCCGGCCCATCCCGAGCCGGAGGGGCTTTTGCTTGAGTGCATCGCCCCGAACGCACCCGCGGCCCGCCCGGCTGGGCGCTCGGCGCCAAGGCCGGGAAGAAAGCGGACCCGGATCGAGTCCGGGATGAGGGAACCTTGATCCGGATCGAACCCAAATGCGCTTGTTCTATGTTCTGGTTGTGTTCTAATCCTGCAAATGGACAATCTCGATTCGCGCATAACGCATCCCTCCGAGGCGTCGACCGATGAGCGCGCCTTCTCCCCTCCCGCCGAGGCTCTCCCGGCCCGCAAGGACATCTTTCCGGCCGATCGCCGTTTCGCGACCCGGTCCGAGGAGGAAGCCTATTGGCGGGGCGTTCGGGCGGGAGCCGAGGCCGCCGCGTCGGCAGGGAGCGTCGGGGCGAGCCGCCTCCGGTCGGCGCTCGACTTCGACCTGGGCCGCGGCTCGGACGCGCCCTGTCTCGTTTCCGGCCGCCTCGCCGATCCGGATCGGCCCGCCGGCGCCGGGAACGGCCCCGCCCGGGCCGCCCGCCACGACGGCTGGAACCGGGACAAGCGGCGGATCTTCCTGACCGCCCTGGCCGAGACCGGGGTCGTCGCCGACGCCTGCCGGGCGTGTGGAATGAGCCGCGACGCCGCTTATTCGCTGCGCAACAGCACCTGCTCGCGACCCTCGGCGATCACCTTTGGCCCGACTCCGCCTTCGAAGGCGAAGCTGACGACACCGATGGCATGTGCAAGTTCCGCAAGCTTTACCTCGCCGTCCACCCTCTCGAGGCGGAGGCCTGGGAGGACGATTGAGGGAGCTCAGTCGCCGCTGGCGCTGAGCGCCTCGACGAAGGCCTCGCGCCAGGCGAGAACGTCGTCGCGCTCGACGCTCTCGTTGAGCGCCCGCCAGCGCCTCACCCTTTCCGCCCTGGGCATTTCGAGCGCCTGCAGGATGGCGTCCGAAATCTCCTCCTTGCTGTAGGGATTGACCAGCAGGGCCTCCTTGAGCTGCAGGGCCGCGCCGGCGAAGCGGGAGAGGATGAGGACGCCGGGGTCCTCCGGGTCCTGGGCCGCGACATATTCCTTGGCGACGAGGTTCATCCCGTCCCTCAGCGGGGTGATCAACCCGATCTCGGCGGCCCGGTAGAAGCCGGCCAGGTCCTCGCGCGGATAGCCCTGGTTGACGTAGCGGATGGGGACCCAGTCGACTTCGGCGAACTCGCCGTTGATCCGTCCGGACAGCTCGTCGAGCCGCTCGCGGATCACCTCGTAGGTCGCGACCTCGCCGCGCGAGGGGGGCGCGATCTGGAGAAGGAAGACCTTGCCCTTGCAGTCCTCATGGTCCTCGAGGAACCGGCGATAGCCGAGGAAGCGCTCCTCCAGTCCCTTCGAATAATCGAGCCGGTCGACCCCGATGATGGTCCGCCGGCCCGCCGCGCTGACCCGCATCCGGTCGAACGCGGCCTTCGCCTTGGGGCTGGCCGCCGCCTTGGCGAACTCGGAATAGTCGATGCCGATCGGATAGGCGCCGGCATGGACCGAGCGGTCGCCGACATGGATGGTCCCATCCTCGTCGCAATGGCCGCCGAGCTCGCGCTCGACATAATGGCGGAAGCTCTCCAGCCATTCCTCGGTCTGGAAGCCGATGACGTCGTAGGCCAGCATCGAGAGGACGAGCCCCTCGTGGAAGGGAAGCGAGACCATCAGCCGGGCCGGGGGCCAGGGAATGTGGAGGAAGAAGCCGATCCGGTTCCTGACGCCGCGGTCGCGCAATTGCTGGCCGAGCGGGATGAGGTGGTAATCGTGGACCCAGACGAGGTCGTCGGGCTCGATCAGAGGCTGCACCGTCTCGGCGAAGCGCTCGTTGACCCGCTCGTAGCCGCCGGCGAAGCTGCGGTCATATTCGGCGAGGTCGATCCGGTAGTGGAAGAGCGGCCACAGAGTCCGGTTCGCATAGCCGTTATAATATTCGTCGACGTCCTGCTCCTCGAGGTCGATCGTCGCCGTGGTGACGCCGTCGTTGCGCTGAAGGTCGATATGGCCGGTGAATTCCTCGGCCGTCTCGCCCGACCAGCCGAACCACAGCCCCTTATGGGCTCGAAGCGCGGCGGCCAGAGCGACGGCGAGCCCGCCCTGCGAACCCTCGCCCTCGCCGCGCGGCTTGGACACCCGGTTCGAGATGACGATCAGCCGGCTCACGTCACCTCTCGCAAGCAGAGGCCGGGCAGGAACCCCTCCGTTCGCCCTGAGCCTGTCGAAGGGCTTTCCTGCTCTTGATGGGAGAGGTGAAAGGCTTCGACAAGCTCAGCCCGAACGGAAGGGTCATCTGACAGCGCTCCACGGCCGCGACAGGAGCACGGCGCAATTGATCAGCCCGACGAGCGAATAGGTCTGCGGGTAGTTCCCCCACAGCTCCCCGGTCTCGAAGTCGGTATCCTCGGAGAGCAGCCCGGCCGGGGTCAGCCGCTCCAGCATGTGCTCGTAGAGCTCGCGCGCCTCGTCCTCGCGGCCGGCGAGGTGGAGCGCCTCGATCAGCCAGAAGGTGCAGAAGTTGAAGGCCGTCTCGGGCAGCCCGAAATCGTCCTCGGCGGCGTAGCGGAGCATGTGCTCGCCCCGCCTCAGCCCCTTCTCGACGGCCTCGAACGTGGCGAGGAAGCGGGGATCGTCGGGCTCGAGAAAGCGCATGTCGACGAGCTGGAGCAGGCTCGCGTCGAGCTCGTCGCCGCCGAAGCTCGCCGCGAAGCGCCGCTCCGGAGCGTACCAGGCCGCCTCCTCGATCCGCTCGCGGATGGCCGCGGCGCGGTCGCGCCAGAGGGCCGAGCGGTCGTCGAGCCCGAGCACCTGGGCGGCGTTGGCGAGACGGTCGCAGGCGGCCCAGCTCATCACCGAGCTGTAGGTGTGGACGGCGCTCCGGGTCCGATATTCCCACAGGCCCGCGTCGGGCTGGTCGTGGACCTGCCAGGCGCGCTCGCCGACCCGCTCGAGCGCGTGGAAATCCGCCTCGGTCGCCTTCCGGAAGAGTCGCTCGTCGATGAAGGCCTGGACGTTGGAGAGGACGATCTGGCCGTAGGCGTCGTGCTGGACCTGGACATAGGCGGCATTGCCGACCCGGACGGGGCCCATTCCGCGATAGCCGGCCAGCGCCTCCGCCTCGCCCTCGTCGAGCTTCGGCTCGCCGGACACCGCATAGAGCGGCTGGATGTGCCCGCCCTTGGCCTCGTCGACGATGTTGCGCAGGTAGCCCAGATATTTCTCGAGGACGTCGAGCGCTCCGAGCCGGTTGAGCGCCTGGACCGTGTAATAAGCGTCGCGGATCCAGCAATAGCGATAGTCCCAGTTGCGGCCGCTGCCGGCGGCCTCGGGGATGGAGGTGGTGAGCGCGGCGACGATCGCTCCCGTTTCCTCGTGCTGGCAAAGCTTAAGGGCGATCGCCGCGCGGATGACGATCCTCTGCCATTCGAGCGGGATGGCGAGGCCGCGAACCCACCCGCGCCACTCGTCGGCCGTCTCGTGGAGCATGGCGGCGAGGCTGTGCCCGACATGGCCGACGAAGGGCTCGTCCGGGCCGAGGAAGAAATGGTGATTCTGCTCGAGCCGGAAGCTGCGACCCTCGATCAGATGGCCGACCGGAGCGTCGGTCGTGAGCCTGAGCGGCTGCGGCTTGACCAGGAAGCGTATGTGGTTGGTTCCGCTGGTCCGCTCGGCGTCGCGGGCGCCCCAGCCGGTGGCCGGGTTGAGCGCGACCCTTATCCTCGGAGCGCCCTGGAGCGGCCTGACGATCCGGGCGAAGGCGACGGGCCGGTACATCCGTCCCGACCGCTCGAAGCGCGGGCAGAAGTCGAAAATCTCCGCGACGGCCCCGTCCGAATCGGTGAGCCGGGTGGTCAGGATCGCCGTGTTGCGCAAATAGCTCTGCTCGGAGGCGACCTGGTTCTCGACCGCGATCCTCCACTCGCCGCGCGGCAGCTCCGACTCGCCTTTCGGCTGGAGCAGCGAGCAGAAGAGCGGGTCGCCGTCGACCCGCGGCGCGCAGCCCCAGACGAAGCCGGCCTCGCGGTCGACGAGCGCGCTCACCTGGCAATTGCCGATCGGCCAGAGCGAGAGGTCAGCCATAAGCGGCGGACTCCAGCCAGGCCGTCACGGCCGCCACGCCCTCCAGGCGCCACCGGGCGGCGCTCGGCCGGTCCGGTCCGACGAGCACCCCCTCCCCGCCGAGCGAGGCGGCGGCCCGGAATGCATCCTCGTCGGTCAGATCGTCGCCCACGAATACAGGACGCGCGCCCGCAAAGGGTGGTTCCGCCATCAGCCTGCGCAGCGCAGCCCCCTTGTCGGCGCCGTGCGGACGAAGCTCCGCCACCATCTTGCCGCGCTGGAGGGCGAGGCCCGACCGCTGAGCGACCGCCTCCAGGAACGACTCCGCCTCCTCCGCCCGCTCCGGGGCGAGGCGGTAGTGGAGCGCGATTCCGGCCGGCTTGTCCTCGACGAGGAAGCCCGCGTCCGCGGCCGCGAATCGGCGAATCGACTCGCGCGCCCCGGCCAGCCCGGGCGGCTCGGAGACCGGAATGCGGCGCCCGTCGGCATAATGGAGCTCGGCGCCGTGCGAGCCCGACACCGCCGCGCCGAATCCGCCCAGATGCCGCCTGAGATCGTCCACCGCGCGACCGCTGACGATGGCGAGCCGTCCCTCCAGGCGCTGCGCGAGCCGGTCGAGCAGGGGCGCCAGCCCGCTCGGGACGGCGATGGCCCCGGGCGCCTCGGCAAGCTCGACGAGGGTGCCGTCGAAGTCCAGGAAAAGCGCCGCGGGAGCGAGCCGGGACAGCGGCGGCGGGGAAGAATCGGCCATAACCTGCGTTGGCAACATCGCCGCGAATTCTCAACCGTTATCCGTGGTTTTCGCGCAAAGATAAGATCGTAAACTACGTAAATAATGGAAAAATAATTGGTCCGAAACGGTTGATGATGCCCAAAATTCCTGTATCCATTTGGGCCCAGGGGGGACATTGATATGGCTGAACCGTTTCTCGCCGAGATCCGGATTGTCTCGTTCGGCTTCGCGCCGAAAGGCTGGGCGCAGACGAACGGCCAGCTCATGCCCATCAATCAGAACCAGGCGCTGTTCTCGCTGCTCGGCACCGCTTTTGGCGGTGACGGCAGGGTCAACTTCGCTTTGCCGGATCTTCGCGGCCGCGCGCCCATGCACTTCGGCAACGGCCACACGATCGGCGAGAGGGGCGGCGAGCAGGCGCACACGCTCACGATGAACGAGATGCCTGCCCACAACCATTTCGTCCAGGGCACCAGCGACCAGGGCAATTCCCAGACCGCGGCTGGCAACGTGCTCGCCTCCGTCGCGGCGCGCATCTACACCGACCCGGCCGCGCTGACGACGCTCTCGCCCGCCACGATCACCAACGTCGGCGGAAGCCAGGCTCACATGAACATGCAGCCGTTCCTGACGCTGACCTTTTGCATCGCCCTGCAGGGCATCTTCCCGTCGCAGAACTGAGGGGTAAACGACATGGCTCAGCCTTATGTGGGCGAGATCAGGATGTTCGGCGGCAATTTCGCCCCCGCCGGCTGGATGTTCTGCGAAGGCCA
Organism: Allosphingosinicella sp.; assembly: GCA_035714565.1. Taxonomy (GTDB): domain Bacteria; phylum Pseudomonadota; class Alphaproteobacteria; order Sphingomonadales; family Sphingomonadaceae; genus Allosphingosinicella. The sequence continues at coordinate 39,381 of DASTLX010000038.1, forward strand.
GCTGCTTCCGATCTCGGAGAATGAAACCCTGTTCCAGCTGATCGGGACGACCTACGGCGGCGACGGGGAATCGACCTTCGCGCTTCCCGACCTGCGCGGCCGGACTCCGATCCATCAGGGCAATGGCTTCATCCTCGCCGAGACCGGCGGAGTCGAGGAAGTCACTTTGACGACCGCCCAGATCCCTAACCACACGCATGCGATGATCGCCTCGACCAACGCTTCGCAGGACGTCAGTCCGAAGGACAAGATCGTCGGCCAGGCGGGCGGCAGCGCCCTGCCCTACATCCAGGACAGCCCGGACACGAACCTGAACGCGCAGGCCGTCCAGCCCGTCGGCGGCAGCCAGCCGCACACCAATCTCCAGCCGTATCTGTGCGTCGACTTCATCATCTCGCTCTTCGGCATCTTTCCGACCCAAACCTAGGAGTTCCTTGCGATGGCCGACCCTTTCGTCGCCGAAATCCGGATTTTCGGATTTAACTTCGCGCCCAAGGGCTGGGCGTTCTGCAACGGGCAACTCCTGCCGCTGTCGCAGAACACCGCGCTGTTCTCGCTGCTCGGGACCACCTACGGCGGCAACGGCAAGTCCAACTTCGCGCTTCCCGACCTGCAGGGCTCCATCCCCCTCCATCCGGGGCAGGGTCCGGGGCTGAGCCTTTACGACCTCGGCCAGTCGGGCGGATCGGAAACCGTGTCCCTGCTGATTTCGGAGATCCCGGTTCACACCCATTCGATGCGCGATCACGACCTCGATCTCGGCGAGCTGAACGCCCCGTCGCCGGTCCGGTCGCTCGCTCAATCCGCCAACTCCCAATGCTACGCGCCCGCCGCGAACCTGGTGACGATGAATTTCCAGTCGCTGTCGATCGCGGGCGGCGACCAGCCGCACAACAACATGATGCCCTATCTGACGTTCAATTTCTGCATCGCGCTGCAGGGCGTCTTCCCGCCCCGCAGCTAAGCCCCGGTCCGTGCCGCCGCCTCTCAAGGCCGCCGCACGGCTCGGCGTCCGCTACCGCGTCGCCGCCGACGAGGACTTGCCGTTCCTCGCGCTTGTCTACGCCTCCACCCGCCTCGAGGAAGTGGCGCGGACCGGATGGCCGGCCGAGACCCAGCGTCAGTTCCTCCTCCACCAGTTCGACGCCCAGCATCGTCATTACCGGCAGCATTATCCCGCCGCCGAATGGCTGGTGATCGAGCGCGAGGGCAATGCGGCGGGGCGGCTGTACATCGAGGAATGGCCGGACCAGATCCGGCTCATCGACATCGCCCTCCTCCCCAACCATCGCGGCGGCGGCGCGGGCAGCGCGATCCTTTCCGACCTGATGGACATGGCCGCGGCCGCCGAAAAGCCGCTCACCATCCACGTCGAGAAGAACAATCCGGCGATGCGGCTCTACCTGCGGCTGGGCTTCGTCGCGATCGACGAGCACGGAGTCTACGACCTGATGGAGTGGCGTCCCTCCGCCGGCCGGCCGGCCGCGGCCTAGTTGAAGATCGCCTCGTAGAGAGTCCCCGTCGAATCCCTCCCGACGGGGACGATGAACATGTCGAACTCCTGCTCGCCGCGCCGGAAGCGGTAGATGGCCTGAATCAGAATGGGATCGGCCAAGCCCCGCCACTCCAGCCGGAACGCTCCCGCTTCCCGCATCGAGCGCGGCAGGCTTTCGGCCTTTTCGAGAACGATCGGCAAGGTGCCGTCGGTGAAGACGAGCTCGTAGGATTCGCCGACGAAGCCTTCGAAATCCGCCAGGCTCAAGTCCATATCCCGCTCCTAGTCCAGCGTTTCGCCGGGCTTCACGCCCCATATCTGATTCTGCCGGATATAGCCCTGGCGGTCTCCGACCTGGAACATGCACCAGTCGCCGCTGCATTTCGAGATCCGCCCGACCACTCCCGGCTCGGCGAGGTAGCGGACCTTGGAATCCTCGCTCGGATCCTTGCGAAGCGGCTGCGGGGAGTCGCCCGTGACGAGGCCGGTCCTCCGGTCGCTGAGCAGCCGCTGCAGCATCCAGCCGGTGGTCCCCTCCGGGTCCCTGACCTTGCGCCAGTTCGGATAGGTTTCGACGACCTGGATCGGCAGATCGGCCCGGACGTAGAGCCACGTCGCCGGATAGTTCTGGCCCGGGCCGGTCCGCATCATCGCCTTGCCGGCGCTGATCGAGGCCCAATAGGGCGTGGCGCGTTCGTCCTGGGCCTGCGCCGATCCGACCGCCAGGCCGAGCGTGAGCGCGGCCGCCAGCATGACTTTCCCCGCCATGTCGAGCCTCCTTCAACCGCCTCTTAGTCAGGAGCGGGGCCGAGGTTCAACGCCCATCTGCCTTGACGCCTCCCCTGCCCTTTCCCCAAGCGGGACGAATGAAGGTGGTCGTCACCCGCAAGCTCCCCGACGCAGTAGAGGCGCGGCTGGCCGAGCGCTTCGATGCGGAACTCAACAGGGCCGACGCGCCGTTCGGCCGCGAGCGGCTGCGCGAGGCGATGGGCCGCTGCGACGTCCTTGCTCCCAACGTCCGCGACCGGATCGACGCGGAGCTCATCGCCGGCGCCGGCGAGAGGCTCCGGCTCATCGCCAATTTCGGCGCGGGCACCGACAATATCGATGTCGAAGCGGCGCGCTCGCGTGGGATTGCGGTCACCAACACCCCCGACGTGCTGACCGAGGACACCGCCGATCTCGTCATGGCGCTGATCCTGATCGGGCCGAGGCGGCTGGGCGAGGGCGAGCGCAACCTGCGCTCGGGCCGCTGGCGGGGCTGGGGGCCGACCGATCAGCTCGGCCGGAGCCTGACCGGCAAGTCTCTCGGAATCGTCGGGCTGGGCCGGATCGGCAAGGCGGTGGCGCGCCGGGCCCGGGCGTTCGGAATGACGATCCACTATCACAATCGCCGGCCGGTGGTGGGCGAGGAAGCGCTCTACTGGCCCGACCTCGACGCCCTGCTGGCCGCGGTCGACGTGGTCAGTCTGAATGCCCCCTACGGTCCCGCGACCCGCAATCTGATCGACCGGCGGCGGCTCGGGCTGATGAAGGCCGACGCCTGGCTGATCAACGCGGCCCGCGGCGGGCTGGTCGACGAGGAAGCCCTGATCGAAGCGCTGGGCGCGGGCCGCATCGCCGGCGCCGGGCTCGACGTCTACCCCAACGAGCCGGAGGTGAATCCGCGGCTGCTCGACCTTCCCAACCTCGTCCTCCTCCCCCACCTCGGATCAGCGACCCTGGAGAGCCGGACGGCGATGGGCGAGAAGGTGCTGGCCAACATCGCCGCCTTCGCCGCGGGCCGCGACCTTCCGGACCGCATCGCCTAGGCCCCGCTCGCAAGAAAGAGGGACAGTCCCTCTTTTTCCCGCTCCCGCTCGCAGAAAAGGGGGACTGTCCCTCTTTTTCCCGCTCAATCCCCCGTCAGGATCCGGTCGACCAGCTGCTTCACCGTCGGAACGAAGCCGTTCGAGTAGAAGGGATCCTTCTTGAACCGGAAGGCGGCGTGGCCGGCGAACATGAGATTCTGGTCGACCGGCCCGCCATGGGCGATGTCCTGGAGGGTCTTCTGGATGCAGAAGCTGCGCGGATCGGCGAGCCGGCCCGTCGTGTTCTTCTCATTGTCCGCCCAGGAGGAGAAAGCGCACTGGCTGAGGCAGCCCATGCAGTCGGCCTGGTCGCGGCGGATCTGGACCTTCTCCTCGGGCGTGACGAAGATCAGGGTCTCGTCGGGAGTCTTCAGGGTCTCGGTGAAGCCCTGGGCGAACCATTCGCGGGCATGGAGCAGGTCGCCGCGGGTCACCCAGAAATTCTTCCTGGTGCCGACTCCCACGTCGAGCTGGAAGCAATGGTCGCCCAGTTCCTCCTTGGTGAAGGCGATCTGGCGGTGCGAGCGGGCCTCGAGGCTGCGAAGGAAGGGATTGCGCACCGCCGAGCTGTAGAAGCCGGTCGGCGAGAAACGATGGAGGAGGATGTCGCCTTCCTCGAGCGTCATCAGCCGCTGCTTCCACCCTTCCGGAATCGGGCTCTCCTTGGTGAGGAGCGGCCTCGTTCCGAACTGGAAGACGATCTGGCCCAGCTCCGGATTGTCGATCCAATTCTCCCATTCCTTGAGGTTCCAGACCCCTCCAGCCATCACGATCGGGACGCTGTCGGGGATTCCGCCCTCGCGCATCGTCTCGCGGAGCTCCTTGACGCGGGGATAGGGATCCTGGGGCTTGAGCGGGTCCTCGGCGTTAGAAAGGCCGTTATGGCCGCCCGCCAGCCACGGATCCTCGTAGACGACCGCGGCCAGCCATTCGGCGGCCTTGGAATAGGCTCTCTTCCAAAGCGCGCGGAAGGCGCGGCCGGAGCTGATGATCGGAAGGTAGTTGACGCCGTAGGACGCGGCGATCTCGGATAGCTTGTAGGGCATCCCGGCGCCGCAGGTGACTCCCGCGACGAGACCCTTGGTGCGCTCGAGCACGCCGTGCAGGACGCGCTGGGCGCCGCCCATCTCCCAGAGCACGTTGATGTTGATCGCGCCCTGGCCGCCGGCGATGTCATAGGCCTTCTGGACCTGCGCCACGGCGCCGTCGATGGCATATTGGACCAGCTCTTCGTGGCGCTCGCGGCGGGTGAGGGCGTGATAGATCTGAGGGATGATCCGGCCCTCGGGGTCGTAGCTGTCGGCGTTGACCGCCGAGACGGTGCCGATGCCCCCGGCGGCGGCCCAGGCGCCCGAGCTCGCATGATTGGTGGCCGAAACGCCCTTGCCGCCCTCGACCAGCGGCCAGACCTCGCGGCCGCCGTACAGGATCGGCTTCAAACCCTTGAACACATGCATCTCCAAAAAACGAAAGCGGCTATACGCCTGATCCCGGCCAAAAGCGCCAAGAGATTCATATCATAGATCAGTGAACGCTCCGGGACGGCAAATGGCTTCCTCGTACAGCCGGGCGTAGCGTGCGATCATCCTTGCCTCGTCATATTCCGCCACGGCCTTCTCGCGGTTGGCGCGTCCGATCGCCCGCCGCAAATCGGGGCGCTCGGCCAGAGAGTCAAGCGCCGCGGCGAAAGCGGCCTCGTCTTCGGCGGCGACGATCAGCGGCCGGTTGTCGTCGGCGACCATCTGCGCCACGTCCCCCACCGCGGTCGCCACCGCGGGCAGGCCCGCCGCCATCGCCTCGGCCAGCGAGATCGGGAATTGCTCGCTGTCGGACGAGAGGGCGAAGATGTCGAAGCGGCCGATCCAGAGCGCCGGATCGGCGAGGAATCCCGGCATGACAAGCCTGTCGCCGACGCCGCGCGCGCGGGCTTCGGCGGCGATCCGCTCGCTTTCGGGGCCGGCGCCGACGATGACGAGGCGGGCGTCGCGCGACGTCATGGCGGCAAAGGCGCGGACGAGGCGGGGCAGGTTCTTCACCGGGCGGAGTCCGGCGACGGTTCCGATCACCAGCTCGCCTGGACGCTGGTCGAGCCCCGGAATTTCGCGGGCGGGCGGGACCGAGTAACGGGCCACGTCGATTCCGTTGGCGATACGGACGACCTTGGCCTTGGGCTGTGCCCAGGCCTTGCGCGCGATCGCCTCGAGCCTACCCGACGGGACCACCAGCCGGTGAGCGGCGGCGAGGCCGAGCCGCCGGTAGAGGTTGCGGCGCGTCTTGAGCTCGCCCGCTTCGTCCTGGTTGAAGCCGTCCTCGTGGTGGACGAGCGGCGGGCCGCCGAAGAGGTGTCGGGCCATGACCGCGTCGAACGCGCCCCAATTGTAGGTGAGGACGAGGTCGAACCGGCGCATGTAGCGCGACAGCCGGAACAGCCGCGGAAGGCCCGGAAGCCCGCCGAGCGCGGGGGCGTCGCCGGGGAACTCGACCTTGACCGCCGGGTCGAGCGCCTTGGCCGCGCCCAGCTCCCCCGGCGAGGCCGAGATCACGGCATGCTCCGCGGCGCCGCCGAAGGCGTTCATCAGCTGAACCGCCCGGGCCTCCTTGCCGCCGTGGCCGAAGGTCGAATGGGCGTGGAGTATCCGCACCGGGCTCATGCCGCCCAGCATGGCAGGTGAGACCCCTCCCCGTCACCCCTCGCATCACCCTTGGCCATTTCCGGCGAAAGCCGAACCCGCGAACGCGGAGCCGGAGCAATCCTCCGCCGGCTTTGTTCACGGATCCCGGATCAGGTCCGGGATGACGGAGCTGGGATCACTCCGCGGCCATCTGATAGATGTCGGCCGGCGCGAGGAGTCGGTCGAAGGCGTCGGCATAAGCGCCATATTCCGCCACCTGCCGTCGGCCCCAGGAGGCGGCGGCCGGCGGCCGCGGGGCCGGGGCGGGGACCGGCGGGATCGAGCGCGGCCGCGCCGTCGGCCGGTCGACGACCATCTGGTGGAACCATTCGCCGGCATAGCTGCCGTCGAACCTGTGGACTCGCGAGCCGAGCACCCGGCCCAGGGGCGTGCCGTCGAGCGCGTAGACGGTGGTTTCGAACAGGAAGCCGCGCGGCTCCCCGGCGGTGCTGTAGACATACATCGTCATCGACGCTGACCCCTCGCTGCCCATCCGGCGCGCCTGGCGCCCGGAAAATCCCTGGACAAAATGTCGCCGGGGCGGCGCCGCCATGCAAGCTCGTACAAACCCGTAGTTAACCCGATGCCGCTAAACCCCCGGCCAGGACAGAGGGAGCGCCGGACTCGTCGTGAAGCTGATCGTCATGAAGAAGGGCGGAGAGCCCGGGCAGGTCGCGATCAATCCCGACAAGGTCACCCACGTGCGCACGGCTTCGGGGCCGTTCACCGACATCTATTTCGGCGAGCATCGGGTCGCCGTCGAGGGCACCTTCTCGCAGGTCGTCGCCCGTCTCACCGGCCAGTCCGAGGACGCGGACCCCGCCAAGAGCTGGTTCCCGGCGCGCTGAGGCGCCGGGCCCCAATCTAGAAGAGGAAGTCGGCCGAGGTCACGGGAGTCAGGCTCGGAACGGTCAGCTGGATGACGAGGTCGGCGACGCCGTCGCCGTTGGTATCGCCCTCGACGAACCAGCTGCCGGACTGCTGATAGGCGCGAAGCTGTCCCGCCGACCCGCTGAACTCGTTCGACCCGATCCAGGAGAAGGCCTGGTCGCCGGCGACATTCGCATTCGCGTCGATCCGGCTGAGGTCGATCTTGTCCACGCCCGGCGCGAAGTCGGTGATGTGGTCCTTCGACGCCGAGTTCGAATCCGCCGTCGAGTCGTAGCGGAAGACGTCCGCGCCGCCGCCGCCCGAGAGCGTGTCGGCGCCGAGATTGCCGAGCAGCAGATCCTTGTTCGCCCCGCCCTTCAACGTGTCGTCCGACTTGCCGGCGAAGAAGCGGAAAGTGCCGTCGGTCTCCAGGCTTCCGTCGACGTACATCGTCTCATAGGCTTGGAGGAGTGCGCCCGAAACGGTGAGCTCCACACCGGCCAGCAGCATGTTGTCCGCCAAAGTGATGTGATAGTCGAAGCCGGCCGGATCGCCGCCCCGGGCGTAGCGCTCGTCGGTGATCGAGGTGAGCGTCATGTTCTCGATGCTGTTCATGAGCCCGAAATAGCCCGGCGCATTGAAGTCGATCGTGTAGTTGCCGCGGAAGAAGATGCCGTCATAGCCGCCCGGCCCACCGTTCACCGTGTCGCCCGGCGAGAAGCGCTCCTCCGGGTAGATGAAGATGTCGTTGCCGAAGCCGCCGGTCAGGGTGTCGACGCCCTTGCCGCCGTAGACGACGAAGCTGGCATCGGTCTCGGCCGAACCGTTGAAGGTGAAATCCTCCCCGTCGAGCAGGGCCGCCCCGTTGATCCGCGCCTGGACGCCCGCCGCGAAGTTGGCGTCGCTGGTGGTGAGGATGTAGTCGTAGCGGTTGGTCCCGGGCTCGCCGAAAGCGGTGTTGTTGCCGCCCAGGATCGAGACGTTCTCGATCTGGGTGACGTTGGAGCTCAGGGTCAGTCCGCCCGCATAATTGCCCTGCAGGACCAGGGTGTCGATTCCCGCGCCGGCGGTGATGATATCGGCGGCGGTCAGGGTGGCTCCGAAGAAGATGTTGTCGGCGCCGGCGCCGGCGAGGACGACGTCGTCGCCGCCGTCGTACATGCGGATCAGGTCGTTGCCGCTCCCGCCGGTGATGACGTTGTTCCCCGAATTGCCCCGGAAGTCGTGATTGACGTTCGAGGTGGCGGTCAGGTTCTCGACGTTCGCCGAGAGGACGTAGACCGCAAGCCCGGTGCGGACCTCGTCGGTGCCCTCGCCGGCATTCTCGACGACGGAATCGCCGGCGACGTCGACGAAATAGAGGTCGTTGCCGCCGCCGCCGCGCATCGTGTCGGCGCCCGCGCCGCCGTCGATCGTGTCGGCGCCGGCCGCGCCGGTGATGACGTTCGCCGAGCCGTTGCCGGTCAGGGTCTGGCCGGCGGCGTTGGTGCCGGTCAGGTTCTCGATGTTGGCGAGGGCGGCCAGCGAGTAGGTCGCCAGGGAGGTGCGGATCTCGTCCGTGCCCTCGCCCGCGAGCTCGGTGACCGTGTCGCCGGCATTGTCGACGACATAGGTGTCGTCGCCCGTCCCGCCGGTCATCGCGTCGGCGCCCAGGCCGCCGTCGATGACGTTGTTGCCGGCATTGCCGTTCAGCGTCTGGTTGACGTTGCCGAGCCCGGTGAGGTTCTCGAGGAAGGTCGACAGCGTATAGGCGGCGAGCGTGGTGCGGACCTCGTCGATGCCCTCGCCGGAAGCCTCGGTGACCGAGTCGCCGGCCGAGTCGACGACATAGACGTCGTTGCCGGTGCCGCCCGTCATGGCATCGTCGCCGGTGCCGCCGTCGAGCGTGTCGGCGCCGCCGCGGCCGTACAGGATGTCGTTGCCGCCGAGGCCGCTCAGGACGTCCGCATCCGCCGCGTTGGGGGCGGTCGGGCTGTTGTTGCCGTCGAGCACGTCGACCCCGGCGGTGCCGGTGAAGGTGTCGTTGCCCGACCCCCCGAGCACGACGATCGGGTCGTTCGAGTCGCCGACCAGGGTCAGCGTGCCGATCGCCGCGCCGGCGTCGAAGGTGACGTTGGTCGTGAGGTTGCGGAAGCTGAACTCCTCGTTGACCCGCTCGATGTCGTTGCTGCTCACGGTCAGCCCGTCCGCATCGACGCCGAGGGCGATTCCGGTGCCGAGACCGCGGAAGCTGTTGTCGGTGATGTTCGCGGTCGAGTTGCCCGACATGTCGAGGTTGAGGCCGCTGCGCGTCCACTCGATCCTGTTGCCGGTGACGACGAGGTCGACCCCGCCGCCGTCGAACCAGATGCCCCGGCCCCACGAAGCGGTGCCGAACTGGCCCTGCGACGCGCCGGAGATGAGGTTGTCGGTGATCGTGATCAGGCCGTCGGCGATGACCACGGTCGAGATGGCGCGGTCGTCGACGCCGTTGGCGCCTCCCGCGATGGTCGACCAGAAGATCGAGTTGGTGACGAGATGGCCGTCCGTGCCGCCGCCGGTGGTGAGCTGGAGGGTCGGGGCGGTGGTGCTCGTGTCGTTGAGGAAGCGGAGGCCGTCGAGCGTGACGTTGTCCGTCGCCGTGACGACGGCATGGCCGAGGATCGTGGTCTCGCCGGCGCCGCCCGCGGCGTCGCGCCCGGAGACCGCCTCGCCCGCCTCGGCGCCGAGGATGGCCACCCCGACGTCGATGACGAGATCCTCGTCGTAGGTGCCGGCTGCGACCCGGATCGTGTAGTCGTCCGAAGCCGCGTCGATCGCCGCCTGGATGGTTCCGAAGGTGCCGACGATATTGCCGTTGTCGTCGAACAGCTGGACCGGATCGGCGAGGTCGATGGCGTTGTCGCCGAACTCGATCGCCTCGATTCCGGTCAGGGTGTCCGTGCCCTCGTCGCCGTCGCCGGAGTCGGTGTCGGTGACGGAGGTCAGGCTGATCACCCGGCCGCTGGCGTCGGTGGTGCCGGTGACCGCGTAGCCCGAGCTCGAACCGTTATAGACCGCGGTGTCGAAGTCGGCGCCGCCGTTCAGGATATCGTCGCCGCCGTTGCCGGTGAGGACGTCGTCGCCGGCGAGGCCAGAGAAATTGTCGTCGCCCAGCGAGCCGGCAAGATAATCGTCGAACTGGCTGCCGCTCTCGGTGAAGCTCTCGGTCGTGCTGAAGTCGTCGACGACCGATTCCTCGGGCGCGAAGTAGACGCCGAGGAGAGCGATGTTGGAGAAGCTATTGCCTGAGATGTTCGGATCCGTGTCCAGGCCGGTCGTGCCGCCCTCGAACGTGTAGGCCGCAATGCCGTAGTCGAGATCGTTGAACTGGTTGCCGGTGACTTCGACCGCGACGCCGTTGACGTCGGAGAGATCGAGGCCGACCGCGCTTCCGGCCGGGCCCGCGCCGGTGATCACGTTGTCGGTGATCGCCAGCTCGCCGCTGGGCTCGTAGGCGATGATCCCGGTGCTCGAGAAGATCGGGCCGCTATAGCCGAAGCCCGATATGGTGTTGCCGTCGACGACGCCCTCCGAATTGGCGATCTGGAGGCCGTTCTGGGCGGTGAGGCCGGTGGCGCCGATGCCGGTGATCGTGTTGCCGGTGAAGTTGATCGTGACTCCGTAGACAATCGCACCGGTCTTCTGGAAATCGGTGATCGAGCTGTCGGTCACGCTGACCTCGAGGCCCGGCGTGGTGCCGCCGTCGACGAACAGCGCGGATCCGTGCTGGAGCCCGAACAGCCCGCTGCCCTGGCTGTTGCCGACATTGTGGATGTCGACGTCGGCGATCGAGCCCGAGGAGTTGAAATAGCCGATTCCGGTGAGCTCGTCGCCGTTGCTGCCCGGCGTCGTGTCGCCGGCGAAGCTGCCGTCCACGTCGATCCCGGTGATCGTCACGCCGGTGGAGTCGTTGACCGCGATGACGGCCCGGACGTCGTCGCCGAACGTCTCGCTGGTCGCGTTGACCGCGAGGTCGGCCGGCGCCTTGACGATCACGGTCGCGCCGGGGACCGCCATCAGGGTCAGTCCGGCGAAGTCGCTGATCGTCAGCTGCTCGACATAGGTGCCCGCGCCGACGAGGATGGTGTCGCCGTCATGGGCCGCGTCGATCGCCGCCTGGATGGTCGTGAAGCCGCCGTTGCCGACGAGGAGGATATCGCCGCCGTTGCCGTCGACGATCTCCATTCCGACGAGCCTGTCGGTCCCCTCGGTATCGGTGGCGACGATCCAGCCCGGCTGGTCGCCCGCGGTCTCCGGATCCGCGTCCGCGACCAGGGTCAGGTCGGCGATGGTGACCGGATCGGCGAAATGGGCGGTATCGACTCCGTCGCCGCCGACGAGGATGTCGTCGCCCGCGCCGCCGTCGAGCAGGTCGTTGCCCGAGCCGCCGTCGATATAGTCGTTGCCGCCCTCGCCGCGCAGGACGCTGTCGCTGCCCGCGGAGGTGTCGGCGATATAATCGCCATAGTCGGTCGCGGTGATGTCCTGGTCGGTGCCGTAGCCGAAGATGCCGATCGGACGCCCGCCGGTCGGGTCGAACGTGTTGCCCGCTCCGAAGTAATCGCCGACGTCCTCGACCGCGTCGAACACGCCGTAGCCGACATGGCCGAATGCGCTGTTGGTGAAGTGATTGCCTGAAATGACGGTGCCGACCGCCCAGTCGTCGCCGGTCAGGGCGACGCCGTTGCCGTCGAAGCTGTTGCCCGTCGCGGTGAACTGGGTGGTCGGGTTGAAATAGGTGCCGTTGTTCCAGTCGTCGATCCGGCTGTTGCTGAGCACGAGGCCGGTGACGCCGCCATTGTAGGGCGTCAGGACGCCCGTCCCGGCGCTGCCGTCGCCCTGGATGACGAGATTCTTCAGGGTGACGTCGTCGGCATCGACGTAGATTCCGGCCGGATTGCCGGCGAGGCTGCCGCCGCCGAGGATCGTGAGCCCGTCGAGCGTCGCGCCCGCCGCGTGCATGTAGAAGCCGCCGTCGACGATCACTTCGGCGTTGCGCGGATCGCCGGCGGGGATGCCGGCATTCGGGCCGGCGATCGTGACGTCCTTGTTGACCGTCACCAGCTCCGTGTACGTGCCGGCCGCGACGAAGATGGTGTCGCCGTCGCTGGCCGCGTCGACGGCCGCCTGGATAGTCGTGAAGCCGCCCTGTCCGACCAGCAGGATCTTCCCCGCCGCGCCGCTGTCGATGATCTCGATCCCGGAGAGCGTGTCCGTGCCCTCGCTCGCGGAGGTGATGGTCCAGCCCGGCTGGTTGCCCGCGGTCGACGGATCGGCGTCGGCGGTTGGGGAGATCGAGAAGGTCGAGTCCGCGAGGATGACGGTGTCGGTCCCCGCCCCGCCGATCAGCGTGTCGTTGCCGGTCCCGCCGTCGAGCGTGTCGTTGCCGTTGTTGCCGACCAGGCGGTCGTCTCCGCCCCGGCCGTGGAAGACGTAATTCTCGCCCGCGGTCTCGCCGCGGATCAGGTTGCTGAGCTCGGTTCCGTAGACCGTCTGGTCGGCGGGAGTGCCGTCGCCGTAAGCGAAGATCGAGGTCGGCCGGTTGGTGCCGCCGAACGTGTTGCCCGCGCCGAAATAGGCGCCGACGTCGTCGACCGTGTCGAGCACGCCGTAGCCGATGTGCGAGCCGCCGCTGTTGGTGAAGCTGTTGCCGGTGAGGAGCGTGGAATCGTCCCAATCGTCGCCGACGATGGCGTTGCCGTTTCCGTCGAAGCTGTTGTCCGAAGCCGTGAAGCCGGTGGTCGGGTTGAAGTAGGTGCCCTGGTCCCAGCCGGTGACGAGGCTGCGGGTCAGGGTCAGGCCCGTCACTCCGCCGCCATAGGGCGTCAGGATTCCGGTGTCCGCGGTTCCGTCGCCGGCGATGACCAGGTTGGCCAGGGTGACGTTGTCGGCATCGACGTAGATGCCGGCCGGATTGCCGGCGATCATGCCTCCGCCGAGGACCTTGAGCCCGTCGAGCGTGGCGCCCGCGGAGTGCATGTAGAAGCCGTCGACCACCGCCTCTGCGCCCCGGGTGCCGGAGCCGAGGATCCCGGCATTCGGGCCGAGGATGGAGACGTCCTCGTCGACGGTCACGATCTCGTCATAGGTGCCGGCCTCGAGCCGGATGGTGTAGCCCGAGGCGGCCGCGTCGACCGCGGCCTGGATGGTGTCGAACGTCCCGACCAGCTGGCCGCCGCCGTCGAACAGCTGGACCCGGTCGGCGAGGTCGAGAAGGACGTTGCCGAACTGGAGCTTCTCGATTCCGGTCAGGGTGTCGGTGCCTTCGTCGCCATTCCCCGTGTCGATGTCGTCGACCGAGCTGAAGCTGGTCACCCGGCCGGCGGAGTCGGTGGTCCCGCTCACGGCATAGCCGCCGCGCGGACCGTGATAGACGGCGACGTCGTCGCTGCCGTCGTCGCCGCCCAGCGTGTCGTCGCCGCCGTTGCCGGTCAGGACGTCGTTGCCGTCCAGGCCGGACAGGCTGTCGTTGCCGGCGCCGCCCGCAAGCTCGTCGTCGGCGCTCGAGCCGTCGACGTCGTGCGCCGTGACCAGGGCCGGATTGGGCGCGAAATAGACGCCCAGCGGGTCGTTGTTGGAGCCGTCGAGATTGTTGATGCTGTTGCTCTCGATCTGGATCCCTTCGGGCGTGATGTCGCCGGTGACGTCGATGCCCTCGTCGACATAGGAGATGCTGTTGGCGACGATCGAGCCGCCGCTGTTGGGCGCCCCGGTCTGGTAGACCCAGATTCCCACCACCTTCGCGGCCAGGCTGTCGATGTTGGCGCCGGTGATGACGTTGCCGGCGATGGTCAGGTTGGTATTGCCGGAGCCCAGGATCGCGCCGGAATAGGCGTTGGCGGGGCCGGCATAGCCGATGCCGCTGATCGTGTTGGCCGCGATCGAGCCGGTCGAGTTGGAGACCTGGATTCCGTTCTGGGCCATGACCGTCTGGGCGCCGCCGCCGGTGATCGTGACTCCGGAGATGTTGAGGTCGGCGCGGTTGAACACCGTCGCGTTCTTCTGGAAGTCGGTGATCGACCCGCCGCTCATGGTGAAGGCGAGCAGGCTGTCATTGTCGACGACCAGGCCGACTCCACGCTGGACTCCGCTGACCAGCGGCTGGCCGCCGGCGGCGGTTCCGCCCGGATAGGGGTCGCGGATTCCGGTGATGTCGACGCCGAGCAGGCTGCCCGACGAGTTGCGGTAGAAGACCCCGTAGAAATTTGCCTGGCCGGCCCCCGTGCCCTCGTCGACAGTGTCGCCGCGGCCGTCGCCGTCTATGTCGATATTCTGGATCGTGAGGTTGAGGCTGTCCTTGGCCGTCAGAACGGCGTGGACCTCGCGGTCGCTCGACGAGCGGCCCGTTTCGACGAGGTCGGCCGGCGCCTTGATCGTCACCTGGGCGCCGTTGACGGCGACGATGGTGAGGTTGTCGAGGTTGTTGACGACGACCTGCTCCACATAGGTCCCGGCGGAGACGAGGATGGTGTCGCCGTCATGGGCGGCGTTGACCGCCTCCTGGATGGTCGCGAAGCCGCCCGAGCCGACCAGCAGGGTGTCGGGGCCGATGCCGGTGTCGACGATCTCGACGTTGGTCAGGGTGTCGGTGCCGTCCGAGGAGGTAACGGTCCAGCCTGTGCCTGTCGGCGCATAGGTCACGCCCGATCCGAAATGCGCCGTGTCGATTCCGCTCCCGCCGTCGAGCGAGTCGTTGCCCGCGCCGCCGTTGAGCGAATCGCTGCCGGCGCCGCCGGCCAGGGTGTCGTTGTCGGCGTTGCCGTTGAGAGTGTCGTTGCCCTCGCCGCCGTCGAGCATGTCCTCGCCGGTGCCGCCGTTCAACGTGTCGTCGCCGTAGCGGCCGAGCAGGACGTCGTTGCCGCCGCCGCCGTTCAGGGTGTCGGTGTCGGCCACGGTCAGGTTGCCGGGCCGGTTGTTCGCGTCGATATAATCGGCGCCCGAGGTTCCGGTCAGGGTGTCGTTGCCGGAGCCGCCGAGGATCACGACGACGTCGTTGCCGGTCCCGACCGGAGTCACGTCGCTGCCGACGGCGCCTGCGTTGAAGATGACGTCTTCCGACAGGTTCCGGAAATTATATTCGTCGCCGACATTGGTGAAATCGTTGTTGCTGAGGGCGAGGCCGTCCTCCGTCGTCGCGATCGAGAAAGCGGTGCCGAGGTTGCGCAGGATGTTGTCCTGCACCGCGTAGAAGGAGCCGCCGGCTCCGTCGAGAACGAGGCCGCTCCGAGTCCATTCGACGATGTTGTTGGACAGGGTGACCGCGACTCCGCCGCCGTCGATCCACATGCCGCGGCCCCACGAGGCCGTGCCGAACAGCCCCTGCGACGAACCGGAGATGAGATTTCCGCTGAAGGTCAGCTGGCCATCGGCGAGCGCGGGCACCGAGATGGCGCGATCGTCCACGCCGTTGGCGCCGCCGGCGACGTCCGACCAGAAGATCGAGTTCGACACCAGGTGGCCGGTGGCTCCGCCGCCGGTCAGGAATTGCAGGGTCGGGTTCGACGCGCCGCCGCCGGTCGTCGTCGAGTCGTTGAGGAAGCGCAGCCCGGTCAGGATGACATTGTCCTCGGCCGTGACCTTGGCGTGGCCGATGATGGTGGTCTCGCCGACTCCGCCCGCGGCGTCGCGTCCGACCGGGGGTGCGATGTGGAGATCGCCCGTGCGGGCGCCGAGGATCCGGACGCCCTTGTCGATCACCAGGTCCTCGTCGAAGATTCCCGCGGCGACCCGGATCGTGTAATTGTCCTGGGCGCTGTCGATCGCGGCCTGGATCGTGTTGAAGGTCCCGACCAGCTGGTTGGTCTGGTCGAACAGCTGCACCGGCTGGGTCGCGTCGAGGGTGCGATTGCTGAACTGAACCCGCTCGACGCTGGTGAAGGAGTCCGCGCCCTCGTTGCCGTTGGTCGGCTCGTTGTCGGAGACCGACGAGAAGCCGACGATCCGGCCGCCGGCGCCGGTGATCATCCCGATCGAATAGTCGCCGCGATGATTGTCGTAGACGGCCGTGTCGGTGCCGGCCCCGCCGTTGAGGGTGTCGTTGCCGGCGCCGCCGTGCATCGTGTCGTTGCCGTCGTTGCCGTTCAGCGTGTCCGTGCCGCTGCCGCCGTCGAGCGAGTCGTTGTCGTTGCCGCCGTTGAGCGTGTCGTTGCCCGCGCCGCCGGTGAGGACGTCGTTGCCGTCCTCGCCGTCGATGACGTCGTTGTTGTTGCCGCCGTCGGCGGTGTCGTTGCCGGCGCCGCCGTGGAGCGTGTCGTTCTGATCGCCGCCGCTCAGGCTGTCGTCGCCGCCGTTGCCGAACAGCTCGTCGCTGCCGGTTCCGCCGGCGAGGATGTCGCCCTGCTCGCTGCCCCACGCCTTGTCGTCGCCGCCGCGGCCGTCGAAGCTGAGGGGGCCGCTGACCCCGTAATCGCCGATGAAGGCTTCGTTGAAGTTGGTGCCGAGGATGTTGTGCGTGAGGTCGGTCGGGTAGATCTGCACCGGCCGGGCGACCGGCGTGTTGGTGATGGTGTTGCCGGTGACGTAGGACTGCAGATCGACCGTGTCGGGTCCGTACGGGAAGAGCGTCAGCGAGCCGCTGTAGAGGCCGTCGAACGCGTTGTTCGCGATGGCGACGTGCGAGCTCTCCGAGTTGACGCCGTTCGCCATGCCGGTCTCGGCGCCGCCATTGCCCTGGAAGCGATTGTCGTGGATCGAGCCGGTGGTGTTGCCGCCCGAGACGTAGGCGCCGACGCCATAGCCGCGGATCAGGTTGCGGCCGATGTCGACCCCCGTCACGAGGCCGATGAAGACGGCGAATTCGCCGCTCCCGTCGAGGATCGAGTTGGCGAGGGTGAAGTCGTTCGCCCTCACGTCGACGGCGGTGGTGCCGATCGGGCCGGCGGCGGCGCCGACGAGCTTGAACCCGTCGAGGGTCGCGCCCGCGGCGTTGATCACGATCTGGCCGTCGATCACAGCCTCGGCGCCGCGCGCGGCGGTTCCGGCGATGCCGTGGTTCGGCCCGAGGATGGTGACGTCCTTGTTGACGTTCAGATTCTCGGCATAGCTTCCGGACTTGACCAGGATGGTGTCGCCGTCGGCGGCGGCGTCGATCGCCGCCTGGATGCTGGCATAGCCGCCATTGCCGACCAGCAGGGTCTTGCCCGAGGCGCTGTCGTCGACGATCTCGACGTTCGAGAGGGTGTCGGTGCCGCCGGCATCGGTGACGGTCCAGCCGCCGCTGCCGTTCTCGACGACGGTCGCCGGCCCGGCGTAGCGGGCGGTGTCGGTGCCGCCGCCGCCTTCGACGGCGTCGTTGCCGCCGCCGCCGGTGATGACGTTGTTCGAGGCGTTGCCGTTGAGCGTCTGATCGACGTTGCCGAGGCCGGTCAGGTTCTCGAGGTCGGCCGCGAGGGTATAGCTGGAAAGCGTCGTCCGGACTTCGTCCGTGCCCTGACCGCTCGTCTCCGTCACGGTGTCGCCGCTGCTGTCCACGACGTAGACGTCGTTGCCGGTCCCGCCGGTCATCGCATCGTCGCCCGTGCCGCCGTCGATCGTGTCGTCGCCGCCGCGGCCGAGCAATATGTCGTTGCCCCCGGCGCCGTTCAGCACGTCGTTGTCGCTTGCGTTGGGGTTCGCCGGATTGTTGTTGGCGTCGATATAGTCGGCTCCGGCGGTGCCCGTCAGCGTGTCGCTGCCCGAGCCGCCCAGGATGACGACGAGGTCGTTGGGGTTGCCGACCGCGGTCAGGGTGTCGATCGCGGTCCCGGCGTTGAAGGTGACGCCGCCGGTCAGGTTGCGGAAGCTGAAATCGTCGCCGACGTTGGTGACGTCGTTGCCGCCGACCGTGAGGCCGTCCGCGTCGACTCCGACGGCGATGAAGGTGCCCAGGTTGAGCAGGTTGTTGTTCGAGACGTTCGCCGTCGAGGTGCCCGACATGTCGAGGTTCAGGCCGGTGCGGACCGACTGCAGGGTGTTGCCGGTGAAGACGAGGGCGACCCCGCCGCCGTCGAACCAAAGGCCTCGGCCCCAGGAAGCGGTTCCGAACTGGCCGGCCGAGGCGCCGGAGATGAGGTTGTCGGTGATCGTGATCAGGCCGCTCGGGATGACCACGGTCGAGATCGCGCGGTCGTCGACTCCGCCGGCTCCGCCGGCGATGGTCGACCAGAAGATCGAGTTGGTGACGAGGTGGCCCGTTGCGCCGCCGCCGGTGAGGATCTGGAGGGTTGGGGCGGTGGTGCTCGTGTCGTTGAGGAAGCGCAAGCCGTTGAGGGTGACGTTGTCGACCGCGGTCACCTGAGCCCGGCCGACGATCGTCGTCTCGCCGGCGCCGCCGGCCGCGTCGCGGCCGCCGACGGCGACGTTCACCTCGGCGCCGAGGATCGAGACTCCGCGGCTGATGACGAGATCCTCGTCATAGGTCCCGGCGGCGACGCGGATCGTGTAATCGTCGGACGAGGCGTCGATCGCCGCCTGGATGGTCCCGAAGGTGCCGACGAGCAGGCCGTTGGCGTCGAACAGCTGCACCGGATCGGCGAGATTGAGCGTGACTCCGGCGAAGCTAAGCTTCTCGATGCCGGTGAGGGTGTCGGTCCCCTCGTCGCCGTTGGCCGTATTGGTGTCGGTGACGGAGCTGAACCCGGTCACCCGGCCGGCGGAGTCGGTGGTGGTGCCGACGGCGTAGCCGGAGCGCGGGCCGGCATAGGCCGCGGTGTCCTCGTCGGCGCCGCCGGTGAGGGTGTCGTTGCCGCCGCCGCCGGTCAGCATGTCGTCGCCGCCGAGGCCCGAAAGGCTGTCGCTGCCGGCGCCGCCCTCGAGCACGTCGTCGCCCGCGGTGCCGTCGATGTCGTAGGGCGTGGTCAGCACCGGATTGGGCTCGAACCAGATTCCGACCGGGTCGCCGTTGGTGCCGTCGACGTGGCTGACGTCGTTATCCTCGATGAGGATGCCGTTGGGCGTGATGTCGCCGGTGACGTCGATGCCCTCGTCGACATGGGAGATGGTGTTGCCGCTGATCGAGCCTCCGCTGTTCGGGGCGCCCGACTGGAACACCCAGATGCCGACGACCTTCGCGGCCGTGCTCTCGACGTTGGCGCCGGTGACGACGTTGTCCTGGATGTCGAGGTTGGTGTTGCCGAAGGCCAGCACTCCGCCCGAATAGGCGTTGGCCGGGCCCGCATAGCCGATGCCGGTGATGGTGTTGCCCGAGATGGTGCCCGTCGAGTTCGAGACCTGGATCCCGTTCTGGGCGATCGTGGCGGTGGCGCCGTCGCCGGTGATCGTGACCCCGGTGACCGAGAGGTTGGCGCCGTTGAACACGGTCGCGTTCTTCTGGAAGTCGGTGATCGAGCCGCCGGTCATGAAGAACGCCTTGAGGACGTTGTTGTCCACCCCGACCCCGACTCCGCGCTGGACTCCGCTGAGCTCGCCGCCGACCAGGGCGTCGCGGACATGGGCGACGTCGACATTCTCGAGCGCGCCCGAGCTGTTGCGATAGAAGACTCCGTAGAAATTCGCCTGGCCCGGGCCGTCATTCTCGTCGACCGTGTTGCCGGCGCCGTTGCCGTCGATGTCGATGTCGACGAGCCCGACGCCCTCCGAATTCTTCACCGTGAAGACCGCATTGATCTCCCGCCCGGAGATGGAGCGAGCGGTCTCGTGGAGGTCCGCCGGGGCCTGGATCGTCACCTGGCCGCCACCGACCGAGCGGATCGTCAGACTGTCGATATTGTCGACGACGACCTGCTCGACATAGGTTCCGGCGGCGACGAGGATGGTGTCGCCGTCATGGGCGGCGTCGACCGCGGCCTGGATGGTCGCATAGCCGCCCGCGCCGACCAGCAGGATGCTGGCGTTCGTCGCCTGGATGGCCTCGACGCCGCTGAGCGTGTCGGTGCCGTCGGTCGAGGTCACGGTCCAGCCGCCGTTGCCGTCGGTGGTCACGGAGCTGACCGCGCCGACCAGCGCGGTGTCGGTGCCGCTTCCGCCGACCATCGTGTCGTTGCCGGACCCGCCGTTGAGCGTGTCGTTGCCCGACCCGCCGTTCAGAGTGTCGTCGTCGGCGCCGCCGTTGAGGGTGTCGTTGCCGCCGCCGCCGGTGATCGAGTCGTTGCCGGCGAGGCCGTTGACGACGATCGGGCCGGTCGTGGTCGCCGAAGCGACGACCGTGTCCGGCCCGGCGGTTCCGTTCCAGGTCAGGGCCCGGGAGTCGACATTGTCGACCATCGCGACGTCGTAATTGGTGACGGCGACGTTGCTGACGACGACTCCGGTCGTCGAATCGGCCGGCTTGCCGGGCTCGCCCATGCGGATGCCCGTGCTCGTTCCGTTGATCGTGCCGTCGCTGATGACGACGTTGTCGAGCGTCGCGGGATTGGAGCTGTAGCTCGGGGCATCCTCGCGAGCCCTGACGACGATCGCGGCGCCGAAGTCGAGCGCGACGGAATCCGGGCCCGAGCTCGAGCCGACGTCGGTGAAGGTGAAGCCTGAAATGGTGATGTTCGCGTAATTGCCGTACTTCAGGTTGAGGTCGATGCCGGCGCCGAATTCGCCGACCTGGGCGGCCGAACCGAAGGACGGGCCCCGGCCCCATTCGCCGACGTCGGTCATCGTTATGTTGGTGATGTCGGCATTGCTGATGTGGTCCGCGTACAGGCCCTTCTCGGTCAGCCGGGCGAACGTCACCCCGTCGATGGTCGCGCCGTCGAACGAGCCGCCGGCCGCGCCGCTCGAATCGACGACGAAGCCGATATAGCTGTCGGTGATGGAGCCGCCGGACATGGCGAAGTTGTCGGCGCTTCCGGCATTGATCTTGGCGATTCCGTAGACGGTGTCGCTGATGTCGACGCCGGTCAGGGTCAGGTCGTCGGCGGTGGTGCCGATATCGATGCCGCGAAGGAAGTTCGAGACGTTCAGATTGTCGAGGGTGACGCCGTTGGCGGTGACGGTGATGCCGTTGCCGCCGCCGCTGTAGGTGTGGGTCTCGAGCCAGTCGCCGACGGTGCTTTCGGACGGAATCCCGTTGTCGGCCTTGAACGTGCCGACGATGTCGACCTGGCCGAGGCCGGTGATCGTCAGATCCTTGTTGACGGTAACGCTCTCGTTGTACGTGCCGGCCGAGACCTCGATGCTGTAGCCGTTGGAGGCGGCGTCGATCGCCGCCTGTATGGTCCCATAGGCGCCGACCAGCGCGCCGCCGCCGTCGTAGAGGAGGACCGGGCCGGACAGGCTCATCGGACCGTCGGTGAACTGGATCGCCTCGACCCCGCTCAGGGTGTCCGTGCCCTCGTCGTTGACGGGGGCCGCGTTGGTCGGGAACACGTCGGTGACGGTGTAGCCGGTGATGTTGCCGTTGCCGTCGAGGATCGGGGTGACGGTATAGTGCGAGCGGACTCCGTCATAATGGGCGGTGTCGGTGCCGAGGCCGCCGACGAACGTGTCGTTGCCGCCCTTGCCCATGAAGGCGTCGTTGCCGCCGTTGCCGGTGAGGACGTTGGCGGCGCCGTTGCCGATCAGGACGTCGTTGCCGCTTCCGCCGGTGGCGTTCTCGATGACGACCCCGTTGGCGATCGTGAAGCCGCCCTTGATCGCCTGCGCGGTGGTCTCGCCGGGAAGGTTGTGGACGAACGACACGATGCCGCCGCCGGTGACCGAATAATCGAGGGTCGCGGTGTTGAGGTCGATCTGGGCGCCGCGGACGCCGTTATAGGCGATCGTGTCGTTGCCGCCGGTGTCGTAGATCGTCTCCCAGTAGGTGCCCTCGGCATTGACGTCGAGCATCGTGTAGACCGTGTCTCCGGACGCATAGTCCGGGTGCACCCCGTAGCGCTGCTGGAGCTTGGCGATGTCGAACGCGCCGAGGGTCGCCTGCCAGCCGGCGTCGGAGCGGAAGCCGGCCGGGTCCGAGGTCGCGGTGAGGCTGCCGTCGGGGTGGGTCTGCCAGCCGCCGTTATACGACATCTGGGTATAGACCTGCTGGTTGAGGTTGTAGACGCCGAGCGAGCCCGTCGCCGAGGTGACGCCCGCCATCACCAGCGAGCCGCCGCCCTGGTCGTGCGGGTGGGCGAGGCCGTGGGCATGGCCCGCTTCGTGGAGGATCGTGCTCCAGGCATAGCCGCCGCGACCGAGGCCGTCGGTGGTGACCGCCGGGTTGGGATCGTCGAGATTCCAGCCGCGATTGTCCACGTTGAACACCATGATGCCCTTCTGGGTCCCGTAGGCCGGGTCCTGCGGATAGGCGTAGGCGCCGTAGGCGAGCGACGAGTTGGTGATCACCCGGAAGGTGGCCTGGGCGGAGTTCGCCGTCTCGACGTAATTGATGCCGAGGATCTTCGAATATTCCTGCATCGCCAGCATGAACTGGGCTTTTTCGTACGGGTCCCAGCCGTAGGAGACGAGCGTGCCGTTGCCGCCCCCTCCCGGCTGGGTCGGGTCGCCGGCGCGGGCGTTCTCGCCGAAATTCTCGCCGGCCGCGGCGAAGTAGATGTAGGCCGTGGGAACTCCGTCGACCATGACGGTCGGGATGTTCGCCGCGTTGTTCCAGTCGATCGACTCGAGCGGGTCGACCTGACTCAGGGGAACCTCGTGGAAGTCGATCACGTAGCCGCCGGTGTTGCGGCCGGGCACCGTGCCCTGCGTATAGCCGGTGACCTGGAGATAGTAGGTGCCGGTCGTCTGCGCGTAGAATCCGATGGACGAGCTGTTGTCCGAGGGGAAGGCGATGTCGTCGTTCTGCTGGACGATCGTCGCAACGCCGTTGGGGCCGCGCAGGGCGATGATCGTGTCGATCTCGCCGACCGGCACGGCGCCGGGATTGGTGTTGTAATCGACGCCGCCGGCGACGTTGAAGACGTAATAATGGCCGGCGACGAGGTTGACGTTGTAGATGTCGGAATCGGCGCCGCCGGACGCGGTCGCCGTCTCCCGGAACCCGAAGGTGATTCCCTGACCGATCGTGACCGACGATGGCACCGTGGAAGGAACGGAGTCGAGGCCCATCTGGCGCACGTCGACCGTATATTGGCCGGTTCCGGCATTGCCGAAGGACGAGGCGCGGATCGTGTAGGTGCCGGCGGTGGCCGCGGTGATGGTCATCAGCGAATTCTTGCCGACGCCGCCGTCGTCGTCCGTGTTGACGATGGCCAGGGTGGGATCCAGCACCTCGAGGAACGAGTCGGCGAGCGCCGCCGCTCCGCTGCCCATCAGCGAGATCATGTAGCGCTGGCCGGCGGCGAGGACGACGGTGAAGGTGTCGCTGTCGCCGTTGGCGTCGATGACTCCGGTCGCGCTTCCGCCGACGGCGATCGGGAGGTCCGCCGCTTCGTCGTCGAAGGGCCCATCGGGCGACAGGGACAGGTCCGCGGACGGGTCGTTCGGGTAGAGCAGGCCCAGGCGCCCGTTGACGCTGTCCTGGGCCATCATCCTCAGGAGCTTCTCGTCGGTGATGTCCGGCAGGGCGAACGGGATCTGCTTCTCGCCGATGTCGAGGGTGACCTCGACCGGGTCGGACGATTCGGAGGACGAGACCGGGGTGACGACCCCGCCCATGTCGGGCGCCGCGCCTTCGGCGGCGAGCGGGCTGACGAGCGGCCCCGAGTCGGTCAGGCCATCCAGATAGAGCTGGGTCCCGCTGAGATAGTCGCTGCTGCCGTTGTCGGAGACATTCTCGAAGAGCCCCTTTGACGCCTTGGACATATCAATCCCCTCTCACCGCATATTCGGCGGTTTCAAAAACCTGGAAAATGGAACATGGTCGGTGCTGGCCGAGCGCTCGCCGGCTGTTGGCGAGGTGCGCATGCGCAGCGGAATCGAAGCGATCCTGGCCCTGACCGGGCTCGCCGCGGGATGCGCGGATCGGCCGGCCGACGCCGCCGGGGGCGCTCGCAGCAACAGGGAGGAATCGAGGATGGAGCAGGGCGCGAACGGCGGCGAGGGGGTCCGCGACCTGCCCTCTTCCTTTGGCCGGAGCTTCGCGACGCTCGACGAATATCTCGAGCATCTGCGCCGCCACGCCGGGCCGATCGACCAGCCCTGGTACCGGGAGGTCCGGCCGGGCGTTTACGAATATGTGACGACCATGCGCTCCGAAGACCCGTCGGCCGCCCCCAGGACCTTCACTCGGGAAGAGCTCATGCGGCAGTTCGGCTTCACCCGCTGAATCCGTGGAGGCGGAGGCTTCGGGCCGGCGGCCGCCGCGCGAGTCGCACTGCCCGTTCCTGGACAGGCGCCTGACGCTGTCGGCGCGACGGGGGACGCCATCGAACGGCCTCGCGAGAGGCTGGCAAAGGGAGGAGCCGCCTCCCACGCCGACCGTCAGAATGTTCAAAGCTGCCCCCCCGGAAACAGGGGCACGGCAACGCCTCCGAATCGGACGCAGCCACTCCCCCCCGGGGCGATATGTGGACCCCCCCGGGGCGCAAGTCAAACAGTGTTAAGAAAGACTTAATCCCTTTTAGAGCCATATCGGCGAATGCCGCGCAACGGAATATGGGTCCGGATCGGAACAAAGCGTGGCGGCAAGGACACGGCCGGCCGGATCGCTCCGGCCGCCCCCTCCGCCAGGGCCGGCTTCCGTCCGTCCGGCGGGGCTAAAGCAGGAAGTCCGCGGCGCTCAGCGGGGTCGGTCCCTGCAGGGTGAGCTGGACGAGGAATTCGGGCCTGCCGTCGCCGTTGGTGTCGCCCATCAGGGTCCAGCCCAGTCCGGCCAGATTCTCCGCTCGGAGCTCCCCCGCC
>DASTLX010000039.1:0-50173 GCA_035714565.1 Allosphingosinicella sp.
GTCGGTCGGGCTCGCTTCACGACCCGCCGTCCGAGCGAGCGCCGTCTCGCAAACAGCTTTGCTATTTTCGTGCGGCTCCGCTAAAGGCGCCCCCTTCCAAGGCAGCAGCAGTGGAATTGCGGGAGGCAGTCCGAAAGGGAGGCCGTCTGGACCGCTAAACTAGCGACAGTCCGCCATAGCTCACGCGACGGCGGGAACCGCAGAGTGAAAGAGAAGAAGACACATGGCTAAGAAGATTACGGGCTATATCAAGCTCCAGGTGCCCGCGGGCGCCGCCAATCCTTCGCCGCCGATCGGCCCGGCTTTGGGTCAGCGCGGCGTCAACATCATGGAATTCTGCAAGGCGTTCAACGCCTCCACGCAGGAGATGGAGAAGGGGATGCCGATCCCCACCATCATCACCGTCTATGCCGACCGGTCCTTCTCGTTCGAGACCAAGACCCCGCCGGCGACCTTCCTGATCAAGAAGGCGGCGGGCCTGAAGTCGGGCTCGAAGGAGCCGGGCAAGGTGTCGGCGGGCAGGATCAAGCGCTCGGCTCTGCGCGACATCGCCGAGACCAAGATGAAGGATCTGAACGCCAACGACCTCGACGCGGCGACCAAGATCATCGAAGGCTCCGCCCGCGCGATGGGCCTCGAAGTGGTGGAGGGTTAACGACATGGCGAAGCTTACGAAGAAGCAGAAGGCGCTCGCCGGATCCGTGGACACGGTGCGGCTGCACGGCGTCGACGAGGCGATCGCGACGGCCAAGGCCAATGCGACCTCCAAGTTCGACGAGACGATCGAGATCGCGCTCAACCTCGGCGTCGACCCGCGCCACGCCGACCAGATGGTCCGCGGCGTCGTCACCCTCCCCGCCGGCACCGGCAAGGACGTCCGCGTCGCGGTGTTCGCGCGCGGCGCCAAGGCGGAGGAAGCCACCGCGGCGGCAAGCGCCTTCTGCTTCTTGGTCAGCTTGGCCACCTTCTTAACCCTCCACCACTTCGAGGCCCATCGCGCGGGCGGAGCCTTCGATGATCTTGGTCGCGGCGTCGAGATCGTTCGCGTTCAAGTCCTTCATCTTCGTCTCGGCGATGTCGCGCAGCGCCGAACGCTTGATGCTTCCCGCCGAAACCTTGCCCGGCTCCTTGGAGCCCGACTTCAGGCCCGCCGCCTTCTTGATCAGGAAGGTCGCCGGCGGGGTCTTGGTCTCGAACGCGAAGCTCCGGTCGGCGAACACCGTGATGATCGTCGGGATCGGCATGCCCTGCTCGAGGTCGCCGGTCGAGGCGTTGAACGCCTTGCAGAATTCCATGATGTTGACGCCGCGCTGGCCGAGGGCCGGACCGATCGGCGGCGACGGATTGGCGGCGCCCGCGGGCACCTGGAGCTTGATATAGCCCGTTATCTTCTTAGCCATTGTCTCTCACTCTGTTTCAAGTTCAGCGGTCCAGACGAGTCGCCGAAGCGTCTCTCCCGCAAGTTTCCACTGCTGATGCGTTGGAAGGGCGCGCCCTTAGCGCAATTGAGCCCGAAGGGCAAATTCCGGTGGGCGGCGGCCGCGAAGGCGCCGCGAGGCCCGGAAGTTCCGAAGTTGGCCGATAAATAAAATTCCTTCCCATCACCGGGCCAGGATCGATCGGTTTCCCCGATCGGCGCCACTGCAGGTCGGCAGCGCCGACCCACGGCTCCAGATCCTTGGCGGCACCGGTAAAGGCGAGCTTCCCTCATGACAGGAACATAGCATGAACAGAGGATTCGGGCAAGGGCGGAGGTCTCCGGAGCGCGGCAGCCGGACACGCGGCCGGCGAGCGCCGCGACCCCTGCCGCCAGGGCCCGGACGCTGCCGGGCGGCTGCCGGGCGGTTGCCGGGCGCCCGCCGGACGCCGGCCGGGCGGATGCCGGACGCCGGCCGTGCGGATGCCGGACGCCGGCCGGGCTGATGCCGGACGCCGGCCGGGCGGATGCCGGACGCCAGCCGGGCGGATGCCGGGCCGCATGACTCCCGCCATCGATTCTCCCGGGATTCGGTCAGCGGTTCGGGCAGGGCCGGGTCCTCGGAGCGTCGTCGCAGCTCCCGCAGGGCTCGCGCCAGACCACCCACTCGCGGGTGACGGCCCCGCAGGCCCAATATTCATACTCCGCCCGGGCGACGCAGCAGCGGCATTTCCAGGTTCTGGTGCCGGTGCGCCTCGCATTGCAGCCCATCGATTCTTCCTGCCGCTCCCTACGACTTGGCGACTTTAGCACGTGTCTTGGGGTCCAGCAGTCAAGAAGCAGGGATGTTCACGCGAAGCCACGAAGTCGCAAAGGGGCCGAGCGCCCAACAGTGACAGCATAGATTTTTCAGCTCCCCGGGAGCGTGGCGCCGTTGGGAATGGGTATCGTAAATGCATACTGTCACCAGTTCTCTCCTAACCGCAATCCGACACGGAGCGACGAAACGGATAGGGCAGACTATCAGAGCCCTTCGCTAACCGCGTTTTGCGTTCGAACTTTAATTGGAAGGCTGAGACATTGAGATGTTCGTTCTGTACCGAGCAACGCGCAAACCTCCCGGAGACGGTGCTCGGGAACGCGCATCCGTGCATTTTTCAGCGCGTTGAATATTGAATCAGCCGTGACTTCTTCGCCCAACTCCGCCCGCGCCGTCGGATGCAGCAGTAAATCCGTGGTGCTGATAACGGCGAGCTGCGGAAAGCGGCGAGCAGCGATCGCGGTAGCTTTTTTTTCATCAATGACCGCACGCGCATTGGACACCAGCGCGCAGGTCAGAGTGGCTGCCTCGCCATCATCAAGTGTTTCGGGAGCAGGACCGGACACCAAGGTCATAAAAATGCCGTCGGTGTCGCTCGGAAAAGGCTCCACCAGTACACGAGTCGACCTTATAAGCTCGGAGAGTTTGTCAGCAGTCTGGCGGCCCTTGACTCGACCGCGCTCCAATTCCCGCAACGCTATCGATGTGATGGAGATGGAGCAATCAAGGGTGCTCAAATGCGCTTCGATCCGGCCGGTTGCGACCAGATTTATCCAAACGCTCGCGTCGGCGATCAAAGGACCCGGCACGTCAGTCAAGCAACCAGGGTGATTTCTCAGCAATCACCCCCTCTGCCTCGAATTCATCAATGATTTCCCGCGCCTCTACCCGGTCAATGTCGAGAAGGCGCGCCAACTGGCCCTCGCTCAAGAGATTTCGCCTCCAAGCTTCACTAGCCAAGCCGCTGAGGCGAATTGACATCGGCCGATTGGCGTCCGCTCGCTCAGGGTCATTCACCGCGGCGCTACCCAGGACTTCTTTTGCCTGCTCGTCGGTAATGCCTCCATTGTCCGCAAACCACTCCCACGTACCAGGCCTGGTTAGACGCAGCTCCTCAAGCCTACGAACCGCTGCCTCTCGCGAAATACCGAAGTAATGCGCCAAAAGTATAATATGACGGCGCGTCAACTTCGTTGAGCCAGCAGTTATTTCTTGAAATTTTGCCAAAACTGCCCTTGCGGGTGCAAGAAAGTATCGGCCAAAGGCATTTGCATATCGCTCTTCTCGAGTTGACTCTAGACAACCGTCGTAAAGTGCGTCGGGAGATCTGCGGGTCGAAATAAGATGGCCGAGTTCATGTCCGCCAGTTTGAGTCCGCCGAGCCCGGGGATGATGCGCGTTTAAAAGAATGCATGCCCCGACTGCGTCATCAAAGGCATATAACCCGGCAATGGCATGAGGCAACGGACGAACGAAAACCCTGGCTCCGATTTGCAGTTCCAATAAGGAAATCATGTCATGAATTGGCGCCAGAGCTAGGCCCAGCCACTGCCGCAGTTCAGCAGCGTCCTGCTCGGCCTGCACCAAAACATTTCCGGGCAAAATAGGACGTTCTGGCGGATCGTGCCTAGCCCGTCTTATTCCTAATAAGTTTTCGAGCTCAACTTCTGCTTGCACCAAACGAGTGAGAACCGCCGCAGATTTTTCAACATCCTTATCGTCTTCACCGGCCCTTCGAAATCGAGGTCGTAGGTCAACTGTAACAGCCTCTTGTCTAAGTAGAGCGTTAAGAGATGTGCCATATAGCGACGCGAGGGTCTGTAATTCTTCCGTACGCGCACGACGACTGCCCTGCTCTATGGCAACGAGGGTGGTTCTGGCAACACCGAGCTTCGTTGCGACCGAAGCCTGGGTCATGCCGGCGCCCTCGCGCGCCTTTCTTAACAGTTCACCGATGTCGCCAAGTTCGTTGCTCATGGCGCAGCGGCAGCTATCTGTGATACGAAGGAATTTGGGCCCAAGCTTCGCACGAACGACCGCCATTCGCGCGCATGGCGGTTCAATAGCCCGAGCAGCAATTCCTCTGCATGATCGACGGGCAGGTCCAACGGATCTCCCACCTGCCGGGCCGCTCGCCTAAGGTACCGACGATGCAGGTCGGAGTTCGCTAAGGCGGCCAAGTGATCTAAATGTAAAATTCCAGCAATCGCGTACCGCTCAAGGGACTTAGTGAACCGCGTAAAACCCTTCGCTGCACCGGCTCGGAAATCGGAAGCCGACAAACTTTCCCATACGTACTCGTCGTCACGCTCCTGGATGGCAGCAGTATGCATACTCATTCTGCGCAGCATGCAGGCCGCGCAAATACCACATTGCCGAAGGCGGCCATCGAAACCTATTTGCCGCGCTTGCTGCCAACATGATCGCGTGTCGTCCCACGCCGGAGGCTGTGCGAGCTTTGTAGCATCTTTGAGGGTCTCCCCTTTTGTGCTCCAGATCCTCGGGTACTCATACCTAGGAGAGGAACCAAGCAGGGCTTCAAAAAGCCGTTCAACCCTTATCGAAAAGGCCGGATGTACACGATAGTCTGGATATGCGTGACCAGAGACCGCCACCACGGGCCCGAGCGCTCCTTGCCCGCTCTCAGTAACAAGGATTCTATCCACGTCAGCTAATCGTGCTGCAATTCCCGTAATAACAGCAAACTTGAATCCGCGCGTTCGAGCAGAGGACTCAATGCGTTCGCGCTTTCTAAGATTGACATCATAAGGCACCTTAGCAAACGCAATCCAACGGCGACTTTTCTGCTGAGTGTCTGCCCCTTTCGTGCCAAGCCGTACACGAACCAGACCGTCCTCCTTGTCAGCAGTCAATGCAGCAACTGCACGAGAGTCAAGACCATCACTGTAGGGGACTATCAACCGAGTGGATGTCCCTAAGTTTAGGGTTTCACGCGAGACTTCTCTTTCGGGACACCGTCGTTTAACAAAGGAAAAAAGCCAGGAATCACCAGTAAGAAAGCTTAGTGCATCCTCCAGTGCCGAGCGCACTCCGTCTTCACTCCATTTCTTGGGCTCGTGGACTGCAACACGAACATCAAATGCTCGCCCCCAACCTCGTTTGGGACGACGAACTGTTAAATCGCAGAAGTCAGCTGACGCTGCCACAACCAGTAGATCAACTAAAAGGGGCTGCCACTCAGCAAAAAAATAAGCTTCAAGTCCTTTCGTGGAGAATTTAAGATTATCTCCGATGGTAGCCCTACGGGCGTTGGGGCGAAGCGGTCCATCAGCCTCGACCGCATCTACGAGAACACGGTCCTGCTCGGTAGCGAGATGTGACTTCATGGGCGAATCGCCACCCCGTCGTCTAAGTCACTGCGTCGCAGCGACGCATTAGGCGCAGGTTCTTTTGCGAGCAACTTCTGCGCAATTGACGTCAGACGGGCCCCTGCTAATGACCCCTCTAGCCTGCCCCGAACGAACCGGGTTCGTTTTGCTGAAGCTTCGCCTGCCATGTGTTCTTCAATCTGACGGAACGCGTTCAGACATCGTTCTTCAAGCGCCCCTTCGGCACCTCGCTGTAGGGCTTCCAAGCCTTGATGTCCCTCGATTATGGCGTCTACCGTTGCACTTAGGATCGACGATTCCATCGGTGAGGCGCAAGAGCCAGCCAGAGCCTCCACATCCCTCGCCTTCTGTTGCGGAAATAGGCTCATCTCTTGCTCGTCGGTCAACATGCGCGTCAATCGCCCGATGAGCGATTGCGAAACCTCGCTTCTCCAATCGGTGGAGAGTGCTGGCCCTAGGGCTTCGGCCACCTCCTCCGTCGAGCAAGCCTCTAAATACGCCCGTTTAGCGGTCACCTTCCAGCGGGGTCGCATCGGCAGAGTCTTGTAGGGGCCATCGCTCATGCACTGACCGATAATGTGCTTTCTGACAATGTCAAATAGATTTGATGGGTAACCTGACATTCCTTGCGTCGGGGAGGTCGGAACCGACATCCGGCGTGCTATTGTCGGGTTGCACAGGCCGCATTCGAGGTCGCTGATATATTGCTGGCTCATGCCGGCGCGCTCCGCCAGCTGCTCCTGGGTCAGGTCCGACTCCTTGCGCAGCCGCGCGGCGTTGCGTCCGACGAGCTTGCGCATGTCCACGCGCGAAGCATGGGCGCTGTTGGCACGACGAGCTTATCAACTGTAATATGTATTCTAGTCGAGCGATTTGCGCTTTTCGAGGTATGGCGAGGCCATGTCCGTAGTCCCGCCATCCGTGGAAGTGCTCCTAGCCGACGAGCTTCCCGAGGCGGCGTTTGGCTCACCGCCGAACTCGACCTGGCTCGGATGCATCAGGCGGCCGCTTATGTTTCGATGGCGGGGTGGCGATGGCGAAGGATCCGGGCGGGGCGAAGGGACGACAGGAACTACAGGAGCGACGTCGAATGGGAGTTCGAGGTCGACGAATATGACCGGGTCTGGATGTATCGCGACGGCGACTGCCAGATCGTCGGGCGCAAGAATTACGTCCGGACGGAGATGCGGCGGTCCTGAGGGTGCAGCTGGCGAAGCCGCTCTGAAAAATCCCGTCAAAGTGGGACTTTGACGGGGGGGGTGCGACTTTGGCGGGGGGCCGGGGAGTCCATCGAAGCGGTGCTTCGATGGCGCCCGATCGAGGCGCCGGCTGCTCCGCCTTCGACAAGCCCAGGATGACCGAAATCGAAGTTGCGCCGCCCGGCCTGCCCCTTGCGAAGTTCGCGCCCGGTCCTATCAAGGCGCCGCGACACGCCCGCGTCGATGCCCACATAGGAAGCCCATGTCGTTTTCGAGACTCCGGATCGCCGCCGGATTCACCCTGGAGGAGGTTTCGAGGGAGTTCGGGGTGTCGCCGGAAGCGGTCCGGGACTGGGAGGAGGGGCGGAAGCCCCCGCCCCGCCACATCGCCCGGTCGCTCGACACGATCGGGGGCTATTTCCCCGAGCTCACCCGCGAGGAGGCGCTGGCCGTCCGCTCGGGGCCGGCGCTTTCGCCCGATCCCCGCCCCTCTCCGGGCGGCCTGATCAAGTCGAAGCAACGCGTCGCCGACCATGGCGAGGTGTTCACGCCCTCGTGGCTGGTCGAAAGGATGCTCGATCTCGTCAGGGGCGAGGCCGAGCGCATCGACTCGCGAGTCCTGGAACCGGCTTGCGGAAGCGGCAATTTCCTCGTCCCCATTCTCAAGCGCAAGCTGAAGGCGGTCGAGGCGAAATACGGCCGGTCCGCCTTCGACCGCGGGCAATATGCGCTGCTGGCGCTGTCCCGCTGCTACGGAATCGAGATACTCGCGGACAACATCGCCGAATGCCGCGCGAACATGCTGGAGGCCTTCGCCGAATATCTCGGGCTGGGGCAAGGCGACGATCTCCATCGCGCCGCGAGCCACATCCTCTCGCTCAACCTCATCCACGGCGACGCGATGGAGATGAAGGATTCCGCCGGAGGGCCGATCACGGTCGTCGAGTGGAGCTATCTCGGCAAAGGCAAGTTCAATCGCCGCGACTTCCACCTCGACGTGCTGACCGGATCGTCGGGCTATGCCGAGCGCTGGGCCGCGCCTGGAGCCGAACCGGAGCGCTCGTTGCCGGGCCCGGCCCGGCCGGGCCTCGATCAGCGCGGCCGGGACCCCATCTTCATTCCCGTCGGAAGCCATCCGCCGATGACGGTGCGCGAGCTCGCCGCTCTGGACTCCCAGCCGGCCGAATGACCGGAAAGGCGCCCTTCAGCCTGCGCGGCCGCAACCCGGACGTGCTGAGCTGCATCGCCAACCTGTCCAACGACGAGGTGTTCACCCCGCCCGAATTCGCCAACCGGATGCTCGATACCCTGGCGGCCGCCTGGTCGGCGGACCACGGGGGCGCGGACATCTGGGCCGACAGCCGGGTGCGGTTCCTCGACCCGTGCACCAAATCGGGCGTGTTCCTGCGCGAGATCACCCGCCGGCTGGCGAAGGGGCTGGAGGCGCGGATGCCGGACCTGCAGGCGCGGGTCGACCACATCCTGACGAAGCAGGTCTTCGGGATCGGAATCACCCGGCTGACCGCCCTGCTGGCGCGGCGAAGCCTCTATTGCTCCAAGCATGCGGCCGGGGTCCATTCGGTGGCGAGGGGCTTTGCAAGCGACGACGGCCATATCCGGTTCGAGCGGACGGAGCATGCCTGGGACAAGGACCGCTGCGCGTTCTGCGGGGCCAGCAAGGACTCGCTCGACAGGGGCGCGGACGCCGAGAATTACGCTTACCCGTTCATCCACACCCGCGACATCCAGGCACGCATCGCGGAGCTATTCGGAGGCGACATGCAGTTCGACGTGATCATCGGCAATCCGCCCTATCAGCTGGGCGACGGCGGCGGCGGCGGCGGCGCCTCGGCTACGCCGGTCTACAATCGCTTCGTCGAGGCGGCGCTGGCCCTCCAGCCGCGTTACGCGACGATGGTCACGCCGTCGCGCTGGTTCTCGGGCGGGAAGGGCCTGGACGACTTTCGGGACCGGATGCTGCGCGACGGGCGCTTCGTCAAGCTGGTCGATTTTCCCCAGCTCTACGACGTGTTTCCGGGGGTCAAGATCCGCGGCGGGCTCTCCTACTGGTTGTGGGGGCGCGATCATTCCGGCGGCTGCGAGGTGGTGACGATGATCGGCGACAAGGTCGTCGGCGAGCCGGCGGTTCGCAAGCTCGACGCCTACGACGTCCTCGTCCGCCGCAACGAAGCGGTTCGCATCCTCGACAAGGTCGCCGCCTATCGCGTCGACGGCAAGCCCGAGGCCAGCCTCGGCGACCGGGTTTCGGCGAGGAAGCCGTTCGGGCTGACCAACCAGCGCGGGCAGCCCGGTCCGCGGGGATTGAGGGATCCCGTCCTCGTCTATGGAAACCAGCAGACCTCCTATCTCGAGCGGTCGGCGATCACCAACAACGCGGCATGGGTCGATCGCTGGAAGGTCCTGCTCGTCAAGGCGCACGGCACCAGCGGCCGCGACGACGTCACCATCTTGGGCGAGCCGGTCGTCGCCGCCCCGCCCTCCGCCTGCACCGAGACCTATCTGGTGATCGGAAACTACGACTCCGAGCAGGAAGCGGCGAACGTGGCGGCCTATATGAGGACGCGCTTCGTGCGCTTTCTCGTCTCGCTTCGGAAGATAACCCAAAACATCACCCGCGATTCCTATCGCTTCGTGCCCCTCCTGGCCACGGACCGGGCCTGGACCGACCGTGACCTCTACGATCGCTACGGGATCAGCGCGGATGAAGTGAGCTTCATCGAGTCCCTGATCGCCGAGCGGCCGTCCGACGAGCCGCCCGCCGGCGACGGGGAGCCGGATGAATAAGCCCACGGTCGACGAAG
Organism: Allosphingosinicella sp.; assembly: GCA_035714565.1. Lineage (GTDB taxonomy): Bacteria > Pseudomonadota > Alphaproteobacteria > Sphingomonadales > Sphingomonadaceae > Allosphingosinicella. The sequence continues at coordinate 9,609 of DASTLX010000039.1, forward strand.
TCCTCGCGCCCAAGCCCGAAGCGCGAGTTCGGATCTACGCCTGGTCTCCGAACGACCCGCCCGCGGCCTATGCGGGCCTGATCAAGGTCGGGCAGACGACCCGCGAGGACGTCAACGACCGAATCCGCCAGTCGCAGGGGCAGATGCAGCAGGCCTACACGCTTCACGTCGAAGCCCTTGCCGAGCGCCGGGACGGCACGACCTTCCGCGACAGCGACGTGCGTCAGCGGCTGATCGACAAGAAATTCGAGAAGGTCGCCGTCGGAGCCTCGCGCGAATGGATGCGCTGCTCCCCCGACGACGTGAGGACCGTCATCGCCGAGCTGCGGGAGGGCCTGCGGCTCCGCGGCACCCATCACCGGGGCTTCCCGATGCGCCGCGAACAGTCGGAGGCGGTCGAGCAGACCTTCGCCTACTACCGGTCGCGCTGGCGGGAGGACCCGAAGGCGGTGCCGCGCTTCCTGTGGAACGCCAAGATGCGGTTCGGCAAGACGTTCGCGAGCTATCAGCTCGCCGGCAGGCTGAACGCCAGGCGCGTGCTGGTCGTGACGTTCAAGCCGGCGGTGGAGGATGCCTGGAAGGCGGACCTCGAAAGCCACCGCGACTTCGACGGCTGGCGCTACCTGTCGCGCAATTCGGGCGGCCATCCGCGCGAAGTGCCCGGGGATATCCCGCTCGTCTATTTCGGCTCGTTCCAGGACCTGCTCGGTCGGGACCCGGGCGGCAACATCAAGCCTCGCAACGAGTGGATCCACAGGATCGACTGGGACCTCGTCGTCTTCGACGAATATCATTTCGGCGCCTGGCGGGACACCGCCAAAGAGCTTTTCGAGGGCGAGGACGAGGCGGTCGCCAAGGCCGAATCCAGGCTCGAATATGCGGCCGGACTGGAGGTCGTGAACGAAGATCTGGAGCAATCGTCACAGATCGAAGCCGAATTCCTGCCGATCGCGACCCGCGCCTACCTCTACCTGTCGGGCACCCCCTTCAAGGCCCTCGCCCGGGGGGAGTTCATCGAGGAGGAGATCTTCAACTGGACCTATACCGACGAGCAGCGCGCGAAGGCGGATTTCGCCGCGGCCCATCCGGGCGGGCACAATCCTTACGGCGCGCTGCCGCAGATGCGCCTGCTGACCTACCAGATGCCGGACGAGTTGCTGGCGATCGCCAGCGGAGGCGAGTTCGACGAATTCGACCTCAACGAATTCTTCGCGGCGACCGGCAAGGGGGTGAAGGCCACGTTCGCGCACAAGGACGAAGTCCAGAAGTGGCTGAGCATCATCCGGGGAGAATATGCGCCGCAGCTCGTCGAGGGCCTCAAGGCCGCGAGGAAGCCGGCATGGCCCTATCTCGACACCCGCCTGCTGCCCTATCTCAATCACGCATTCTGGTTCCTGCCCGACGTGGCCGCGTGCGAGGCCATGAGGAACCTGCTCGAGGAACGGCAGAACGTCTTCTGGCACGATTACCGCGTGATCGTGGCGGCCGGCGCGCGCGCCGGCATCGGGCTCGACGCGCTGCCGCCCGTCCGCGAGGCGATCGGATCGGGCCACGACAGCAAGACGATCACCCTCTCCTGCGGCAAGCTGACCACCGGAGTGACGGTGCCGCAATGGTCGTCGATCCTGATGCTTCGCAACCTCAAGTCGCCCGAAACCTATTTCCAGGCGGCCTTCCGGGTGCAGTCGCCCTGGTCGATCAGGAACCCCGAAGGCGACGATCCCGATCGCGAAGAAGTGCTCAAGCCGATCTGCTTCGTGTTCGATTTCGCCCCCACCCGCGCGCTGCGGCAACTCGCCGAATACGGCATGGGCCTGTCGCCGGGCGAGCCGAACCCGGAGAAAGCGGTGGCGGACCTCGTCTCCTTCCTTCCCGTTCTCGCCTACGACGGCGCGAACATGACCCAGATCGATGCCGGCGGGGTCCTCGATATCGCCATGGCCGGGACTTCGGCGACCCTGCTTGCCCGCAAGTGGGAATCGGCGATGCTGGTCAACGTCGACAACGACACGCTTCGCCGGGTGCTGGCGAGCGAGGAAGCCATGGCCGCGGTCGGACGGATCGAAGGATGGCGCTCGCTCGGCGACAACGCGATCGAGACGATCATCAACAAGAGCGAGAAGGTGAAGGACCTCAAGAGGAAGGCGAGGGACGGCGAGCTCTCGGCGGGCGAGAGGAAGGAGCTGACCGACGAGGAGAGGGAATACAAGGCCTTGCGCAAGAAGGTTCAGGAGAGGCTGATCAAGTTCGCGACCCGCATCCCGGCCTTCATGTATCTCACCGACTTTCGCGAGAACACGCTGGTGGACGTCATCACCAAGATCGAGCCCGAGCTGTTCCTGACCGTCACCGGCCTGACCGTCGCCGATTTCAATCTCCTCGTCGACCTGAAGGTCTTCAACACCGAGCGGATGAACGCCGCCGTCTTCGCCTTCCGCCGCTACGAGGATGCATCGCTCCGCTACACCGGCATCGACAGCCATGAGGGCCTGACCCATATCGGCGGTTACGACACGGTCGTCGCCCGGGAATGACCCGCGCCAGCCGGGCTTCGTAAAAATACGGAGCGAGCGAGGCCGGGGATATCGGCGGCGCCTGGCGCGTTTGATCGCTCCGAGGGCCGGCCCTGCGCCGGACCCGACGCCAATCGACAAAGAGGGAGGGGGCCAAGAAGGAGGAATCCGGGATGAAGACATTTGCTTTCGCCATCGCCCTGCTCGCGGGCACCGCCGCTTTCGCCCAGATCGACGTCGTCGCCGAGCCGGCCGCCTACGAGGGCGACGGGCAGCTCACCACCGCCTTCGAGACCGAGGGCGCCAACGGCGGAGGAGTCCATGCGGCCGCCGCGCCCGCCGGCGCCGTCGCCGTCGCCGCGGTCGTCGAGCCGAGCAATTCCGACCCCGAACGCGACGCGCGCGGTATCGCCGTCATCTCGGCGGCGGCGGCGGTCCCGCCGGGCTGGAACGGCACCGCCGCGGGCGAAGCGATGGGCGGCCCGCTGCTCGACCCGGTCACCGGCGAGCCGGCGGCGGCGCGCGATTACCCGGCCTGCACGGCCAGCGTCACCGACAAGTGCCTGCAGACCTACGAGGTCGGGCGGCGCTAGCGGCTGCGGACGCGCAAAGGGCCGGAGCTTGCGCCCCGGCCCTCTATCCCGTCCGGCTGAAGTCGGCGCTGGAGACTTATTTGACCCGCTCGACCTGCTCGAACTCGAGCTCGACCGGAGTGGCGCGGCCGAAGATGGAGACTCCGACCTTGACCCGGCCGCGGTCGAAGTCGAGCTCCTCCACGACCCCGTTGAAGCTCGCGAAGGGCCCGTCGAGAACCTTGACCTGGTCGCCGATCTCATAGTCGACGTTGATCTTGGTCTTGGGCGCGGCGGCGGCGGCCTCGTCCTTGGTGTTGAGGATTCGCGCGGCCTCGGCGTCGGTGATCGGCTGCGGCTTGCCCGAGCTTCCGAGGAAGCCGGTGACCTTCGGCGTGTTCTTGACGAGGTGGTAGACGTCGTCGTTCATCGCCAGCTTGGCGAGCACGTAGCCGGGGAAGAACTTGCGGTCGGACGTCACCTTCTTGCCGCGCCGGACCTCGGTGACCTTCTCGGTCGGGACCTCGACCGCCTCGACCAGCTGGGCGAGGCCGAGCCGGTTGGCCTCGGACTGGATGGCGTCGCGGACCTTGTTCTCGAAGCCCGAATAAGCGTGGATGATGTACCAGCGGGACATGTCGATCCTTACCTTGGTCCGATGAGGCCGAGCAGGCTGCTGACGAGGGCAGCGAAGCCGCTGTCCACGGCGAAGAAGAAGATCCCGAGCAGGGTGGTCATGATCAGCACCATGATCCCGGTCGTCACCGTCTCCTTGCGCGTCGGCCAGGAAACCTTGCCGGTCTCGGCCCGGACCTGGCGGAGGAATTCGCCGGGATTGACTCTTGCCACTGTCGCCTTCGTCCTTTGCGGTTAAGCGCCTTCGGGCAGCCGCTCTCGACCGGGGGGCCGGTCAGCCGAGCTTTGCCGATGCATGCGAAGGACGCGAGATAGCGTCCGGGCGCCGCCATGGCAAGGGCACCGGTCGCGCTTCTTCCTGCGCCTTGCGAAGACCGCACCATGGGGCTATCTGCGCCCTGGCCTCTAGGAGTGTAGCTCAGTTTGGTTAGAGCATCGGTCTCCAAAACCGAGGGTCGTGGGTTCGAATCCCTCCACTCCTGCCAGGCCGGAGCGACGCGCGCGGCCTAGCGGCGCGCCGGCGGACGGAGGGCCCAGGCAGCCGCCGGCCGGCGCGGCTGATCTCGAGAGCTGGCTCCTCTGGCGCCACCGCCCTGTCCCTGCGCGCCGCATTCTCGCATGGGCGGGCAGGGACGGCGGACGGTGGAAAATCCCCCGATCACGGGCGATCGAGCGGCTAGTCGCGCTTGCCGCCCGGAGTGGACGAAGGCGCGGGGCCACGATGGCGCGAGAGCCAGGCATTCATCTGCGCGATCTCCTGCTCCTGGGCGGCGACGACCGCCTCGGCCAGCTGCCGGACCTCGGGGTCGCGGCCGTGTTCGAGCGCCACCCTGGCCATCGCGACGGCGCCTTCGTGGTGCGGGATCATTCCGCGCATGAAATCCACGTCCGAATCGCCGGTATAGGGGATGTTCATGGCCGCCGACATCCGGTGATGAGCCGCGAGGTATCCGGCCGTGGAGGGAGCCTGAGCCCCGGCCGGGGAAGAGGCGTGGACGGCATGCGTCGGGCTCGGGCTCATCGCATGGACTCCTCCGGTCGCGAGACCCGAGGCGGCGAGAGCCATCCATACGGCCATCGCGATCATCATCAGATTCTCGGTGAGCGAGATGAACCCGAGCGGCACGTTGCTCGAGCCGCCGACGCAGGCGCACTTCAATTCGCGCCGGTCGATATAGACCGCCTTGAACACCGACACCGCGCCGATCGTCGCGATGAACAGCGCGATCGGCACCGAGAGCCAGGTGAGCGCGCCCGAGATCATCAGGACGCCGGCGAGGCCTTCCGCGAAGGGATAGATGTAGCTGTAGGGCACCCAGCGCCTGGCAAGCAGGTCATAGTTCAGGAACATCGTCGCGAAGCTCTCGATATTCTGAAGCTTCAGCAGCGCCAGCACGACCATCGAAAGGCCGATGAACCATTCGACGGCGAGCAATGTGAACGCACTGCCCGTGACGGCGTGGCTGGCCGCCAGCGCCGTCAGCGCCGTCACCGAGAACAAGGCGAGGACGGGCCGGTAGCTGGTCGCCTTGGGATCGGCGACCCGCTTGCCGAGGAAGCGCCGAAGATCGTCATGGCCGCCGATGCGTTTGCCGCCGATGAAGATCTGGGGGGTCGTCGCGACACCATGCTCCGCCTTGAACGCGTCCGTCTCCTCGCGCGTGGCGAGGTGGTGGTCTTCGACTTCGTAGCCGGCGCTTCAGCAGATGCAGCGCCTTCAGCCCGTACGGGCAGACGTGCCCGGGCATCACCATTCGGTAGATGACGGCCTTCCTGGCGGCGGCCGGAGGGTTGCTCATATCCGACATTTCACGACTCCTTGCGATCTTGTCGGACGGGATATAGGGTCCGTACCATGGTACAGAGTCAAGCCCCTAAATCGCTGACCATCGGGCAGCTCGCCGCGGGCGGCAGCGTGGGCGTCGAGACGATCCGTTTCTACCAACGCAAGGGCCTGCTCGAGACGCCAACGCGCGAGAGCGGGATCAGGCGCTACGGCTCCGAAGATCTTCGCCGGCTGCGCTTCATAAAGCAGGCGCAGTCGGCGGGCTTCACCCTCGAGGAGATACGCGAGCTTCTGGCGCTGGATGCGGGGGAGGATCGCAGTCGCGCCCGCGCGCTCGCCAGCAGCCGCGTCGAAGCGCTGGATGCGAAGATCGCGGAGCTCGAACGCGCCCGCGACGCCCTGCGGAGGCTGGCGGCGGAATGCGGCGCCGGAGGCCGGGGCCCTTGCCCCATCCTCGCCTCCTTCGGCGTCTGACGTTTTCGGTCCGGCCCTCGCCTCAGGTCATAAAGCCGGCGGCGGAACCTGCGCCCCGCGGACGGCCGTGCTCAAGCGGCGATGTCGTAGGGCTGGATCTCGCCGGTGAGGTAAAGGCTTCGCGCCTTGGCCCGGCTGAGCTTGCCCGAGCTGGTCCGCGGAAGCGTCCGCGGCGGCACCAGCTCGATGACGCAGTTCATGCCCGTAATCGCCCGGACCCGCTCGCGGATGATCTCGCGAAGACGCGTCCGCTCCTCGGCGTCCGAGGTGCGGCACTGGACGAGGACGGCGGGGGTCTCCTCGCCGCCGGGCGTGGTGATCGAGAAAGCGGCGATGTCGCCGGCCTTGAAGCCAGGCAACTGCTCCACCGCCCATTCGATGTCCTGGGGCCAGTGGTTCTTGCCGTTGATGATGATCATGTCCTTGGCCCGGCCGACGATGTAGAGATAACCGTCGGACAGATAGCCCATGTCGCCCGTGTCGAGCCAACCCTCGGCGTCGAGGCAGGCGGCGGTCGCCTCCTCGTCGCGGAAATAGCCGACCATGACCGAGGGGCCTCGGCAGTGGACCTTGCCGATCTCGCGATTGCCGAGCCTGGCTCCGTCCTCGTCGCGGATCTCGACCTCCATGTCGCGAGCCGGCTTGCCGCAATTGACGATCGCCCGGTAGCGCTGCGGGCGGTCGCGGTGCATCTTGCCGTCGCCCGACAAGGTGGTTTCCTCGACCAGCTCGACCACGATGCCCTCGCCCGGAGGCATGATCGTCACCGCCAGGGTCGCCTCGGCCAGGCCGTAGCTCGGGCAGAAGCTCTTGGCGTCGAAGCCGGCCGGAGCGAAGGCGTCGACGAAGGCCTGCATGACGTCGGGGCGGATCATGTCGGCGCCGTTGCCGGCGATCCGCCAGCGCGAAAGGTCGAAGCGCTCGGCGACGTTGGTCAGGCTCGACACGCGCCGGGCGCAGATGTCGTAGCCGAAGGTCGGCGAATAGCTTCCCGTCGTGCCCTCGTTGCGGGTGATGAGGTCGAGCCAGGCGAGCGGGCGCCGGGCGAAATCCTCGGTCTTCAGATAATCGGTCGAGATCTGGTTCGCCATCGGCGAGAGGAGGCAGCCGACCAGGCCCATGTCGTGATACAGGGGCAGCCACGAGATGCAGCGGTCGGTCTCGATCACCTCCATGCCGTGGCTGTGCGCCGCCAGATTGTTGAGCAGGCCGCGATGGGTGACGGCGACTCCGTGCGGGAAGCGGGTCGAGCCGCTCGAATATTGGAGATAGGCGACGTCGTCCGGTTCCGCCCGCGGCAGCTCCGCGACCGGCCCCTCGCCTGCCGCGAAGCTCTCCCAGGAAAGGCCGGCGACTCCCGCCGCCTCCGCGGCCGCGCCGGCCATCGCCGCCAGCTCGTCGGGATAGAAGAGGTGGCTGGGATCGGCGCTCTTCAGCTGGACCTTGAGCTGGTCGATATAGGAATCGCGGCCTCCGAAGGAGGTCGGAAGCGGAAGCGGCACCGGCCAGGCGCCGGCATAGACGGTCCCGAAGAACAAGGCGGCGAATTCGGGGCTGGTCTCGGCGACGATCGCGATCCGGTCCTTCGGCTTCACTCCGGCCGCGATCAGCCGGTAGGCCGCGGCGAGAGCGTCCTCGCGCAACTCGCGATAGGGATAGGGACGGACCAGCACTCCGCGCGGATCGTGGAAGTTCAGGCCGCGCTGCCCCTTTGCCGCATAATCGAGCGCGTCTCCGAGCCTCTCGAAGTCGGCGAATCGGCGCGGCAAGCTGTCCGCAGTCGGCGTCGGGACCAAAGTCTCGGGCACGGGTGTAGCGGATCCTCTCCGGTGGTTACGCGCAAACCGCCTCCCGGGACGGGAGAGGTACGCGTTTATAATCGGGATCGACTGTGGCACAATCATGGCGCGTGACATCCCGACCCGACAAAAGGCCGAGGGCCTGTCCCAAGCCGCCCCTCGATATGGAGGGGCTCGAGCGGCTCGGCCTCTTCTATGCCGGCCGCTATGCGACCACCCGGGCCAAGCTCGCTTTCTACCTTCGCCGCAAGCTGAAGGAACGGGGCTGGAGCGGCGGGGGCGAGCCGCCGGTCGAGCGGCTGGTCGAGCGCTTCGCCGGGCTCGGCTATGTCGACGACAAGAGCTTCGCCTCGGCCCGCGCCGAATCGCTGCTTCGCCGCGGCTATGGCGAGCGGCGGGTCCGGCAGGCCCTGCGCGGGGCCGGCATCGGCGAGGAGGACTCGGCCGAGGCCGGCGACATTTCGGCGGAGGATGCGCTTGCCGCCGCCCATCGCTTCGCCCGGCGACGGCGCCTCGGCCCCTATGCCCCGGCCGTCCCGGATCGGGCCGCCCGGGACAAGGCGGCCGCGGCCATGCTTCGCGCCGGCCATCGCCTCGATCTCGTCCGCCAGGTGCTCGACGCCGGCCCCGAAGACCTGCCCGAGCCGGATGTCCCATAAAAACAATCGTAAACGGTTCACAAATCCGCGGAAGGCGTGATAGTCACCACGGTTTGTATGGTGGATCGGCCGTTAATGACTTCGCGCCGTGGATTGACTGCTGGGAGCGGCGCGCAGGACCCCGATGGCGCGGACGACGCTCCGCGCCCGGAGGACGAGACGCTCGTCAAGCTCACCGGGACGATGAAATGGTTCGACGCCACCCGAGGCTTCGGCTTCCTGGTCAGCGACCAGGCCAAGGGCGACATCCTCGTCCATTTCAGCGTCCTCAAGGAGCATGACCGCCGGAGCCTGCCCGAAGGCGCCGTCGTCGAGTGCCTGGTCGCGGAGCAGGAGCGCGGCCTCCAGGCCCGCAAGGTCCTGTCGATCGACCTCAGCCAGGCGGTGATGCCGGAGCCGCAGCGGCCGTCCGGAACCAGCTCCGGCGAGCGGATAGACCCGTCCGCGCTGATCGACGAGGCGGGCGACTATGAGCCGGTGCGGGTGAAATGGTTCAACCGCCTCAAGGGCTACGGCTTCCTCGTCCGCGAGGAGGAGGACGGCCAGGACATCTTCGTCCACATGGAGACCGTCCGGCGCGGCGGCCTCGCCGATTTGAGCCCCGACCAGCCCCTGAGAGCCCGAATCGCCGCTGGGCGGAAGGGCCCGCTGGCGGTCGAGGTGGAATCGGACTAGCGATCCTGAAATCCTCCCCGAGATTGCTCGGGGAGGGGGACGCGCGAAGCGCGGTGGAGGGGGTTCTTCGGACTCAGCGAGGCCCCTCCACCATGCTTCGCATGGTCCCCCTCCCCTGCAAATGCAGGGGAGGACTCTGGTGCTCACCCCGGCGTCAGCGCCGCGTCCCTCAATCCGCGCCAGATCCTCAGCGCCTGCACCGTCTCCGGGACGTCGTGGACCCTCAGCAGCTGGGCGCCCTGGTCGGCGGCTTTCAGGGCGAGGGCCAGGGAGCCCGGCAGCCGGGCGTCCGCCGGCGCCTCCGCCGAAAGTGCGCCGATCATCCGCTTGCGGCTGGCGCCGAGCATGATCGGACAGCCGAGGCCGTGGAGCAGTGCGAGGCCGTTCAGGAGGTCGAGGTTGTGCTGCACGTTCTTGCCGAAGCCGATCCCCGGATCGACCACGATCCGCGAGCGCTCGATCCCGGCCGCGACCGCGGCATCGATCCGGACCTCGAGCCAGTCGTAGACCTCGAACAGCACCGGCCTGTCATAGGAGGGAGCCTGCTGCATCGTCTCCGGATCGCCCTTGTGATGCATCAGCACGACGGGGCACCCCGCCTCCGCGACCAGCGCCGCCGAACGCTCGTCATGGGTCAGCGCCGAGACGTCGTTGACCATCGCCGCTCCGGCGCGGAGCGCGGCTCCCATCACCGCGGACTTGCGGCTGTCGATCGAGACCGCGGTCCCGCCGGCCGCCAGGCGGGTCACCGCCGGAAGCACCCGCTCGATCTCGTCCCCCTCCCACACGGGCTTGGCGCCGGGACGGGTCGATTCGCCGCCGACGTCGACGATCGCGGCCCCGGCCTCCGCCATCGCGAAGCCCGCCTGGGCCGCGGCCTCGCCATCGTCGAAGCGGCCGCCGTCCGAAAAGCTGTCGGGCGTGACGTTGAGGATCCCAGCCACCTGCGGCTGGTCGAGCCGGACGACGCGCTCGCGCAGCTGAAGCGGCGCGCGCGGCGAGGTCAGGTTGAGCCAGGCGCGCTCGGCCTCGCTCCCGAGGGCCAGCGCGTCCTCCACCCGTTCGACGGGGATCAGCTCGGAGGAGATACGGCGTCGCCCCTCCATCGTCACCCGCTCGACCGCCGCGAACCAGAGCATTCCGCCGGCGAGGCGGGCGACCTTGCCGTCATGGCCGAAGGGCGCGTCGACGAAGGCGGTGGGCCGCAGATAATGGCGAAGGGTCATGGAAAGCGGCTAGCGCAAATTTTCCGCGACAGGAAATGCGATGAACGAGGACTAAGCCTCCGGCCCACGGAAGGCCGGAGGCTGGCGGCGCGGCGGATCGGCTCGGCCGATCGCAGAAAAGGAAGAAGTGGCGACCGCCTCTTATCGAAGGTCAGTAGGGTAACTGAATTCTCCGAGGCCCGGGCCACCATGTGGGGCATGGTATTGGTCCGGACCCATCAGCGCTCAAAGGGGCTCCCGCGCGTCTCCCGTGGTCAAAGGCGTGCGGGCGTTGAACGTGAAGGGACGGTCGCCGCCCGCAATGTGCCTTTGTTTCACGCTCCTGTCGAGTGGCGTTACGCAACCTTTTTTTGCTTGAATAGGATCAGTCGAGGCTGAGCAGGTAGCGCTGCCTCAGCGCATCCAGCGGCGCGAGCGCGCCTTCCTCCTCGAAATGCCAGAAGGCCCAGCCGTTGCAGGCCGGCGCTCCCTGAGCGAGGGCGCCGATGCGGTGGATCGAGCCGGCCTCGCCGGCCATCTCGATCGACCCGTCGGCCCTGACCTGCGCCTGCCAGCGCCGTTTCGTGTCCGTGACGACTGTCCCAGGTTGGATCATGCCGATTTCGACCAGGGTTCCGAACGGCACGCGCGGCGCCGAGCGCTTCGACGCCATCGTCTTCATCGCGCTCTCGTCGAGCTCGAGCGTCGAATCGATCCGCTCGCGAGCGACCCGGACGTAGCGCTTCTCGCGCTCGATCCCGATCCAGCGCCGCCCCAGCCTCCGGGCGACCGCTCCGGTCGTGCCGGTGCCGAAGAAGGGATCGAGGACGACGTCGCCCTTGTTGGTGCAGGCCAGCATCACCCGGTAGAGCAGGCTCTCCGGCTTCTGGGTGGGATGGGCCTTGGTGCCGCCATCCTTGACCCGCTCGCCGCCCGAGCAGATCGGAAGGAGCCAGTCGGAGCGCATCTGCAGCTCGTCGTTGAGCGCCTTCATCGCCCGGTAGTTGAACGTGTAGCGGCTGTCCTCGCTCCGGCTCGCCCAGATCAGCGTCTCGTGGGCGTTGGTGAAGCGGGTGCCTCGGAAGTTGGGCATCGGGTTGGACTTGCGCCAGATGATGTCGTTGAGGATCCAGTAGCCCGCGTCCTGGAGCGCCGCCCCGACCCGGAAGATGTTGTGGTAGCTCCCGATCACCCACAAGGTGCCGTTCGGCTTCAGGATCCGGCGGGCCTCCGTGAGCCAGGCGCGGGTGAACTCGTCATAGGCGGCGAAGGTGGCGAACTTGTCCCAGTCGTCGTCGACCGCGTCGACCAGCCCGCCCTCGGGCCGGAACAGGTCGCCGCCGAGCTGCAGATTGTAGGGCGGATCGGCGAAGACCATGTCGACGCTTCCGGCCGGAAGCCGGGCCATGGCGGCGATGCAATCGTCCTGGAGGATCTGGTCCAGCGGCAGAGCGGGATCCGGGACGGCGATATCCGCGCCTCTGTCCCTCGAACCCACGCGCACATGTGCAGTCATTCGATCCCGCCCCCCGGTTCGTCCAGACCTCCAGCCTGAGTCAGCCGGAGTCCGCGGTCAACAACAAGGGTTTACGGGCCGAGCCTGAGAATGCGGTTAACGTGCCGGGAACGAAACGAGTCTGCGCTACTAATGGAGTCCGGGGCCGGCCTCGGGACTCAATATGATGTGGTGTGGCCGAAAGGACTCAGCCGGCCCCGAAGTGGGGCGCGGCCGCGGGAGGCGGCGGGAAGTCGGCTCCGGTGGAGGCCGAGCTGTCCCCGATTCGGACCGACCCGCCCCCCGGTCAGGCGATGGGCACCGAGCTGAGCTTGTGCCACGGCCCGGTGACCGCGAGAGTGATGCCGGGGCTGTAGATGTTGAGGAACAGGGTCGCCCCGTCGGGAGAGAAGCAGACGCCGGCAAGCTCGCCCAGCGCCGGATGCGCATTGCGTCCGATCGTGTAGACCCGGCCCTCGGGGCTGACGCCCTTGAGGTGGTTGACCGGATTCTGTTCGGCCTTGTCCTCGCACAGGATGAGGTGGCTCCACGGCGCCACCGCCAGATTGTCCGCGAAGCTGAACAGCTTGGCGTCGTGGGACTCGCGGAAAAGCTGGAGCCGGCCGGGCTGCGCCGCTTCTCCCGGCTGCCCTTCCTGCGGCGAGGGCGCATAGCGCATGACCTGGCCGAGCCTGGCCGCGCCTCCCGAGGTGCAGGTGAAGTAGAGCTCGCCCGTGCCGAGATGTATCCCTTCGCCGCGGGCGAAGACCGCCGCGCCTTTGGACCGGCCGCGAAGGCGCAGGTCGTCGATCGCGCTGTCGACCCCGTCGAGATCGATCCAGCGGCCCCCGCGCCAGGCCCCTTCCGCGAAGTCGGTGCCATTCCAGTTGCGGGTGTCGGCCGAGCCGTCGGCGAACCCGAGCGCCTGGAGCCGGCCGCCGGCCGCCAGCTTGCCCGGGCTTGCCGGCAGGAGTCGATAGAACAGCGCGTCCTCGCGATCTTCGGTGAGGTAGACGATTCCGGAAGCGGGATCGACGAGCGCCGCTTCATGGTTGAACCGGCCCAGGGCCCGGAGCGGAACGGGATCGGCGAGCCCGTTCGACTGTCCGGGCACCTCGAACACCCAGCCGTGCGGCAGGTCGCCCTGGTGAAGGCTCTCCTCGCAGCTCAGCCAGCTGCCCCAGGGCGTCACTCCGCCCGCGCAATTGCGGACCGTTCCGGCAAGGCTCAGATAGGACGAAACGACCCGCTGCGAACGATAATCGTAGACGGTGGTGGTCGCTCCGCCTGGATGGGGGAGGCCCTGCTGGCGGTCATAGGCGCGGGCGCCGATCGCCGCGGCGAGCTGCGCGCTTCCGCCGGTCGGGCCGGAGGAATGGGCGCCGGGGGACAGCTCGTGGTTGCGGACCAGCGCGACCTGGCCGCCGCCGAGGTCGATCGCCCCCATGCCGTCGAGCGAGGTCGGGACCAGAAAGCCGTCGTCCATTTTGTCGCCGGATCGTGCGATCACCCGGTAGGAGAAGTCGGCGGGCAGGTCGAAAATGCCGGCGGGATCGCTCTGCAGGAGCCCGTAGCCGATGATCTCGTTCCGATAGGTGTCTCCCGGGCCGGGGCCCGCCGGCGGTGGGGGAGGCGGCGGCGGCGCCGGGGGCGGCGGGGGCGGCGGCGACGGCCCGGCGATCGGCGGAGCCGGGCTTGAGCCGCCCCCGCCGCATCCGGCCAGGGCGAGCGAGGCGCTGCCCAATATCACTCCACGCCGCGTGTACATCACATCGCCTGCCGGTCCTCTGATGAAGAGGGAAGGAGGATAAGCCGTAGCGTGACCCCAATTCGTTAAGAAACCGCGGCGTCCCCGCGGCGGGCCTTTTAAAGGTCGATCAGCTGCTGCGACCCCACCGACGAAAGGCCGTCGCGGATCGCCAGATATTGGCGCACCGGGGCGAAGCTGCGGCGGTGCAATGGGGTCGGGCCGAGGGCGTCGAGCCCGCGATAATGCTCGGGCGTGCCGTAGCCCTTGTTCGTCTCCCAGCCGTAGCCGGGATGCTCCCTGGCATAGTCGCTCATGATCTTGTCGCGGGTCACCTTGGCGACGATCGAGGCGGCGGCGATCGAGCGGCATTTGGTGTCGCCGGCGATGACCCAGACCGACGGGCGCTCCCATTTCGGGCAGCGGTTGCCGTCCACCATGACCATCGCCGGGTCTACTCCGAGAGCGTCGACCGCGCGGGTCATGGCCAGCATCCTCGCCCAGTAGATATTGATCCGGTCGATCTCCTCGACGGTGGCGAGGCCGACTCCGACCTGCGCGACCTTGTAGAGCTTCGCGCAGATCGCCTCGCGGGTGGCCGCCGGAAGCGCCTTGGAATCGTCGATCCCGCGCGGGAATTTCTCCCGGTCGAGGATCACGGCGGCGGCGACCACCGGCCCGGCCAGGGGCGCGCAGCCGGCCTCGTCGACGCCGGCGACCGGGTCGGGATAGACCTTCTCGAGCTTGAAGCAGGGGCGCGGCATCTTCGGCAGGGTAGAAGCAGGAGGGCGAGGCGACCAGAGGCGCCGAAAGAAATTCTGTGGATTACCGCTTCAATCCTCCCCGAGATTTCCCGGGGAGGGGGACCGCGCGAAGCGCGGTGGAGGAGCTTGGGGCTTCCGAAAGACCCCTCCACTATCCTCCGCATGGCCCCCCTCCCCTGCAAATGCAGGGGAGGATTTCGGCTAGCCGATCCGCCAGGGCGGGAAGCGGCGGATCTCCCCCGTCTGGTAGAGCCGGACCCGGTTGCCGTGAGGGTCGCGGGTTTCCGCCACGCGCCAGAGATAGTCGCGGTCCTCGGGCATCCTGTCGAACGCGATTCCGGCGGCGGCCAGCCGGGCCGCCTCCGAGTCGACGTCGGCGCACTGGAAGAAATGCTCGGTGGTCGACGGCGGGTCCGGCGGGTCCCGAACCTTGATCGAAAGGGTCGCTCCGCCGGGCGCCTCGAACCGGGCGTAGCGCGGCGGGCTGGCCACGATCTGCCGGCAGCCGAGCAGCCGGTAGAAAGCGACGCTGGCCTCATAGTCGCCGGCCGGCAGCGTCAGCTGGTTGAGCGTCGGGCCGGCGCGGTCGGGAAGGTCGAGCCGGACCCGATGATGGCCCATCGGCCCGTGCCCGCTTCCGAAGCCCGGCGCTTCTCGAAGCGCGATCCGGACGAACAGCCGAGCCGCTTCGACCGCGCCGAGCAGCGGCATGCCGGCGGCGAGGCCGGTCGCGACGGCGCTGGCCAGGGTGCAGCCGGTGCCGTGGCTGTGGCGGGTATCGATCCGGTCCTCCTCCCAGCGCCGGACCTCGCCGCCGGGAATGGCCAGGAGGTCGGTCAGCCGGTCGCCGGGCAGGTGCCCGCCCTTGGCCAGGACCGCGCACCCGCTTCGGTCGGCGAGGGCTCGCGCCGCGGCTTCCAGCTCGGCCCGGGTCTCGACCTTGCGGCCCGTCAGCGCGGCGAGTTCCGGCGCATTCGGAGTGGCCAGGGTCGCCGCCTCGAGCAGCCGATCGAAGGCGGCGACGGTCGATTCGTCGGCGAGAACCGACCCGCTCGTCGCGACCATGACCGGATCGAAGACGATGGGGATCGCGGTTCCGCGAAGACGGTCCGCGACCGCCGCGACGGTTTCGGCCGAGCCGATCATGCCGAGCTTGACGGCGTCGGCCCCGATGTCGGCGAGCACCGAATCCATCTGGCTCAGCACCATTTCGGCGGGCACCGGCATGACGGCCTGGACCCCGAGCGTGTTCTGGGCGGTGATCGCGGTGATCGCCGTGGCGGCGAACCCGCCGAGCATCGTCACCGTCTTTATGTCCGCCTGGATTCCAGCGCCGCCGCCCGAATCCGAGCCGGCGACGATCAATATCCGCGGCGCGGTCACTTCGGGCCCTTGCGCACCGTCGAGGGCGGATTGCGCCCCAGCAGATGGGCCGGGCGGATCGGCCTGGGCTCGAAATTGCCGCCGCAATTGGGGCAGATTCCCCCCAGCGGCCCGTCGACGCACTCGGCGCAGAAGGTGCACTCGAAGGTGCAGATCCGCGCCTCCGCGCTTTCGGGCGGAAGGTCGCGGCCGCAGCGCTCGCAGTCCGGTCGAAGCTCCAGCATCAGGCCGCCTGCATGGCGTCGCAGATGCTGTCGACCACCTCGGCGACCATCGCCTCGTCCTCGGCTTCGGCCATCACCCGGATCAGCGGCTCGGTCCCCGACTTGCGGATCAGAAGCCGGCCGACTCCGTCGAGGCGCCGCTCGGCCGACGCGATCGCGGTCTTGACGCTCTGCGCCTCGCGCGGGTCGCCGCCTTCGAAGCGAACGTTCTTGAGGAGCTGCGGCAGCGGATCGAACTGGTGGAGCATTTCGCTCGCCGGCCGGCCGTCCTCGACCAGGCAGGCGAGCACCTGGAGAGCGGCGATGAGGCCGTCGCCGGTCGTCGAGTAATCGGACAGGATGATGTGCCCCGACTGCTCGCCGCCGACGTTGAAGCCCCGCTCGCGCATCGCCTCGAGCACGTAGCGGTCGCCGACCTGGGTTCGCACCAGCTCGAGCCCGTTGGTCGCCAGGAAGCGCTCGAGGCCGAGGTTGGACATCACCGTCGCGACCACCCCGTCGCCTTCGAGAAGGCCGCGCCGGGCGAAGAAGATGGCGATGAGCGCCATCAGCTGGTCGCCGTCGACGATCCGTCCCGCCTCGTCGACGATGATCAGCCGGTCGGCGTCGCCGTCGAGCGCGATGCCGATATGGGCGCCCTCCTCGACCACCCGCGCCTGAAGCGCGGCCGGAGCGGTGGAGCCGCAGCCGTCGTTGATGTTGAGGCCGTTGGGCGAGACCCCCATCGCCACCACGTCCGCGCCGAGCTCCCACAAGGCCGAAGGGGCGACCTGGTAGGCGGCGCCGTTGGCGCAGTCGACGACGATCTTGAGGCCGTCGAGCCGCAATTCCTCGGGGAAGGTCGACTTGGCGAAATGGATGTAGCGGCCGCGTGCGTCCTCGATCTTGCGCGATCGGCCGATCAGCGGCGCATCGACCAGCGCCGGCGCCTTCTCGATCTGCCGTTCGATCGCGGTCTCGTCCTCGTCGGAAAGCTTGTAGCCGTCGGGGCCGAACAATTTGATGCCGTTGTCGACATAGGGATTGTGGCTTGCCGAGATCATGACCCCGAGATCGGCGCGCATTGAGCGAGTCAGCATCGCCACGGCCGGGGTCGGGACCGGCCCGACCATGACCACGTCCATCCCGACGCTGGTGAAGCCGGAGATGAGCGCCGTCTCCATCATGTAGCCGGAGAGCCGGGTGTCCTTGCCGATCACGACCCGATGGCGATGGTCGCCGCGCTGGAAGTGGGCTCCGGCGGCCTGGCCGACACGCTGCGCCATCTCCGCCGTCATCGGGCTCCGGTTGGTGCGGCCCCTGATCCCGTCGGTGCCGAAGAATTTGCGAGTCATGATGGTCCTTCGCGTGAAGTAGCGGTTGCCATAGCGCCGCGGAGGCCGAAGTGAAATTCCTCCCCTGCATTAGCAGGGGAGGGGGACCAGGCGAAGCCTGGTGGAGGGGCCTGCCGCCCCAAATCCCCTCCACCGCACTTCGTGCGGTCCCCCTCCCCGCGAAATCGCGGGGAGGATTTAGGCACGCTTCCCCCGCCCCCTCCCCCTCGCTAAGCATCGCTCATGTCGCAAGCCACCCGCATCCTCGCCGCGCTCGCCGCCGGGCTCCTGCTCGGAATCCTCACCGCCAAGGCCGCCTTCGCTCCGCAGGCGATCGCCATCGCCGATCCGATCGGCGGCCTGTGGCTGGACGCCCTGCGCATGACCATCGTCCCGCTGATCGTCGCCCTGCTCATCAACGGGATCACCGCCTCCGCCGAGGCGGCGAGATCGGGCCGTCTCGCCGGCCGGGCGGTGATCCTGTTCATGGTCGTGCTCTGGACGGGCGCGATCATGTCCGCCTTCCTCACCCCGCTGCTCCTCCAGCTCTTCCCGATGGACGCCGGGGCCGGCGAGGCGCTGAAGGGCGCGCTTTCCGCCTCGGCCGACAAGGTCGGCGAAATCCCCACCTTCGCCCAGTTCGTCCGCTCATTCGTCCCGACCAACCCGGTCGCGGCCGCGGCCAACGACCAGATCCTGCCCCTGCTCGTCTTCACCACCGTCTTCGCCTTCGCCATGACCCGGCTTCCGGAGGAGCCGCGCCGGCATCTCGCCTTGTTCTTCCGGGCGGTCGCCGACGCCATGCTGGTGATCATCAACTGGGTGCTGTGGCTGGCGCCGATCGGCGTCTTCGCCCTCGCCTACGTGGTCGGCGCCAGGGCCGGCGCCGCGGCCTTCGGCTTCCTGCTCCACTACATCCTGATCGTGTCCGCGGTCGGCTGCGTGGTGTGGTTCGCGGCCTGGCCGCTGGCGATGGCCGGCGGGCGCTTCGGCTTTCTCGCCTTCACCCGGGCCGTCGGCCCGGCCCATGCGGTGGCGATCAGCACCCAGTCCTCGCTGGCCTCGCTCCCGGCGATGCTTCGCGGCGCCGAAAAGCTCGGAGTCCCCGTCGCCGCCTCGGGGATCACCCTGCCCCTCGCCGTCGCCCTGTTCCGGGCCACCGGCCCGGCGATGAACCTCGCGGTGGCCATCTACGTCGCCCACTGGTTCGGGATCGAGCTGTCGCCGATGCAGATGGCGGCCGGAGTCGCGGTCGCGGCGACCACCACCCTGGGCTCGATCAGCCTGCCCGGCTCGATAAGCTTCATCAGCGCCATCGGCCCGATCTGCATCGCCATGGGAGTCCCGCTCGAGCCGCTGGTCATCCTCCTCGCCGTCGAGACCCTTCCGGATATCGTCAGGACGACGGGCAACGTCGCGATGGACGTCGCCACGACATCGACCGTGGCGAAGCGGACGGGATTCGACGAGACCGAGCCGCTCACCGAGCAGGACCGGCTCCTCCAGGAGGGCGGCCAGGCCTGAGCCGCCGCCGTCATGAGCTACCGGGTCAGCGCCGCGATCGGCGAGACCTCCGGGGCGTGGAACCAGGTGACGGCGAGCCACAGCAGCAGGCCGAGGAGCAGGGCCGGCCAGGCCTTGCCGAGCGCGCTCCACTTCGCCCGCCCGGAGAGCAGCGCCGCGAACGGCAGGAACGAGGTGCGCTCCATCCACGCGCGCCAGGGCTCGCCGACCACGTTGAGCTTCTTGTGGTCCTGGCCGATCGACCCGAGCACCGAAAGGACGAGGATGCCGCCCGCGACGATCAGATTGGGCAGCGCCCCCCACAAGGCGATGTGGACCAGCGCCCAGAGGATGAAGGCCATGTTCATCGGGTGGCGGGTGACGGCGAAGATTCCGGTCGCGGCGCCCGGCACCTTCGGCTTCGCGCCCGGACTCGGAAAGGCCGGGTTGCCGAAGAACGAGCCGGCGAGGAGGATGCACGCGAGCAGCATGACCGCCGCCGCGGCCGGCCTCGCCCACTCGGGCGTCACCCAGAGAAAATAGCTGTTCTCGCTCGCCCGGTAGGAGAGGATCATCCAGCCGAGGGTGACGAACGAGACGGCGGAGTAGAGGATCGTGAACCACTGATCCCCGAGATTCTGCACCAGCCGCACCCTCAGGGGATGCGACATGGCCAGGTGGGCGCCGACGAAGGCCAGGGTCGCGAGGGCGAGGCTGGCCGTCGCGATCACCTTTCGTAGGCCTTCGGAAGATCGCCCTCGCTCGCCCTCCGGTAGCGGTCGCGAAGCCGGGTCTGATGATTGTCGAGCGGCTGGCGGACTCCGTCGATGAGGACGATCTCGGCGGCGCTGCTGTTCTCGAGCGGGTCGCCGGACCAGATGACGACGTCGGCGCGGCGTCCGGGGCGCAGCGATCCGATCTCGCCGCCCATTCCGACCGCCTCGGCCGGACCCGACGTGATCGTCGCGAGCGCCTCGCCCCAGCTCAATCCCGAGGCCCCGGGCACCCGCCCGATCGCGACCATGTTGCCGGCCTGCTGCCGGGCGAGCCGGACCTGGCGGGCCTCGTCGTCGTTGATCATCCCGAGCGCGACCGGGACCCCCGCCGCCTTCAGCCGGGCGACGTTGGACTGGGTCGCGGCCAGCTGCTCGAAGGTCGAGGGCAGATCGTTGAGCGCGTTGGCGATCACCGGCACCCGGGCCGCGGCGATCCGGTCGGCGATGGTCCAGCCTTCGGTGGCTCCGACGAGGACCAGCCTGAGGTTGGGGAATTCCTTCTTCAGCGCCAGCACCTGGATGATGTCGCTGGCCCGCTCGACATGGACGAGCAGGAGCTGCCGCCCCTGAAGGACCGGAACAAGGGCGGCGGCGTCGAAGCGGGTGAGCAGGACGTCGTCGGGCCGGTTGGCGCCGGCGGAGAGCAGGCGGTTGTCGGGCACCTCCTCCAGCGGGAAGTCGCGCTGGTCGCTCGCCCGGGGCTCGCGGCTGCCGCCCCGGCCCGATATCGGGGACGAGAAGCGGCTGAGGTCGCGCGCCTCGCGGAGCGCGTTGCGGAACAGGACGTGAGCCGCCGCGCGGCTTCCGCCGGCCTCGTCGGCCCCGGTCTCGCCGAGCTCCACGAACTGGAAGGCCCGGGGCCGGGTCACCGCCTCCATGTCGCTGCCGAGATCGATGACCGCGCCCTGGCCGGCGAAGATGCTCGCCGCGGTGCCGGGCGCGACGATCGCACGCGTAACGCCGCCCGCTCGGTTGACCTGGATGGCCATCGCGCGCGGATTGATGGCCGGAGCGACGTCGATCGCTGCGCTGAAGGGGCTGTTGTTGGCGGCGACGTCGTTGGTGGAATTGACCGCGTCGACCTCGACGAGCCCCACCCGGGAGAAGCCGGCGACGATGCCCGGAGTGACCCACTTGCCGGTCGCGTCGACGGTCTGGGCGCCGGCCGGAACCGCGACGTTGCGGCCGGCGGCCGTGATCCGGCCGTTCTGGATGAGGACGGTCCCGCCCTGGATCGGCTCGGAGCCGTCGCCGAGGGCGACGGTCCCGCCCGTGACGGCCACGGTCTGGGCGGCGGCGGGGGCGGCGAAGGCGGCCAACGCCAATGCCGTCATCCCGGCGAAAGCCGGGATCCAGGAACGCTTGCGCATTTGGAGAGTCACTTTCATCTCCGAAGCCCTGTTCATGGATTCCGGATCAAGTCCGGGATGACGAGCTTGCTGCGCCGCACTCTTCACTTCACGTCCCCTTCGCCGGGCTGACCGAGCTCGAAATCGCTGACCGGCCGGCGCCTCGGGTCGTTCGCGTCGTACATGAGGGCGCCGTCGATCCACACCCGCTCGGGCCGGGTGTAGACGCTGAACGGGTGGCCGTTCCAGAGCACCACGTCGGCCATCTTGCCGGTGCGCAGGCTTCCCGTCCTGTCGCCGATGCCCAGCGCCTTGGCCGGGTTGAAGCTGAGCCAGGTCCAGGCGACCTCGTCGGAAATCTGGATCCCCATGCGCCGTCCGTTGGCCAGAGCCTTGGCCGCTTCCTGGTAGAGGCGCTGGATGCCGTTGGCGTCGTCGCTGTGGACGATCGTGCAGGCGCCGGCATTGTGGACCAGCGGGATGTTCTCCTGGATGCCGTCATAGGCTTCCATCTTGAAGCCGTACCAGTCGGCCCACATCGCCGAGCAGACGCCGTTGGCCTTGAGCAGGTCGGCGATCTTGTAGCTCTCGACGGCGTGGTGGAAGGCCGCCACCTTGTAGCCGAATTCCTTGGCCATATCCATGATGTTGGCCATCTCGTCCGCGCGGTAGCAATGGTTCTGGACCGTGATCTCGCCGGCGAGAACGCCGCGCAGCGTGTCCATGGCGAGGTCGCGGCCGGGCATCTCGCCGCCGTTGCGCTCGTAATTGTCCCACTTGCGCTTGTATTCCTGCGCCCGCGCCCAGGTCTGCCGCATCACGGCGATGTTCGCCATCCGGCTCGCCGGCATCTGGTTGCGGCCGCCGTAGACGCGCTTGGGATTCTCGCCGCACGCCATCTTCAGCGAATAAGGCGCGCCCGGGAACTTCATCCCCTGCATCGTCCGCGCCGGCACGTTCTTCATGGTGACCCCGCGGCCTCCGAACAGATTGGCCGAGCCGGGGAGGATGTGGAGGCTGGTGACTCCGCCATTGACGAGCGCGCGGCTGAAGCCGGGATCCTGCGGCCAGACGCTGTGCTCGGCCCAGACTTCGGGCCGGACCGGGCCGGTCACCTCATTGCCGTCCTGGTGGGCCTCGACCGAGGGGCTCGGATAGTCGCCGAGATGGCTGTGGATGTCGATGACCCCGGGAGTCACCCATTTGCCGCTCGCGTCGATCCGGGTCGCCCCGTCGGGGATCAGCGTGTCCGGTCCGCCGATCGCCTGGACGACCCCGTCGGCCAGGACGACCGTCCCGTTGTCGATCCGCCCGCCTTCGCCGTCGAAGACGGTGGCGCCGGTGATGGCCGTCACCGCGCCCGGATAGCGCTTGTAGGTCGAGGGGAACGGGTCCCTCGAATAGGTTTTCGGCGGAGTCCGGGGCGCCTGGGCCGACGCCGTCCGCGGCTTCTCGTCATGGGTACAGGCGGAAAGGAGGGCGGCCGAGAGGACGGCCGCGCTGAGGCTGAGGCGCATCGGGTTCCTTTTCGTCAGGTCTCTTTGGTTTCGGGCTTGGTTTCACGGTGCGGGAAGAGGCCGGCGTCCTGGCCGCGGTCGCCGCCCACTTCCTTGTAGCCGGCGAGCTCGCGGTCGCCGGCCTCGGTGCGGTCCTCGAGCGTGTCGAGATGCATCCAGCGCTTCACGATCGGCGACAGCAGCAGGACCACGACGGCTGCGCCGAGGCTGATCCAGCCGAACAGCTGGTAAATGTCGAGCAGGCCCTGCTTGCTCATCTCGCCGTCATGGCCTCCGGTGGCCTCGCCGATCTTGCCGGCGACGAAATTGCCCACCGCGGTCATGTAGAACCAGGCGCCCATGATCAGCGAGGCCAGGAACCTCGGAGCAAGCCGGTTCATGGCCGACAGCCCCACCGGCGACAGGCACAGCTCGCCGGTCGTCGCGAGCAGATAATAGAGGAAGACGAAGATGACGGGCGTCATGGCTTCGAGGCCGTAGGCTTCCGCGCCCCACACCAGGATGAGGTTGGCGAGGCCCATCTGGGCGAGCGCGAGACCGAATTTGGCGGGCGCCGAAGGCTCCTTGCCGCGGCGGCCGAGCGACACCCAGAGCGCGGCGAACAGCGGCGCGAGGAGGATGATGTAGATCGGGTTGATCGACTGGAAGATGGAGGCGGGGACTCCGGAGCGGTCCACGAACCGGTCGGTGAACAGGTTCATCGATCCGCCCGCCTGCTCGAACAGCCCCCAGAAGAGCGGATTGAGGCTGATCAGGAACAGGATCGCGAACATCCGTTCGCGCGGTTCCTTCGGAAGCTTGAAGCTTTCGTAGAGCACGTATCCGAGCAGTGCGACGCCCGAGACCGCGAGGAGCGTCTGGATCACGTCCTGATACTGGACCAGGGCCCAGATCACCGCCACGGCGGCGAGGCCGATCGCATAGAGCGTCCACTCCCTGGCCTTGGTGAGCGGCCTGGGCGCTTCGCCGGCGCCGAGCAGCGCTTTCTTGCCGAGGACGAAGACGACGAGGCCGGCGAGCATCCCGATGCCGGCGAGGCCGAAGCCCCAGCCCCAGCCGATCGTCTGGCCGAGATATCCGACGAGGATGGTGCCGATCGCCGCCCCGACGTTGATGCCCATGTAGAAGATCGTGTAGGCGCCGTCGCGGCGGACGTCGGTGAGCTTGTAGAGCTGTCCGACCATCACCGAGATGTTGGCCTTGAGGAAGCCCGAGCCGACGATGATGAAGGCGAGGGCCATCCAGAAGACGTTGATGGTCGGGTCGTCCTGGCCGCCGACGCCCTCGACCGCCATCAGGCTGTGACCGGCCGCGAGCAGGATGCCGCCGAACAATACGGCCTTGCGCTGGCCGAGATAGCGGTCGGCGATATAGCCGCCGAGGACCGGGGTGATGTAGACGAGGCTGGTATAGGCCCCGTAGACCAAATTGGACTTGGAATCGTTGAACAGCCAGTGCTGGGTCAGGTAGAAGATCAGAAGCGCGCGCATGCCGTAGTAGGAGAAGCGCTCCCACATCTCGGCGAAGAAGAGCATGTAGAGGCCCTTGGGGTGCCCGGCGAACTCGGGCTCGCGCTGGATGGCGATCTTCGCCCCGATCGCGAGGAACACGCCGAGAAGGACGACCGTGATCACCGCGATCCAGTCGCCTTCCGCCCATAGCGAAACCGGTTTGAAACCCGTCATGTTCACCCTCTCTTTGGAGCGCGCGGCCGCACCGGCGCTTCTCAGGGCCGGGACAGTAGCGGCCAAAACGCGCTTGTGAAGCCGATTGTTGCGAAGGCGTCCGGGTGCTAGCCGCCGCGGCATGTTCAACGACCGCTCCTCGCTCCTCTCCTACCTGGCGAGCCGCCGCTCCTGCCGACCGCGCGACCTCGTCGAGCCCGGGCCGGACCCGGAGCAGCTCCGCCGGATGCTGGAGATCGCCGCCCGCACCCCGGACCACGGCAAGCTCTTCCCGTGGCGCTTCGTCCATGTCGCCGGCCACCGCCGATCGGCCTTCGCGGACATGCTCCAGGCCGCCTATCGCGCCGGCAAGCCGGAGACGCCGGCCAGGCTCGAAGTGGAGGCGGTGCAGCGCTTCGCCACCCAGGCGCCGGAGCTCGTCGTCCTCCTCTCCAGCCCGATCGAGGGCCACAAGATCCCGGTCTGGGAGCAGGAGCTTTCGTGCGGCGCGGTCGCCATGAACCTCCTCCACGCCGCCGCCGCCCTGGGCTTCGGCGGCGGCTGGGTGACGGGCTGGGCGGCTTATTCGCCGGCGGTGCTCGAGGCCCTCGGCGCGCGTCCGGCGGAGCGTGTCGCGGGCTTCTTCTTCCTCGGGACCCAGGGCGCCGAGCTGGAGGAGAGGCCCAGGCCGGCGATCGACCGGATCGTGACGGAATGGTGAGCCGTCTCTCGCCCTTGACTGCCGCACTGTATTAGCTCACTATAGCGCCGTGTCCGAAGAACGCCCCGTCTATCTCCGCCTGCGCGACAACATCGCCGCCATGATTCTCGAGGGACGGGTCGGCGACGGCGATCCGCTGCCGTCGGTGCGGAGCCTCGCCGCGGAGTTCGGCGCCAATCCGCTGACCGTGGCCAAGGCCTATCAGAGCTTTCAGGACGAGGGCCTGGTTCTGGTCAGGCGCGGAGTCGGGATGTTCGTCGCCGCCGGCGCGACAGAGCGGCTGCGCAAGGCCGGCCGCGACGACTTCCTCAATCATCGCTGGCCGGAGATCGCCGCCCAGATCCGACGCCTCGGACTCAGCGCCGAGGAGCTGCTCGAGCGGGCGGTCGCGTAGCGCCCGTCATCCGGCGAAAGCCGGCCCCCGGCGAGACCCACTGAGACTTCTCGTCCCGAGGTCCCGGCTTCGCCGGGATGACGACTTCCTGGTCCCTGACACAATTGACACCAATTCCCCCCGTCCGCGGCATCGCCCGGACACGGGCCGCGGCCAGAAAGGCGATGCGGCTCCGGTCGGCGGCGTATCGCCCCCTCCGCTCGCTGGCCGGAGCCGCATCCGACCCTACGTCAAAGGATGACGACGACCATGCATCCCGTCCGCGCCTTCCTCGCCTCGCTGTCGATGAGCCTGCTGGTGCTGACCGTGAGCTACCAGGCGTCGGCCATCCCCGCGGCGCTCACGCCTCCGATGCCGGCCCCGAAGAGCGACGCCTGGATGGATCATGCCTCGTCGGTCAAGACGAAGAAGGGCCAGGACAAGGACGACATGTCCGAGCTCGCTCCGCTGCTCAGCGCTTCGTAGAATTCTCCCATCCCGGCGAAAGCCGGGACCCGGGGGGGTGAAGCCGGAAGCCCTTCACCCCCCGGGACACCCTTCTCCTCCTCCAAGCCTCCGTCATCCCGGCGAAAGCCGGGACCCGGTCGAACCCGCCGGGTCCGAGGGCGCGGGCGTTCTCCCGCACCGAGGGCGGACACAATTGACACCATTAAGTCCCCTCCGCGGCATCGAGCCGTCACCTGAGGGCTCCATTGCATAGGGCACAGGTTCCGGCCGGCAGCGACTTTGCCCCCTCTCGCGCCGGCCGGAGCCAACCCCCCACCCAATAGAGGAGACGTGGCGTGATCCGCTTCCTCGTGGCCCTCCTGATCGCCTTCCTGCCCGCCGCCGCCGCGACCGCGGCCGAGCCGATCGACCAGGCCGGCTGGAACGCCCGCAAGCAGAAGGTCCGCCTCGCCAACGGGATCACCCTCGCCTATGTCGAGCTCGGCGACCCGAAGGGCGAGCCCCTGCTCCTGCTCCACGGCTATACCGACACGAGCCGCAGCTGGACCCAGGTCGCGCCTTATTTGCTTCGCCACCGGCTGCTCATCCCCGACCAGCGCGGGCATGGCGGCTCCGACGCGCCTCCATGCTGCTATTCGGCCGCAGTCTTCGCTGACGACGCGCGCCTTTTCCTCGATTCGATGAAGGTCGACAAAGCCGCGGTCGCCGGCCATTCGCTCGGCTCGATGGTCGTCATGGCCCTCGCCGCCGAGCATCCGGAGCGGGTGACGAAGGTAGCGCTGATCGGCTCCACCGCGCTGGTGCCGGTGAAGCGCGGCGACTGGCTTTGGGCCAATGCGCATGCCCTGAGGGCGCCGCTCGACCCGCGCTCGGACTTCCTCCGCGAATGGCACCCGGCCAACCAGCCGACCCGGGTCGACAAGGTCTTCGCCGAAGCCGCCATGGCGGAGATCCTCGCAGTCCCGATCCACGTCTGGCGGGGCGTGATTCGGGAGCTCGCCGAGGTTCCCGCCGGCCGCCACGCCGCCGACATCCGGGCGTCGGTGCTGATCATGTCCGGCGGCAAGGACCCGCTTTTCCCGCCGGAGCACCACGCCGCCCTGGTGAAGGCGATCCCGCGCGCCGAGGCGCGGGTCTTCCCGGACCTCGGCCATAATCTGACCTGGGAGCGGACCGCCGAGACCGGACCGGCCCTCGCCCGCTTTTTCGCCGGACACTAGATTCCTCCCCCGGATTTCCGGGGGAGGGGGACCGCGCGAAGCGCGGTGGAGGGGTTCTTCGGACTCCGTAAGACCCCTCCACAAGGCTTCGCCTGGTCCTCCTCCCCTGCGAATGCAGGGGAGGATTTTTAGACAGGAACTACCAGATGCTGACGCGCTGCTCGGGCGGCAGGTACAGCTTGTCGCCCGGCTTGACGTTGAACGCCTTGTACCAGGCGTCGACGTTGCGGACGACTCCGTTGACCCGATATTCGGGCGGGCTGTGCGGGTCGGTGAGGAGCCGCTCCCTCAGGGCGTCCTCGCGGATCTTCGAGCGCCAGCTCTGGCCATAGGCGATGAAGAAGCGCTGGTCGCCGGTGAGCCCGTTGATGACCTTCGGCTCGCCATGCTGGGCGACGTAGCGGCGATAGGCGGCATAGGCCATTTCGAGCCCGCCGAGATCGCCGATATTCTCGCCCATGGTGAGCTTGCCGTTGATCTTGGTCCCCGGGATCGGCTCATACTGGTCGTATTGCTTGCCGAACTTCTCGGCCCGCTTGGTGAACTCCTCGCCGGAGCTCGCCGACCACCAGTCGCGGATCCGTCCGGTGGCGTCGAACTGGCGGCCCTGGTCGTCGAAGCCGTGGCCGATCTCGTGGCCGATGATCGCGCCGATCGAGCCGTAGTTGATCGCCGGGTCCGCCTTCGGGTCGAAATAAGGCGGCTGCAGGATCGCGGCCGGAAAGGTGATCTGGTTCATCAGCGGGTTGTAATAGGCGTTCACGGTCTGCGGGGTCATGTCCCACAAGGACCGGTCGACTGGCTTGCCGAGCCTCGACAGCTGCAGCTCATGGCCGAACCGCTCCGTCCTCAGCACGTTGCCGAGCAGGTCGCCCCGCTTCACGTCCAGGCTGGAATAGTCGATCCACTTGGTCGGGTGGCCGATGCGCGGGTCGAAGGCGGTGAGCTTGGCGCGCGCCTGCTCCTTCGTCGCGGCGTCCATCCACGGCGAGGCCGCGATCCGGGCCTCGAGGCCGGAGCGCAGGTTGGCGATCAGCTCCGACATCTGGCGGTTGCTCTCCGCCGGATAGTGGCGCTCGACATAGACCCGGCCGACCGCCTCGCCGAGGGAGCCGTTGATGATCTGGACTCCGCGCTTCCAGCGCTCGCGCTGCTGGGGGACGCCGCGCAGCGTCTTCGAGTAGAAGTCGAAGTTCGCCTGGTCGAAGGCCTTGGGCAGCGCGAAGGCGTGGCTGCTGACGAAGTGGAAGGCCAGATAGTCCTTCCAGGTCGAGAGCGGCACCGTCTCGAGCATCTTGGCGCTCTCGGTGATCGCGCTCTTCTCGGCGGCGATCACGGTCGGGACGCTGCCGAGCCCGGCCGCCTCGAGGAACATCGGCCAGTCGACCTGCGGCGCCAGCTGGGCGAGCTGGGCGCGGTCCATCGGGTTGTAGATCTGCTTGATGTCGCGCTGGCGCGCCGGCTCCCAGTGGACCTTGGCCAGCGCCGTCTCGAGCGCGATGATCCGGTCGGCCTTGGCTTCGGCGTCGGCGATTCCCGCCAGCTGCTGCATCTTCACGACATAGTCGCGATAGGCCTTGCGGATCGTGTCGTATTTCTCGCCCTCGAGAAGGTAATAATCGCGGTTGGGGAGGCCGAGGCCGCCCTGGCCGGCGGCGGCGATGTAGCGGGTCGGATCGGCCGGGTCGGGCAGGATGCCGACTCCGATCGGGCTCTGCATTCCCGGCTGGGCGAAGGCGCGAAGGAGGTCCGCCTTGTTCGAGATGGCGCCGATGCGGGCGAGATAGGGCTTGAGCGGCGCCGTCCCGGCGGCTTCGATCCCGGGCTCGTCCATCCAGCTGGCGTAGAAATCGCCGACCTGCTGGCCGACCCGGCCCGACTTGGTCGGATCCTTCGCCAGGTCCTCGACGATCGCGCGCACCTGCCGCTCGGCTTCGTCGGCGAGGAGAACGCCTACGCCGGCGCTGGTCCGGTCCGCGGCGATCTGGGTCGTCTTGTCCCAATTGCCGTTGACGAAATGCCAGAAGCTGTCGCCCGGCTTCACCGACCGGTCCATGGCGGTGAGGTCGAGTCCGAAATCGCCGTAGCGCGGCTTGCCCGCGGCCGCGGCCGCGGCGTGGCCGGAGTGGCCGGAGTGTCCGCTCTGGGCGAGCACGGGCGCCGAGGCGGTGCCGAGCAAAAGGACCGCCGTGACGGCGAGGCTGAAATTGCGCATAAAAGGTTCCCTCCCGGGCCGAGATTCGGCCCTTCGCGCGGACGACTAGCAAGCTGCGCCGCAACCGGCAACATCGCGCAAGCCGATGGGATGAATGAGCAATTTCTGCAGCCCCGGGCACCCAACCTTCCGCCCCGCCGACGCCGCGTTCCGGCGCTCGCTGCTGGACTGGGCAATGGCGCCCGGGTAAAGGCGCGGACGGGAAGGGTTTTCGTGTCGATGCCGCCGCTCCGCCGCCTCCGGGCCGCCGCCTTCATGCTGTCAGCACTCGCCGCGGCGGGAGCGCCGGCGCTTGCCCAGAACGAGACCTCGAACACGATCGGCCCGCCCCAGCTCAGGGATTTCTCGCTTCCGGGCCAGCGCACCACTCCGCCCGCGACTCCCACGCCCGCCCCCGCCGCGGAGACCCCGGTCGCGCCGCCCCGCACTCCGCCCTCGACGGCGCCGGCCGAGGCTCGCGAGCGCCCGGCCGCGACCGCGCGCCCGGATTCCCGGCCGGCGCGACCCGAAACGCGGCCGGCCGCCGCCGCTCCGGCGCCGGACACCGTCCGGCCGGCGGCCGAGGCGCCGCCCGCGCCGACGGTGCAGGCCCCGGCCCAGGCTCCGGCCGAGCCCTCGGCCGAGCCCGTTCCCGCCCCGGCTCCGGCGACCGCCTCCGGGCAGGGATCGGGCTGGCTCTGGCCGGCCGTGGGCGCCGCTCTCCTGCTCGCACTCGCCGGCCTCCTCATGCTTCGCCGCCGGCGCCGGCTGGCGGCCGAGCGGGAAAGCGCCCGCGACTCCGCCCGGAACGAGCTCGGCGGCGCCCTGCGGGCCGCGCCCGGGGCCGATCCCGCTCCCGCGCCCGCTCCCGCTCCCGCTCCCGAGCCCGCGCCCGAGCCCGAGCCCGAGCCCGAGGTCGCGGCGGGGCCGCGCCCGTGGCTCGAGCTGGACATCGTCCCGGAGCGCGCCGCCGCGACCGAGAACGAGGTCTATGTCCGCTATGCCCTGACCCTGACCAACAAGGGCGAGGCCGACGCCCTCAACATCCGGATCGACCCGCGCCTGTTCAACGCCGGCGCCGAGGGCGAGATGCTCTCTTTCTTCCAGGGGCCGATCCACGACGAGAGCGGCTCGCCCCACGTCGTCATCCCGCCCGGCCGGACCCTGAAGCTGAACGGCCAGGTCGCGATGCCGAATGCGGAGCTGCGCGAGATCGAGCTGGCCGGCCGGCGCATCTTCGTGCCGATGGTGGCGATCAACGTCGCCTACGACTGGGCCGGCGGCGGCGGCGGGCGGACCTCGCGTTCCTGGCTGGTCGGCCGCGAGGCCGAGGTCCCGACCGAGAAGATGGGCCCGTTCCGGCTCGACCTCGGCCCGCGCATCTACCGCTCGGTCGGGCGCCGCGAGGCCCGGGCCGTCATGGTCTGACCGCCGGCCGGCCCGGCGCGGGACCGGCTAGAGGACGAAATCCCCGGCGCCCAGCGGCGCCGGCCCCTCGAGGATCAGGGCGATCGTGAAGTCGGCGCTGCCGTCGCCGTCGACGTCGCCCTCGATCAGCCACCGCCATCCGTCGTCATGGGCGCGCAGCTCGCCGGCCGAGCCGCTGAACGCGGCCGATCCGATCCAGGCGAAAGCCTGGTCGCCGGCCAGGAGGCTGTTCGCGTCGATCCGGTCGAGCTCGATCCTGTCGGTGCCCGGAGTGAAGTCGAAGATCAGGTCCGGAAGGCCGTTCGCCGACTCCGCGGTCGATTCGTAGCGGAACACGTCCGCGCCTCCGCCGCCCCTGGATTCGTCGGCGCCGAGGCCGCCGTGGAACAGATCGGCCTTGGCGCCGCCGATCATGACGTCGCCCGCCGCGCCTCCGAAGAAGCGGAACATGCCGTCGGTCTCGCGCCCGCCGTTCACGGACATCGACTCCTGGGCGGTCAGCAAGGCCCCGCTGACCGTCAGCACCTGTCCGGCGGCGACATTGCCGTCGGCGAAGGTCAGGAAATAGTCGAACTCGCCGTCCCCGCTCCTGGCGTAGCGCGTGTCCGTCACCGAGGTCAGGGTGATGTTCTCGATCCCGACGAGCGCCTGGCCGAAGGTGACGTCGCCCAGGTCGAGGGAGTAGTTGCCGCGCAGGAAGAGGCCGTCATAGCCCGGCCCGCCGTCCACCCTGTCGCCGGCGGCGAAGCGGCCGGAATCGAAGAAGAAGATGTCGTTGCCCTTCCCGCCCCACAGCAGGTCGGTCCCCCGCCCGCCATAGATGAGGAAGTCGGCGTCGGTTTCGGCCGAGCCGAGGAAATAGAGGTTTTCCCCGGGGAGCAGCGCCGAACCGTTGATCTTGGCGCGGATTCCGGCGGCGAAGTGGAAGTCGAGGACCTGGATCTCGTAGCTGTTGAGTTCCTGCCCGGAGCCGCCGAAGGCGGTGTTGCTTCCGGCGAGCAGGGAGATGGCCTCGACCCCGTAGAACATCATCCTCAGGTGAAGGCCGAAGCTGTAATCGCCCTGCAGGACGATCGTGTCGTAGCCGTCGCCGCCATCGACCATGCCGATGGATTCCATGGCGCCGCCGAAGAAGAAGACGTCGTCGCCGCCGAGGCCGGTGGCGATATCGCGCCCGCCCTGGTCCATCACGAAGAGGTCGGCCGCCTGGGTTCCCTGGATGTCGTTATAGTCCTCGTCGCCGAGCAGCCGGTCGCCCGGGCTCGCGACGCCGTTCACAGTCACCGTCGCCGTCGCGGTGGCCCCGCCCTTCAGGGCGTAGGTGAAGACATCGCCGACCTCGGACGCGTTCACCGCCCCGGTGCCGCTGTCCGCGAGGTCGTCGAACCGGCCGTTGGGATCGTAGGAATAGGTGCCGTCGGCGTAGACGGTCAGCTTCGCTCCCGAATCCAGGATCAGCGGCTTTCCGACATTGGCGGCCGACCCGTTCACGGCCGCGACCGTCAGTATCCCGTCGGGATCCGAGTCCTCGCCATTGCCGTTGTCGCCGAACAGGCTTCCCGTCGCGACCGCATCCTCCATTGCCGAGATGGCGTCGTCCCGGGCGACCGGCGGCGTGTCGGTCCCGGCGACGTTGATCGCCGCCGTGCGGGGCGCGCTGGTCCCGCCGTCGCCGTCGGTGAGGGTGAAGGTCACGATCCGCTCGCCGGAGGCCGGCGATTGCGAATAATTGACGTAGCCGATGGCGCGGATCAGGGCAGCCGCGACGGCCGCGCCGGCGGCGGCGTTGAAGATCACCGTCAGCGGGGTCGAGCCGTCCGTTCCGCCGGCGACGCTTCCGACCGGAATGCCCTGATAATAGAGGTCGGCCTCCTCCACCCAGAAGTCGCCGCCGGAGACCCTGAGCTGGTCGTCGCCGGTGCCGCCCGACGTGAAGGCGACGGTCAGCACGCCCTGGTCGAAGTCCGCCGAATCGGCGTCGCTGACCGTGGCGCCGGGCGCGATCGGGGTGACGGGGTCATATTCGGCATAGTCGACGGCGGGCGCGCCGTTCAGGTCGATCTCCGGCGATGCATTGGCCACGTCTTGCTCCCTCGGGTGACGCCGAGGGGACCCCTCCACCGGGCCCTGCCAGACCCCGGCGGCCACTGCCGATTAGACCGCGATTATCTCCATCGCGTTAAGGCCGCTCCTCCGGCGCCGGGCAAAGCCGGACGCAGGCCCCGCCGGCCGCGGCTCGCGGTCGCGCGCCGGGCCCGCAAGGACGGCGGCTAAAGCAGGAAGTCCGCCGCGCCGAGCGGGGCCTGGCCCTGCAGGGTGAGCGCGATCACCAGGTCGGCGACCCCGTCGCCGTTAACGTCGCCCTCGACGAACCAGGTCCCGTCCTGCTCATAGGCGCGAAGCTGGCCCGCAGAGCCGCTGAACGCGTTCGAGCCGATCCAGGCGAAGGCCTGGTCGCCGGCGACGAAGCTGTTGGCGTCGATCCGGCCGAGGTCGATCTTGTCCGTGCCGGGCGTGAAGTCGAGAATCTGGTCCATCGAGCCCGAATTGGAATCCGCCGTCGAATCGAACCGGAACGTGTCCGCGCCGCCGTTGCCGGTGAGAGTGTCCGCGCCCAGATTGCCGAGGAGTAGATCGGCCTGGCCGCCGCCCTTCAGGGTGTCCGCCGCCCTGCCCCCGAACAGTCGGAGGAAGCCGTCGGCCTCCTGGCTCGCATCGAGCACCATGGTCTCGCTCGCCATCAGCAGAGCGCCCGAAATGGTAAGCGTCTCGCCCGGCTTCACGATCGCGTTGGAGAGGGTGAGGTTGTAGTCGAACTCGGTGCCCCCTCCCCTCGCATAGCGCTCGTCGGTGGCGGAGGTCAGGGTCAGGTTCTCGATGTTGGTGAAGAGACCCGTATAGCCCGGAGCGTTGAAGTCGATCGTGTAGTTGCCGCGAAGGAACATGCCGTCATAGCCCGGCCCGCCGTTCACCGTGTCGCCGCTGGCGAACCTCTCCTCCGCATAGAAGAAGATGTCGTTGCCCAGCCCCCCGGTCAGGGTGTCCTTGCCCTTGCCGCCGTAGACGACGAAGCTCGCGTCGGTCTCGGCCGACCCGTCGAAGGTGAAGTCCTCGCCGGCGAGAAGCGCCGCGCCGTTGATCCGGGCCTGCACTCCGGCGGCGAAGTTCGCGTTGTTCGTGGTCAGAACGTAATCGTAGCGGTTGGTGCCGGGCTCGCCGAAGGCGGTGTTCGAGCCGCCCAGGATCGAGATGTTCTCGATCCCGACGATATGGTCCGTGAGCGTGAGCGAGCCATAGGGCCCCTGAAGCACCAGGGTGTCGACGCCGGAGCCGCCGTCGACCAGGTCGGCCGAGGTCAGGCCGCCGATGAAGAAGATGTTGTCGCTTCCGTCGCCGCCCAGGACGGTGTCGTCGCCTCCGTCCTGGAGGCGGAGTATGTCCGAGCCGGAGCCGCCCTCGATGACGTTGTCGCCGCCATTGCCGCGAATGTCGTCGGCGAGATCGCTTCCGGTGACGTTCTCGATCCCGGCGACGGTGCCGACATTGCCGTAGCCGTCGCGCAGCGTGCCGGCGGCGAGGTCGACCTTCCAGCCGGTCGTCATCGCGTCCCGGATCTCGGCGAGACCGCCGGCGCCGGGAGCAAGCAGGGCCCCT
The DNA here is from genome assembly GCA_035714565.1 of Allosphingosinicella sp. Taxonomy (GTDB): domain Bacteria; phylum Pseudomonadota; class Alphaproteobacteria; order Sphingomonadales; family Sphingomonadaceae; genus Allosphingosinicella. The sequence continues at coordinate 43,721 of DASTLX010000039.1, forward strand.
TCGTGCCGGAGCAGGAGGATGTCGATGCCGTCGCCGCCGTCGGCCACCGCGGCTGCGCCGGTGAGGTCGATAAGGTCGTCGCCGCCGAATCCGTAGAGGAAGTCGCCGTTGCTGGCGAGCAGGGCGTTCATATTGTCGTTGCCGTAGAAGGTGTCGGCGAAGGCGGTGCCGCTGCCCAGCGATTCGATGCCCCACATCGATTCGGAATTGCCGAAGCCGTCGTTGGAGATGGTCCCGGTCCTAAGATCCGCGACCGCGCCCTGGGTCGCGAACTGCTCGAAGAAGCTGACCTTGTCGCCATAGTGAACGACGCCGAAGCCGGGCCCTTCGTAGCTGCCCTCGCCGTTGAAGAAGTCGGTTCCGCGCCCGCCGCGCAGATTGTCGTTGCCCGAGCCGCCGTAGAGCTGGTCATTGCCGTCGTCGCCGCGAAGGAAGTCGTCGCCGTCCTCGCCGTGGATCGCGTCGTCGCCCTCCCCTCCGAGCACGGTGTCGTCGCCGTCGCCGGCGCTGAGGCCGTCGTCGCCGTCGTCGCCGGACACGAAGTCGTCGCCGCCGCCGCTGTCGATATCGTCGTCGCCGGCGCCGCCGTAGATGTCGTCGTTGCCGCCAAGGCCGTCGATCACGTCGTACAGGCCGGTGCCGGTAAGAAGATCGTCCTCCTCGGTGCCCGTGATGGCCGAAGAGACGTCCGGATTGTCGATCTGAAGTAGCCCGGAATCGGTCACGACGGTGAAGTAGCGCAGGCTCGGCCCGACGATGAGCCGGCTTCCGAAATCCCCCAGCGTGCTGGTCAGGTTGACCTCGACGGGGATGGAGCCGACGATGCTCCAGTCGGTCGTGTCGATCTGGACGATCGCGTCGGCGTCGGTGTCGAGGACGAAGAGGAACGAACCCGTCGAATCGAAGGCGAGGGCCGCGACTCCGTCGAGGAGGCCGGGATGCAGGTCGGCCAGGTTCAGCTGATAGTTGAGTGCGGAATCGTAGATGTGGAGCCCGTCGCCGGCCACATGCTGGGCGACGAGATTGCCCAGCGCGCTCAGCGCCTGGGCCCCGTAATTGAAGCCCATGACGTCGTCCTGATAGACCCAGTGATGGGCCGTGAGGCCGGTCCCGGACTCATAGATGCGAAGCGGCGCGTCGGACGTGTCATATTCGCCGAGGAGCGCGATCTGCCCGGCGGGGGAATCGGACAGGATCGTGTTGTAGCGGATGGTCTGGTTGATGGTCGTGAAGACGCCGGTGGTGATGTTGAGGATCTCGGGGGAGACCCAGGCCGACCAGCCGGGCAGCGCCTTCTGGGTGAGCAGGGCGGTGCCGTTGGCGAGGATGGCGACGTCGTGGAACGCCCATTCGAACCCGGTCGCCTCGTGCAGGAAGGTCGTCTTCTCGCCGGTCGCGGTGTCGATCTTGTAGACGGCCACCGTGAAGCGGTTGTTCCACCAGGGGTCCGCATAGGTGGAGCTGACCGGCTCGGCCTCGATGACCAGCAGGAAGCTGCCGTCCGGCGAAAGGTCGATCCCGGCGAGCTTCGTTCCGACCTGCCAGGTCGAGAGGAGCGCTCCGGTGTCGGCGTCATAGACGCGGACCGCGCCGTCGGTGCCCGACGTATAGATTTTCGATCCGTCGGCACTGATGACGACATCGGCCGGCCGGCTGCTTCCGAGCGACCCGTTGTGACGATGGGCAACCACCGCATGCGACATTTCAATTTCCCCCCGCTGCCCCCGAGGCCCGGCTTCCATCCGCTGCCTGGCAAAAAAGACTTACCGAATCAGGTGGCAAGCTACAGGACGAAGTCGCCCGGCCCAAGGGGCGTGGGGCCCTTTAATGTGAGCGCGATCACCAGGTCGGCGACTCCGTCGCCGTTCACGTCACCCTCGACGAACCAGGACCCGTCCTGCTCATAGGCCCGAAGCTGGCCCGCCGAGCCGCTGAACGCGTTCGAGCCGATCCAGCTGAAGGCCTGGTCGCCTGCCACGGCGCTGTTGGCGTCGATCCGGCTGAGGTCGATCTTGTCGGTGCCCGGAGTGAAGTCGGTGATCCGGTCGAGCGAGCCCGAGGTCGAGTCCGCCGTCGAATCGAAGCGGAACGTGTCCGCCCCGCCGTTGCCGGTCAGCATGTCGGCGCCGAGGTTGCCGAGGAGAAGGTCGGCCTGGCCGCCGCCCTTCAGCGTGTCGTCGGCCTTGCCTCCGAACAGCCGGAGGAAGCCGTCGGCCTCCTGGCTGGCGTCGAGGATCATCGTCTCGCTCGCCATCAGCAGAGCGCCCGAGACGGTCAGGGTCTCGCCCGGCTTCACGATCGCGTTCGACAGAGTGAGGTTGTAGTCGAACTCGGTTCCGCCGCCGCGGGCATAGCGTTCGTCCGTCGCCGAGGTCAGGGTCAGGTTCTCGATGTTGGTGAACAGGCCGGTGTAACCCGGAGCGTTGAAGTCGATCGTGTAGTTGCCCCTCAGGAACATGCCGTCATAGCCGGCGCCGCCGTTGACAGTGTCGCCCGAGGCAAACCTCTCCTCGCCGAAAAGGAAGATGTCGTTGCTCAGGCCTCCGGTGAGCGTGTCGACCCCCTTGCCGCCGTAGACGACGAAGCTCGCGTCGGTCTCGGCCGAGCCGTCGAAGGTGAAGTCCTCGCCCGCGAGCAAGGCCGTGCCGTTGATCCGGGCCTGGACCCCGGCGGCGAAGTTCGAATCGTGGGTGGTGATCCCGTAATCGTAGCGGTTGGCGCCGGGCTCGCCGAAGGCGGTGTTCGAGCCCGCCAGGAGCGAGATGTTCTCGATCTCGGTGACGTTCGACGTCAGGACCAGCGAGCCGTAGGCCCCCTGGAGGACCAGGGTGTCGATGCCCGATCCGCCGTTCACCACGTCAGCCGAGGTCAGCGCCCCGATGAAGAAGAGGTTGTCGCTTCCCGCGCCGGCCAGGACCGTGTCGTTGCCGCCGTCTTGCAGCCGGAGCGTGTCGGCGCCCGCGCCGCCGGCGATCACGTTGTCGCCGCCGGTGCCGCGAATGTCGTCGGCGAGGTCGGTGCCGGTGACGTTCTCGATCCCGGCGACCGTGCCGACATTGCCGAAGCCGTCCCGGACGGTGCCGGCGGCGAGGTCGACCCTCCAGCCCGCCGTCATCGCCGCCGAGGTTTCGGCGACGCCGTCTTCGTTCGAGTCGGGCAGAAGGAGGCCGCCGTCCGAGCGCAGGACGAGGGTATCCGTTCCGGCACCGCCGTCGACGACGGCGGCGGCCAGGCCGGCCTCGATCAAATCGTCGCCGCCATGGCCGTAGGCGAAGTCGCCGCGCCCGACGATCAGGCCGTTGCGATCGTCGTTGCCGTGGAAGGTGTCGGCAAAAGCGGTGCCCGGACCGAAGGATTCGATCCCCGTCATCGTCTCGACATTGCCGAAGCCGTCGTTGGAGACGATTCCGCTGCGCAGGTCCGCGACCACGCCCTGGGTGGCGCGGCGCTCGAAGAAGCTGATCCGGTCGCCGGGGCCCGCGGCCGGCTCGGAGCCTCCGTCGAAGCCGTCGACTCCGGCGCCGCCGCGCAGAACGTCCGAGCCCTCGCCGCCGGCAAGGGAGTCGTCGCCGTCGTCGCCGTCGATCGTATCGTCGCCCGCGCCGCCCGCGATCGTATCCGCGCCGCCGCCGCCGGAAAGATGGTCGGAACGGGCGCCGCCGCTCAGGCTGTCGGCCGCGGAGCCCGCGAAGAGGACCACCCGCTCGACCTCGGAGAAGGTGGCGGAGCGGTCCGGCCCCGACGAGGCCCGGCTGCGCAGGGAATCGTCGAATGGACTTGTGAAATCCCACTCCAGCAGGACCGGAGCGGTCGAGTCGCTCCAGTCGATGACGAGTATGTCGAATCCCGGACCCGCGTTGAGGGAATCGCGGCCGTTGTAGAATGTGACCAGATCGTCGCCCGCCCCCGTCGCCAGGCCGTCGTCCAGGGCGAGCCGCCCGGTCTCGACGATGTCGTTGCCGCCGCCGGTGCTCGCGTAGAGGAAATACTCGATGTTCGCGAGCTGCGGGGTTCCGGCGGGTGAGATGAACAGGTTCGAGGGCACGCGCCATTCGAACGGCTCGGCGGTGACGGCGAGGTTCCAGATCCGGACCCCGTCGATCCCGCCGCCGCCGTCGAAGCTGTCCAGGGTCGAGCTCAGAAGGACGGTGTCGTCGCCGTCGCCGGTGCTGAAGTGGGTGCTCACCAGGTCGCTGGCGCGCGGCGGATAGACCAGCCCGATGTCGTCGTTGCCGCGCCCGGTCGTCAGGTAGACCGTTTCGACCCCTGTGTAGGCGATCGTCCGCCAGCGGCCGTTGCCTTCCCGGTAGCCGATGCCGTTCTCATCGTCATAGACGGTTATCGGTCCAGAGGCGCCGCTCCAGTCGATATAGAGCGTGTCATGGCCGCCATTGCCTCTGACGACGTCACGCGCCTCGCCGACGACATAGAAGACGTTGTCGGCATCCCCGCCGGTAAGGACGTTGCGCTGGAAGTAACCGGGAGCGTGGCCGCGGGCGTTGCCGCGAAGGATCTGGGTCATCCCGGCGCCGAGGGTGCCGATGAGATTTTCGACCCCTGCCGGCGCCGTATAGTCCGCCAACGACGTCTCGACGGTGTCGTCGCCCTCGAAGGCGGCTTCGATCACCGAGTCGCCAGGGTCGTCGACGCTGTAATGATCGTTTCCCGCGCCCCCCGTCATGACGTCCGCCCCAGCGCCGCCGTCCAGGATGTCGTCGCCCGGGCCCCCGGTGAGGACGTCGTTGCCGTCGCCGCCCGAGAGGCCGTCGCCGCCCGCCCCGCCGGACAGGGAATCGTCGCCGCCATAGCCGAAATAGAAGTCGCGCCCCGCCGTTCCGGAATAGCTGTCCGCCCCTCCCGTCCCGTGAGTGGCCGGGTAAAGCAGATGGGCGCGGACGTCTTCCTGATTGAAGCCCGAGGCGGCCCGCTGGGTCCAGCCGAGCAGGATCGCGCCGCTGTCGAGCACGATCGCGCTCGTGCCGAAATGGGTGGCGCCGGCCGCGCCCAGCCCGAACTCCTCGGCGACCTTGTTGCCGGCGAAGTCGAAACGCTGAGCGCGCAACGCGTTCTGCGCCCCGTTCGACTCGGGCCAGACGACGATGAAGCCGGTCGCCGTGGTCGCGATCGCCGGCTCGCCGCTGACCGATCCTCCGAGATGGACGGCCGCGCCGACCCTCTGGCCGAGGCCGTCGAACGGCTGCACCCACACGCCCTGGTTGCCGTTGGCGGGGGCGCCGGACCCGCTGTTGCCGTCGTCCGTCCAGGCGGCGACGAAGCCGCCCGAGGGGAGCGCTTCGAGCGCGGCGCCGCCCTGGGCGCCGGTCGCGATGGCGTTGAGCGGAAAGAGGCTGCCCACCTTGTTGCCGGCGGCGTCGAAGATCTGGGCGCGGACCCCGGCGCTGGGCGCCCCGTTCTGGTCTACGTCGAACCAGCCCGTCCATGAGATGACGAAGCCGCCGCCGGCGAGCGCGACCACGTCCATCGCATAATTGTCGCCGGAAAGCGCTTCGTTGACGAAGATCTCGCCTCCGATCCTGTTGCCGGCCGGATCGAGGATCTGGGCGCGCACCTGATCGGGGCCGTAATCCTCGAGCTGGCCCCACATGACGACGTAGCCGCCGCCGGCGAGCGCCGCCACGCCCTCGTTGAGCTGGAAGCCATCGGTCCGGCTGTTGACTCCGAATTCGGGTCCCAGCGGGTTCAGGCTGGAATCGTAGAAGCGCGCCCTTACCTCGAACGAGGTCGGATAGGGCGCTTCCACCGTCCAGGTGAGAAGGAAGCCGCCACCGGGAGTCGGCGCCAGCGACGCCCCGCCTCCCGGCGGAAGGACGACCTCGGGGCCGACCTTCGCCCCGTTGAGATCGAATCGCTGCATTCGCATCGATCCGTTGCCGAAACGCGAATCGGTCCACACCGCGACGAAGCCGCCGTCGCCCAGCTTGGCGAAAGCGAGGCCGGATTGATATTCCAGCGCGTCCGCGCTCACCTGGAATTCGGCGACGGGCACATAGGCTCCGCCGGAGATCGTTTGAAGCATCTTGTCCTCGCTCACTCGAGACTGCCTACGCCTTAGTCGACCTGCGAAAGTAATGACAGCCGGTGTTGGCTAAAATCAGTAAATAATACTGTCCCTCAGCTTGCGAGATACTCGGTGGAAACGGCGAGACGGCCCCGTCTTTTCGATGGCGCCTCCTTCCCGAAACCCGAAGGGTCGAGCTCGCCGGATCGCCGGCCGCCCCTCGCCCGGGTCGCCGCCGGGCGCCATGATCCTTCGCGTCGGGCGCGAGGACCCGCCGCGGCCATCGCGCCTAGAGCAGGAAGTCCGCGGCGCTCAGCGGGGTCGGTCCCTGCAGGGTGAGCTGGACGAGGAATTCGGGCCTGCCGTCGCCGTTGGTGTCGCCCATCAGGGTCCAGCCCAGTCCGGCCAGATTCTCCGCTCGGAGCTCCCCCGCC
>DASTLX010000040.1:0-264004 GCA_035714565.1 Allosphingosinicella sp.
CCTTGCCCTCGCCGCCACCGGCCCCGGCGAAGTCACCGCCGGCCAGATCGCCACCACCGGCGACATCGAGGTGATGAACCCGAACCTGGTGCTCTGCCACCTCGACGAGGGCGCGACGCTCAACATGGAGTTCACGGCCGAGACCGGCAAAGGCTATCAGCCCGCCGCCGCCAACCGGCCGGCCGACGCGCCGATCGGCCTCATCCCGGTCGACGCGCTCTACAGCCCGGTGCGCCAGGTCAGCTACAAGGTCGAGAACACCCGCGTCGGTCAGGAGCTCGACTATGACAAGCTGACCCTCACCATCGAGACCGACGGCACCGTCACCCCGGACGACGCGCTCGCCTACGCCGCGCGAATCCTCCAGGACCAGCTCCAGCTCTTCGTCCACTTCGACGAGGGCATGACGATGACGTCGATCCCGACCGGCGGCCTCTCCTCGGTCTCCGCGGGCGACACCGACCACGACGCCAACCAGCTCAACCGCTACCTCCTCAAGAAGGTGGACGAGCTGGAGCTCTCCGTACGCTCGGCCAACTGCCTCAAGAACGACAACATCATCTACATCGGCGACCTCGTCCAGAAGACCGAGGCCGAGATGCTCCGCACTCCGAATTTCGGGCGCAAGTCGCTGAACGAGATCAAGGAAGTGCTTTCGAGCATGGGGCTGAGGCTCGGGATGGATATCCCGGGCTGGCCGCCGGAGAATATCGAGGAGATGGCCAAGAAGCTCGAACAGGAGCTGCTTGGCTGACCGCTCGTCTCGAAGTGGTACTTCGAGCCGGGTAGAGAAGAGGGCCGTCCCGCGAGGGGCGGCCCTTTTTCGTTGCCCATGGCTTTACGGCGTTTTCTTTGGGCGCCCCAATCGACAGACCCTTAAATCGTAAGCCGTCGTTTGCTCTCGTATCTTCGACGGCGGGTCCAATGAGCAAACAAACCAGCGAAGTGGCGGCCAGGTCGGCCTCGAAGATGCTGCGCGGGCGGACGGCGAAAACGGTGGCGGGGTCGGCGCTCAGCCAGAAGGAAAAGTCGAAAAAGTAAGGCCCCAGGGCTCGCCGCTGCTCATCCCCCTTTATCCGGATTTTGAGAACTCGGCTCGAGAGGGGGTCCCCACGGTGATCCCCCTAACTCCAGATCCCCCCGTCATGCACTATCCCCTTCGCTTCGCAGAAGCTCGCGAAGTCGCTTCGGGCGTCGTGGCGGCCGGTGTATTTTTCGGCGAGGAGGGCCATCGCCAGCTTCCCGAGCTCGCCCGCCGGCACGGTGATCCAGGCTTCGTAGTCGCTGTCGCCGAAGGTTCGCCGGGCGTCCTCGCCGATGTCGTAGTAGAAGAGCTGGAGGGAGCCGTCGGGGAGCAGCTCGAGGGTGATCGTCGTGCGGCCGCCCTCGTTCTCGTTGCCGTAAAGCGTGGTCATCGGCTCGCCTCCCTCCCTAGGGCCGCCCGCGGACGGGCCGCGGGCCGGACAGTGACGCTCGGCTTTTATCCGCCGTTCGGGGCCGCCGTCAGCCCTTTCGGGAGAATATGGACGGGCCCGGCCTTCGGGGGTGCGCGACCCGGAGCCGAATCAGGGGGGCGGGCGGCCTTGCGGGCGGGGGGCCGGTGCGATGCGGCGGCTCCTATCCGGCGGCGGCCAGGGTTGCCATCGCCGCGGCGCCGGAATCGAGCCGGATCACGCTCTTCTTCACCAGGAAGACCCTCTGGGCGGACTGCACGGGCAGCGGGCGATGGGAGCTCACGATTCGAGTGATCGGCAAGGCGCTCAGCGCCTCCATCACCTCGCGCTCGGATCTGGAGTCGAGATGGGCGGTGCCTTCGTCGACGAACAGGACCGCCGGCCGGGGATAGAGGGCCCTCGCCAGAAGGACCCGCTGCTTCTGACCGCCCGAAAGCACCGAGCCCATGTCGCCGACGAGGGTCTCGTAGCCCATCGGCATGGCCTCGATGTCGTCGTGGATGGCCGCCATGCGGGCGACCTCCCTGACCCGGGCCATGTCGATCTCGGGATCGAAGAAGGCGATATTCTCGGCAAGCGTGCCCGCATAGAGCACGTCGTCCTGCGAGACGGAGCCGATCTGCCCGCGCCACTCGTCCGGAGCGTGCAAGGGCCGGCCGTCGACCAGCACCTGGCCGTAGCTGGGCTGGAACAGCCCCATCATCAGCTTGAGCAGGGTCGTCTTGCCCCCGCCCGACGGGCCGATCAGTGCGACCATTTCGCCCGCCTCGACCCTGAGGTTCACGCTTTTCAGAACCTCCGGCTCTCCCGCCCCGTAGCTGAAGCCGACCCCGCGCAGCTCGATCGCGCCCGAGGCCCGCTCCCTCGGCCCGAGCTCGGAGCGCGGCTCCGGCTTCGACAGCGCTATGTCCGCGATCCGGCCGAGATGGACGTCGAGAAGCCGATACTCGATCGCCTGATCGATCAGCCGGGTCGCGGCGTCGAGGAATTGCTGCTTGTAGGCCTGGAAGGCGAAGATCATCCCGACGGTGAAGGCTCCGCCCATCGCCATGGTGATTGCGAGATAGACGAACAGGACCCGCTCCGCGGCGAGGACGAACTGGCCGGCGGCGTCGAAACCGGCGGTGAGGCGACCGAGCCGAATCTGGGCGTTGACGGCGTCGGCCTTGCGCTGCTGCCAGAGGCGCTGCCGGTTTCCTTCCTGGCCGAAGGCCTTGATCGCGGCGATCCCGCGGACGGATTCGATGAAGCTGCTGCTTTCCTTCGCGGCGGTGGAGATGGCGTCGACGTTGCGCATACGAAGCGCCTGGAGAAAGCCCAGCTTGAGCCCGGCGAACAGGCCCCAGGCGACCAGCGCCACCGCGGCGAGCAGGGGGGAATAGACGAACATCAGGGCCAAGGTGACGAAGGCCATGATCCCGTCGATGACCGCGGCGACCAGCCCCTCGCTGACCAGCTGGGCGATCGGCTGGGTCGACCCGAAGCGGGAGATGATGTCGCCGACATGGCGCTTCTCGAACCAGGGCAAAGGCAGCCGGACCAGATGCCGATAGAGGTTGACGACGACCTGGTAGGTCAGTGCGTTGCCAAGCGAGATCAGGATCAGCGAGCGCAGCCAGCTCGTCGCCATGTTGACGAGCATCAGCCCGCCGAATCCGATTGCGAGCATCTTGAGAAGGTCGGAATCGAAGGTCGGGAATGCGGTGTCGACGGCGAGCTGAAGGTAGAAGGGCGTGGCCAGGGAAACGAGCTGAAGCACCAACGAAAGCAGCATGACGTTCCGAAGCGCGGCCCAAAGCCCGCTCATCTTCGACCAGAGCTGGCCGATCCGAAGCTTCGACTTTTCCCTTCCCGGCTGGAAACGCTCGCTCTTGCTCAGCTCGAGAGCGACCCCCGTGAAATGGCGCGACAGCGCTTCCTCGCGAACGACCCTTGGCCCTCTCGCCGGATCCTGGATATGGAAGCGCAGGCCGCGAAGCCCGGGGGTGATCCGGGTCAGCACGACGAAATGGCTGAGGTCCCAGTGGAGAATCGCGGGAAGGGCGAGCTGCCTGAGGTCGCCGATCTCGATTCGCAGCGGCCGGGCGTTGAAGCCGAGGCTCTCAGCGATCTGCATCAGCGTCTTGAGGGTCGTCCCCTTGAGCGACAGGCTGAACCGCCGCCTGAGAGCCGCCATGTCGGTCTCGAGGCCATGGCGGCCCGCGAGCATCGCCAGGCAGGCGAGGCCGCACTCGGCCGCTTCCGACTGGTGGATCATCGGGGTTCGGCCGCCGCCGCCCAGGTCGAGCAGGTCGACAGGCCTCACCGGACCCTCGGTTCGCGCCGGCCCGGGACCGCTCTTCGCGTCCCGCGCAGGATCCGGCGAAAGAGGAGAAGGGGGAAAGCCCCCTTCTCCGTCTTTCCGACGCGCCCGCGGCCGACCGTCACTTTACCGACGGTCCAGGGCGATCACTGGACATGGGCCGCGAACTCGCCGGGGCTTTCGGCCACCGGCTCGGAGACGACGAGGGAGTCGGCGCCGAGGTCCCACGTCGCCTGCTGGCTGAAGTAGCGGATATTCCTTCCCCAGTTCATCTGGACGACGTGAGCCTCGAGCTTGAGGCGCTTCCCGTCGCAGCCGAGGCCGAGCTGGTAGGCGGTGTTGCGGACCAGCAGGCCCTCGGCGAACGACGAGGGAAGGTCGCGGGCGACGGAGCCGTGGCGCAGCTCGATCTTGCCCGACGCCCCACGACGGGCCTTGGTGATCGTCGCGGAGGCCGGAGTGCCGTCGCACGTCCCGGTGACGACCTGGGTGAACTGATCGAGCCCCGTATAGTCACGGCCCTGAACTGTGATGGCGGCAGGATCCGAGGCCTGGGCGGCGGCCGCCAGAATCATGAGTCCAATCATAGCGAGCATCCCGGGCTGGTCTTGTCGCGGTTCGACTTGTCGTAGACGTAGGTCTTGTAGCTGGTGCTGTTGTCGTTGGTCACGATGTAGGCGAGCATGTTGGTGTCGACGGACCACTGGCTGTTCGAGCTACTGGTGAACCCGCTGATGAACGAGCGATCGGCATCCGACAGCATCCGCTGGTCCATCACGCTGTCTTCCGGATGCGTGTGAAGATAGGCGACGACATGGGCGCCCTGCGGCAAGGATATGGTTGCGCCGTTCATGTTGTCATAATGGCCGGCGGTGAACGGCTCGCTCTGGTAGAGCTGGCCATCCGATCCCCGATAGATGAACGCGCCCCATTCCCAGTCCGTCAGTTCCTGGCAATTGGCGAGCACGCTGCCAAGATATTTGGCGAGATCGTTCAAGTGGGCGAGATCGACTCCGGACGGAACCTGGTCGACGCAGGGCGTGTCGTTGGCGTCGTCGGTCTGCTGGTGCTCCGCGTCCTGGGTGCTCGGGGCCGGGGTGCTTCCGCCGCCGCCGCCGCCGCCGCCGTCGGTGTAGGGCACCGCGTCGAAATACCAGCTCCAGTCGGGCAGCAGGTGCCCGGTGATGATGATGTCCTCGTAATAATAGCCGCTGCTGCTTCCCCAACCGCCGGAGACGAGGTTGATTTCATAATCGGTCAAAAGTCGCATTATCCTCTCCTTTCTCTTGGGGTTTTGGATTCGGAATCTTCGCGGCTCTCCCCTTGCAGGGATCGCGACAGGCGGATCGCGTCCGCGAAGTAACTTTGCAGGCTGAGCCAGTCGCCGCCGTGAAGAGCCCGCTTCAGCTTGATCGCGAAGCCCGGGAAGCGGCCGGCAATGGCGTGGATCGGCACGAAGTGACGGGTTCCGGTCCCGTCGGCGAGGATCAGATTGTAGATCGTCCGGGCCGTCCGGCCGTTGCCGTCGTTGAACGGGTGGGCGTGGACGATAGCCGCGAAAGCCACGGCCGCGCCCAGGCCGGGATGATCGGCCAGATGGCCGCGAAGGAAACCGTGGAGCGACGAGAGCAGCGCCGGGCAAAGGCGGTGATGGGGAAACAGGACGCGGTTTCCGCCAGAGTCCGGACGAAGGCCCACGGCCCCGTCCCGCAAGGCGTTGAGGCCGGCGCCGAGGCGGCGGTGGACCTCGACGAGGAAGTCGACGAACGCCTTTTCGTCCATCGCCGCGAAGGGCTCGTGCCGGCCCGCCAGACGCGCATAGACCGCGAACTCGGCCCGGACCTTCGCCGCTTCGCACGGGCCGGGCCGGGGTATCGGGGCCTGAACATAAGGCTCCAGCTCGTCGCGAAGCCCGGGATGGGAATCGGCTTCCAGGTCCGAATCCGGCGCCGAAGCGACGAGGGCGGAGGCGAGGCGATCCAGCGACTCGGCGGAGCTCGGCTGCGCTCGGGCGAGCTGGAGCTCGACGGCCCGGCTCCGGACGGCGAGGGGGGAGAGCGGCTCGATCCGCGGAAAGGCGAGGAGCCCCGAATAAGCGACCGTGCGGTCGCGCGGAAGCTGCGGGAAGTCGAGGAGATGCGCCGTCATGCCGCCGCCCTTTCCTCGTTCCTCCTCAGGACGGCGTTGAGGGGCTGGAGCAGCCAGTCCAGGAACGAGCGCCGGTCGAGGACGATGCTCGCGGTGACGGTCATGCCGGGCTGCAGCTTCATCCGCTCTCCGAAAGCGGCCACCGACTGGTCGCCGGGCGCGACCTCGATTCGGTAGACGGGCTCCTCGATCCGGAGCGGGACGGCCAGCTCGCGCGGGTCGAGCACGGTTCGCGAGATCGCGGCGATCCGTCCCTTGAAGCTTCCGAAGCGCTGATAGGGGAAGGCGTCGTAGAGCAGGCGGACCTCCTGGCCCGGCCTGACGAAGCCGATCGCACGAGTGGGGGCGTAGACGTCCGCGTGGAGCGCCGAACCGTCCGGCACGATCACCATCATCGGAAGGCTGGGCTCGACCGTTCGGCCTACCGCGGCCTGAAGCGCGGTCACCCGTCCGCTGACGGGCGCTGCGATGGAATAGGCGCGCTCGCCCCTCAGCTGGGCCTCGCGCTGGGCGATCGACTGGGCCTCGGCCCGGGCTTCCACGATCTGGGCGCTTGCGTCGGCGGAAATCCGGGCCAGCTCCGCCGAGGCGCGTCCCGCCTCCGCGGCGGCGGCGTTGGATTGCAGGCGAAGGCGCGCAAGCTCCTGGCGCGCAGCGACCCAGGCCTGGCGGCGGCGCTCGACCTCGATCTTGCTGACGAAGCCTTTCTCGACCACGCTCTGGATCCGGTCGAAGAGGCCTTTGGCGGAAGCCACGGCTTCCTCTTGGAGCGCGATCTGGCCCGCCAGGTCGGAGCGTTGCTGGGACAGCCCGGCCAGGGTCGCGGCGACCCGCGCCCGCTCCCCCGCCGCGCGCTCGCCGGCGAGGCGCATCTGGTCGCGGGTGAGGCCGAGTTGAGCATCGAGCGCCCCGAGGCTTTGGGCGACCGCGCTTGCGCCGGTCTCGCTCGCCTGCTCGGTCCGGACGGTCGCGATCGTCTGCCCGGCCCGGACATATTGCCCTTCGCGCACGGACAGCCGGGTGACGATTCCCGGCCGGACGGCGACGACCTTGGCGGAGGTGGCGTCGGTGACGAGAATGCCCCGAGCGGTCTCGGTCCGGGTATAGGTTCCGAGCGACACCCACAGGGCCAGGGCGGAGATGATTCCGAAAAGGAGCAGCACGAGAACGTGGTTGGACACAGGCTGGGTGAGAACGATCTCGCCGAAGACGCGCTGTTGCCGCGCCTCGAGCGCTTCCGAACGGAATAACGGCGACGTAACCCCAGCGTCCATGCGCGCCCTACGCAGCTGCCAGTCGACTCGGTTCTGCGAATCGATATTACGGTGCGCGGGAAATCACTGAAACCGCCCGCGCTTGTAAAGGGGAATTTATCTCCGAAATAGAAATTATCGCCCAATATGGGACCGACGGCTACAGGTTGGCCCCCAGCCGACGCTAATCGGAAAACCGAATACTGTGGCGGTTCGAGCCCGGAAGGTAAAAGCCGCCCGAGGCTCCCATTCGCGAGTGACGTCGCTCATCTATTCTAGGCCTATTCTATCGAACGGGCGCGGCGACCCATCGGCGGTGCTCCGGCAGGGCACTCGCTGAACGAGGGATGGAGGGGCGGCGGCCTCTCGTTATCCGCCCCGGGCACCCCATATAGGCTCGATCACCCGCGCCCCTCTTCGCAAGCGCCCCGTGACTGGGAGACGATCGGGCTCTCGCTTGCCCGCACGAGGTGACGATCATGGAAAGCACGAACCGATGAGCCTCCATTCCTGGCTCGGCCGCCACGACGCCGATCTCAAGACCAGCCATTGGGAGCGGGGAAGCTTCGTCAGCCGCTGCACGGTGTGCGACCTGCCGATGGTCAAGCTTCCGGGGCTCGCCTGGCAGCTTCGCCCGGCGGTGGGCTGAGCCGTGGACGAGGCCGCACCCCGCCGGCTCAGGTCGCTGAGCTACGTCATGGCCACCCTCCTGGTCGCCCTTCCGGCGATGATCCTCGCCTATCTCTGGGCGACCGGCGGCTAGAGGCGCGGAGGCGAGGCGGCCGCGCATTCGGCTGCGGCGGACAAGAGGGGCCCGCCGCGGCACCGTATGAGCCGCGGCGGGCCCGCGAACGGCCCCGGTGGGGGTGAGGCCGCCCGTCGCACCGCTTTCCCCGCGCCGGCCTGCGACCGGAATGGCGGGGCGGCACATTTTGTGCGCACCCGGCCCCCCGCCCGGCCGGGGAGGGCCTAGCGCCGGTCCATGGCGGACCTGGGGCGGGAATATGAGGCTCGGGCGGCGATCTTCCGCCGGCTCGCGGGCGAGCTGAAGAGCGAGTCGGACCGGGCCGAACTGCTCGCCATCGCGGAGAGCTACGAGAAGGAGGCGGCCCGGCTGAGGCCGATCGCCCCTAGGCGGCCTTGAGGACTCCGTCGCGAATGGAGTCGTTGGCGAACCGGGCGACGGCCTCCAGCTGCTTCCGCAGGAAATCGAGCGTGGCCGGATCCTGCTGGCGGTCGGCCGGGAAGCAGATCTCGCCCCGCGGGCAGCGGCAGAGATAGCCGCGCTCGATCAGGGCGCTGACCTTGCGCCTGGTCGTCTCCCGGTTGAGCCCCGTCGCGGCCGCGATCGAGCTGATGTTGCAGCCGGCGGCATAGCCCGGCGGAAGCGCGGTCGCGACGTTGCGCAGCGCCTCGGGAAGGTCGGTCCGGGTCAGCCGCTCGCCGGTGATCGCGACGACGGCGAGAAGGATCATCGCCGATTCGTTGTCGCCGACGCCCTGGCGCCAATTCTCCATCGCCCGCGAGGTCAGCAGGGCGAGACGAATGGCGGTCAGGCGGCTCATCGCCGCCGAAGCTTGCTGATCGATGATGAGTTGCATCTTGGCAAAGTTCAGATGGCGCGCCTTGACCGGGCATTCAATGGCGGGCGCACAAAATGGGCAGTCATGCGGCAATGGCTTCGGCCGGATCGCCGCAATGCACGGTCCAGCCGAGCGCGGCGGCCCGGGCCCGAGCCTCCGCGGCCGCCTCGGCGGCGTCGGCCAGGGCATCGCCCTTCGGCCCCGGGGCGGTCCAGCCGCAGCGCGGGCAATCCTCGTCGTTGCGAACCGGATTATGCAGGCCCCAGGGCCGGTCGGGAGAGCAGGTCAACATGGCGTTCTGTATAATTATGCATTTCTGTGCATACAATGAACAAATTCGCCCGGGTTGATGGCAGGGCCGGGACTGCCTAGGAGCGGCGCGAAGCAGTTTTCAGGGAGTTGGATCGATGAAGCTTGGACCCGACATCGCGGCCGTCGTCACCGGCGCCGCTTCCGGCCTCGGCGAGGCGACCGCCCGGGCGCTCGCGGAGCGCGGGGTGAGGGTCGCCGTGTTCGACCGAGATTCGGAGAAAGGCGAGGCGGTGGCGGCCTCGATCGGCGGGATCTTCGCCCGGGTCGACGTCACCTCCGACGAGGCCGTGGCGGCCGGCTTCGCGAGGGCGCGCGAGGCTCACGGCCAGGAGCGGATCTGCGTCAATTGCGCCGGGGTCGCCAATGCCGCCAAGACGGTCGGCCGAGACAAGGCGACGGGGGAGGCCAAGCCCTATCCGATCCACCAGTTCGAGCTCGCCATCCAGATCAACCTGATCGGCACCTTCCGGGTGCTCGCCCAGTCGGCGCTCGGGATGGTCTCGCTCGACCCGCTCGAAGACGGCGAGCGCGGCCTCATCGTCAACACCGCCTCGGTGGCGGCGAAGGACGGCCAGATCGGCCAGGCCGCCTATTCGGCCTCCAAGGCGGGCGTGCTCGGGATGGCGCTCCCCATCGCCCGCGACCTGATGAACGAGGGCATAAGGGTCAACACCATCTTGCCCGGCGTGTTCGAGACTCCGATGGTCGCGATGATGCCGCAGAACGTGAAGGACGCGCTGGCGGCGCAGGTGCCCTTCCCCAAGCGGCTCGGGCGGGCGGAGGAATATGCCCGGCTCGCCGTGTTCATGGCCGAGAACAGCTATCTGAACGGCGAATATGTGCGGCTCGACGGGGCAATCCGGATGGCCCCGCGCTGAGCCGCCCGAGCCGTCCGGCGCCGGCCCGCGCCGAGGGCCCTTACGGCCGAAGGTTTCCGGCCCGCCGCTAGCGCGCCGAGTCGCGCTCCTGGCCGAACCAGACGAAGGCGGTGTGGCCGAGGACTCCGACGCCCATGGCCTGCCAGTTCTTGCCCTTCCAGGGGCCCCGCTCGAGGATGACCGCGTTATGGGCGGGGCTCGACTGCCATCCCCTCAGCGCCCCCTCCGCCGTCACCGTCCCGCCCGACTGGTGGCCGATCTCGAAGCCGTAGCCGGGATAGGCGCCGCCGGTGATCTCCGCCGGCTTGCTCCACATCCGCGCCGAATAACGGTGGTCGCCGGTATAGCAGACGGGAGTCCAGCGGCCGCGATCGGACCAGCTGTGGGCATTGCAGGGAAGCCCGCGCGAGTCCCGTCCGCGGACGAAGGCGAGCCCGCCATCCGCGCTCGCGGCCATATCGAGGACATGGGCTTCGGCCACCGCCCGCAGCGACGGGGAATAGGGGACGGGTCGAAGTCCGTTGGCGACGCGATAGTCGTTGATCTTCGCGGCGATGGCAGCCGCGGTCGCCCGGTCGGGCTGGCTCGGCGCGGCCGCGGCCGCCTGGAGGGCGATCAACAGAGCCGGAACGATGTTCATTGGGCTCCTCCACGATGTCTGTCCGAAACGAACCAGCCCTCGTTTCGCTCCTCGGCGGCGGCGCTCGCCTGCATTCGATCCGGGCTTGCCGCCGCCGCGGAAAAGCCCGTCCCTCGATCCTCGATCCGACCCGCGGGCGTGCGCGCCGCGGCCGCGAGGCCGCGCCGAGCTCGCCTCTCCCCACCCTGCGGATAATACGTAGGAGGGGCTTCCGGTAACTTTGCGTTACCCTTTCGCGCAGACATTCCGGCCCCGCACCGAACTCGAAGAGGAGGGCCGGAATGCGTGTTGCCGCCATGCTCGAAAGGGGGGCCGCCGAGGACCGGCGGCGCTTCATGCGACATCCGGTCAGCGTCGGCGCGGGGCTCGCGTCCGGCAACGACCGGCCGGGCGCGCCGGTGATCGTCGTCGACCTCTCGACCCACGGCTGCGGGATCGAGGTCGCCGGCCATTGCGAGGTCGGCGCGCGGGTCTGGCTCAAGCTGCCCGGCCTCGAAAGCTGGCCCTCCCGGATCGCCTGGGCGCAGGGCGACCGCGCCGGGCTGAGCTTCGACCGGCCGCTCCACCAGGCGGTGGTCGACCGCTACGCCTGAGGGGCGCGGCCGCCCTTCGCTCCGGCGCTCTCCGGAGCGGCCTTGCCGCGAAGGGCCTCGATGGCCGCGGCGGGGACGTGGGCGGGCGCGAGCGGGCGGGCTTGCTCGACCCAGGTGATCGCGCCGGAACGGCGGAAGCGCTCGGCATCGGCCTCGGCCCGGGCCGCGGTCGCATAATCCTGCGAGATCCGGCGGATGCGGTTGCGGCCGCTCGCCGGCAGGCTGGTCTGCCAGATCACCCAGAAGGGCGCCGAGTCGATGTAGCGAGCGACGTCGTCCGCTCCTTCTCCGGCGAAGATTTCCTTCACGTCGGCCATTGCGTCCTCCATTGCTCGGGTGCCGCCGATTTTTCGGGTCAGCCGTAAGTCGTGTCCGGGACCAGGCCGTCGTCGTCGGGGAGGTCGGCGACCCCGGCCTCGGTGGTGACGATCATCGCGGCGACCGAGGCGGCGTCCTGAAGGGCGGCTCGGACGACCTTGGCCGGGTCGATGACCCCGGCCTCGACGAGGTTCTCGTAGGTTTCGGTCTGGGCGTTGAAGCCCTGGCTCTCGTCGCCGTCCTGGAGCAGCCTGCCGGCGACGACCGCGCCGTCGACCCCGGCATTCTGGGCGATCCGGCGAAGCGGCGCCTGAAGCGCCCGGCGGACGATGTCGACCCCGCGGGCCTGGTCCTCATTCGGGCTGTTGACCCCGTCGAGCGCCTTGGCCGCATAGAGGAGCGCGGTGCCGCCGCCCGGCACGATCCCCTCCTCGACGGCGGCGCGGGTGGCGTGGAGAGCGTCGTCGATCCGGTCCTTGCGCTCCTTGACCTCGGCCTCGCTGGCGCCGCCGACCTTGATCACGGCGACCCCGCCGGCGAGCCTGGCGAGGCGCTCCTGCAGCTTCTCCATGTCATATTCGCTGTCGGACCGCTCGATCTCGCCGCGGATCGCGTCGGCGCGGGCATCGATCGCCGATCTGTCGCCGGCGCCGCCGACGATCGTGGTCTTGTCCTTGTCGATGACGACCCGGCTGGCGGTGCCGAGCATGGCCGTGTCGACCTTCTCGAGCTTGATGCCCAGCTCGTCGGAGATCGCCTCGCCGGCGGTGAGGACGGCGATGTCGCCCAGGACGAGGCGGCGGCGGTCGCCGAAGCCGGGCGCCTTGACGGCGGCGACCTTGAGCCCACCGCGAAGCTTGTTGACGACGAGCGTGGCGAGCGCCTCGCCCTCGATGTCCTCGGCGACGATGAGCAGGGGCCGGCCCGATTCCGCCACCGCCTCGAGCAGGGGCAGCAAATCCTGGAGCTTGCCGAGCTTCTTCTCGTGGAGGAGGATGTAGGGGTCGGTCAGCTCGACCAGCATCTTCTCGGCGTCGGTGACGAAATAAGGCGAAAGGTAGCCGCGGTCGAACTGCATGCCCTCGACGAGGTCGAGCTCGAGCGTGAGGCCGGTCGCCTCCTCGACGCTGATCACGCCCTCCTTGCCGACCTTGTCCATCGCCTTGGCGATCATGTCGCCGACCTCGCTGTCGCCGTTGGCGGAGACGGTGCCGACCTGGGCGATCTCCCTGGAGCTGGCGACGGGGCGCGCCCGAGCCGCGAGATCCTGGACGACTCGGGCGACGGCCAGCTCGATGCCGCGCTTCAGGTCCATCGGGTTGGCGCCGGCGGCCACCGACTTCATGCCCTCGTGGACGATCGCCTGGGCGAGCACGGTGGCGGTGGTGGTGCCGTCGCCGGCATGGTCCGAGGTGCGGGAGGCGACGACGCGCATCATCTGCGCGCCCATGTTCGCGAACTTGTCGACGAGCTCGATCTCCTTGGCGACGGTGACCCCGTCCTTGGTGATCCGGGGCGGCCCCCAGCCCTTGTCGATGAGCACGTTGCGGCCCTTGGGTCCGAGCGTGACCTTGACCGCGTCGGCGAGCATGTCGACCCCGCGAACGATCCCTTCGCGAGCGTCGCGCGCGAAACGCACATCTTTGGCTGCCATGATTTTTGTCTGCCTGTCTGAGGACGCTGTGGCGCTACGGCAGCGGAAGAGGGCATCTTAGCACTGTATGGGGGAGAGTGCTAATTGCATCTGCCTGATTCCTCCCCGAGATTTCTCGGGGAGGGGGACCGCGCGAAGCGCGGTGGAGGGGTTCTTCGGACTCTGCAAGGGCCCCTCCACCATGCTTCGCATGGTCCACCTCCCCATCTGGCGATGGGGAGGATTGCGGTCACGCCGCCGTCCAGCCTCCGTCCATGCTCAGGTTCGCGCCCGTGATGGCGCTCGCCTCGTCCCTGCACAGGAACAGGGCGAGGGCGGCCACCTGGTCGACCGTGACGAACCTCTTGGTCGGCTGGGCAGCGAGCAGGACGTCGTTCATGACCTGCTCGCGGGTGAGGCCGCGGGCCTTCATCGTGTCCGGGATCTGGTTCTCGACCAAGGGCGTCCAGACGTAGCCCGGGCTGATGCAGTTGACCGTGACCCCGGCCGTCGCCGTCTCCAGCGCCACCGCCTTGGTGAGGCCGGCTATGGCGTGCTTGGAGGCGACGTAGGGGGCTTTGTTCGGGCTCGCCACGAGGCTGTGGGCGGAGGCGGTGTTGATCACCCGGCCCCAGCCTTTCGACTTCATTGCCGGAAGAGCGAGGCGGATGGTGTGGAAGGCGGCGCTGAGGTTGAGGGCGATGAGGAGGTCCCATTTGGCGACCGGGAATTGGTCGATCGGCGCGACGTGCTGCATGCCGGCATTGTTGACGAGGATGTCGACCTCGCCGGCCTCGGCCATCATGGCCTCGATCGCCTCCGGATCGGTCAGGTCGGCATCGCTGTAGGCGGCGCCGAGCTCCGACTTGAGCGTCTCGATCTCCGCCGGGTCGCCGAATCCGTTCAGGATGACACGGGCGCCCTCGGCGGCGAGTGCGCGGGCGGTCGCGAGGCCGATTCCGGAGGTCGAGCCCGTGACGAGGGCGGTCTTGCCTTTGAGGTACATGGGAGGGACTCCAGAAGGGGTGGTATCGTCACCCCCGGCGCGATCCGGGGTCCATGAACACCGCGGCTTGAAGCCTCGAACGGCCGTGTCCATGGATCCCGGCTTTCGCCGGGATGACGGGCTCCATTTCCCTCTCGCGCCGCCAATTGCAACCATAACGGGTGCGCAAACATTGTCCCGGCACTTCGAGGGAGAGCGGTATGCGTCTTGGCGGCTATCGGACCAGCGACAACGTTCGCGACCAGGGGCAGGGCGGCGGGGGCTTCGGCTTCGGCGGCGGCGGCGGGGGCGGCGGCGGCGGCTGCCTGTTCGCGCTCCTGCCGATGATCCTCAGCCGCTTCGGCATCGGCGGAGTGCTCATCCTACTGCTCGGCTATTGCGCGCTCAGCTATCTGGGCGGCGGCGGCGGGCTGGGCGTCGGCGGGCCGGGAGCGACGGTGGCGCCGCAGCAGCAAGGCTCGGGGGCCACGAACGACGCCGCGCAAGCCTGCTCGAGCGCGCCCGCCAAGCGCTTCTCGTGCCAGGTCCTCGCCAGCACCGAGGACACCTGGACCCAGATCTTCGCCGCCAAGGGGCAGCGTTACCAGCCCGCCGGCTTCGATTTCTACGGCGGCGGCGGGAGCTCGGGCTGCGGCGCCGCCCAGTCGGCCATGGGCCCCTTCTACTGCCCGACCGACAGCCGGATCTATCTCGACACGAGCTTCTTCGACGAGCTCCAGACCAAATTCGCCGCGGCCGGCGACTTCGCTCAGGCCTATGTCATCGCTCACGAGGTCGGGCACCATATCCAGAACCTGACGGGCGTGCTGGAGCAGGCGTCCGCTCAGCAGCGGCGGGCGTCGAGCCGCGAGGGCAACGCCATCCAGGTCCGGGTCGAGCTCCAGGCCGATTGCTATGCCGGAGTCTGGGCCGCCAATGCGAAGGACGCCCAGGGGCGGCTGATGGAGCCCGGCGACGTCGAGGAAGGGCTTCGCGCGGCCCAGGCGATCGGCGACGATACGCTCCAGCGGCGGAGCCAGGGCCGGGTGGTTCCGGAAGCCTTCACCCACGGCAGCTCGGCCCAGCGCACGGCCTGGCTGAAGCGCGGGCTGGACAGCGGCGATCCCGCGGCCTGCGATACCTTCTCGGGCGCGGTTTGACATAAATCCTCCCCCGGATTTCCGGGGGAGGGGGACCAGGCGAAGCCTGGTGGAGGGGTACTTTCAGAACCCGCAGGACCCCTCCACCGCGCTTCGCGCGGTCCCCCTCCCCGAGAAATCTCGGGGAGGAATTACGAGCGCAGGAAGTTCCTTATCCACTCCGCGACCAGCGCCCGGTCGTCGGGCCGCTCGAGCGAGGCGATGGCGGCGTCGGGGGCGGGGACCCGGGCTCGGCGGTGCTCGATCAGGGCCGCGGCGTAAGCGGGCTCGAATTCAGGGTGGAACTGCATCGAGATTGCGGGCGAGTCGGCATATTCGAGCATTCCGAAAGGGGTGAAGGCGTTGCCGGCCAGGACCCGGGCGCCCGGCGGCGGTATCGCGATCTGGTCCTGGTGCGAGACCGGGACGGCGATCCGGGCGGGCGGGGCCGGGCCCATCCAGGGCGCCCGCTCCCAGATCTCGTAATCCTGGAGGCCGATGCCCCAGCCGCGCTCCGATTTCTCGACCCGGCCGCCGAGCGCCTCGGCCATGGCCTGGTGGCCGAAGCAGATGCCGACCAGCTTCGTTCGCCCCTTCGCGGCGCGCAGGAAGGCGAGCAGCGGCGCGATCCAGGGCAGCGGCTCATAGACCCCCGCCGCGGAGCCGGTGACGAGGAAGGCGGGATGGGCGCCGGGGTCCGGAGGCAGTTCGCCGGACGCGACGTCGTAGCCGCGGAGGGCGAAGCCGGACCCGAGCAGATCGGCGAACATGGCGTCGTAAGATCCGAAGCGCTCGAGCTCGGCCGGCGGCGCTCCGGTGCGGAGGATTCCGATCTCCATGGGGCCTATGTAGCGGCTCGACCCCGGTTCGTCATGCCGGCGAAGGCTGGCATCCGGTGGGGAAGGGCGCGTCGCCGTTCACCGCCGCGCGGTCCCAGCCCGCGCTGGGACGACGGGCGGCAGGGGGGCGGAAGCCGCGCCCGCCACCCCTGCGGCCCCAGCCTCCGCCGGGCGACGTTCCTACCGGTCGCCCTTGTCGCCCTGGCCCGACTTGACCTTCGTATTGCTGTGCTGGCGCCGGTCCGCGGCGAGGCTCGCGCCGACGTCGACGACGTCCTTGAACTTGCCTTCGGCGTCGCGGCGCACGAAGCGCTTGTCGTTGCCCGTGTCGATCAGCTCGCGCTTGCGCTCGGCCATGATTCATTCTCCCGAGTTGTTACGTCGGGGGAAGAATCCCTGAGAGTCGGGCTGGTTCCGTCGCCCGGCGGAGGCTGGCGCCCCGGGGGTGGAGAATTCGGCGACTGTTCTCGCTGGGGTCCAAGCCTGTGCCCGGACGACGATTACGCGGCTTCCGCCTCATAATCGTCGCTCGTCACCGGGCCGGAATCCTGGCCCTTGGCGGAGACGTCGCGGTCGACCAGCTCGATGATCGCCATCGGAGCGGCGTCGGAGGCGCGGATGCCGGCCTTGATGACCCGGGTGTAGCCGCCCTCCCGGCCCTCGTAGCGGGGCGCGAGGACGTCGAACAGCTTCTGGAGCTGCCGGTCGTCGAGCAGCCGGGCATGGGCCAGTCGGCGGTTGGAGAGGCCGCCCTTCTTGGCGAGCGTGATCAGCTTCTCCGTATAGGGGCGAAGCTCCTTCGCCTTGGCGAGGGTGGTGGTGATCTGCTCGTGCTTGATCAGGGCGGCGGCCATGTTGCGGAACAAGGCGGCGCGGTGGCTCGAGGTGCGCTGCAGCTTGCGGCCGGCGTTGCGGTGACGCATGTCTTCATCCTTCGTTCGTCCGGAAACCGTGTCAGGTATTTCCGGCCGGGCGGTCGAAAGGGGAGACCGCCCAAATCCCAAAATGCGACGGCGGAGCCCCGAGGGCCCCGCCTGCGGGGGTTCCTCAAGCCGAGACGAGGCGTAAAGTCAAGGCCGCAGGCGTAGGCGGACCGATTCGTTCGGCCGCAAGTTGAAGGCAAGGGCGCCCGCGCCGCCGGCGCGGGCCACGGACCTGGAGGCGGCGATGCGAATCATCTTCCTGGCGGCGGCGGCCATCGGCATGGCGGCGATCGGAACGGCGGCGGAGGCTCGGCCGGGGGCCGCGGGCTCCGGCCACGGCTCCGGTCCGGCGGGCGCCTGGTCCGGCGGCCATCGCGGCGGCCAGGTCCGCCACAGCTGCTTCGGGTGCAGCGCCGCCGACGGGGATCGCCGGCCGGGCCGCGGGCACGGCCGCCACGGCCGGGACAGCCGGCACGGCTTTCTCCTTTATGGCGGGGCCGGGATCGCGGTCGGGACGGCCGATCCCTACGGCAACGGCTTCTTCACCGGCGGCGGCGGGCGCATCCGGCTCCGCGGCGGGCGCCCCTATTTCGATTACGATCGGGCCTATCCCTACGAATGGGCCTCCGCCGCCGGCGGCCGCCGCGAATGGGCGGCCGAGGAGGAGCGCCCCACCGAGCCGCGCGAGCGCTGCACGTTGGAGAACGGAGTGAGGGTCTGCCGCGGCTGGTGAGACGGCATGATTCGATGGCGGATCGAACCAAATCGAGTGCGGCGGATCGGCTTTCCGGGACCTTGAACTCCGAGCCGCGATCCAATCTCCTGCGTGCCGGATTTCAGCGGCGTGACGGCGCTCACGCTCAGGTTCGAGCGCGCGCCCTATAGCCAGGGCGAGGGGGCAGTCTCGCCGAGAGGAAAAAATCATGAAGCTCCAATATGCCTGCGCCGCCGCACTGATTGCGATCCTGGGGAGCGCCGCGCAGGCGCAAAGGCCGGTAGCGCGCAGCGTCGCGCCATCCCCCGAGACGGGCTTCGCCGTCGGGATCAACATGCCTTTGACGAACGACGACATCGCCAAGAATCCTCAACGGCGGACGATCATCGTTATCGCCTATTGCAACGCGACGAGCGCGCCGAAGGATCTCGAGGGTTGGGTCGGCAAGAACAATCCGGCGACGGTCCAGGATGCGGTGGCATCATTATCCGGTTCCGGCCGCCAGACGATCACGTTCGTCGTGCCGTGGCGCTGGCATTACTACATCAACGTCGCACAGCAGCCCGGCGGCGGCATCCCGCCCGGCGGCTCGTGCAAGGCGACGGCCTGGTGGGTGGTATGAGCAACGGGTAGCCCGACATCGGCCGCCCGGTTCAGAGCGCCTCGACGATCGTCACGTTGGCCAATCCGCCGCCCTCGCACATGGTCTGGAGGCCGTAGCGCTTGCCCTTCGCCCTGAGGGCGTGGACGAGGGTGGTCATGAGCTTGGTGCCGGAGGCTCCGAGCGGGTGGCCGAGGGCGATGGCGCCGCCGTTGACGTTGAGGCGGTCGGGGTCGGCGCCGATCTCGCGCAGCCAGGCGAGGGGGACCGGGGCGAAGGCTTCGTTGACCTCGTAGAGGTCGATGTCGGCGATGTTCATGCCGCTGCGGTCAAGGGCCCGGCGGGTGGCGGGGATCACCTCCTCGAGCATGATGACCGGATCGCCGCCGGTCACCGTCAGGTTGACGATTCGGGCGAGCGGCGTGAGGTTGTGCTCCTTGAGGGCGCGCTCGGAAACCACCATCACGCCGCTGGCCCCGTCGCAGATCTGCGAGGCGTTGGCGGCGCTGATCTTGCCGCCCTCCTTGATCAGCTTGACCGACGCTATGCCCGCCAGGGTCGCGTCGTAGCGTATGCCCTCGTCCTTCGTGTGGAGGGACTCGTTGCCCTCCGCGTCGACGATCTCGAGAGGCACGATCTCGTCGTCGAAGGCGCCGGCCTCGGTGGCGCGGGCGGCCTTGCGGTGGCTGTCGAGGGCGAAGGAGTCGAGCTCCTCCCTCCGGAACTGGTACTTCTCGGCGATCATCTCGGCGCCGGTGAACTGGCTGAACATCGGCACCCCGAACCGGTCCTGGATCCGCTTCGAGAAAGGGCCGGTGCCGATCCCGTGCTGCATCGGCAGGGTTACGGGCAAGCCCATCGGCACCCGGGTCATGGATTCGACGCCGGCGGCGATGACGACGTCCTGGGTTCCGCTCATCACCGCCTGGGCGGCGAACTGGACGGCCTGCTGCGAGGAGCCGCACTGGCGGTCGATGGTGACCGCGGGGACCGAGGTCGGAAGCGACGAGGCGAGGACGGCGTTGCGGCCGACGTGGAAGGCCTGCTCGCCGGCCTGGCCGACGCAGCCCATGATCACGTCCTCGACCAGGGCGGGATCGAGGCCGGAGCGCTGGATGAGCGCGTCGAGCACCTCGGCGGCCATGTCGGCCGGGTGCCAGTCCCTGAGGGCGCCGCCGCGGCGGCCGCCGGCGGTCCGGGCGGCGGCGACGATATAGGCTTCGGGCATTCGAGGGGCTCCTTCGGTTCGGCCCGATGTAGGGGGGGCGGGTAGGGGGGCGCAAGCGGTCGTCATCCCGGCTTTCGCCGGAATGACCGACCGTAATTCACTGGTGAACCCGGACGCCCCGCGATATGGGTCCGAAATGGCTCCAAATCCCTTCACCCGGCACCCCCAGGAAGTGGGCGAGACCTATCCCCAGCATTTCGGGATGGCGGCCCGCTTCGGCCTCCGGATGATCGTCGGCGGGCTCGCCTGCTTCGTCCATGCCGTGTTCCCGTTCCTGTGCGAGCGGACCGGGAGCGAGACGGTGAAGGCGCTCAACGCGAAGCTGGGCAAGAGGGCCGACAAGCCCAATTGGGAGCGGCACCCGATCATCTGACGCGGCCTTCCTTTACCTCCGTTCCGGTCCGTCCGAACTTGTTTCGGGGTTCGGCCCGACATAGTCTGCGCGGGTGGGAAGGGATGCCGAAGCACGCTCGGCATGACGGGAGGGGGCTCCTATGCATGAGACCTGGCTCATCGCCGCCCAGGCGATCGCCTTCATCGGCTGGGCGGCCCTGTTCGCCCTGCCCTGGGTGGGACGCCGTCGCGCCGTCCTGGTCGCGCGATGGTCGGCGGTGCCGCTGGCCCTGCTCTACCTCGCTTTCTTCCTTCCCAACCTGCCGGCGATCCCAAGGGACGGCGGCTACACCCTGGCCGCGCTCGGGCGCGCTTTCGAGACCCCGGCCCTGCTGCTGGCGGGGTGGATCCACTATCTGGTCCTCGACCTGTGGGTGGGAAGCTGGGAGGCCGAGCATTCGGAGCAGGCCGGCCTTCCGCACGCATTGCTGGCGCTCTGCCTGTTCGCGACGATGATGGTCGGGCCGCTTGGGCTTCTCCTCTATCTCGGAATCGCCGCACTTCGGCGGAAGCCCGTTTTGCCGGCGTAGGCGGGAACCTCGAGGAGGCCCGCCGAGACCTTTCGTCCCGAGGTCCCGGCTTTTCGCCGGGATGACGGGGTCGTCCGGATGCGGACAAGGACTGTCCGGCAGCGGACATGAAAATGCTGTTCATCGACCCGCCCCGACGGTTCGTCGCTAGGCCATAGGCAGTTGCCGATGGCTCGCTTCTTGCAAACGATGACGCTTGTAATCGTTGAAGGGGAATTCGGGTGGCGGGCAAGTTGCGTTGGACGGGGTTGGCGGCGGCGGCTTTGCTGTGCGGGGCGGCGGCGCCGGCCTGGGCCGACCAGGCGCCGGGAGCGGACGGCCGGACCGTCTACCAAGCGACCTATTTCGCCCAGTTCGCGCCTTCGAACGCCCTCCAGATCGTCCAGCGCGTGCCGGGCTTCACGCTCGAGCTCGGCAACCAGGAGGTGCGCGGCTTCGGCCAGGCCGCCGGCAACGTCGTCATCAACGGCCAGCGGCCGAGCTCGAAGAGCGACACGCTCGAGACCATCCTGGCGCGGATCCCGGCCAGCCGGGTGGCCCGGATCGAGGTCGGGCCGGGCGACCTGTTCGGCTCCGAATTCGCCGGCAAGCCGCAGGTCGTCAACGTCGTCACCACCGCGGCGGGCGGCCTCGCGGGGACCGTCAACGGGACGCTGAGGCGGACTTATACGGGGCGGGTCGAGCCCGACGTCATCGCCTCGGCCCTGCTCCGGCGCGGCCGGTCCAGCTTCAACGCTTCGGCCGGCTACCAGGCCTTTCCGACCACCGAGGAAGGGTTCGACCGGATCACCGAGCTTCCGAGCGGCAAGCTCAAGGAATATCGCGAGAAGGTGAACCGGATCTCCGACCGCACCCTCTTCGTCTCGGGCGCGTGGGAGCATAATGCGGGCGCCAACCGCACCGCCCATCTCAACTTCCGAGCCTCGCAGAACTGGTTCGACCTCGGGCAGACCAACCATGTCTTCCCGGTCGGCGGTACGATCCGCGACGACCGGCTGACCCAGGACTACAGCCGGCGCGATTATGAGCTGGGCGGCGACGTCACCCGGCCGCTCTGGGGCGGCGGGCTCAAGCTGGTCGGGCTCGCCACCCGGAGGCACCGGGTCAATGTCGACACCTCCCTGAACCGGGTCGAGGGCGAGGTGACCGGCGGCTTCATCCAGGACCTCGACAATCTTCGCGACGAAAGGGTGCTGCGGCTGGTCTGGAACCGCTCCGACCTCGGCGGCTGGAGCGTCGAGGCCGGCGCCGAGGGGGTGCTCAACAAGCTCGACAGCGACGTCAACTTCTTCAAGCTCAACCCCGGCGGCGGGCAGACCCGGATCGACCTTCCGGTCGACCAGGCGGTGGTGAAGGAATATCGCGGCGAGGCCTTCGTCAATGCCGGCACGGCCCTGTCGAAGACCCTTCGCCTCGACCTCGGAGTCACCTACGAGGCGTCGCGGCTCACCGTGAGCGGCGACGCCGAGGCCGAGCGGGTGCTCAAGTTCGTCAAGCCCAAGGCCAGCCTGGACTATCGCGACAAGAGCGGCTGGCACGCCCAGCTCTCGGTCGCCCGGACCGTCGCCCAGCTCAACTTCGACGACTTCATCAGCACCGCCGAGCTGACCAACGACCGCGTCAACGGCGGCAATGCCGATCTCGTGCCGCAGCGGGCCTGGGAGATATTGGCGACCCTCGAGCAGCCGATCCTCGGCGACGGCGTGGTCAAGGTCCAGGCGGGCTACAACCGGATCTCGCTGGTCCAGGACCGGATCCCCACTCCCGAAGGCTTCGACGCCCCCGGCAATCTCGGAAGCGGGCGGATGCTGATCCTCAAGAGCACGATCGACGCTCCGCTGGCCAGGCTCGGCATCAAGGGCGGCCGGCTGACCGTCAACTCGTCGCTGATCGAGACCTCGGTCGAGGACCCCTATACCTTGCGCAAGCGCCAGTTTTCCGGATTCAACAAGTTCGCCGCCGACGCCAGCTTCCGCCAGGACCTCGGCAAATGGGCCTATGGGGCGACCTTCTTCTACAACGAGCCGACCTACTTCTTCCGACTGGACGAGATCGACCGCCCGTTCAGCGACAACCCCTACGTCACCGCGTTCGTCGAATACCGGCCGGGCCCGAAGACGACCATCACCTTCAGCCTCGACAACGCGCTCAACTCCGCCGCCTTCCGCGACCGCACCTTCTTCACCCCCGACCGGCGCACGCCCTTCCCGGACGAGTTCGAGCTGAGGCACCGCAACAAGCACGTCATCCCGGCGATCGGGCTGAAGCACAGCTTCGGCTGAAGCCGGTTAGCCCCAGGCGATGAAGGGTGGGTTGAGGAAGCGGTCGGCGATCTTGCCGTAGGCGAGCGGGCCGGTCTCGCGGCCTTCTTCGTCCAGCGCCATCACCCGCCCGCCCGCGGCCTCGAGTATGGCCTGGCCGGCGGCGGTGTCCCATTCGGCCGTGGTGCCGTGGCGCGGATAGACGTCGGCCGTCCCCTCGGCGACGAGGCAGAATTTGAGGGAGGAGCTTGAAGGGACGAAATCGGCGATCCCCAGATGCGCGCCTTTCTCGGCGGTGCCGTGCGAGGCGTGGCTCCGGCTGCCGACCGCGGTCAGGCCCGAGGCGGGACGCGGGCGCGGCCGGATCGGCTCGGCGGCGCCGCCGTCGCGCGCCCGGAAGGCGCCCTGGCCGCGGGCGCCGTAATAGAGGAGCCTGGAATCGGGCGCGTAGATCACGCCCGCGACCGGGCTTCCGGCCTCGATCAGCGCGATATTCACGGTGAACTCGCCGTTGCGATCGACGAATCCACGGGTTCCGTCGAGCGGGTCGACGCAGAAGAATCGGCTGCCGACGTCCGGTATTCGCCCGGCGGAGGCCTCCTCCTCGGCGAGCACGGGGATGTCCGGATAGGCGGCGCCGAGGCGATCGAGGATGATCGCCTCCGCATTGCGGTCGGCGACGGTGACCGGAGAGCCGTC
This sequence comes from Allosphingosinicella sp., assembly GCA_035714565.1. Classification (GTDB taxonomy): domain Bacteria; phylum Pseudomonadota; class Alphaproteobacteria; order Sphingomonadales; family Sphingomonadaceae; genus Allosphingosinicella. Next base: position 23,428 of record DASTLX010000040.1, read on the forward strand.
CGACTTCTCCTCCGTCTCGCAGCCCTCGGCGTAGATGCGCTCGATCTCGGCTCCGGCGGCGAGCGCGGCTTCGATCAGGATGGGGAGGAGATTGGGGATCATCACGTCGCCCCAGCCAAGGCTGGGCCCCAGGGGGTGAAAGGCGCCGGCGGTCTTCACCCGCCGGGGCCCCGGCCTGCGCCGGGGCGACGCCGGATGGAGCACGGCCTTCCTCAAATGGCAAGGCCCGGGTCGCCCTCAAGGACCTTGCGCTCCAGCCGAGGCGCCTCGCCCGCCCGCCACAACCGGGCGCTGTGGACGACCCGGTAGCGCAAGGGTCCGCCGTCGGGCCGTTCGCTCCGGCTGACGGGCCGCGGGATGCAGACGAATTCGGTGCGCATCTCCTCGCCCGAAACCCGCACCTTCGCATAGCCGTGACCGCCCAGATCGACGAATTCGAGGTGCGGCGACAAGGCCGGGTTCGACAGCGACCTTGCCCGCTCGAGATCGAAGCTCCTGGCATATTCGAGGCAGGAGCGGACGCCGTGCCTGACCAGCATGTTGTACGTCCAGTCGGGCTTCGCGCCGCCGGGCCGATCGGCGAGGAACAGGGGCCGCAGCTTATGGGCCTTCGGAAAATTGTGCTCGAAGGCCTCCATCGTGCCGGGACTGATCAGCGACGCGCCGACGAAGCTCAGGCCGACGGGGTCGAACTTGCGCGGCGGCAGCTGCGAGGCCGCATAGCCGGCCCAGAAGGTGTGTCGGTCGCCCGAGACGATGGCGAAGCCGGTGATCTTCGAATCGCGGACCAGGTCGTAGATTTCGGCGCGCTCCGCATAGGCCGTGCCATAATCGCCCGCGCTCATCAGGGCGTAGGTCGACTTCGGCCAGGTTTCCCTGGTCAGCCCGGGGGGAAGGTTCTGCGGGTCGCTCCGCGAGTCCAGGGCGCCCTGGGAATTGCCCCAGATCTTCCACGTCGCCTTCGAGCGGCGAAGCCGGTCCTTGAACCAGGCTTTCTGGTCGGCGCCGAGGATGGTCTGGGGCGGTGAGTCGCGCCGCGGATTGGGGACGCGCGCGTCGTTGAAGGTGACTTCGGCCGGCGCGTTGCCGCCGTCGTAAGCCCGCCCGCCGTCGAGGATCCGAGCCGCCTCCTCGGGGAACATCCCGGGGAATTCCGGCCCGAATTTCCCAATCTCCGGGTCGCCGAACGGATCCTCGCTTCGGTAGCTGTGCTGGTCGGTGACGATGAGGTCGAGATGCTTGCCGTAGCGCAGCGCGCGGTAGGCGATCAGGCTGTTGATGGCGGCGAGGTTGTTGGGCTCGTCGCCGAGGCCGTTCTCGTCCCAGCTCTCGATCTCGACATCCTCGACCGCGGGCGGATCGAACCGCTCGAGCGAGGGGCCGCCGGCCTTCCTGGACCGCGACGGCAGATATTCCCACCAGGCCTGATTGGCGGCGACCTTGAGGCTTTGCCCCGGCCGGGGCGGGCCGCCTGCCTGCTGGATGCTCTGCCGGCCCTGCCAGGAGAATTCGTGATTGTCCCAGATCGCCACGAACGGCCAGCGGGCCCTCGCATCCTGAAGGTCCGGATCGGCGAGATAGCCCTTGTAGATGGCGCGGTAGCCGTCGAGGCTGAGCGGATAATGGAACTTGCCGACCTGGCCGCCGTCGGCGATCCGGGCGACCTCGTAAATGGTGCGGTCGTAACGAGTCTTCTGTTCCTCGGGATACTGGACGACCTCATAGATGAAGTCGCCGAGATGGAGGACGAAGCCGAGCCGCTCGGCGGCGGCCGAGCGCTCGTCCTCGAAGATCATCCGCCTATAGCCGTTGAGCCTGCCTTCGTTGAGGTCCTGGCAGCTGACGAAAGCGAAGCTCACCGGCCTCGGATCGCCGGCGGCCGGCGCCGTGATCGTCCGGCCGATGCGGCTGCCATTCCCTTCGGAATCGGCGAAGCGGTACCAATAGGTCCGGGCCGGCTTGAGGCGCCCGACGAGGACCCGGCAGGTCCAATCGGAAGCGGCCGACACCGCGGCTGGAGCGCGGGCGACGACCTCGCCGAACGCTTCGTCCTCGGCCACCTCGACGGTCAGGAGATGGCGCTCCCCCTCGCCGAACGGGCGCCGGGTCCACAGGATGACGCTGTCGGGGGCCGGGTCGCCCGAGGCAACGCCCTGCGGATAAAGGTCGCGCCGCTCCCGCCATTTCGAGCGCGAGGCGCGGACAGGCCCGGCCCAGGCCAGGGAAGCGCCCATCGCCGCCGCTGCCTCGAGGAACGCGCGGCGGCTGAGCGTCATTTCCCGTCATTCCCGCGAAAGCCCGGGCCCCGGGCGGGCCCGCCGGGGCTTTCCTCCCTCGGGTCCCGGCCTGCGCCGGGCCGAGGGGAGAGATGCTGCCAATGCCAGCGCAAATGATCCTCGATGAAGGTCGAGATGAAATAATAGCTGTGGTCGTAGCCCTCCTGCATCCTCAGAGTCAGCGGGATCCCCGCTTTTTCGCAAGCCATGGTAAGCAGCCCCGGCCGCAATTCCCGTTCCAGGAAGCTGTCGGCCGTGCCCTGGTCGACGAGGATTTCCGGCACCCGGGCGCCGTCCTCGATCAGCGCCACCGCATCGTGGCCGCGCCAGGCGGCGCGGTCCGGGCCGAGATAGCGTCCGAGCGCCTTCTCGCCCCACGGCACCTGCGAGGGCGCGACGATCGGCGCGAAGGCGGAGACGCTCCGGTAGCGGCCCGGGCGGCGAAGGGCGAGGGTGAGGGCGCCGTGCCCGCCCATCGAATGCCCGGTAATGGCCTGGCGGGCCATGTCGGCCGGAAATTCGGCCGCGATCAGGTCCGGGAGCTCGGCCGTGACATAGCTTTCCATCCGGTAGTGCTCCGCGAACGGCGCCTGCGTCGAGTCGACGTAGAAGCCGGCGCCCTGGCCGAAATCGTAATCGGGCTCGTCGGGCACCTCGGGTCCGCGCGGGCTCGTGTCCGGGGCGACCAGGATGAGGCCGAGCTCGGCGCAGACGCGCTGGTACTGGCCCTTTTCGACGACGTTGGCGTGCGTGCAGGTGAGCCCGGAAAGGAACCAGAGAAGGGGAAGGGGGCCGCCGGCCTCGGCCTGCGGCGGGAGGTAGATTCCGAAGGTCATGTCCGTGCCGGTTTCCCGGCTGGAATGGCGGCAGGCGAGCTGGGTTCCCCCGAAGGAGCGGGCGGAGGAGATTGTCTCGAGCGTCATCCCTTCCCCCTATTCGGAGTTCGAAGGCGAGGACAAGGCAATCGTCGGCCGACGATGCGACGCTTCGCCGCGCCTAGCCACCGATTGCTATTTCCGTGCAAGTAACTGGTGCAACTCTGTTTTTCCGGCTAACCGCCCGGGATGCGAGTATCGGAAGAAGAATTGGAATCGTCTCTGCGGGAAGCGCAGGAGGCGCTCAGGCAGGGGCGTGCCGCGGAGGCGCGAAGGCGAATCGAGGCGCTGACCGAGTCCGGGGCGGACGGGGAGGCCCCGTGGCTGCTGCTGGCCGCCGCGCGCGGAGCGGAGCAGAATCTTCAGGGTGAAGAGGCGGCTCTGAACCGGGCCCTCGATGTCGCTCCGCGGTCCGTGCAGGGCCATCTCATGAAGGGCCATTGCCGGGTCCGGGCGGGGGATCACGATCTGGCCGTCTATTATTACCGGACCGGGCTCGACCTCGCCGAGGGCGTTCAGGCCTCGCCGGAGGTGACCGGGGAGATCGCGCGGGCGCGCGAAGCGCTCGCCCGGCTTGAGGCGCGCGCTCACTCGGCGCGCGAGGCGACGCTGACGGCGCGGGGCCTTGCCCCGCCGAAGTGGAGCCCTCGCATGCGCCACTCGCTCGAGCTGGCGGCGGGGCAGCGGAAGCGCTTCGTCCAGCAGCCGACGGCCTTTTATTATCCGGAGTTGCCGCAAATCCAGTTCTTCGATCCAGGCCAATTCAGCTGGGCGGCGGGAGTCGAGGCCGCCGCCGGTTCGATCCGCGCGGAGCTGACGAAGCTGCTGGAGACGGATGCCGAGGAGTTCCGCCCCTACATCCAGTCGGACAACAACTCGGTTCCGCTGCGAGGCAACAAAACGCTGCTCAACAGCCGGGACTGGAGCGTGCTCAGCCTGTGCGAGCGCGGCTGGCTCGCCCCGGACCTCATCGAACGGTGCCCGCGGACGTGGGAAACGGTCCTCGGCACTTCACTGCCGCGAATCGCCGGCTGGGGGCCGACGGTGGTCTTCTCGATGCTCAAGGCCGGGGCGCACATCGCCCCGCATACGGGCATGTTCAACACCAGGCTGATCTGCCACCTGCCGCTGATCGTTCCGCCCGGCTGCCGCTTCCGGGTCGGCAACGAGGTTCGCGAGTGGGAAGAGGGCAAGCTCATGATCTTCGACGACACGATCGAGCATGAGGCCTGGAACGACAGCGCGGAGGACCGGGTCGTCCTGATCTTCGACATCTGGCGCCCGGAGCTGACCGATCAGGAAAAGTATGAGCTTGCCGCCCTCTTCTCCGACTGAGGGCGAGGCCGACCGCCCCGTCATCCCGGCGAAAGCCGGGACCTCAGGACGAGAAGTCTGGCGGGTCTCCCCGAGGCCCCGGCTTTCGCCGGGGTGACGGGCAGTCAATAAACCACCACGCTCCTGATGCTCTCGCCCGCATGCATCAGGTCGAAGGCCCGGTTGATGTCCTCGAGCGGCATGGTGTGGGTGATCAGCGGGTCGATCTCGATCTTGCCGTCCATGTACCAGTCGACGATCCGGGGCACGTCGGTCCGGCCCCTGGCGCCGCCGAAGGCCGAGCCTTTCCAGACCCGGCCGGTGACGAGCTGGAAGGGGCGGGTGGCGATCTCGCGGCGGGCCTCGGCGACCCCGATAATCGTCGAGACTCCCCAGCCGCGGTGACAGCATTCGAGCGCCTGGCGCATGACGTCGGTATTGCCGGTGCAGTCGAAGCTGTAGTCGGCGCCGCCGTCGGTGAGATCGAGGACGGCCTGAACGACCTTGTCCATGCCGATCTCGGCCGGGTTGATGAAGTCGGTCATCCCGAAGGCCTGGGCCATGGCGCGCTTGGCCGGGTTGACGTCGATCCCGACGATGCGGTTCGCCCCGACCAGCTTCGCGCCCTGGATGACGTTGAGGCCGATCCCGCCGAGGCCGAAGACGACGACGTTGGATCCCGGCTCGACTCCCGCCGTCCAGATCACCGCGCCGACTCCGGTGGTGACTCCGCAGCCTATGTAGCAGATCTTGTCGAACGGGGCGTCCTCGCGAACCTTCGCCACCGCGATCTCGGGCATCACCGTGAAGTTCGAGAAGGTCGAGCAGCCCATGTAGTGATGGATGGTCTCGCTCCCCAGGCGGAACCGGCTCGTCCCGTCGGGCATGACTCCCCGGCCCTGGGTGGAACGGATCGCGGTGCACAGGTTGGTCTTGCGCGACAGGCAGGACTTACACTGGCGGCACTCGGGCGTGTAGAGCGGGATGACGTGGTCGCCGGGCTTCACCGAGGTCACTCCCGGTCCGGTTTCGCGGACGATTCCGGCGCCCTCGTGGCCGAGGATGGAGGGGAAGATGCCCTCCGAATCCTTGCCCTCGAGCGTGTAGGCGTCCGTGTGGCAGACGCCCGTCGCCATGATCTCGACGAGCACCTCGCCCGCGCGCGGGCCTTCGAGGTCGACCTCGTGAATCTCGAGCGGCTTGTTGGGGCCGACGGCGATGGCGGCGCGGGTCTTCATCCTGGATCCTCTAAGCGGTTCCGGGCCGCCTTATCCCCCCCGTCGCCGGATGGGGAGGGGGGCCACATGAAATGTGGTGGAGTGGTGGACGGCGCAGGCCGCTGCCGTTCGCGCTCGATCCCCGGATTTTTTCGGCTGCTATCCCTCCACCATGCTTCGCATGGTCCCCCTCCCCATGCTTCGCACGGGGAGGATCATCCGCGCCGCCACTTCCCACGGTCGGCGAGGATCGCCTTCGCCGCATTGTGGCCGGGAGCGCCGGTCACGCCTCCCCCCGGATGGGCGCCGGAGCCGCACAGATAGAGCCCGGGAAGCGGCATCCGGTAATCGGCGTGGCCGAGCATCGGGCGGGCCGAGAAGAGCTGGTCGAGGCCCATCTTGCCGTGGAAGATGTCGCCCCGGGGAACGCCGAAGCGCTGCTCGAGATGCCAGGGCGACAAAGCGAGGCGGCCGACCACCGAAGCTTTGAAACCCGGCGCGTAGCGGTCGACATGATCGATGATGCGGTCCGCCGCCTCGTCGACCCGCGCTTCCCAGCCGCCCTCCACCTCGTAGGGGAAATGCTGGCAGAAGAGGCTGGCGACGTGCCCGCCCGGCGGCGCCAGGCTGTCGTCGAGGGTTGAGGGGATCAGCATCTCGACGATCGGCTCGCTCGCCCAGCTCCCGGTCCGGGCGCTCGTGTAGGCGCGGTCCATGTAGCCGAGCGAGGGGGCGATGATGATCCCGGCGGTGAGGTGGTCGCCCGCCTCCGGGAGGCTGGCGAAGCGGGGAAGCTGCGACAGAGCGACGTTCATCCGGAAGGTCGCCGATTCCGCGGCCCAGCCGGCCATCCTGCGCGAGATTTCCGGGGCGACCGCGCCGCCGGGAAGCAGCTTTCCGAAGAGGAAGCGGGGGTTGACGTTCGCCGCCACCGCCTTCGCCCGCCATGCCCTGCCGCCGGCGACGGCGCCGACGGCCCGGCCGCGCTCGACGATGATCTCCTCCACCGGGGAATCGAGCACGATCTCGACCCCCTTCGAGCGCGCGGACTTCGCCATCGCCTGGGTGATCGCGCCCATTCCGCCGATCGCGTGACCCCAGGCCCCGGCCACCCCCGCCGCTTCCCCGAAGAGATGATGGAGGAGGACGTAGGCCGAGCCTGGATCGTAGGGGCTGGCATAATTGCCGACGACGGCGTCGAAGCCGAACAGCGCCTGGACGATATCGGTGCTGAAATAGCGGTCGAGTATGTCGGCGGCGGACTTGGTGAAGAAGTCGAGCAGGTTGCGCCTCTCCTCGGCGGTCATGCCGCGCACGGCGTTGCCGAGCTTGAGCGCGGCGAGCACGTCGGCGAGCCCGCCGCCGGCATTGGGCGGGGCGCGCAGGATCCAGTCGCGAAGGATGGCGACCACCGAGCCGAGGTCGGCGGAATAGGAATCATAGCCTTCGGCGTCCTTCGCCGAGTGGCGCGCGATCTCGCGGCGGGTGAGGCCGCCGCGGCCCGACAGCAGGTGGTCGGGGCCGAGCGTCGGGAGGAAGTTGTCGACCTTCCTGAGCACGACCTCGAGGCCGTGCCGGTAGAGCCGCATGTCCTCGATCACCCTGGGGTTGAGCAGGCTGACCGTGTAGGCGGCGGTCGAGTTGCGGAAGCCGGGATGGAATTCCTCGGTCACCGCGGCCCCGCCGACCACGTGCCGCCGCTCCAGGATCGTGACCTTCAGCCCCTTCGCGGCGAGGTAGTAAGCGCAGACGAGGCCGTTATGGCCCGCGCCGATGATGAGGACGTCGGAAGTCATGGCCGCGGCCTACAGCAGGGACGGGGCCTAGCAAATCCTCCCCTGCATTCGCAGGGGAGGGGGACCGCGCGAAGCGCGGTGGAGGGGTTCTTCGGAGCTCCGGCAAAGAACCCCTCCACCAGGCTTCGCCTGGTCCCCCTCTCCGGCAAATGCCGGGGAGGATTTTATGTCTGTCACCCGGCCAGCTGCCCGAGCGGCAGCGCCAGGCTCGCCTTCAGCCGGCGCTTGACGAAGCTGGTCTCGTAGCGGCGGACGGCGCGCTGGCCGGCAAGCATGTCGTCGGTGAACAGGTTGAACGCCTCCATGTCGGCGACGACGACGAGCAGGAGGATGTCGAACGCGCCCGAAATCTCGAGGCAGAACTGCACGTTATCGGAAGCCGCGAGGAGGCGCTTGAAGCTCGCCACCTCGCCGAGGGCGTGCCGCTCGAGCTGGACGTGGATGACCGCCGAGAGGGGATGCCCGACGGCCGGCTCGGCGATGACGGCGACGTCGGCGGCGATCGTCCGCGAGGCCCTGAGCTGGCGAAGCCGGCGCGCCACCGCGGAGGGCGACAGGCCGATCCGTTCGGCGAGGACCTCGGCGGTGAGCTGGTTGTCGGACTGGACGCAGGCGAGCAGCTTGAGGTCGAGAGGGTCCAGCTTCTTGTCCATACAGGCGCTCCCGGCGGCTTGGACGCCACAAACTGGCGCTCCTCGACCTATGTTTGCCTGAAATTGCCGCCGGACCAAGCGATAACATTCGCAAGGGATGTCTGGCTTTGCCGTGGGAGAAGATCATGAAGAGAAACAGCGGGATAGGACTGATCGTCGCCGGCCTGGCGATGTCGCCCGGCCTGGCCGGCGCCCAGCCCGCGGCGGCTCCGGCCGCGGTGGCTCCGGCCGACGGGCGTGCGGTCGTCGCCGAGATGAGGCGGCTGCTCGCCGTCAATTACGTGCTTCCGGAGGTCCGCCCGAAGCTCGACGCGGCGCTCGCCAGGGGGCTGGCGGAGAGCCGCTACGACGTCTCGGATCCGGGCGTGCTTCTCGACCGGGTCAACGCCGACCTCGCCGCGGTCGCCCACGACAAGCATCTCAGCCTCGAATATAATCCCCGTCAGTCGAGCGACCTCGCGGCGGCCCTCGCCGCCCAGCCCGCGGGCCAGCCGGACGAAGACCAGCCCTCGCCCGAGCAGATCCGCCAGGCGCAGCGCCGAAACCACGGCTTCACCGAGATGAAGGTGCTGCCCGGGAACGTCCGCTACGTGAACATGCAGGGCTTCGTCTGGGTCGGCCCGAAGAGCGCCGAGGCCTACGACAATGTCATGCGCTTCCTCAGGGACGGCGACGCCGTCATCATCGACCTTCGCCAGAATGGCGGCGGCAGCCCCGAGTCGGTGCAATATCTGGTCAGCCACTTCATGGAGCCCAACCGGCCGCTGATGACCTTCCACATGGCCGGCAACCAGATCGACCGGACCTCGACCCTGGCCAGCCTTCCGGCCGGCCGCATGGTCGGCAAGCCGCTCTACGTCCTGACCAGCGGGCGAAGCGCGAGCGCGGCCGAGGAGTTTACCGGGCACGTCGCGGGCTACAAGCTGGGCGAGCTGATCGGAGCGACCACCGCCGGGGCCGGCTTCCGCAACCAGTTCTTCCCGCTTCCGGGCGGCTATCTGGTCAGCATCTCGGTCGGACGCGCCGTCCTCGCTTCGACGGGCAAGGACTGGGAAGGGGTAGGAATCGCCCCGACCACCGCCACCGATCCGGAAAAGGCGCTGCTGGTCGCCCAGGTCCACGCCCTTCGCCGGCTCGCCTCGACCGCTCCGGAGCGCGAGAAAGCCAATTACGAGGCGACCGCGGCCCTGCTCGCGGCGCAGGTCGACCCCGTCGCCACCGCCCTGCCGCTGGCCGCCTACGCCGGAACCTTCGGCGAGCGGAAGGTGTGGGTGGAGGACGGCCGGCTCGCCTTCCAGCGCGCGGGCGGGCCGAAGCTGGCCCTCGTCCCGATCGGGCCCAACCTCTTCGCCTTCGAGAACGACGCGACGACGAGGGTGGAATATAAGGTAGCCGGCAACGCCGCCACCGGCTTCGACCTGCTTCGCGGCGACGGAAGCAAGGTCGAGGCCTCGAGGACTCCGTAAGGGAACGCCGCCCGCGAAAGCGCGGGGCGGATCTCAGGCGGCAGGCCGCTCTCCCAGCGTCTTGCAGAGCCAGGCGTTCACGGCGAAGCGATAATCCTCGAAGGCGCAGTCGGGGCAGCTCACCAGCCGGACCTCGTGGCGGACCCAGGAGGGGAAGACGACGAGGCTGTTCTGGAGCGGCTCGAACTCCACAAAGTCGCCCTGCGCGCTGTGGTCGCCGAGACGGTAGAGCCGTAGCGTTCCGCCCGAAAAGCGCCTCGGCTCGCGATGGAAATAATAGACGGCGCTGACCAGCCGGTCCTGAGTGCCGGTCTTGTCGCCGCCGAGCGGCTTTCGGCCCCGGCCGACCGGCATGTCGCTGTGATGGGCGAAGAAGGCGCCGTCGCCATGGGCGGCGATCTCAAGCTCGAAATATTCGATGTCGAAGGGCCTGGTGCCGGTTCGGCGGAAGATGTCGGCGAGATTTTCGCCGAGCCGCCGCTCGATCACCGCCCGGTGGGGCCCGAGGTCGTTGAGCCGCTCGGCGACCCGGCGCTTGGGGTCGATGATGTGGCCGGTGAGCCGGGCCGGCTCGAAGCGCCCGCGATTCGCCAGCGACCATTCGAGCAGGGCGTCGTGATCGGCCTCGTCGAGGAAGTCGAGATACTGGTGACAGGGCGGGAGCGGGCGCGGAGGCAGGGTCGCCATCGCTCAGCGGTCCGGCCGGGCCTTGGGGAAGCCCCCCCAGGCCCGGTCGTAATCGCCCTGGAGGCCGCCTTCGCCCGACATGGCGAAGCGGGTCGGCCGGAAGGGCCAGCAGCTTTCGACCATGAAGGCCAGGCTGTCCTCGATCTTGTGGGGCCCAAGCTCCGCTTCGGACGCGGCCTTCCAGCTCGCCACGTCGGGCCCATGGCCGGACATGAGGTTGTGGAGGCTGAGGCCGCCGGGCGCGAAGCCCTCCGCCTTGGCGTCGTAGGCGCCCCTGATCAGCCCCATGCACTCGCTCATCACGTTGCGGTGGAACCAGGGCGGCCGGAACGTGTCCTCGGCGACCATCCAGCGCGGCGGGAAGACGACGAAATCGGCATTGGCCCGGCCCGGCGTCTCCGACGGGCTGGTGAGGACGGTGAAGATGCTCGGGTCGGGATGGTCGAAGCTCACCGTCCCGATCGTGTTGAAGCGCGCGAGGTCGTATTTCCAGGGCGCGAGATTGCCGTGCCAGGCGACGACGTCGAGCGGGCTATGGTCGAGGGTCGTCGTCCACAGGCGGCCGAGATATTTCTGGACGAGCTCCACCTCGCCTTCGGAATCCTCATAGCGGGCGACCGGGGCGAGGAAGTCGCGCGCATTGGCGAGGCCGTTCGAGCCGATCGGCCCGAGCTCCGGGAGCCGGAACAGGGCGCCGTGATTTTCGGCGACATAGCCGCGGGCGCTCCCGTCCGGGAGCCGGGCGCGGAACCGGACTCCGCGGGGAATCAGAGCGATCTCCCCGGGGCCGACCTCGATCCGGCCGAGCTCGGTCAGCAGCTCGAGCCGGCCCCGCTCCGGGACGAAGAGAAGCTCCCCGTCCGAATCGAAGAAGGCCCGGCGCTCCATGTCGGCGGTGGCCCGGTAGACGTGGACGGCGACCCCGGAGAGCGCCTCCGGCCCGCCATTGGCCATCATCGTCGCCATCCCGTCGATCAGGTCGACACCTTCGCCCCCGATCGGGAGCGGATCCCAGCGCAGGCGGTTGGGCGGCAGCGGATCGTGGAGGTCGGCGGCGGTGAAGAGCGCGGCGCCCTCATAGCTGCGGTAGGGCGGATGCTCGGCGCTGGGGCGCAGGCGGTAGAGCCAGGAGCGACGGTTCTCGTGGCGCGGCGCGGTGAAGGCGGTGCCGGAGAGCTGCTCGGCGTACAGACCGAAGGCGGGCTTCTGGGGAGAGTTGCGGCCCTCCGGCAGGGCGCCCGCCACCGCCTCGGTGGCGAAATGGTTGCCGAAGCCGCACATATAATTCTCAGAGGCCATGCGCACCCCAATACCGTTCGGGCTGAGCTTGTCGAAGCCCTTCACTTCACCCTTAGAAGAAACGAAAGCCCTTCGACAGGCTCAGGGCGAACGGTGGGAGGTCTCCAACGTCCCAGCCCCTCAGCGCATCAGCACCAGCTCCTCCGCCATGGTCGGATGAAGGGCCACGACCGCGTCGAAATCCGACTTCTTGAGCCCCGCCTTGACCGCGATCGCGGCGGCCTGGAGGATTTCGGGGGCGTCGGGGCCGATCATGTGGAGTCCGACCACCTCGTCGGTCTCGCTGTTGACGACGAGCTTGTAGAGCGCGCGCTCGTTGCGGCCGGCGAGCACGTTCTTCATCGCCCGGAAGTCGGAGGTGAAGGTCTTGACCGAGCCGAGCTTGTTGCGCGCCTGCCCCTCCGTCATGCCGACGCCGGCCAGCGGCGGATGGCTGAACACGGCCGAGGGGATGTTCTCATAGTCGACCCGGGTCGGCTTGTTGCCGAAGATCGAATCGGCGAAGGCCTGCCCCTCGCGGATCGCGACCGGGGTGAGCTGGACCCGGTTGGTGACGTCGCCGACCGCGTAGATGCTGTCGCAGGTCGACCTGTTGTCGTCGTCGACGATCACCGCCCCCTTGTCGTCGACCTCCACCCCCGCCGCCTCGAGGCCGAGGCCCTCCGTATTGGGCTGGCGGCCGATCGCGAACATCACCGCGTCGGCCTCGATCGCGTCGCAGCCCGACATGTTGACGGTGAGCGCCCCGGCCGCGCTCTTCTCGATGCTCTCGAAGGCAACGTGGAACTTGAAGTCGATTCCCTTCATCATCGAGATGGTGAGCAGGCGGTCGCGGATCGTCTCGTCATAGCCGCGAAGGATGACGTCGGTGCGGTTGACCAGGGTGACGTGGCTTCCGAGATTGTGGAAGATGCCGGCGAACTCGTTGGCGATGTAGCCGGCGCCGGCGATCACCACCCGCCTGGGAAGCTCGGGAAGGTGGAAGGCCTCGTTCGAGGTGATCCCGAGCTCACTCCCCGGGAAATCGGGGACCACCGGCCGGGCGCCGGTGGCGATGAGGATGGTCCCGGCGGTGATGGTGCGGCCGCCGGCGAGGCGGACCTCGTGCGGGCCCGCGACGATGGCCCGCTCCTTCAATATCTCGACCTTATGGTTGGTCAGGGTCTCGGTATAGGCCTCCTCGAGCCGCCCGACCTCGGCGAGGACGTTGTCGCGAAGCGTCGGCCAGTGGAAGGCGCAGGCGGGCACGTCCCAGCCGAAGCGGCGCGCGTCCTGAAGGTCCTCGGCGAAATGGGCGCCGTAGACGAGAAGCTTCTTGGGGACGCAGCCGCGGATGACGCAGGTTCCGCCCACCTTGTGCTCCTCGGCGATCGCCACCCTCGCGCCATGCGCGGAGGAGACCCTTGCGGCGCGCACCCCGCCCGATCCGGCGCCGATGACGAAGAGGTCGTAGTCGTAGCTCTTGGGCATTGGGCGGGTTCCTGGGCTGGGGCTCGGGGGTCATATGGCGAGGGGCGCGCGCCGGCGCAAATATCCTCCCTGTCGCCGAACGCGATGGGGGAGGAGGACCATGCGAATCATGGTGGGGGGCAGCTGGAACAGCCCTGCGCAATTACCCTCCGCTACACTTCGTGTGGTCCCCCTCCCCAAGCTGCGCCTCGGGAGGATCTAGATGTTCAGCTTCGCGACGTTGGCCAGCCGCTCCGGGGTCGCCTTCTTGAAATCCCCCGCGTCGAAGGGGGGATCGGGATCGTATTCCATGCTGAGCTGCGCCGCTTCCGCCATCTCGCGCCCGGCGATCTCGGCGCACAGGGTGAGGCCGAGGTCCATTCCCGCGGAGACCCCGGCGCTGGTCAGATATTTGCCGTCCTCGGTCACCCGGTCGGGCGAGTAGGTGGCGTTGAACAGGTGCAGATTGTTGCGGGCGCCCCAATGGGTGGAGGCGCGGCGGCCTTCCAGAAGTCCCGCGGCGCCGAGGATCAGCGAGCCGGTGCAGACCGAGCAGGTCCGGGTGGTGACCGCATCGAGCACGGCCATCCAGCCCAGCACCCGGTCGTCGTTGATCTCGCGCTGGATTCCGGCGCGCCGGCCCCCCGGGACGATCAGCATGTCCGCCTTGATCTCGTCGTTGATGCCCCTGTCGGCGTGGAGCGCCAGGAACCCGTCGCCGGTGCGCACGGGCCCCGCACGCTTGCCGACGAAGCGGATCTCGACGTCCGGAAGCCGGCTCAGCGATTCGTAGGGGCCGACGGCGTCCAGGGCGGTGACCCCGTCGAAGAGGTAGATGAGGATCAGCATTGTCTTTCCTTTTGCTCGTCGTCCAGCGGCGGCCGGGACCTCGGCGGGTGAAGCGCGCCGGCGCCCTCCATCCCCGGGGCCCCAGCCTTCGCCGGGGCGACGTTAATCGCCCAAGGCCCGCTCGATCAGCGCCCGGGTCGAGGGGTCGAAGTCGAGCTCCTCGCCATTGTCGATGGCCTTGGCCATCGACTTGCCTAGCTCCACCCCGAACTGGTCGAAAGGATTGATTCCGAGCAGGACCGCGTTCGCGAAGGTTCGGTGCTCGTAGAAGGCGATGAGAGCGCCCAGCGTGGCCGGGTCGAGGCGGTCGAGGAGGATGGTCGTCGACGGGCGATCGCCGGGATAGCGGCGGTGCGGATCGTCGTTGGCCTTGCCCGACATGAGGGCGGCGCCCTGGGCGAAGCAGTTGATCAGGAGCTGGCGGTGATGCTCCTCGTCGAGGGCGTGGCCGGGCTCGACGCAGGCGACGAACTCGACCGGGACGAGGTGGCTGCCCTGGTGGAGGAGCTGGAACACGGCATGCTGGGCGTCGGTGCCGACCCCGCCCCAGGTGACGGGCGAAGTCGCTCGCCGCGCGGGCGCGCCGTCGAGCCTGGCCGACTTGCCGTTCGATTCCATCTCGAGCTGCTGGAGATAGGGCGGCAGTAGCCGGAGTCTCTCGTCGTAGGCGAAGACGGCGCGGGTCTGGCTTGAGCGCAGATTGGCGTAATAGCGGTCGACGAAGGCGGCGAGGACCGGGGCGTTCGCGCTCGGTGGAGCGAGCCGGAAATGCCGGTCCATCGCCGCCGCGCCCTCGAGCAGGGTCTCGAACGCTTCCCAGCCCAGCGCCAGAGCGGCCGGAAAGCCGATCGACGACCAGAGCGAATAACGGCCGCCGACGCTTTCGCCGAACGGCAGGATGCGGGTCTCGTCTATGCCGAAGTCGAGGGCGCGCTCCGGCGCGGCCGTGAGGGCGACGACCCGGCCGTAGGGATCGGCGACCCCGCCTTGCTCCATCCAGTCGAGGGCGGTGCGGGCGTTGAGGAGGGTTTCGAGGGTGGTGAAGGTCTTCGACGCGACGACGAGCAGGGTCGTGTGCGGGTCGAAGCCGGCGACGGCTTCCTCGAGGGCGGCGCCGTCGACGTTGGAGACGACCGCCGTGTCGTAGCGCGCGCCGTCCCGGCCGAGAGCGTCGATGACGAAATCCGGTCCGAGGGCCGAGCCGCCGATTCCGATATGGAGGATGTGGCGGACGGGGCCGAAAGCCTCCGCCTCGATCGCGTCGACCAGCGCGCGCATCCGGGCGCGCAGCCCGGAGGCGCGGGCGACGCTCTCGGGGGCGCCCTGGCCGCGCTCGGCGCTGTGCTCGGCGGCGCGGCCTTCGGTCGGGTTCACGATTCCGCCGGCGAACAGCGCGTCGCGCTCGGCGGCGAGGTCGCGCGCCTCGGCCAGGGCCTCGAAGCCGGCGATCAGCGCCGGGGTCAGGTGGGTCTTGGAGAAGTCGAAATGGAGGCCGGGCAGATCGAGCGTGAGGCTAGAGAGGCGATCGGGTTCGGCGGCGAAGAGTTCGGCCAGGGTCTTCGGCTCGGCCGCCGCCTCGATCGCGGCCCAGGCTTGGTTTTCGTCCATGCCGGGCTCTTAGTGATGCGAGGAGGGGATGCCTAGCCGTCGGTCGCCTGCTCGTCGTCCCGGACTTGATCCGGGATCCATGAATACCGCGCTGCGAGAGCTCCCTGGTCGGTGTTCATGGATTCCGGCTTTCGCCGGAATGACGGGGAGCGCTTGACCGCACCCGCGCCCCAAGCGAAAGCGCTCGGATGGCGAGAGGCGCGGCGAAGGCCGATACAAAGACGAAAAAGGGAGGGCTCGCCGAGACGACTCGTTTCCTGCTGCTGTTCTTCCTGTTCGCGATCCTTCTGCGCACCTTCGTCGTCGCGCCGTTCGTGATCCCGTCGGGCTCGATGCTTCCCGAGCTCAGGATCGGCGACTATCTGTTCGTCGCCAAATGGCCCTACGGCTATTCGCGCTACTCGATCCCGTTCGGGCTCGCGTCTTTCGAGGGGCGGATCTGGGCCGGGGAGCCGGAACGGGGCGACATCGTCGTCTTCCGCTATCCAGGCGAGGACGAGGATTGGGTGAAGCGACTGATCGGCCTCCCCGGCGACCGGATCCAGATGCGCCGGGGCCAGCTCTACCTGAACGGCAAGCCGGTTCCGAAGGTGAGGGTCGCGGACTGGCTGATGCCGGTCACGCCCAACAGCCCCTGCCGCTACGGCGGCCGGATCCGCGCCGCCGAGGTCGAGGCCGGCGAGCGCTTCTGCCGCTATCCGCGCTTCCGCGAGACGCTGCCCGGCGGGCGGTCCTACGAAGTGCTCGACCAGGTCGAGGGACCGGCGGACGACACGCCGGTCTACACCGTGCCGGCCGGCCATTATTTCATGATGGGCGACAATCGCGACGATAGCGCCGACAGCCGCTTCAACCTCGAGCAGAAGGGGGTCGGATTGCTGCCCAGGGATTATCTGATCGGACGGGCGATGATCAACTTCTTCTCGACCGACGGCTCGGCGGAGTTGCTGAAGCCGTGGACCTGGTTCTCGGCGCCGCGCTGGGAGCGGGTGGGGCGGACCTTCTGATGGACAAGGAGACATCCGCCTGGCTCGAGCGAACGCTCGGCCGCCAGCCCGGCGACATCGCGCTGTTCGAGCGCGCCCTGACCCACGCCAGCTTCGGCGAGGCGCAATATGAGAGGCTCGAATTCCTGGGCGACCGGGTCCTGGGCCTGGCCGTCGCGGCCTGGCTGTACGAGCTCTTCCCCGACGAGCCGGAGGGCCAGCTGTCCAAGCGCCTCAACGCCCTCGTCGCTCGCGAGACCTGCGCCGAGGTCGGCCGCGAGCTCGGCGTGGGCGCCCGGATACGGCTCGGCAAGCAGGCCCGCGAGGACGGCGCTTCGGACAGCGACAACGTCATCGGCGACGTCGTCGAGGCGCTGATCGGCGCCGCCTATCTCGATCTCGGCCTCGAGTCCGCGGTCGCGTTCGTCCGCAGCGCCTGGGGCGACAGGGTCAGCTCGAGGGACAAGGCGCCCCAGCATCCCAAATCGGCCCTCCAGGAATGGGCGGCGGCCCAGGAGCGCAAGCCGCCCTCCTATCGGCTCGCCGAGCGCACCGGCCCGCAGCACGCGCCGACCTTCGTGGTCGAGGTCGAGATCAGGGGCGTGGGCTCGGCCACCGCCGAGGGCGCGTCGAAGCAGGAGGCCGAGACGGCCGCGGCCCAGAAGCTCCTGGAGCAGCTGCAATGACCGGAAGATGCGGCCTCGTCGCCGTCGTCGGGGCCCCCAATGCCGGCAAGTCGACCCTGGTCAACGCGCTGGTCGGGCAGAAGATCGCCATCGTAAGCCCCAAGGCGCAGACGACGCGGACCCGGCTGATGGGGATCGCGATCGAGGGCGAGGCGCAGCTGCTTCTGGTGGATACGCCGGGCATCTTCGAGCCCAAGCGGCGGCTCGACCGTGCGATGGTGGCGGCGGCGTGGGCCGGGACGGCCGACGCCGACCTGATCGCCCTGGTCGTCGACTCCAAGACCGGCTTCTTCCGGAGGCTCGAGGAGATGCTCGACACCTTGAAGAGCCGGCGCGAGCCCAAGATCCTGGTGCTCAACAAGGTCGACCTGGTCAGGAAGGAAGCGCTCCTGGCGCTCGCGACCCAGCTCGGCGAGCGCCTCGACTTCGAGGACGTCTACATGGTGTCGGCGAGCACCGGCGACGGGGTCGCGGACCTCAAGGCCGCGCTCGCGGCCCGGGTTCCCGAAGGCCCGTGGCATTTCCCGGAGGAGCAGGTCTCCGACGCCAGCGAGCGGCTCGCCGCCTCCGAGGTGACCCGCGAGCAGCTCTACCTCCAGCTCCATGCCGAGCTTCCCTACGCCAGCGCGGTCGAGACCGAGAAATATGAGGAGCGCCGCGACGGCTCCGTCGCCATCCACCAGCAGATCCTCGTCGGCCGTCCCACCCAGCGCGCCATCGTCCTCGGCAAGGGCGGGACCCGGATCAAGGCGATCGGCGAGGCGGCGAGGAAGGAGCTGGAGGCGCTGATGGGCCGCAAGGTCCACCTATTCCTCCACGTCAAGGTCAAGCCCGACTGGGAGGAGGACCGGGGGGTCTACCGGGACATAGGGCTCGACTGGGTGGAGTGAGGGCAATATACCTTGGTAGTACGCGCTACTCACTTGGAAGGAACGGTCGTGAAGCTCACAGATGAGAGCCTGGCTGACGATCCATTGTTCCGAATTTGGGTAACGCGCGGATGCTATTTTATATTAGCAGATCGCTTAAAAAGGAAATCAAGATATTCAAATGGCTCAATAACAATATTGTCGTTCTACGTAATTGTTATCTCGATTATCGATATTGCGTTCGGAAGTGCACTACCAGCCAATTTTGACGCATTTATCCCACCAATAACGGTGATCCTTTCTGTATTTATAATAATTATCACGTTGCTAGAGCAATCTAAGGAATACCGTCTTGAGGCTGAGTATTCCGAGCAAACTGCTCATAAGCTAGAGGATTTGTTCGGACGGTTTGAAGCTTTCAGACTTGGGGTTGCTACCGGCGATGAGGCGGCTTTCCGGACCGAGTATTCCAATGTCCTCATTTCGGCGCGAACTACGCGCAGGACGATCGATTACATTTGGTTTCAGCTTACAAACGCAAGCGACCTGAAGCTGAGGGCGCCGAAGGTGCTTCTGTTGTCGGCATCGCTAGCGTGGACGGGTGCGCTAGAATACTGGATTTACGCAGCCATGGTGCTGCTGCCGCCGATTGGCGGGATGTTGCTGATCATATAGAATCGCCTGGCCGACCATCCGTTTCGGCCCTTAATGGGCCTCATCAGCGAGGCCAGCTCCAGCGGAGCAGTTGCAGGCAAGCGCCTACGATCCTCGGACGGACTTGTCTGAGATAGCGTAAACTGGTGGAAAAATCAAGGCGTAACTGCACCCGAAACCTACTCTCGCTAGCCCCGGAGGCAGCCATCCAGTTCGCGACGCTACGCTTTCGATTTGTCTGCTGATGCTCGGGGCCCCTCGGCGGGCGGCCCCTATTATCACCCCTTCACGTTCACCACCTGCCGAAGCCGGTGCTTGACGAGGACCAGGTCGGTCTGGGCGTCCATCACCGCGCCGATGTCCTTGTAGGCGGCCGGGCTCTCGTCGAGCACGCCCTCGTCGACCCGGCACTCGATGCCCTGCATGGCCTCGCGATGCTGGTCGAGGCTGATCAGCTTCTTGGCCTGGCCGCGCGACATCACCCGGCCGGCGCCGTGCGAGCAGCTGCAGAAGCTGTCCGCGTTGCCCAGCCCCTCGACGATGAAGCTGCCGGTGCCCATCGAGCCCGGGATGATCCCGAGCTCGCCCTCGCGGGCGCTCACCGCGCCCTTGCGGGTCACCCACACCTGCTCCCCGAAATGGGTCTCACGGGTCGCATAATTGTGGTGGCAGTTGATCGCCTGCTTCTCCGTCTTGAACGCCGGCAGGTGCTTGCGCAGGGCCTCGAGCACGCGCCCCATCATGAGCTCGCGGTTCGCGATCGCATAATCCTGGGCGAAGCTCATCGCCTCGATATAATCGTCGAACAGCTCCGAGCCCTCGGTCAGGAAGGCCAGGTCCCTGTCGGCGAGGTGGAAGTCGAGCCGCTGCCTGGCGATCGCCTCCTTCGCCGCCTCGATGAAATAGGTGCCGATGCGGTTGCCGGTGCCGCGCGAGCCCGAGTGGAGCATCACCCAGACCCGCTGCTCCTCGTCGAGGCAGATCTCGATGAAATGGTTGCCGCCTCCCATCGAGCCCAATTGGTCGCTGGTCTTGCCCTGCACCTTGGGGTGCTTGGCGACGATCGCCCGCCAGCGCGCCTCGAACCGCTCGTACCAGGTCCGGGCGATCGAATTGGGCGTGATCGCCCAGCCGCCCTTGGCGTGGTTGGCGCTCTGGCTCGACTCGAAGCCCTTGGGCACCGCCCGCTCGATCTCGGCGCGGATCTCCGCCAGGCTGTCGGGCAGCTGGCTCGCGGTCAGCGACGTGCGCACCGCCATCATTCCGCAGCCGATGTCTACGCCGACGGCCGCCGGCACGATCGCCTGCTTAGTGGCGATCACCGATCCCACCGTCGCGCCCTTGCCCCAGTGGACGTCGGGCATTCCGGCGATGTGGCTGTGGACGAACGGCAGGGAGGCGACGTTGCGAAGCTGCTGCATCGCCCCCGCCTCGAACGGCTGGTGGCTGTCCCAAAGCTTCAGCGGCACTCCGCCGCTCTCGTGGATCGAAAACTTGGTCATGGCCCTAAGCGTCATTCCGGCGAAAGCCGGAATCCATGAACTCCGCGGACGGCAGATTGGATGCGACGGTGTTCATGGATGCCGGTCAAGTCCGGCATGACGGTTCGTCCTCATGACCCCAGCACCTCTTCCACCCAATCCGGGACCAGCACCCCCGCCGGCCCTGTCCGGCTCTCATGGAAATAGACGCTTCCCAGGCTCGGCTCGAGGTTGAGCTCCAGGGTCCGGGCTCCGGCATAGCGCGCGGTCTGGACGAAGCCGGCGGCGGGATAGACGGCGCCCGACGTGCCGATCGAGACGAACAGCTCGGCGTCGAGGAGCGCGCGGTCGATCCGCTCCATCTCGTAGGGCATCTCACCGAACCAGACGATGTCCGGCCTCAGGCGGCCCGCCTCCCCGCAGGAAGGACAAGCCGGGCCGCTCGACAGCTCGGCTTCCCAGGGCATGCGCGAGTCGCAGGCGAGGCACCAGGCCGACCTGAGCTCGCCGTGCATGTGGAGCAGCCGCCGCGCCCCGGCGCGCTCGTGCAGGTCGTCGACATTCTGGGTGACGATCAGCAGCTCGCCCGGCCATGACCGGTCGAGCCGAGCCAGCGCCTCATGGGCTCGGTTCGGCGCCACCTCCGCCAGCTGCCCCCTGCGCGCATCGTAGAATCGCTGGACGAGCGCCGGATCGCGGTCGAACGCCTGCGGAGTGGCCACGTCCTCCACCCGGTGGCCCTCCCACAAGCCATCGGGGCCGCGGAAAGTGGCGAGACCGCTCTCGGCGGAGATGCCGGCCCCGGTGAGGATGACGATGTTTCGAATTTCTCGCATGGAGTCGCTCTAGCTCAGAGCTAGAAGGGGGTCGATGCCGCCTCGCTCCGCGCCCTCACTCCCCGCAGAGGGCCTCGACGTCAGCCGGCCCGAGCTTTGGCGCGACGGCTCCGTCGGCGCTCTGTTCGAACGCTTGCGGCGCGAGGACCCGGTTCATTTCTGCGCCGAGAGCGCGTTCGGCGCCTATTGGTCGATCACCCGCCATCGCGACATCGTCGAGGTTGAGGGCCGGCCGGAGGTGTTTTCGTCCAGCTTCCGCCATGGCGGAATCACCCTGTTCGGAGACAGATCGAGCTGGTTCCCGATGTTCATCGCCACGGACGGCGGCGAGCACTCGGCGCAGCGCGCCACGGCGGCGCCGGCCTTCGCTCCGTCGGCTTTGACGCGCCTGGAGCCGCTTCTGAAGAAGCATGCGGAGGAGGCGATCGACACACTCCCCGTCGGCGAAAGGTTCGACTGGGCGGACCGGGTCTCCGTCGAGCTTTCGGCCGGGATGCTCGCCCTGCTGCTCGGATTCCCGTGGGAGGAGCGGCGCAGGCTGACCGGCTGGGCCGATTGGGCGGGCGATCTGCACGCCATCGCGGATCCCGAGCTCGGGCGCCAGCGCCTGGAGATCCTCTGGGAATGCGCGGGCTGGTTCCTCCGGCTCCGGCGCGTCAGGGAGACTGAAGGCGGCGAGGACCTCGTCTCGAGGATGAGCCGGTCCGAGGTCGTCCGCGCGATGGCGCCGCAGGAATATGCGGGCAACATGATCATGCTGATCCTGGGCGGCAGCGACACTACCCGAAGCACGATGAGCGCTCTTCCCGCCGTCAACCGCCTGTGGCCGGAAGAGTGGGAGAAGCTCGCCGCCGATCCGGCCCTGGCCGCCTCGGCCGCCCAGGAGCTGATCCGCTGGCAGACCCCGCTCGCGCATATGCGGCGAACCGCTACCCGGGACTGCGAGCTGGCGGGACGCCGGATCGCCGCCGGGGACAAGGTGGCGCTGTGGTACGCCTCCGCCAATCGCGACGAGACCGTGTTCGACGATGCCGATCGCTTCCTCTGCGACCGGGCGAACGTCCGGCGCCACCTCGGCTTCGGCTTCGGAGTCCATCGCTGCGTTGGCGCCCGGCTGGCCGAGCTTCAGGTCGCGACTCTCATCGAAACGCTTGTCGAGCTGAAATTGCGGCCCGTGCAGACCGGGGAGGCGCGGAGAAACGCCAATTGCTTCTCGCAAGGCTACGTTTGCATGCCGGTGACGCTCGAGAGGGCCTGAGCGCCGCTCTCCCCCCGCGGAGCCGTCAGGATTTGTCGGTAGAGCCGTCCGCGCTGCTGGTGGTATTGCCGGCGCGGGCGCCCGCGGCGCTGAAACGAGTGACTCGCGGCGCCTCCCAAGGCTCGCGTTCCATCCCGGTAAAGGACTGGTCCTGCGGGCTAAGGTCGGCAGCCATTTTTCACTCTCCCCAGATCGGCGCTAAGCCATGCATAAGAGATGCGGCAGCGGTTGCAAATGCGATTCGGAGGAGTCTTGCTCGCGGACGACTGGAACGAGGAGGCCTCGGCGCCCGCGACGAGGCCCGACCGATCCGGCGAGTGGGTGCTCAACCGCCTGCGCTGGATATTACTGGGTGCCGCCCTGAGGGCGCCCGGGAGCGCGCGCCTGTCCGCGCATTTTCCCCGGGTCGCCGGTGCCGTCGCGGCGGCGGGTCTCGACGGACCGGTTCCCCTCGCTCGGCACCACGTCACCCACTGCTTCGACTGCGGCGACGAGCTTCTCGACCGCCTGCTGCGCAAGAGCGCAGGCGAAGTCGCGGACGGCGGCGAAACCCGGCTGAGAACGCGCGTGATAACCGCCGGCGACGTCGTCGCGGGCTATTATTCGACCCGTCCGATCTTCGCCTTCCGCGAAGGCGAGCCCGAGGCCCGGATCCCGCTCCTCTACGTCGCGCGCTGCGCCGTCGACCGGCGCTGGCGGCGCCCGGGAGTCGCGGACGATATGTTCCTGGAGATGCTGCGCGAAGCCTGGGACGTTCCGGAGAGCGAGCGTCCGGCGGCGCTCGTCGGACTCGCGGTCAGCGCTGCGGCGAAGCGCTTCTTCCGCCGCATCGGAATCCGCCCGCTGGGCGACGCGATCCACGTCCGGGGCGTGATCGTCCCGCGCAGCGACCTCGCGGCCGCGGCGGCCTTTACCCGAGGCTGATCCGGCCATTGCGGCGCCGCCGCGACTGCCGCAATGAGGAGGCTCGATGACCAGCATTTCGATCTTCGGCGCCGGCGGGCGGATGGGGCGGGCGATCGCCGAGGCGGCGGCGCTTCGCGACGACTTCCGGATCTCGGGCCATCATCCCGACGTCTTCGTCGATTTCTCGGTTCCGGAGGCGGTCGCCGGTCACCTCGCCGAGGCGCGGAGGGCGTGCAGGCCGATCCTGATCGGAACGACCGGGCTGGATAGCGGTCATCGCCGGCTGATCGACGAGGCCGCGTCCGAAATCCCGCTCATCCAGGCCGCCAACACCTCGCTCGGGGTCAACCTTCTCGCCCATCTGGTGCGCGAGACGGCGGCCCGGCTGGGCGAGGATTGGGACCTCGAGATCGTCGAGATGCACCACCGCATGAAGGCCGACGCCCCGTCGGGCACCGCCCTGATGCTGGGCCGCGCCGGCGCGGAGGGGCGCGGGGTCGATCTCGATTCGGTCGCGGACCGCGGCCGCGACGGCATCACCGGCCCGCGCGCGCCGGGACGCATCGGCTTCGCCTCGCTCCGCGGCGGATCGGTCGCCGGCGAGCATCTCGCCATCTTCGCCGCCGAAGGCGAGCGGCTCGAGCTCGGCCACCGCGCGGAGAGCCGCGCGATCTTCGCCCGCGGCGCCATCGAGGCGGCCCTGTGGCTGGTCGGCAAGCCGGCGGGCCGCTACTCGATGGCGGACGTGCTGGGGCTTAAGTGAAACCCGCCGAAATCGCAGAATTATACAGGCGACTGCATGATCGTACGCCGAGCCCGGAGACGGAGCTCGAATTCGTGAATAATTATACACTGCTGGTCGCCGTCGTCCTGTCGGCGCAGGCGACCGACGCCTCGGTCAACCTCGCCACCCGCGACCTGTTCGCCACGGTGAGCACGCCCGAGGCGATGGTGGCGCTCGGCGAGGAGGGGCTGAAGCGGCACATCCGGACGATCGGCCTCTTCAACACCAAGGCGAAGAACGTCATCGCCCTTTCCGAGGCCCTGATCGAGCGCCACGGCGGCGAGGTGCCGGCCGATCTCGACTCGCTCCAGGCGCTTCCCGGAGTCGGCCGCAAGACCGCCAACGTCGTCCTGAACTGCGCGTTCGGGGCCGAGACCTTCGCGGTCGATACTCACGTCTTCCGGGTCTCGAACCGGACCGGACTGGCGCCGGGCAAGGACGTGCTCGAGGTCGAGCGGATCCTGGATGCGGTGACTCCGCCGCCCTATCGCCGCGACGCCCACCACCTGCTGATCCTCCACGGCCGCTACGTCTGCAAGGCGAGGAAGCCGGAATGCTGGCGCTGCGTGATCGCCGACATCTGCCGCTACGAGCCGAAAACGCCGCCGCCGGGAAGCGAAGCGGGCGCCGGAGCGCCGAAGCCGGCGAGGAGACGCGCATGACGACCCGCCCGGGACCCGACCCACCGCAACCGCTTTCATCGGATCCAGGCCGGCGCCGGCCGACCCGGCGACCGCTAAAGCCACTGGCGGCGTCGCCGCGGCTTTGCTAAGCGCCGCCCTTCCACGCACCCGTAGCTCAGCTGGATAGAGCGCTGCCCTCCGAAGGCAGAGGCCACAGGTTCGAATCCTGTCGGGTGCGCCAGCTTTTTTTGCGGGCGCCGGCGAGTCCCCGGTCGTTGCCGCGCTTTCGGTAACCCGCCTTTCTCCGTGGCTTACGGGGCCGGCTCGGGCCGCCGCGGCAGGACGCGCTTCCGGCGGCGACGGAGGCCGCCCGGCCCACCGGCCGAAACCGCTGTGCACAACCGCACAAGACCATTGTGAGAATGCTCACAATGCGACACATAATCCGGCCGGGAGCGCAAAGGTGGCGATGGAGAGCGGAGAGCGGACGCACAGGGAGGAGGAGCCGTTTCCGCTTGGCCTGCGCGAGGCATATCTGGCTCGGGCCCAACTGATAAAGGTCAGGCGCGGCCAAATCATCATTTCCGAAGGTAGCGACACCACCGAGGTTTATCTGATTCGCAGCGGCAAGGTGCAGATTTCCCTTTTTTCGCTGCATGGCCGGGAAGTGATCTTGCGCGAGATGGGAGCCGATCAGATCTTCGGCGAGCTCGCCGCCATCGACGGGCAGCGGCGCTCGGCCAACGTCATCGCGGTCGAGGATTCGGTGCTCGCGCTCATGCGTGGCGAGCAGTTCGTCGACTTTCTCGGCGCCGTGCCCCAGGCCGGCCTTTGGATGTCGAGGTTGCTCGTCGCCCGCATCCGCAACCTTACCTCGCGGGCCTTCGAGCTCGCGACCCTGCCGGTCGCGGGCCGGATCCACAGCGAGCTGCTTCGCCTCGCCCGCGAAAGCGGCGTCGATTCCGATCGGCTGACGATCCAGCCGATGCCGACCCACGCCGACCTCGCCGCCCGGATCGGCACCCATCGCGAGGCCGTCACCCGCGAGCTCAACCTCCTGGCGGGAGAGGGCATCCTTCACCAGTCGGGCCGCCGGGTGGAGATTTTGTCGGTCGCGAAGCTGCACGCGCTCTACGATCGGATCCGGCGGTGATGCTGCCCTCCGCGCCGCCGGTCGCGGTCCACCCGGCCAGCCACCGCCACCATCTCGTCATCCTCTTCTGCGACCTGTGCGATTCGACCCGGATCGCGGCCTCGATCGAGCCCGAAACCTACGCGGACCTGCTCCAGCATCTCCGCGAGATGCTGACCGAGACGATTGCCCGCCACGGCGGCGAGATCGTGCGCATCGACGGCGACGGCGCGCTCTGCATCTTCGGCTATCCCGAGAGCCACGAGGATGCCGGGCGGCGCGCCAGCGAGGCCGCGATCGACCTCCATGCGACGGCGGCGGCGCTCGACCGGACCTTCGCCATCGGCGGACCGATCCGTCTGCACAGCGGGATCCACGCCGGCGTGGTGCTGGTGCGCGAGGGGGACATAGTGCGCGGGCGGTTCGAGGTGCTCGGCGACGCGACGAACATCGCGGCCCGGCTCTGCGACCATGGCGGAAGCGACGAGATCATCGTCAGCGACGCCGCGCTTGGGGCAGACCGCTATTTCTTCCGGTCGGGTCCGCGCCGCCAGATCCGGATCGCTGGCCATTCCCAGGCGGTCACCGTCTTCAACATCTACGGGCGCGAACCGGTCACGACCCGCTTCGGCGCCCGGACCCGCCGCGGGCTGACTCCGTTCGCCGGACGCGCGGCGGAGCTGGCGCGGCTGCGCGCCTGGCTCGGCGAGAGGCGAGGCGGCCCGATGATGGTGGTCGGACCGGCGGGGATCGGCAAGACCCGCCTGCTCAGCGAGTTTCTCGCCGAGGCCGCCGCCGGCGGAGTGACCGTCCATCGCGGCTATTGCGAGGCCTATCTGGGCGCCCGGCCGCTCCAGCCCTTCACCCATCTCGCGCAGTCGATGACCGGGGATCCCGCCGCCGAGCTATCGGGTCCCGCGCTCTCGGCCCGGGCGCCCTCGACGGCCGGGTCCGGGCTCGATCACGAGGTCGAGGCGATGCGCGCGCTGATCGCCCGGCAAGCGGCGGCCGGCCCCTGCATCCTGGTGATCGACGACTGGCAATGGGCCGACGGCGCGAGCCGGGAGATGCTCGACGCGCTCCTTCCGGACGCCGGCCACGTCCATATCCTGCTCGCCTCGCGCGAGCCCGATGCGCGGCTGGCGGCGGCGGCGGCGGTCGACCTCGTGGAACTGCCGCCCCTTTCGGTCGACGAGACGCAGAGCGCGATCGCCGCTCTGCTCCCGACTCCGGACCCGTTCCTCGCGCTCCGGATCGGCGGCGAATCGGGCGGCAGCCCGCTCTTCCTGGAGGAGCTGTGCCATGCCTCGCTGCGCGAATCGGGCGAGGTGCCCAGCGTCGAGCGAAGCGCCCTGCTCGACATGCTCATCCAGGCCCGCTTCGACCAGCTGCCGGTCGAGCAGGCCGTCCTCATCCGAGCGGCCTCCGTGATCGGCCACATGGTGCCGACCTGGCTGTTCACGGCGATGACGGGAATCGCCGCCGACGACCCGCTGATCGCCGAGCTGGCCGAAGCCGATTTCCTGTTCACCGGCGAGGTCGGATCGACCCTGCGCTTCAAGCACGGCATCACCCGGGACGCCGTCTATCGAACGATCAGTCTGGGCGAGCGCCGGGCGCTGCACAGCCGGGTCGTCGAGGCGCTCAAGACCGAAGCGCAGCGCATCGGCGAGCCACCGCTGCTCGAGGCCCTCGCTTACCATTACGCCGCCAGCGGCGACACCGTGCACGCTCTGCCCTATACGATCCGCGCCGGCGATGCCGCGCTCGCGGCCGGCGCCCTGGATCGCGCCCAGGAACATTATCGCTCGGCCTTCGAGGCCGTGGCCGCGCGCGGCGCCGAAGGTCCGCTCGCCGCCTTCATCTGGCCGCTCGTCAACAAATACGGCCTGGCCTGCATCGTCGACCCGTCGCCGGACCAGGTGCCGGTCATGCGGGAAATGGCGCGGCGGCTGCGCACGCTAGGCAACCCCGAGGCGCTGGTCCGGAGCGAATATTGGATCGGCGCCATCGCCTACGGACTGGGCGAAGGGAAGCAGTCGGTCCTCCACCAGACCTCGGCCCTGCGCACGGCGAGGGAGCTCGGACAGACCCGCTTCGTCGCCCAGATCGAGATCAAGCTGGCTCAGTCCCTCTTCGCGGCCGGCCGCTATGCCGAGGCCGACTCCTTGTTCGAGCAAGTCTTCGACGCCGTCGAGCGCAAGGTCGCCCGGATCGACGACGAATCGCTCGTCTACGCTTATTGCTGTCACGGCTTCCTTCACGCCGACCGCGGCGATTTCGCCGCCGCCGGGCGCCGCTACGCCGATGCCGATCGGGTTCGGGGCAGCACCGCTCCCCCTCTGGTCGCGTCCTACCTCACCCAGAAATCGGCGGTCTGCCTGTTTCGCGGGGAATGGCATGACGCCATCGGCCATGCCCGCAACTGCCTCGAAGCGTGCGGGCGGACCCGCGCGCGCTATCAGGCGATGATGTCGAAGGCTCTCGCCGCCTACGGACAATGGCGGCTCGACCGCGACCCGGCGGCGGTCGAGACGCTGCTCGGGGCGGCCCGCTGGTTCGCGTCCGGCGCAAGCCGGCAGCGGACTTCGCTGGTCGACGGCTGGCTTGCCGAGATCATGGCCGAAACCGGCCGGGTGGGGCCGGCCCGCCACTATGCCGCTCTGGCCGTCGCTCGGGTGCGCCGGGCGGGCGACCGCCTGGGCGAGGCGATGGCCTATCGTGCCGTCGCCCGGCTCGCGGCCAGGCAAGGCGACCGCCGGCGGATGGAGCGCTATCTCGCGGCCGCCTACCGCTCGGCCGAGGTCCGCGGCTCCGCGCGCGAGGAAGCGCAGACCCGCCTCTGCGAGGCGGAGCTCGCTTTGGAGGCGGGCGAGACCGAGCGCGCAGCGCCACTGCTGACCGCGGCGCGGGCCGCGTTCGAGCGGATGGGGATGCGCTATTTCACGGAGCGGGCCGAGGCGCTGCTCGCGCCCAGTCGCTGACGCGCACGATCAGGGAGGCAGGCAGCGCCTGGATTCGTCCCGAGTCGAGCAAGGCGGCGAGGATGCCCATGATCGCTCCCATCGCCATCTTCTGCGCGGGGCAGGCGTGGACGGGAAAGGGCTCCCCGGCCTCAGGACTGTCGCGCTCCGGCCGATTCCCTCCGAAAATGACCGAGACGTCGCCGTCCGGATAATGTTCTAGCGATCGCTGCGCGGCCGAAACCAGGCTGACGACGACGAGATCCCGCTCGTTGACCTCGACATAATGTTCCGAATCGTCCGTCCGGTCGCTATTTCCGTTGCGCGCCTTGAGCCGGGCCGGGCATGTCGCCGTTCGATAGATGAGATCGGGCGCCGGCCGCTTGCACATGGCTTGCGACACCGGCCCGCGAAGCACCTCTCGCGCGCTCGTCGGGTCCGCGAGGGCGGAACGGTCGCCGAGCGCTCTGCGGAGCGCCGCCTGCTGGCGCCAAAGCGTCCGCTCGTCGAGCCATTCAAGCAATATTCCGCGGAGATTCCCGTCCATGGGCGGGATCGCGCCGATCATCGTCCCGACGAGGTTGCGCGCGAGCACGTCATCGTCGTCGGTCTTGTCGAACATGGCTTGGGCTATCGTCCCGAGCTCCTTGCGACGGGAGCTGGGCCGGTGCTTCCTGACGAAGGCGAGGCTGCCGTCATACACCGCTCTCCCATGCTGCTCGCCGAACGTCTTCACCCACTCGGTTGGACGAGGATAAAAGGTGTAGCGGGAGGGTGCCAGGAAATCCCCTGGACAGCGCGGCCCCTTCGGATCGCGTTCCTCGGGAGGCTGCCACGTCCAGGCCCCGAGATGGAAGTTCTCGCCGTCGGGCAGGCCGTACCAGATCTTGCACAGGAGGCCGAGCGCGGGGAGCAGGTACTGCCGACGGAGCTCAAGCTTGAAGTAATCCAGCCTGGATGTTGCGGCTCTTTCCTTAGCTTTCTCGATTACCTGCAGGCCGGCCTTATAACCGTCTTCGAATCCTCTGCCTTCGTCATAGGCCATCAGAATTTCGTTGGTTGCCTCGGACTCCTTCCAGTAGTTGAAGCGGTTCTGGAGATCCCCGTTCTTATATTGGTCGTCCGGCTGCTGCGCGACGTAGATCGGGATTCCCGTCGGCGCAATTCGGCGCAGCTGTTCCTCGGTGGAATAGGTCTTCCAGTCGGTCAGCACCGCCATGACGTGACGATAGGACGCGGCGAGCACGATCGGCTGTAAGTCCGGATCGGGTGCGACATTCCAGTCGCTCGTGAGCGGCGTTCCGGGCGGGATCTTGAACGCGCCGCCATAATACCAGCGGATCGCCGACCAGACGTCCGAGGTGATGTCGTTTTGCGAAGGATCCTTCGCGTCGAAATCCTCCAGCAGCCTCTTCCATTCGCTTTGCTTGGTCTGGGGATTGTTGATGCTCACCAGCCGCGAGATCGCGGTCGCGCCGTGCGTTTCGAGGAATTCGCGGAACGGCTCGTAGCGACCCTTCAATTCGCACAATTTTCGCAGGCCCGAGCGCGAAGGTACGAACAGGTAGGCGCCCCAGTGCAGCTTCACGAAGGGCTCGTTCATCGTCACTCGGACGACCTCGCCGCCTTCGACGAAGCGGAACACGCGCGTCGCCTGGTCGAGGGCGCCGGTCTTCGGGGCCACTCCGGCGATAGGATCGGAATGTCCCGAAGCGACGAAGGTGCTGTTGCCGCCGTTGATCCACCGCTGGATCGTCTCGAACTGCTCGGCGATGCTGGAATTGTAGGCCATGAACATGAGGCCGCGCGCGCCCTCGCCGCCGGCCTCCCCGCTATGGTCGAAGGACATGCCGCGGCGGAGGATGCGGGGAGCGTTGCGCCCCTGGAAGGGCTCGCGCGGGTTGGTCCGGCGGATGTGGGAGGCGTGGGGGCAGCTCAGGCCTTCCTTGTCGTTCCGATAGTCGAAGTCGTTGCGGCCGCCGCCGCGCGGCCGGACGAGGGGGCGGCCGTCGACGTTGCGCCCGAGCAGGCGCGCCTTGAGCCGGTCTTCGGTCATCGGCGTCGGGAGCCCCGGATGATGTGCATTGATCCGCTGCGTCTCGCTCGCGATCGTGCGCTCGAACGCGTCGACCTTCTGCTCGAGCTTGCGGATGACCAGGAACGTGCCGTTGAACTGAATGTCGCGCGCTTTGGCGCGGTCTTTCTCGCGCCCGTCGTCGTGGCTGAACGCGTCCGGCGCGGAGTCTTCGCGGTCGTTGCCGTAGCCCAGCAGGATCTCTCCGAGCCGCACCTCGTCCTTGTAATATGCCCGCGCGTCGTCCGGCTGAGTGGCGGTGGGATCGATCGGCTTGGGCTGGCTGACGCCGTCGTGGAACCCGAAATAGTCGACGAGCAGGCCGTCGTCGTCATAGGTCGCGCACATCGGCTCGAAGCCTTGCAGCGTCGCCCCGTCCGCGGCCGCTTCGGCCAGCCGGCCGATCTCTTTCATCAGCACCTCGCGCTCCGTGCTGGCGGTGCGCACCTGGAGCACGATGTCGATCTCGCTCGGATCGATAGGCGGCCGCGGCATAGCCCTGGGATCGCCGTCCGGCTGGGGCCAGTTTCGAGGCGGCAGGGTCCAGTTGCGCGGGTGATTCCCGCGCATGTCGCCGACGAGGCCGGACCTTGCCTCCATCCCCTCGCGAAACTCGCTGGGGAACAGATCGAACACGGGCTTGGGAAGACCGAGCCGGCGGAGACCGTGGGCGGTCAGGGCGACGGTCCGGAAGAAGCCGTCGCCGGGTGCAGAGCCCGGCTCGGCGAGGAAATTGATCTCGCCGTCCGTTTCGAGGCGGCTGAGGAACCGTCGCGCCTCCTCGGCGTCGGTTATCGTCATCAGCAGAAGCGCTCCGCGCCGCATCGGCTCGTCCTTGCTTCCCTGCGCCTTGAGGATGCCGCCCTGGACCTCCGCCGGATCGTAAGCCGGATCGGGCCGCGGCGGCGGCTGCTCGCTTTCGATTCGACGGAGCTCCGCCAGACCCGAGCGATACCAGTTGAGAGGATCGGCGTAGGTCCGTTCGGCAACCTCGCTGAGCGGAGCCTTGGCGAGAAGCTCGTTCCATCCATGGAGAAGCGCTTCGCTCACAAGGACCAGGTAATGGCCCTCATTGAATTTATCGCGCCCGGCCAGCCATCCCGGCGGATAATAGTCCGCGAGCCGGTAGAGGACGGTCAGCGCCTCGAGCGCGAGCTCGTGGATCTTGACGACGTGCCTGACGTCCTTCTCCGCGAGCCGCTCCATCGCGAAGGCGCGCTCCGCGGCCGCGGCCTCCTCCGGCTTCGGCATGGTCATGCAGCCGATCTCCCGGTCCGCGGCGGCCGCCGGCCGCGAACGGGTCAGATATTCGAGACGGCTGAGATAGAGGTGGTCGCGAACGGTGAGTCCGGTTGCCGCGTAGAAGATCGCGCTGTCGACCTGGTTGTCGCGGACCCACTGGGCATATTCCTCGAAGCAGTGCTCGCTCGCCGTGACATAGCCTTCGCAATTGCAGAACAGCAGGTCGAGGAACGGACCGAGCGGCTTCCAGATGAGCCGCATATAGGGTTCCCACGCCCCGTCGAAGGTGGCGGTAAGGTAGAGGAAACGACGGCTTTCGACTTTCACGCCTTCGCCTTGGCCGGCCCCGGCGCCGCCGCGGCGGCGCGCGACGTCGAGCGCGAACACATCCTTGTCCAGCACCCCGATCCGGAAGTCGAGCAAGGTGAGGATACGCTCGGTCACGTCGGAAAAGGGCGTGATCGTCTCATGCTCCCGCACCGATACTCGGACCCGGTTGAGCGCCTCCGCCACGATCCGGAGGCGGGTCGCATAGGTTACGTTCTCATAGGCATGGATGAAGCCCTGCCTGATCGGCGCAACCACGACGAGGTCCGTGATGCCGTCGATATTCTTGCTGCTGAACGATTTCATGACGCCCCCCATGTCCGGGTCCGACCCGGTCGATGACTCCGCTTCCTTCGCCTGTCGGTGGCTTTTGCCACATGTGCGCGGGCAAGGCTGGATAATCTCGCGGAACGTCGTGCCGCCAGCGCCCGCGCGGTCCGGCGTCGCCTTGGAGTCGCGATCGGCCCGAAGTCCTGGACGATTGCGATGTTCCGCAATAGCGGCTATGCTCACCGTCGTTCCCGCGCTTGTATTTTTCGACCGATCCGAGACTTCCGTCAGTAGAGTGTGGGCTCCTGACCTGTACGCGACACAATAGTCGCCGTTAGCTTGGCCGTCGTTTCTTTGCGTAAGGCGCTGGGCCGCCTGGACTGATTCTCCAGTTCGTGGAAACACTTAATGGCTTTGCAGGGTGAGAATCTCGCGATGGTCGGGCTCGGCGTGCTGGGCGACCAGCCGCCGCATCCGATCCAGCCGGTCCTCCCGGACGGAATTCACCTGCGCTGGGCCTTCGATCCCGAGCTCGGCTTTCCCTGGCACGGCTACCACCTCTTCCGCCGGCCCCACCGCCCGGGCAAGCCGACGTGCATCGCCGCGCAATGGCAGGGCTGGGTCAGGAAGCCGCCCGCGGGTTCGACCCAAACGATGGCGCAGGGGGAGATGAGCAGCGACTCGAAGCTCGCGCTCGCCCCGACCTCCGATCCTGCGGATCCCGCCGGAATCGACCTTCGCGGCCGCACCTATTTGCGGTTCGACCTGGCCGCGGACCGTCCGGCGCGCAGCTTCGAGCTCAGGATCGTCTTTCTTCCCGACAGGCGGGAGGAGGGCGGCCGGGGGTCGAACGCGGAGCCGGCCCCGGACCGGAGGGACCGGCACGGGCGTCTGCGCACCCTGCTCGGCTCCGTGATCGAGCAGGCCGAAGCGGCGATCCGCGCGCCGCCGCCGGCGAGCCTGAAGGCGGTCGCGTTCGACCGCGGCACCCCGGTGGCGTCAGCGATCCTCTCCCCCGGCCCCGGTGCGCTCGTCACCGCGACCCTCGCGGCGGACCGGATGGACCGGGTCGAAATAAGCGGCGGGCCGGCGATGCTCATGAACCTGTGCTTCGTCCCGGTCGACCAGGAAGCGGGCGAGGGCTGGGGGCCGATCCCCGGCTTCCCCTATCCGCTCTGCCTGCCGACGGCGGCGCCCGGCTATGCCTGCAAGGGCCGCCCGGTCACTGCGGCCCAGGCCGAAAGCATGGCGCTGGGCCGGATCCGCTACGGATCGCCGGCGGCGTGGAGCGCCCAGGTCGGCCAGTTGCGCGGAGTCCTCGATTCGCTCGCGGCCAATCCGCCGGCCGTCGGCGGGCAGGAGATGGCGGAGCGTTCGGGGAGCTATCCCGACGCCCTCAACGACCCCGACAAGCCGGTCATGCCGGACCAGCGCCCGCTCGACCTGGTTCTGATCGGCGCGATCAACCCGGCCGTGGCGCAGATGGTCGGCCTCTACTGGATCGACGATCCCGATCGCGGCGCCGGCAGCGCGGCCTCGACCGAATGGGCCGCCGTCGGCACTCGGGACTCGGCGTTCGTCCAGGGCCGGCCGCTCCAGGCCGCCGACATCCTCACGCGCGTGGAGCCGGCGCCGGCGCCGGCCGCCAGGCCGAGAGCGGCGGCGATCCTCGATCGGGCCGCGGCCGCCGTCGCGGCTCAGGAAAAGGCCGCCATCGCCGCCGCGCAGGAGAAAGCGGTCCTCGCCGCCCAGGAGAAGGCGGCGCTCGCGGCGCAGCAAACGGCCCCTCCGTCCGCGGCCTACGACTATTTGCTCATCGCGGATCATTCGGGCCGCTATCACGGCGAGCCGGCGGAGGCGCTGGCGGCGCTCGCGCAGCCGCTGCCGAGCGATGTCGACGCCTGGATCTGCTTCAACCTGCGCAAGCAGAAGGCGGCGCCCCTGCCGATGCCCGAGGACGTCGCCGTCTTCGCTCTCCCCGGCGGCTCGACCGACCCGGCCACGATCGCCCAGGACCTGGTCGGCGCGGCCGGGCTGCGCTGGCGGATCGAGATGACTCCGGAAGGAGACCTGCTGCCGGGCGCGGCGATCGGCTACCATGTCTGGCGGGCCCAGCTCGGCAGCGCCACCCCGACCGCGCCGCCGCCGCTCTCGGCCTACGCCCACGTCACCGCGAGCGGGATGGTCATGGTCGCCGAGCCCTCCCCGGCGCCCGGCGGGCAGGGGCGGCCGAGCGACTGGCCGCCCTGGCCGATGCACAGGATCGACGGACGGCTGGCCGAGGGCTGGTATTCCTACAGGGTCAGCGGCATGGACCTGTTCGGCCGGATCGGGCTCATGAGCCCCCCCGCCCAGTGGCGGCAATGGGCGCCCGAGCCGGCGCCGCGTCCCTGGTATTATTCCGGACCAGCCGCCGATGCTCAGGTCCATCCCTTTGCGGTCAGGCTGCTGGTGAAGACCCCGCCGCCGGTCGTTCCCGGTGTGGAGGCCTGGGCGCTCGACCCGCTCGACCCCGATCTGGCCGGCGAAGCGCGATACGATTCCTGGAAGGCGCTAGGCTGGTGGAACGCGCTGTCCGCCGCCGACAAGCGCAAGCGGGCCGGCCTCCGGGTGCGCTGGCGCTGGGACCCCGAGCAGATGGCGCAGGCGCCTCGAACCCGCGAGTTCCGGCTCTATCTCAGTCCCGGCGGCGAGCCGGTCCCCGGCCATGACGATCCGCTCGCCTGGCCGCAGCGCATCTACGCGGTCGATTCGGCCACCCACTTCACGCCGACGCCCGGAGGCGGCCGCCAATATGAGGTGCTGCTGCCCGAGGATTCGGCCGGCCAGGCCTTTCCCGGAGTCGCGCTCGAGCCCACCGACCTTCTGCCGGTCGTCTATGCCCATGTCGCGGTCACCGCCGCGGACGACCGTTCACACAGCGCCGATCAGCCCAAATGGGCGGCCGGAAGCTGGGGCGGGCGTCCCCCCGGCAACGAGGGCCGGATCGGCAACGCCGCCAAGATCTTCCGGGTGCTTCGAAGCGCGCCGCCGGCGCCGCCGCTGATCGGCGCCGACGACAAGGTCTGGGCGAGCCGGGCGGACTATCACGGAATCTCGCGCTACACCTTCCGCTGGGCGAAGCCGTCGGCGGGCCGCAAGGTCCACATCTTCCGCACCGTCGACGACAATCTGTTTCGCACCGACTGGGAGCGGCGAAGGGCGGCGGGCGCGCTCGCCTTCGCCGCCGCCGATCTCGCCCCGTTCGGATGGAATGCGGCCGACCAGGCGGCGGTCCTGGCCGAGCTCGGTGCGCCTCTCGACGCGGTGAAAGGGCTCAGCTGGGACGACAAGCCCGCCGTGCGCGCCGCCTACGAAAAGCTGTCCGAGCGCGCGCTGAGGGCGCTTGCGAGCTTCCCCGGCAACGACGACGCCTTCGTCCAGACCACCTTCGAGCCCCTCGACCCGGCGCTCGCCGCCAATGCCGACCGCGCCGGCCCGGACGCCAGGACGCCCTACGCCCCCAACCCGGCCTGGGGGGCCTGCGTGGCCGAAATCGACGGCAAGGCGTCCAACCGCTATTTCTTCCGCGCCGCCTATGTGAACGCCGCCCACATCCTCGGCCCGATGGGACCGTCCAGCCCGGCGGTGTACCTTCCCAAGGTGGCGCCGCCGCGGGTCCCGGCGATCACAAAAGTGACCAGCGGCGAGCTCTCCATCACCCTCCAATGGGCCCACAACCGCGAGCCCGACTTCGCGGAATACCGGGTGTACCGCGCCGACGACGAGAGGCAGGCCCGGGACGTGAGGCTGATGGCGCTTGTGGCGACGATCGCGGTGGCGGACGTGGACACGACGAAGCCGGGCGTCGTGTGGACGGATGCGAACGGACTGATCGGGGGACGGACCTATCTTTATTCCCTTACGGCGGTGGACGGCGAGGGTAACGAATCGCTTCCGAGCGCACGGGTGCCCGGACGGCCGCTCGACAGGGTCCCGGCGTCGGCTCCGCATTGGATAAGGGCGGAATGGATTCTCTACGATCCTGCGACGAAGGCTGTGGCGCCTTGGCAGGTCGGCGGACCGATTCCCGATCCCTACATCGCCGCCGTACGCCTCGAGCTGGGCTCGACTGCCGACCATTGCACGATCTACCGGCAACTGGAGGGCGAAGGTCAATGGGAGGAGTTGTCGGCGGTCGTCCCCGCCGCCGGCCAGGTGCTGCTGCTGGTCACCGACGCCGACCCCGCCGATCGCATCCGTTACCGCGCCGTCGGTAGCAGCAGCGGGGGTATCAGATCCCCGTGGTCCAACACGATCGCCGTCGAGCCCGCCCTCTGAACGTCAGGAAGTGCGAAACAAAATGGCCACGAATACGATCGCTCCTCCCTATCACACCGCCTTCGGGGACGACGTCACCGTATATCTGAATATCATCCAGGATACCGGAGGCGCGAATCCCACGGACGCGATCTTGAGCCGGATCGCGAGTCAATGGGGCGGCATGGGTATCAAGCTCACTGTGGCACTGAGCCCCGCGACCATGATCAACAATGCGCCAACCGCCTCCAGTTTCGCCGGTATCACCGTCACTTCCGTCGCCGCGCCCATATCCGGATGTTCTTTTTTCAATCTGACGGTCGGGTACGGCGCCAACGCAATTCAGAACAGCCGCAGCGGGCGGATTTCGTATGTCAATTACGGGCAGCCTGCGGGCCAGCCGACTCGCCCGCCGGACCCAGGTCCGGCTGGAACAGGCTATATATATAATACCGGGACTAATACATCAATTATCGTCAATGCCATTTCCCATGAGCTGGCCCATATCCTAGGACTGACAGACCGATACTACGAAGGGGTTTATTGGCTCAATAATCGATCTATCAACCGCACTTGCCAACAGATACGGCAGGGCCTTTATCCAACGGTGTCCGGACAGCCCGATCTTAGAGAAGGAAATTTTGATAAATTTACAATTCTACCTAGAATGGCCGTACGGTGCACTTTGCCCATGTCCGATATAATGTTCGAGATTCCAGACAAAAACAATCCGAACAATAAAATATGCCTAGATCCACAATACAGCCCATATGACAACCTCATGAGCACAAGCTCACCAGTTTTAACTAAATACCAGATTGATTTGATCAAGAACTGCACCGCCGAAGAGCATTATAGAAAGAACAATTGGGTAGCTGATCTCGGTGTCTGGGAGCAAGTGAGCACCGCGGTCGTGCTGCCGAAGGGAGCGCTCAGCGGCAACGGCGGGCACCGTCCGGAAAAATATAACGATCTAACCTATTGGCCCTTTCCCGCCTGGGAGGCCCGACCGGAGGACAAAGGGCGAGGCTTGCTGTGCCGACCGCCCGAGCATCCCATGAGTCGCTATCCCTGTCGTTCTCCTGCTGGGAGAGCGCGAGACGAAAACAATGATATAGTCGACGCAACTAGGCTGGCCACGTCCTGGGGAAGTAAAAACATATTTGTGTTCGTCGTGAATAAACTAAACAAAACCGTAAACCATATAACTTCCTATTCCATGTGCCATCTTAGACAGACAACTCTAGATTTAATGGGCTTCTAAACCATAGTTTATCTTGGATTCTGCGAATGACCGTTCATTCCCTTTCCGGCGTGATCAGCGAGGTGGCCAGCACCTTCCCCTTGGATGCCGGCGACGGCGCGGCGCTTGCGGAGAGCCTCAACGACCTCATCGGAGGTCAGAGCGGTTCGGGTTTTTTCGACGTCTGTGTCGAGGCCTATCCCGGGACACTGCTCATCGAATGCTTTTTCATCAGCGCTCCGATCCCGGTCACTTTGCCAGGGATCGGAGATTTCAGCATATCGATCGGCCAAGTCGACGAACTGGAGCTGGAAACGGCAATAATCCTTGATGCCCTCGGAGCTCGGATCTCAATCTTCGACGCTCCCATCTATCTCCGCTTTCCTCCCGGCGGGTTGCTGACGCCAGTAATGAAGACCGGCGACACGTGGGAGCCCGACTGCAATCCGGACGGCTCTGCCAAGGGTCTTCTGCTTGCCTTCAGCGGAATCGAGTTGGAGCTGACCTCCGACGGAAAGCTGACGGCCACGACCGATCTGAAGATCGACCTTCCGCCGGTCCAGATCGGCAATTCGGGCGTCGTCGTCGAGATGAAAGGGCTCGGTCTGGCGCTGTCCGACGGCGTGGCGCTTCCGCAAGGCGTGCCGGCGGGGAGCCGGGGATGCACGGTCGACAGCCTGGTGGTGCATTTGCCGAAGAGCATTCAGGGCAATTTCGTGCCGGGAGAGATTGCCGCGAGCGATCTTTTCGTCGGCACCGGGGGCTTCACCGGTAAATTGTCGGCCGCCTGGACGGCGGGCAAGCCGATCCGCTTCGCAGGCGTGGACTGCACCCTGAGCTCGCTGAATTTCGAGTTCAGGCAGAACAGCCTCGTCGCCGCGAAGCTGGAATGCAAAATGGTCCTGCCCTTCTTCGACGGGCCGGTCGACGTGGAGATAGGACTTTCGGACGACGGCGATTTCACCGTCGGCATCGCCAGTCAGGACGGCCTCGCCACCCTGAGCATCCAGGGTGTCCTCGATCTCGAGCTGGACGCGCTCAAGCTCACCGTCGACGACGGCCTCTTCACCGTCGGCCTGAGCGGAATGATCATTCCGCGGATCCAGGCGCTCAAGGTTCCGCCGATCCGGGTCGACAACCTCACCATCGATTCGGAGGGAAACGTCGACCTGCCCGGCGGCTGGCTCGAGCTGCCCAGCCAATACGCGCTCGATTTCAACGGCTTCAAGATCTCCATCACCAGGTTCGGCCTCGGCCGGTCGCCGAACGGCGAGAAGTGGATCGGCTTTTCCGGCGGGATCAAGCTGGTCGACGGCCTCCCGGCCGGGGTCTCGGTCGACGGGCTCAGGATCAGCTGCGACGAGGCTTGGAAGCATCCCAAGGTCACGCTGCAGGGCGTCGGAGTCGAGCTCGAGATCAAGGACGTGCTCTACTTCAAGGGCGCCGTCGCCTATCGCGAGCCGAACCCCGGCGAGAGCCGCTTCGACGGCTCGATCAAGCTTGAGCTGAAGTCGCTGAAGTTCAAGCTCGACGGCGAGTTCGTCGTCGGCAACACCGTCACCTACCGCTACATGGCGCTCTATATCGGAGTCGACCTCCCGACCGGGCTGCCGGTGCTCAGCACCGGACTCGCCGTGTTCGGGATGGAGGGTCTGTTCGCCCTGCGCATGGCTCCGAACAAGAAGCCGGCCGAGCCCTGGTATGCGATCACCCCCGGCGCCTGCTGGTACAAGGACCATGGCGGCGTCGGAGTCCTTCCGTTCGCCAACAAATGGGATCCGGTTCCGGTCGGCAAGGCGTTCGGCGCCGGCCTGACCTTCGGCACCCTTTCCGACAACGGCTACACGATCAGCGCCCGCGCCCTGTTCGTTGGGATCTTCCCGGGCCCGGTCTTCATGATCCAGGGCGCCGCCAACCTGCTCAAGGACCGATCCAAGCTCGGCGACGATCCGCTGTTCCGCTCGCTCGCCGTCTACGACGGCAAGGCCGGAACCCTGCTCGTGGGGCTCGACGTAAGCTACAAATATGACGCGACGGGGAAGCTGATCAAGCTCTCCTCTGGAACCGAAGCCTATTACGAGTTCGCCAACCCCAAAGCGTGGCGCATCAACCTCGGCCTGAAGACTCCGAGCGAGCAGCGCATTCAGGCCAAGCTGTTCAGCATGTTCGACGCCAACGCCTATCTGATGCTCAACGCCCGCCAGGTCGCGATGGGCTGCTGGGTCGGCTACGACAAGAAGTGGCAGTTCGGACCGCTCAAGGTCGCGCTGTCGGCGTGGATGGAAAGCAACGTCGTCGTCAGCTTCAAGCCGATGCAATTCTACGGCGACATGGCGCTCCACGGCGGGGTCGAGCTCAGCGCCTTCGGGTTCGGCTTCAGCCTCACGGTCGACGCCCGGGTCGAGGCCGAGATCTTCCACCCCAAGCACCTGCTCGCCGAGCTCGACGTGACGCTCAACCTGCCGGCGCCGCTGCCGAAGAAGAAGCGCCGGCTGACCGCCCATTGCCGGATCGAATACGGGCCCACGCCGGACGCGCCGCCCATTCCCGTCGCGCTGAAGGGCGTGTCGATCGAGCATTTGAAGGTCAGCACCACCTGGCCGCTTCCGGCCGGGGCGAACGCCCTTCTCAAGCCGGACTATGACGACGGTCAGGGTTTCCTGGCCACGCCGTCGGGGGACATGAACGTCCTTCCGGCGAACATACCGGTGGTGCCGCTGGACTGCCGGCCGTCGATTCACTTCACGCGCGACGTCCATGACGAGGCGAACATCGGCGCGGTGGTTCAGCTCCCCAACCCGGAATGGGAGTGGATCGGCGATCCGGACAAAAAGCAGGGCTCGGCCCGGGTCCGCTACGCCCTCACCTCGGTCATGCTCGACAAATGGACTCCGGCGGGCTGGAAGCCGGTGGCCGGCAAGGGCGAGGGCGCATCGGGCCTTCCGCCTCTGTTCGGAACCTGGGCGCCGGCTGCCGCGGCGGGAGGCCCCGGAGTCGCCCAGAATCGGCTGACCCTCTGGTCCAGATGCGGCTTCGACAGCTTTCGCAACACCGGCATGGACTATGCGGACTGGTTCGCCGGCCAGTTCGGCGGCCCGGCCGGCTATCCCTGCGTGCCGACCCCGGCCGAGATGTGCCTGGACTTCCAGGACGTGCCTCTCGGACCGTGCACTTCCCCCTTCACGCATCCGGACCATCCGGGCGTGATCTTCGCCTGTCCGCCGCCGCCCCCGACTGTGCCGCCGCAGCCGATGGTCATCCGCCAGGTGCCCGGTTCGGGGGAGAGGGCGCTCTGCATGAACTTCCGCGGCAACATGGACATCCTGTTCCCCAAGGGCGCCGAACACATCCGCATCCGCACCCTTCATTACGCCAACATGGCGCCGCCGGAGGTGACGGCGACCAGCCCGGACGGACATCCGGTAGAGCCGAGCTCGCTGGAAACCGGGACGCAGGACGGGGGAATGCATTTTCAAGTCACCCGCTTCGACAGCGGCCGGATCGGCCGCCTGCACGTCGGGCCCACGCCCTTCTGCCTCGCCGAGTTGTGCGGGGCGTTCGGCCCCGGAACCGCGCAGATCGAAGCGACCAGCCACAACCAGGCGGCGACCGGCCTTTGGTCCGGCAAGGGGAAGGTCCTCGAACCCCACACAATCTATCGGCTGCGCGTCGCCACCCGGATGAAGGTCTCCGATTTCAAGCATGGCGGAGGGCTCAACGGCGACCACGACGCCGCCCAGGCGGCCTTCTTCCGGACACAGGGCCCGCCCGGCCTCGTCGCCCTGAGCAAGCCGCTCGAACCGCCCAGCGCCACCGCCGACAGCGCGCTCGACGACCTCGGCCTCTACGTCGAGCAGACCGTCCCGCCGACGGTGCCGCCGCGCGGACGGCCGCCGGTCCTGCCGAGGCCCGTCTACCGGGCCTACGACGTCGGCGTGGCCTTCAACGAGGATTATGTCGACCTCATGTACCGGCTCGCCGGCCGCGACCTCGCGCTCATCCTCTACGACCGCAACAACAACCCCGTCCGCGGCCGCAACGGCGGAGTCGCGGTGGCGGAGAATCCTTGGGGAGTCGTCGAGAAAGGCGGCCTCACCGAGACGGAGACACGCTGGCTGGCGCTGATCGACGCCAGTAGCTGCGTCCCAGACGTCGACAGGGCCCAGATCCCGAAGGACCTGACCCTGGCCGCTCCGGCCGAGGTGCTCGCGCCCGACGCGCTCTACCAGGCCCGGCTCGCCCCCTTGCTCCTGCACGAGGATTTCGCCCGGATCGAATCCGGCACCGGCCGCTGGCAGGTCCACGATTTCCCGGCCGCCGGCGGCCCGTCCGTCTGGTCGATCGCCCACAGCACCAATCCTGTGGCGTCGAACCTGGTCCAGAAAAGCGTCATCGGGAACCTCTCCAGCGGCAATGCGGCCCCGTGGGGCACCGCGGCGGTGTTGGGCGCCGATCCGAGAGCCCCGGCCGAGGCTCCGTCCTCCTGGACCGACTATCGCGTCTCCGCCTGGCTCCAGTCCGGCAGCGGCGGCGCGCTGGGCCTCGCCTTCCGCTGGGCCGGACCGGGCGATTTCCATCTGTTCGCGATGGATGCCGCCGCCGGGCGGCGGCTTTACCGTGTCGCCGGCGGGGTTCGGACTCTGCTCGCCCAGGACCCGGTCCTTTTCGTCCCCAACCGCGCCTATCAGGCCGTCGTCGAAGCGATCGGCGGAGCGCTCAGAATCTGGGTCGACGGCGAGCCGGTCTTCGACCTCCAGGATCCGGGGGCGCCCGCCGCCGGAACCGTCGCCCTGCATTGCTCGGGGACGGCGAGCGCGCTCTTCTCGGACGTTCGGGTCCACGACCTTTCCAAGGCGGCGAAGTCGGTCCACGATTTCAGCTTCACGACCTCGCGCTTCGTCAATTTCCACGATCACCTTCACAGCCACGACGACGACAGCTGGCCGGGGCCCTGCACCCTTCCGGGCGCGGATGTCGCGGCGGCCGCCGGAGCTTCCGCGGCGGCCCTCGCCGACCCGGTCGGAGACGGCGAAGCGCGGGCGTTCGAGGCCCTGGCCGACCATGTCCTCGGATCGCGCGCCCGCCAGGAGGCGCCCCGCACCGAGACCTATCGGGTCGAGAACGCCGCCGCCGGCCTCATCGGCCTGCTCCTGCGCAGCCCCGAGCCCCTCGACTATGCCCGGCTTTCGCTCTCGCTCCTCCGCCTCGCCGCGGAGGCCCCCGCCTCGATCGCTCCGGCCCGGGTCAAGCTGATCGGCGCGACCCTCGGCGCCGCCGCGCCGGCGGACGAGGTCGTCACCCTACTCGTCCGCCAGTCGGCCAACCTCAGCGGCTGGCGCCTCCAGGCGCGCCAGGCCATGCCCGGCGACCAGGTCCCGCTCGCCGATCCGGCGGCCCTGTGGGAGACGGTCTTCGAATTCGGCGCCGAGCCCGCGCCGGCGGACGCCACGCTCGTCCGAATCCGCTCGGGCAACCCCTCGACCGGCCCGGCCGACGGCCGGCGTCGCCTCGAGCGCTACCGCGCCTCGGCCGGCGCGCCCGGCGACATCAGGCTCGGCGGCGACGCCGTCGACCTTCGCCTGGTCGATCGCTCGGGCCGCGTCGAACATGCCCGGCGCTTCTTCCGCGACGCGCTCTACACGCCCGTCCCGGCGCGCTTCCTTCGCAAGGCGGACGGGACGGCGCTGTTCCTGATCGCCGCCGGCCAGGCCGGATCGCTTCTGCCGCAGGGAGCGCTCCGACTAAGCTTCCTCTATCGCAAGGACAACCGGGTCGCCGTGCCCGACAGCCTCGTCCTCGCCGAAGGCGGCGACCGCTCGCCGGAGTCGGCGGTGCTCGACATTCCCACCCGGTCGCCCGCCGCGGCCTAGGACGTACTCCTCCCGGCCGGGCGATCGGCGCCTAGAAGGCGAATTCCGGGTTCGCGGCCATCTCGGGCTCGTTGCCGGTCCCCATGATCTCGAAGGCGACATAGGTCGAGGTGCCGTCGACGCTCTCGACGAAGAAGATTTCGCCGTAGGTGTTGGTGTCCTGGAACTCGTCGTGGGCGCTCGACGCGGTGTAGGTCCAGTTGCCGTTCTCGTCGATCGTGAAGGTGCCGTAGACGCCTTCCTGAGTTCCGGCGACGAACAGCTCGGGGCTGTCGACGTCCGAAATGGTGAGGGTGCCCGAGGTCGAGATGTCCTCGGCGGTGTCGCCTTCGGTCATCTGCACGAAGGCCGAGGAAAGGACGGCCGGGTCGTTCGTCCCGACGATGAGGACCTCGACGGTGGCGGTGCTCAGGCTGCCGTCCGCGAGCCGGATCGTGTAGGTGAAGCTGTCCGTGGCCGTTTCGCCCTCGGCCAGATAGTCGAACGCGGTTCCAGGTTTGTAGACGACCATGGGTTGGATCCCGGTGGTCTGCACCATGGCGCCGGAAGGCAGGTCGTCGAACCTGAATTCATTGGTCGGATCGTCCTGGTCGAGCGAGAAGATCGTGCTGGCCGAGCCGCGATCGTTGGCGAGGACGTCGATGACGACGTACTGGTTCTCCGTCGTCGTGACGCTGTCGTTCTGGGCGTGGGCTTTGAACTGGACCTTGTCCTTGGGCATGGCTTCCTCCCTGAGTGCGGTCGCGCAGGCGAGGCGTTTCGGCATGGCTGTTTTTCAGGCGCCTCGACCCGAGCATTGCGAGAACCCGCGAGGGGAAGGCGATGTTCCTGCGGCGTCGGCTCGGTCCGCAGGCAAGTCCCGGGTTGAAACGGCGTTCGCCCGCCCGGTCGGGCCGGAGTGAAAGCGATTCGGTGCGCGGCGGTCGGCGTAAAGCATCTCGACGGAGCGGCCCGCTCCCGTCATGTAGAAGCCATGACA
The DNA here is from genome assembly GCA_035714565.1 of Allosphingosinicella sp. Lineage (GTDB taxonomy): Bacteria > Pseudomonadota > Alphaproteobacteria > Sphingomonadales > Sphingomonadaceae > Allosphingosinicella. The sequence continues at coordinate 68,399 of DASTLX010000040.1, forward strand.
GGGGGTCTGGAGAGCATCGGCGAGGCGGTGACGGGCGGCCTCGCCGCGCGCGCCGTGGAGCCCGCGGCCGGCGAGGGCGTGGGCGGGGCTCACGGCGCCTGCCTCAATTGCGGCACCGAGCTGATCGGCCCCCATTGCCACCGATGCGGCCAGGCGGCCCACGTCCACCGGACCCTGACCGCCTTCTGGCACGACCTCGCCCACAGCGTTCTCCATTTCGACGGGAAATTGTGGCGGACCCTGCCGCTGCTCGCCTGGCGGCCCGGGGAGCTGACCCGCCGCTACGTCGCCGGCCACCGCGCCAGCTTCGTCTCGCCCATGGCCCTGTTCCTCTTCTCCGTATTCCTGATGTTCGCCGTCTTCTCCACGATCGGCGGCCCGATCCGCAACGGGTCGTCGATCAGGAAATCGCAGACCCCGGCCGAGGAGCGGGCGGAGGCGAGGCGCGATTTCGCCGCGGAACGGGCCGAAAGCGTGGAGGAGATCAGCCGCTTGCGGGCGGAGCGGGCGTCGATGGTGGCGGCGAGAGAGCCGACCACGGAGATCGACGCCGAACTGAAGCGCGCGGAGGCCGAGCTGGCGCTCAAGGAGCGGCTGTTCAACCAGGCGCTCGCGCTCATCGACGGCGAGGAGAAGCGCGAGGCCGCGGAAGCGAAAGCGGACGAGGAGGCGGTCGCGGGGCCGGTCAGGAAGGCGGCCGAGAAGGCCGATGCCGGCGATGCGACGGTCGTCGCCGGGGCGGATTCGCTCAACGAATGGCTCACCAAGTCCTACCGCAAGGCCAAGGAGAACCCCAAGCTGCTCGCCTACAAGCTGCAGACCAACGCCTACAAATTCTCATGGGCGCTGATCCCGATCTCGGTGCCCTTCCTGTGGCTGCTGTTCCTCCACCGCCGCCGCTACCGAAGCTACAAGGCCTACGACCACACCGTCTTCGTCACCTATTCGATCGCGTTCATGAGCCTGGGAGTGATCGCGCTGAGCTTCCTTCGGCTGCTCGGAGCCCCGGACGTGTTCGCGGTCCTGGCGATGACCTTCGTGCCCCCGATCCACATGTATCGCCAGCTTCGGGGCGCCTATGCCCTGTCGGCCTGGAGCGCCTTGTGGCGAACCTTCGTCCTCATCAACTTCGCCTTCATCGCCGCCGGGCTGTTCTTCACCGGCCTGCTCGCACTGGGCATGCTCGGCTAGCTCCGGCAGGGATATTTGCGCGCCATCAGGGCGCGGAGCGCGTCCCTGACCTGGAGCCGCGGACGCTTCGCGGCCGGGATGGTGCGGAAGGCGGCCAGTATCTCGTTGCTGGTCAGCGCCTGCTCGGCCGGCGGGCAGTAAGCGGGCTTGCGCCGCGCCTTCTGAGCCGCCAGCCGCTCCGCCCGAAGCGCCGCCGCCTGGGTCTCGATCTCGCTCTTGAGCAACTTATAGTCGCTCGACATGAGCGCCATCATACCCTGCTTCTGGAGGGCCTCGGCCTTGGCGAGGAAAGTGGCGACGTCCATCGCCTGCGCGGCGCCGGCCGGGACCGCCGCCAGCAGGGCCGCGGCGAGCAGCTTCTTCTTCACTCGATTTCCCCTCCCGGATGAGGCGGCCAGGGGAGCGCGCGGCGCCTGAACGCCGCTTGAACGCTCTCCCGGGTGGTCACGCCCCCTGCGGCGCCGGGCCGCCGATGCCGCCGCCGCGCGGCCGCCGGGTCGAGGGTATGGAGGTGCCCGAGGCGGGAATGAGCGGGGCTCGCGAACCGGGATCCTCGCGGCCGATATCCTCGCCCTTGATCGCCTTCTTGGCCTCCTCGCCGTTCAGGGTCTCATATTCGAGGAGCGCTCCGGCGAGGCGATGGAGCTCGTCGAGATTCTCGGTCAGGACGTTGCGCGCCGTCGCCTCGGCCTCCTCGATCAGCCGGCGGACCTCGCTGTCGATCAGCCTCGCCGTCTCCTCGGAGACGCTCTGGCTGCGGGCGACGCTGTGGCCGAGGAACACCTCCTCCTGGTTGTCGCGGTAGCGGAGCCAGCCGAGCTTGGGCGACATGCCATATTCCATCACCATCGAGCGGGCCATGTCGGTCGCCTGCTGGATGTCGTTGGAGGCGCCGGTGTTGAGCTCCTCGACCCCGTAGATGAGCTGCTCGGCGATACGGCCGCCGAAGCACAAGGCGAGCCTCGCCTTCATCTGCTTCATCGACATCGAATAGCGGTCGCGCTCGGGAAGATTCCAAGTCACTCCAAGCGCACGGCCCCGCGGGATGATAGTAACTTTATGAAGAGGGTCGCAGCCCGGAACATGAAGTGAAACCAGAGCATGGCCGGCCTCGTGATAAGCCGTCGCCTTCTTCTCGTCCTCGGTCATCACCATGGACTTCCTTTCGGCGCCCATCATGACCTTGTCTTTGGCTAATTCAAATTCCGACATCGCCACCAAGCGCTTGCCCTTTCTCGCCGCGAGAAGTGCGGCCTCGTTGACGAGGTTGGCGAGGTCGGCGCCCGAGAAGCCGGGCGTCCCGCGCGCGATCGTGCGCGGGTCGACGTCGGGCGCCAGCGGCACCTTCTTCATGTGAACCGCGAGGATCTTCTCGCGCCCCTCGATGTCGGGCCTCGGCACCACGACCTGGCGGTCGAACCGCCCCGGCCTCAGAAGCGCCGGGTCGAGCACGTCGGGCCGGTTGGTCGCGGCGATGATGATGATGCCCTCGTTCGCCTCGAATCCGTCCATCTCGACGAGCAGCTGGTTCAAGGTCTGCTCGCGCTCGTCATTGCCGTTGCCGAGCCCGGCGCCGCGGTGCCGCCCGACCGCATCGATCTCGTCGATGAAGACGATGCAGGGCGCGTTCTTCTTGGCCTGCTCGAACATGTCGCGCACTCGGCTTGCGCCGACGCCCACGAACATCTCGACGAAGTCCGAGCCCGAGATGGTGAAGAAGGGCACGTTCGCCTCGCCGGCGACGGCGCGGGCCAGAAGGGTCTTGCCGGTCCCCGGCGCGCCCACGAGAAGCGCCCCCTTCGGGATCTTGCCGCCCAGCCGGGCGAACTTGGTCGGGTCCTTGAGGAAGTCGACGATCTCCTGCAATTCCTCGCGGCTCTCGTCGATCCCGGCGACGTCGTCGAACGTCACCCGCCCCTGCTTCTCGGTCAGCAATTTGGCCTTGGACCGCCCGAACCCCATCGCCCCGGACCCGGCATTCTTCTGCATCTGCCGCATGATGAAGAAGGCGATCCCGAGGATCAGGAGGAAGGGCAGCGACTGATACAGAAGGATCAGCCACACGGACGTCTGCGGCTCGGGCTCGCCCTGGAAGGCGACGCCCTTCTCGCGAAGCCGGGACGTCAGCTGCGGGTCGGGAATGAAATTGGTCTTGAAGGCATCGCCGTTGGTCAGCTTGCCGGTGATGACCTCCTTGCCGATCGACACCTCCTTCACCGAGCCCTCGTCGACCCGGTTGAGGAACTCCGAATAAGCCATCGCATTGCCCGAAGCCGAGCGCGACGAGCCGCCGTCGACGATCTGGACGAAGAGGATCAAAGCGAGCAGGATGCCGGCCCAGATGAAGAGGCTCTTCATCCACGGGTTGCCGGGTTCCTTGTCGGGCTTGCGGTTGGGACTGTCGGACAAACGATTTCTCCTGAGGCGCTTGCGCGCCGGCGCGGCCTTCCTCGCCGCTTCGCCCCTAAAATAGGATTTTACGGGGCTTTGGCAATGTCGGTGCGGCTTGTAGCGGGGGCGGGTGAACGGCGCCTTAGCGTCTCGAAGCCCCTGCGTACGCATTTCCGTAATGCCGGACTTGCTTCAGCATCCAGGGCCGAGCCGCCCCAAACCCGTCGCCATTGCATCGCGCGTGTTTCCTCCAAGGCGGAACGCTCTGGATCTTTTGGGGGAAGACGCGAAGGCGCGAAGGGACAAGGTAGCTGAAGTGCGCGCTCTCCGTCGCGCCGCGGCGCCCTTGCGCCTTCTCTTGGAATCGGCGCCTGAGGCGCCCCGCGGGGCCAACGCCGCGTCCGACCCGGAAACCGCGCACCGGCATCGGCCGTACCGAGCTCGTCGGCCGTGGCGGGTTTATGTCGGACGCCGTCCGGCCTGTTGCCGATCGCTTGGGATGCGCGACCTGCATTCGGCGGATAAACGAAATTCGTATTTATGCTACTACATAATTGTGCTAGAGTTCGCCGTCGGGTAAAAAACGTGCGTGGAAATCGGCTTCGACCCGGCGAAGCGGGTGCGCAATCTGGCCAAACATGGTCTCGACCTCGCCGATGCCGGGGAGGTGCTCGAGCGCCGGTGCCTCGAGATCGTCGACGACCGCAGCGACCGGGGCGAAGTGCGGTTCATGTCGGTGGGGTTGCTGGGCGGTGTGATCGTCGTGCGCACCTGAGTAGATAGAGGCGCCTCGGCGCGGATGATTTCGCTTCGGAAGGCGAACAGGGATGAGCAGGAAGAGTATTTCAGATTCCTCTTCGGTTGAGCCGGGAGCCGAACCGGACGAGGATTTCGACGAGGCGCCGGAGCTCGACGGCGACTTCTTCGAGCGGGCCCAGATCAGCTTCAAGGGCCATATCATCCGCGAGGCGAACGGGACGCTGACCAAGCGCGGCCGGCCGCCGCTGGGCGATGCCGCCAAGGTCCAGCAGTCGCTCCGGCTGTCGCCCGAGGTGCTGGACTATTTCCGCTCGACCGGGCCCGGCTGGCAGGCGCGGATCGACGAGGTGCTTCGGATCCACGTGAGGATGGTGGGCGAGATGCGGCGGAGCGTGGCCGAGGCGATGAAGGCCGAGCCGCGGTTGGCGGAGGAGCAGGAGCGCTTCCGGGGGGGGCGGGGAAAAAGGCCGTTAGGCGGGCAGTCCAGATGAAGAGCGACTTCACCCAGGGTTGGAGGGGTCTGCGTCGGGTTTGCGCTTATCGCATGACACGTCTTGGGATCTGGGAAAACGTCACTCCAGAAACAGATCAGCCTGAACTGGTATTGATAGAATCCGTGCGACGTCCCTTGGACTTTCAGCTATGTAATCGGGACCCACAGCGGGAGCAGCTTCCATCGCGACCTGATCTGAAGTCCACGGGGTTATCTCCAGCAAAGTCGCGTAATTTACCGGGTCAACTTCAGTTCCATACTTCGCCCAGATCGTAGAAGCCCCTAGTGAAGCGGCTGGCTGCAAATCCTTAGACAAACTATCACCAACCGAATAGTATTGTCGCTCATCCCCAAAATGTTCCAAGATACGCATAAATGGGTAGGAAGACGGCTTCACGTCAGGTGTTTGTAAAATTTCAAACAGGTGGAGCCGCTGATCAAGGCTTGCCCGCATGTCGCTGTGCTTCCGAACATGTTCTTCCCGACTTGCGTCAACAGGCCGGCCCTCCCACGCCACTAGGCCATCAATCTTTGTGAGGATGCCTAGACGATGGAGGCGCTGACCCACTTGGTAATAGGGCGCGTTGGTAGCGCATACGCAAGTCCAACCACTAGCCCGAGCAGACATAATGAGGTTAATGATGCCGGGATATAATTGTAATCTTCTACGTCTATTTATAGAAAAGACGGTTCGGACGAGGTCTATTAAGCGGTCCACCTCATTTGGCGGCCGTTCGGAAAATATGTCCATTTCCTGGACTAGAAACGGGTACTCAAGTGTTCCTGCGGCTTGGTAGACTGCTTTCGCACTTCGGATTATCTCAACCTCCTGAAGGTCGGCCTCCCTGGCAAGCACATGCACCATCGACCGAAATGAGGGAGCGAAAAAATCGACGAAATTGTAAAGCGTATTGTCTACGTCGAAAATTAGAACTCCTGGCTTCATGCCCGAAGCAGGAGGTCAATCTGTGAATGAAGCTCCTCCTCGGTGAGGTCCTCATTCGCTATTATAGCCTCGAACTCGGAAGCCGAGAGTTCCCTTTCAGATGGATGCTCAAAATCGCACGAGGTGACAGCTTGACCCCGATTTTTCAGGCGCCGTTCACGCTCTCTCGGGGAGCATTCGATATGCCAAACAACAAAGCCGGCGCTATGAACCCGATCAATATCAGACCTGTACCGGACGCTGTCCAACACTACCCGCTCGCCGCGCACGTTGCGAAGGGCAGCAGTTATGAACAGGCCGCTGTCGACCGCTCGTACCATCTCTGACACGCGATTAAGAGAACCTTTATCCTCTCTGCCAAACAGCAAGGCGGCGATCTTCCGGCAAATCTCACCCGTAGAGGCCGACACGAATCCATGCCGCTGCTGTAGGTAGCGTGCTACGCTGCTTTTGCCTGATCCGGAGGCGCCGCTAAGTGCAATCTTCACCCGCTCGCTCCACCGCCCACAACGTCGCACCGGTAGCGCGAAGAGGGTCGTCCCTCAATACCACTCCGCCGCTCATGATTTCGCCAACCCCCGCTGCGGTCGGTATCGTAGGGATGTCCGCGAGACGCAGCGTAGGAACCTGCCGGACCGCGTCGATACGCGTGAGCTCGAACCAAGCCGGGCAGACGCTTTCATGCATGTATGCTGGGGTGAGGTCCACCTGCGGGGACCGGATTCTGTATCCGCCTGGAAGGGCTGAAATCCTCCTCAACTCGGCACTGTACAGTTCGCGAGCGTCACTGTGATATAGAAAAATCTCAAGTTCACTTTCCACCAAAGACTTGGATATTTCAATTAAGGTATCTGTGGGCACCCGCTCTTCTTTTCGCTTGAGCCAACCCCACCACACGGATCCATGCTGCTCAATCACCTCCAGATGTCGCTGAATCGTTTCTCCATCCGGAATGCTAATATCCCTGAACCACAAAAGGATCATACTTTTTTCACCCAGATAGGACGTAGAGCATGTTCGAAATGCCCTCCCATGTCCCAGAGGCCGTCGTTGGCTTTCAGCGCGTCAAGAAGTACCGGATTATCCAGTGCAAAATCCACATCAAATGGCACACGCACTCCCTCGGGTTTGATGCATTTTTCAATCCTAAGCCCTTTGGGCAGCCATTGATGAGGATCGGGGGTTACAGAGCTAATCATCATCAAGGCCTGCCCGCCATCATTCAGCAGAAGGGGAAGGGCCTCAAGGACATCCTTTACGAGATCAGTACCGCTTGTCGCCCCGCGCAGCTCCTGCCGTCCAGCTAGACGGCGTATCTGATGCTCGGGGATATACGGAGGGTTTGAGACCACTAAATCAAATCTTCTCCCAAACATGCTGCCGTCGAAAGCACCAATGATGAGGTTTCCCGACACCTCCTTGAGGTCAAAAGTGACTTCATGGCGCAGGTAGTTAGTAGCAGCACAAAGGACCGCGGTCGGCTCAATGTCAACACCGCATAGATAAAGCGGTCCTCCCGAATGTATAGCAGCACTACAGTATATGTGCCCGCTGCCTATTCCAACCTCTAGTACCGTCTTTGGCTTATGCACCCGAACATGCTCAGCCACAATCGAAGCCATTAACAAAGTGTCAATGGACGGACCAAAGACGCCGACATGGCGGCGGCGGTCCACATGGGTGAGAATGCCGCCGTGGACAATGGTCTTGTGACCACTCTGAATGAAGCTCTTTGCCAGATTTCTAGATCGCACATTAGCAAAGCAAACAGCGTCTTCCAGGCGCAGGAGCGCGCGCGGGTGACTGAGCCAGTCGACGAAATGCACATGCATTTGGTCTGCGGCCATACCGTATTCTGCCAGATAGCAAGCTGAGAGGTCGTCAGGGTAAACCAGCAACGTACCTTCGCGTGGTATCTCTTGTGAGATCGCAGCCGTGCGCAGCTGTCTTTCTATATCCCGAACGCAGCGTCTACGCAGTTCATCTAAATATAAGAGAAAACGCACGTTCTTGAGGTGCGCCGCCTCGTGAGGTGTATACAATGCACCCGCCGAAGAGGATTCAAAGGAACAGATCCATTCCTCGACAGTATTGAAATTACTTGACCGTCCGAACCGCTTGAAAAGGCGTCGAAAAGAGGTGTCGTGCAGCATTGATAGTATGTCGCCGGCGTCTCTAGTTTGAGGAAGGGGGGCTAAGGGAAGATATTCACTGGGCGCAATTTTTCTGCGCTCCTGCCAGAGCGTCTCTAAGGAAGTTCTGTCGAATTTGAGCACCTAATGGCCCTCCGGTGGTGCTCCACCATCTGCGCGTCCTGCCGTGCCGGCGATGTCTCGGGAAGCGTCCACTGGGTAGCGCTTCTCGTTGCGTTCGATTTTCTGTCCCGTACACGCAATCAAGTCAATATCCAGCTTATCGCACAAGTAAATGAGGTAGACGAGAATGTCGGCGGACTCGCTGGCAACCGCCTCCCGTTGGCTTGCGCTGAGGTGGTCTTTCGGCGACAGCCACTGAAATATCTGCAAGAGCTCTGCTGCTTCGAGTGTTACTGAGATCGCCAAGTTTTTCAGATCGTGAAATTGGTCCCAATTTCGAGCGTCACGAAACTCTCGCAGCCGTTGCAGAAGTTCTTCCATCGATTGAACCCCGTCTCGTGTGAGCCCTCTACCATAGTTCGAGCTTAGGGGAACCGTGGGAAGTTATGGTGGCGCGATCGTTTGACAGGCTCAGTGAGCGCGATTCAGTTGACCAGTGGCGCTGATTCGGCGGGCACCGCGAAATGGCGGGATTCCGGCCCAGAAAAATTTTCTTGTGCGCACGAAAATAGGATTTGCCCGGCCGAGTAGCATTGCGCCGCAGCGGCGGAAATCCGGCGCGGATCGGGGCTTACAATAGGATTTGCCGGAGCGGGTAGATTGGCTTGACAGCGTCACGCTGTTATGGTACAAAAGAGGAACGCTGGAGAAGTGTAGCTTCCGCTTGCCGCCCCCCCAACGGGAACTGACCGGCTGAGGTTCCGGCGACTGTTTCGACTCCTCCGTGCGAACACATTTTTGAACGCAAAGACGCGAAGGCGCTAAGATTCCGCGAGCGGACTGGGGTCGGTTCGTCCTTGGCAAGGGCTATGGCCGCCTGCTTGAGCGGAGAGGAGCACTCCCCGCGCCTTGCGTCTTTGCGTTAGAAATCGACGGGGCCGAGGTTCCGGGGAGATTTCGACCAGCTTGGTGCGAACTCATTTTGAAACGCGACGACGCTACGACGCGACGATTCTGAGGCTTGGACGGACGCCCGATAGTCCCGAATGCCGCGGCTCTGACTCGCCCCGGGGATGGAGGAGCGCTGCGCGCTGGTAGCGTCCGGGCATCGTTGCGTCGTTGCGTCGTCGCGTTGAAATCTCGTTCGGCACGGCGGCCGAGAACTAGAGCCTGACGCGCTTTCGGCGGTGACCGCAGGTCTTGGGCCGGCGCTTTTTGACAAGGAGAATGAGGGGTGAAGAAGGCCCCTCTACCGCCCTTCGGGCGGTCCCCCTCCCCTGCAAAGGCAGGGGAGGATTTTCGGCTGCGCGGTCTCCGGGCCCGCAGCCTTTTTTGTTTCAGACGAGGAGGGCGTGATGACTGACGATGGTGAAGACCCGATCCTGACCGGGCGGAACGGGAAGCAGGGCGGCGCCGAGGATCGTCGCCCCCTAGTCGAAGATCTCTTCGAGCCAGGATTTGCGGCGCTTGTGGGGGCGGTGGCCGTAGCCGTGGTCGTGGTGGCCGCGCTGGTCGTAGCGGGGGTCGTAGCCGCCCTGGGGCGGGTAGGGCGCCTGGGGAGCGATCGGGGGCTGGGGGGCGCGGGGCGGCTCGGGCGCCCGCGGCGGCTCGGGCGGGGCCATGTCGCGGGCGGCGCGCTCGAGGATCTTGTCGAGCTCGCCCCGGTCGAGCCAGACTCCGCGGCATTGCGGGCAATAGTCGATCTCGACGCCCTGGCGCTCGCTCATCACCAAAGGGACGGCGCAATGGGGGCAGGTCATGGGGCCGGGCATTCGTCTCTCCGTCGGCGATTGGCTGTCCGGGCGAGATAGGGCGGCGCGCCGGATTGGCAATGGCGCCCGGCGGCCGGCGCCGGCGCGCGCGTGTCGCGACGTCTCGGCGTCGCCGGCGATTCGCGGCGGAAAACGGCGCCCGGGAGCGCTGGAAGGACCGCCGGGCAAGGCCGCCGTCCGACCTCGCCTTCGCCCCGCGGCGCGCTAAACCTTTTCTCAAGCCTTGGCTGGCACAAAGGCGCCTTGGTACGCGACCGGGGGGGCGGGGGCGGCTTGCCGCTTCCGCCTTCTTCCCAAGCCCGCGGCACCCTGCGAATCGAAAAATCTCACGGCCCGCCAATGGGTTACGTTACGGGCGCGCAATCGCTCAAGTGAACGAAGGCGGATCGAAAGCGGCGTGAAGCGGGAATGGCTTAACGCTCGCTAACCTCTTCGTTCAGCCCTTCCTCAACGCCTGCGCGCCATAAGCCCAGCTGCCGCCCCGATGCAGGCCACGCGGAAGGGCGGTCCCTCGAGTCGCGTATCCGAGGGGGGGCCGGCGCCTCTAAAGCGCCGGCCCCGACCCTCGCCGACCGGCCGCGGCGCCCCGGAGCAACCTTATATTTACCGGCGGGCCCTAGAAGGCGGACCGTCAATCGCCTTGAGGGGGCCCGCCTTGTTCATCGATGCCGAGCTGTCCCAGATCCCGATCACCGACGGCCGCAAGGCCGAGCGCCGGATCGTCAACCTCGCTGCCGCGCTTCGCGAGTCCGGAGCGAAGACCAGCAAGATCGTCGTCCTCGACATCTCGGTCGGCGGCTTCAAGGCAGAGGCCGAGGAGCCTCACCGGGAAGGCGACGAGGTCTGGCTCAAACTGGCCGGCCTCGAGCCGAGGCGGAGCCGGGTGGTCTGGGTGCGCGAGAAGGAGATAGGCTGCGAGTTCGAATGGCCGCTCCACCCGCGCGAGCTCGAGCTCATCGTCGCTCCGGCGCCGAGGCGGATCGTCAAGGGCGTGTTCCGCCGCGTCGAGCGCTAGTCGGCGCCGGCACCGATTTTCCAAGAACGTTAATACCGTCGGCAAGCCTGCGAGGGGTCGCCCGGCGCCCATGACGCGGGGCTTCCGCGGGGTCGGTCAGAGGGCGTAATGGACGATGTCGGCGAGGGCGACCCGGTCGACCCGGGTCCCGACCTCGTCGCATATCTCGATCGTCTCGCGGTCCCAGCGCGTGCCGAGCGCGAGCTCGCCGCGGATCAGCTCGCGCGCGCTCCTCACCGCCTGGTACCAGGCGGCCTCGGCGTCGGGCAGCTTGAGCCCCTCCTCGTCCCGGAGCCGGCCGCCGTCGCGGTCGAGGTGGAAGTAATAATGGGGCATGGCGGTGGAAACGCCCCAAGTCGTTGAAAGAACCACAAAAAGAAGGTGGATCGGGCGTTAACCTTCTTTTCCTGCAATCGGGCCGGCTCGACGGGCGCGAACCAGGCGACGGGCTTCAATCCGACGAGCGACGGCTCGAAGGGCGTGGGGGACGGGCGGCGCCTCGCGGGCAGCGCCCGTCCCCGTTCGCGTCAGCGCGCGTCGACGAGGACGATCTCGGAGTCGCCGACGGCGCGGATCGCCAGCTTTTCCTCGGCGGTCACCGCGATTCCGTCGCGCGGCTCGGCGCGGCGGCCGTTGACGAGGATCGCTCCGCCGACGGCGACGAGGTAGACGTGGCGGCCCGGGTCGAGCGTGAGCTCGGCCGTCTCGCCCGCCTTGAGAGTCGCTCCGAGGACCCTGGCGGCGGCGTTGATCTTCAGCGCCTCGACGTCCTCCTCGAAGCCGCTCGCGAGGGTGACGAAAGCGCCCGCGCGGTCGTCCTTCGGGAAGCGCCTCGCGCCCCAGCCCGGCTCGGCTCCGGGGCGGTCGGTGTGGACCCAGATCTGGAACAGGGTCGTCCTCTCGTCCTCGAGATTATATTCGGCGTGGCGCACTCCGGTCCCGGCGGACATGACCTGGACGTCGCCGGCGCCGGTGCGGCCCTTGTTGCCCATCGAATCCTGATGGGTGATCGCGCCCTCGCGGACATAGGTGATGATCTCCATGTCCGAATGGGGGTGCGGCGGGAAGCCCGAGCGGGCGGCGATCTCGTCGTCGTTCCAGACCCGGATCGCGCCCCATCCGGGGCGGGCCGGATCGTGATAATCGGCGAAGGAGAAATGGTGGCGGGCGTTGAGCCAGCCATGGTCGGCATGGCCGAGGGTGGCGAAGGGGCGGATGTCGATCACGATGGGTCTCCTGGCGGAAAAGATAAGGTCGGGGCGGCGCCCTTTCATCCTCCCTGGGCGCGACTCGCCTGGGGAGGGGGACCACACGGAGGGTGGCGGAGGGGGGTCGGCTCGAAAGCGGAGGTCCGCGCACGAACTCGCAACGTAGGCGCCGTCTGCCCCTGCACCATGTCTCGCATGGTTCCGTCCCCGGCAAATGCCGGGGAGGTTTTCAGGCCGCCAGTGGCAGTTCTTCGATGGCGAGGCCGCGGAGCCGTTCGATCGCCTCAGCGATCGACTCGGCCGCCGCCTCCGGCCCGAAGGCCAGCTTCTCGACCCGGACGAAGCTCATGTCGTCGATGCCCATGAAGGCGAGCAGGGTGCGAAGGTGCGGCTCCTGGCTGTCCATGGCCGAGGACGGGCCCTCGCTGTAGAGGCCGGCGCGGCTTTCGACGACGATCGCCTTCTTGCCCTGGAGCAGGCCTTCGGGGCCGGCCTCGGAATAGCGGAAGGTGATGCCGGCGCGAAGGACGTGGTCGAACCAGGCCTTGAGCGTGGAGGGCATTCCGAAATTGTACATCGGCGCTCCGATGACCAGGAGGTCCGCGGCCTTGAGCTCCGCGATCAGCGCGTCGGAGAGGGCGATGGCGTCGCGGGCGGAGTCGGTCTCGGCCTCGGCGCCGCGGATCGCCGGCGTCGTCTCGGCCGTGAGGTGGGGGACCGGGCTCGAGCCGACGTCGCGATGGACGATCCGGACCGGGCCGCGGCCGCGGAGGACTGCCTCGAGCTCGGCGGTCAGCCGCCGCGTGACGGACGCTTCGCCGGTGGCGGCGCTGTCGACGATGAGAACGTTGGTCATTTCTGCCTCCTGAGCTTGCACGGAGACATGTAAGCCGGTAGCAGCGTTGCTTGTAGGCGTCGTAGACGCATTATGGTGTTGCTAACTATGGAACGATCATCGACCGACCTGCTCGACGTTCTCGCCTTCGTCCGGGTGGTCGAGACCGGCGCGTTCAGCCGAGCCGGGGAGCGGATGGGGATGTCGAAATCGATCCTCAGCCGCCGGGTCGCCCGGCTCGAGGAGAATCTGGGCGCGAGGCTTCTGACCCGGACCGCGAAGGGGGCGCAGCCGACCGAGGTCGGGCAGGCCTATTTCGAGCGGGCCTCGAACATCCTAGCCGATCTCGAGGCCGCCGAGGAGGTCGTCGCCGAGGCGGTGACGCAGGTGGCGGGCCCGGTGCGGCTGTCGGCGCCGCTTTCGTTCGGCGTCGAGCATCTCGCCCCCGCCCTGGCCGAGTTCGCCAAAGCCCATCCGCGGGTCGAGCTCGACATCTCGTTCGACGACCGTCCGGTTGACCTCGCCGCCGGCGGCTTCGACCTGGCGGTGCGGATCGGCTCGCTCAAGGACAGCGCGCTGGTCGCGCGGCGCATCGCTCCGGTCCGGAAGGTGCCGACGGCGAGCCCGGCCTATCTCGACGCGCGCGGCCGGCCGGAGCATCCGCGCGACCTCGCCCACCACGACATCCTGCTCTACGCGAGCGAGCAGTGGCGCTTCCGGGTAGACGGCCGGTGGGATTACGTGCGGGGGCGACCCCGGCTCCGGGCCGACAATGGCGAGATGCTCCGGGCCGCGGCGGAGGCGGGGCTGGGGATCTGCATCCTGCCCAGCTTCATCGCGGCTCCGGGCTTCGAGCGGGGGACCCTCGAGCCCGTGCTTCGCGACTATCCGCTCGAGGAAGGCGCCCTGCACGCGGTGATGCCACCGGGACGGGCGACCACGGCCCGGGTCCGGGCGCTGGTCGACTTCCTGGTCGAGCGCTTCGGTCCGGAGCCGCAATGGGATCCGTGCTGGCTGGCGGGAGAGGGCCGGTGACGGAAGAACCGTGCGGCGGCTGCGGCCGTATCGTCGAGGGCGGGACGGAGGGCTGCCAGGCGCGCTACGAGGCGCTGCTCGCGCGCGACTATGAGGATCCCCACTTCTTCGCCGTGCACCGGATGTTCGTCGACACCTACTCGCTCCAGCATCCGGACCGCTATTGCCGCTCGGCCAAGTCGCTCGCCGCCCACCTGGTCGGGCTCGGGCAGATACTGGAGGAGGGAATTTCGGCGGCGACCGGCGCTCCGGCGTTGAGGGACTGGCTCGACGGGAAGCGCGAGCTCGACAAGCCGGCGCTGCCCGAAGCACGCGGCGAGGTCACGCTCGGCGACGTCGAGGGGATCGAGGAGCCGGGGCCCTGGCGGGAGGCGGTCCGGGCCTGGGCGGAATCGGCCTGGTCGGCTTATGCGGAGCTTCACCCGCTGGCGCGGCGCTGGGCGGCGGAGGCCGGCGCGGGGTAAATCCTCCCCATCCCAGATGGGGAGGGGGACCATGCGGAGCAGGGTGGAGGGGTGGGAGCGCGGACCTGGCGGGTTCGCGCGCGAGCCGCTGAGTCCTCGGCAGCTACCCCTCCACCACATTTCGTGCGGTCCCGCTCCCCATGCTTCGATGGGGAGGACAAAGGCGGCGCGGCGCGCTAATGCACGGCTCATGAAACACGCCTTTCCGCTCGCCGCCCTTCTCCTGACCGCCGCCTGCGCAGGCGCCACCGAGGACCGGGGAGTCCCTGCGCTGGGAACCGCCTTGCCGCCGAACGCGAGCGTGGCGCCGGCGGCCGACCCGGCGGCCGAGGACGGCCGGCTCCTCGCCTTCCTCGACTCCGCCTTTGACGAGCGCAATGCCTCCAGCCCGGAGACCCTGACCAGCCTCGGAAGCAAGACGAGCTACGACCGGCTCGACGATTATAGCGATGCCCAGGCGCAGCGGGACCAGGCGCTCGTCCAGAAGCAGCTCGCGGACATGAAATCGCGGTTCGATTATGCCAGGCTAAGCCCGGCGGGGCAGCTCAACTACCGCCTGTTCGAGTATAACGCGAAGCGCTCCGCCGAGAATTTCCGGTGGCGGGACTACGGCTTTGCGATGTCGACCAACGGCAGCCCGGCGGGCGCCTTCCCGGTCTTCCTGATCAACCAGCACAGGGTGGACAGCGTCACCGACGCCGAGGCCTATATCGCCCGCCTGCGCGACACCGAGCGGGCGATGCGGGAGATCGATGCCGAGGCGAGGGCGCAGGCCGAGAAGGGGATCGTCCCGCCCAAGTTCAACTTCGCTCCGGTCCGGGCCGATGCCCGGCGGGCGATCGCCGGCGCTCCCTTCGACGGCGGAGCCGATTCGCCGCTGCTCGCCGACTTCCGGAAGAAGGTCGGGGCGCTCGATGCGCCGGCGGAGGTCAAGGCCCGGCTGATCGCCGACGCCTCGGCGGCGCTTGCCGGGCCGTTTCGCCGGGCGGTCGCGGACATGCTGGCGACTCTCGACGCGATCGAGCCGAGGGCGACGGGCAACAGCGGCGCCTGGAGCCTTCCCGACGGGGCGGAATATTACGCCTCGCGGCTCCGCGCCCAGACGACCACCGACCTCTCCGCCGACCGGATCCACCAGATCGGCCTCGACGAGGTCGCCCGGATCCACCGCGAGATGGAGGCGATCAAGGCCCAGGTCGGCTTCAAGGGCACGCTCCAGCAGTTCTTCGCGCACATCAAGACCGGCAAGCAGTTCAAATATCCGAACACCGACGAGGGGCGGCGGGTCTATCTAGCCGACGCCAACGCCTTCATCGCGCAGGTGATGGCCGAGGCGCCGAAATGGTTCAGCCGGCTGCCCAAGGCGCCGCTGGAAGTGCGCGCGGTCGAGACCTGGCGGCAGGAAACGGCGTCGGTCGCCTTCTACAACCGGCCGTCGCCGGACGGGTCGAGGCCGGGCATCTTCTACGTCAACCTCGCCGACATGAACCAGGTGCTCAAGCCCCAGATCGAGGGCATCGCCTATCATGAGGGCGCTCCGGGGCACCATTTCCAGATCGCGCTGCAGCAGGAGCTGGAGGGAGTGCCCAAGTTCCGCCGCTTCGGCGGCTACGGCGCCTATAGCGAGGGCTGGGGACTCTATGCCGAGCGGCTCGGGCGCGAGATGGGCTTCTACAAGGATCCCTATTCGCTGTTCGGGCACCTTTCGCTGGAGCTTTGGCGGGCGGTGCGGCTCGTCACCGACACCGGGCTCCATTCGAAGCGCTGGACCCGCGAGCAGGCGATCCGCTACTTCCAGGACAATTCGCTCCTGTCGGAACGCGACATCGTCAAGGAGGTCGAGCGCTACATCAACAATCCGGGCCAGGCGACGAGCTACAAGATCGGCCAGCTCAAGATCCTCGAGCTTCGCGAGCGCGCGAAGCGGGCGCTGGGCGAGCGCTTCGACATTCGCGACTTCCACGCCGCCGTGCTCGAGAGCGGACCGTTGCCGCTCGACATATTGGAGCAGCAGGTGGACGCGTACATCGCGGCGAAGAAGGGGTAGGAGTCGTCATCCCGGACTTGATCCGGGATCCATGAACACGGCTGTACGAGGCTTCCCCGCGGCCATGTTCATGGATTCCGCCTTTTGCCGGAATGACGTATGGGGGTCGCGAAGGCGCCAGGGTTTAAGGAGACGGACATGGCCAAGGGTCAGAAGAAGAGCAACAAGGAAGCCAGGAAGCCCAAGAAGGAGGTCAAGAAGACCATCGCCGCCAATCCCTCGACCAAGGGAAGCGGCGGATTGTCGAACGGCTGATGGCCGAGCCCTTCGCCCGCCACCGGCAGCCCTGGAAGCAGGAGGAGATCCAGAAGCTCCATCTGCTCGCGGGCAAGGGCATGTCGCTCAAGGCGGTCGCCAAGGCATTGACCCGGACCGAGGAGTCGGTGAAGGAGCGCGCCAAACAGGACGGGCTGAAGATCAGCAAATTGCGCTGATCCGCGGTCGGATCGGACGGTAGCCCACGGTTCCGTTCGGGCTGAGCTTGTCGAAGCCCTTTTTTTTGGCGCAGGGAAGGAAAGCCCTTCGACAGGCTCAGGGCGAACGGGGTAGCGCGCTCCAACCTGCAGTCATTCAATCTGAGACATGAAGAGACTTGAATCATGGCCGACACGCCTCCCGACCGACTCTCGCTCAACCCGCGCAGCCCCTTCTTCGACGGCGAGCTCCTGCGCCGGGGAGTCGGCATCCGCTTCAAGGGCAAGGAGCGCACCGACGTCGAGGAATACAGCGTCTCGGAGGGGTGGATCCGCGTCGCCGCGGGCCGGAGCATGGACCGCTACGGCCAGCCGATGACGATCAAGCTGAAGGGCGAGGTCGAGCCCTTCTTCCAGGACGCGAAGCCGGCCGGAGCCGAGGCTAGTGACGCAGGCGAGGGCGAAGGCGAGGGCGAGGGCGAAGGCGAGGGCGAGGGCGAGGGCGAGGACTAGCTCCCAGCCGGCAGGCCGCGACCGCCCGGCCGTCGCCGCCGGGGCGGGACGGACGGAGCTACTCCTCCTTGCATACCCGGCGCTTCATCGCCCGGACCGCTTTGGTGAGCATCCCGGCTGCCGCCTCCGGCTGCCCTCCCAGCTGGGCGTCGATCGCGTCGAAGAAGCGGCCGACATGGTTGTCCGCATGGTCGGCGGCGTTGAAGCTGCCGCCGAGTTCCCTGGTGAAGAAGTAGCCGAGGCGGCGGTAGCTCTCGAATTGAGATTCCGAGAAGAACTGGTCGGCGGTCGATTCGTGCGGGAAGGTCTCGCTCTGCGCCGCGTAGGAGACGACGTCGACCGGCAGATCGCCGAAGAAGCTGGGCTTGATGTAGAGGATCCGGCCGAACCGCGGCGGCGCCTCGGCTTCCTCGGCGCGCGTCGGCCGCTGGCGCGCTTCGGGATATTCGATCGTGCCCAGCGCGTAGGCGAATTGCGGCGGCGGCTTGAGCGGGCTGTTCTTGCGGCTGGCGATGCGCATCGGCTCGAAGACGATGTCCACGTCGAGATCGATCTTCACCTTGCGGACCGCCCCGCCGAGATCGCTGAACGCGCATTCCGGGTCGGCGCCGGCATCGCTGACGACGATGAACTGGCAGCGCCGGCGGATCATCTCATAGAGGCCGAGATTCTCGAAATGGCCGCCGTCCGACAGGTAGATGTCCCAGCCGCGGTCGTCGGTGGCGCCCGCGAGCTCGCGCAGCACCGCCCGAAGCGAATTGCTCGGCCCAGAGGCGCGGACCCGGTCGCCCATTTCCCTGGCCTGCGCCGGATTGGGAAGCCAGGCGCCGAGGCGGACGTTGAACAAGGTCATCAGCAGGGCGGTGGCGGCGGAGGTGTGATAGCCCATGTTCGGGCTGGCCGCGGCCCCGGAGATGGACATCGCCGTGGCGAGGCTGACCCCGTTGTCGGCCATGGCCAGATCGGGCTCGTTGCCGCCGTAGATCCTGGACGGGAGGTAGGCCCCCGGCGGCTCGCTCAGATCGTAGGGGGTGCCGTCGCAGGGCGGCCATTCCGGCGGCTTGAGCATCGCGCTGCCGCTGTAGCAGGGGGTGAAGACGAAGGGCTCCGCCTTGCGCTCCTGCCAGGCGAGCTTCTCGCTGGCGGTGACGTTGAGGGCGACGTTGACGACCGGGTAGAGGCAGGTCCGGCCCAGCGCCTTCGGAGTGAGGCTGTGCATCCGCACGTTGTCGGCGGGGTCGAAGCCGGTGAACGGATCGGGCTGCCGCGACCGGCGGGCGCCGCCGAGAAAGGCCCGGGCCAGCCGGTTGCGGTAGAGGCCGTTCAGCGAGAACCGGTTCACGTGGATCCGCCGCTGAAGGAAGTAGAGCAGGACGCTGAGCACGACGAGCAGGGCGCCGTGGGCGACCACGGCCGGGTCGATCCAGGTCGGGCGGTTTTCCCAGTCCAGGTTCGGAGCGATCCAGGCCGCGGCGTTCTGCTCGATCCGGCCCAGGATCAGGAACAGCATCAGGATGAACAACGCGGTGGCGATCGCGATCACCGCCTGCATCGGCAGGATCTTCATCACCCGCGAGGTGACGCCCTTCAGGGCGCTGGTGCTGTTGCCGCTCTTCTCGCTTCGGCCGCCGCCGACCGCGACGAAACCGCTGATCGCCGCGATCATCCCGGACAGCGACATGTCGAAGCCGGGAATGTAGCGGGCCAGGGTCCAGCCCAGGATCAGCACCGCGAAGCCGACGACGCCCCAGAGCAGCATCGGCTTGATCTTCACCGCCGAGAGCCTGGCCAGCCATTCACGGTCGCTGTCCGGCTGGATCGTCCGTCCGCTCGCCTCACGAAAGCCCGCGAAGACGATGGCGATCAGCAACTGGGTCGTCATCAGCCAGAGCGGGCCGAGCACGGTCAGGAGCGCGACCGGAGAAAGCTTGGGCAGCCCCTGGTGCCAGCAGACGATCGCAGCCTGGCGGGCGGTCAGGTCTCCGGCCGCCCAGGCCGTCGCGACGGCCGGGCAGGCCGTCTTGATCCGCGCGGCGACCTGAGGGAGCTCGGGGGCCAGCCAGCGCTCGAACAGGCCGGCCCCAAGCACGGTGACGAGTGCGGCCACGCCGAGGGCGACCAGCCACATCGGGATGTCGGTGGCGAAGGTCTCGCGATATTCCTCGGCCGGGTGGCCGGCCTGGCCCTCGCGCGCGCCGGGCAGGGTGAAGCCCGAGGCGAACAGGCCGACGACCGAGGCGAGCAACGAGACGAGCGCCAGCGCGAGGCCGGCGACGCCGAGGAAGGGCTTCTCGTTGAACAGGTCGATGGCGACGCTGAGCGTGCCGCTGATCGACCAGCCGACCAGCGGAAAGACGATCCGGGTGGTCAGCCAGCCGTCGGCCCGCGAGGGCACGATTCCGGTCGAGGCGCGGTAGCTCGGCAGGGCCCGGCACACCTTCCAGGCCGCGAAGAAGGCGAAGACGGCGCTGACCGCGAGGGCGATGAAGGTCAGCCAGGGAAGCCCCGGCATCTGCGACGCGCGGATCGGCAGCGAGAGCACGCTCGCCGCGAACAGATTGGGGAAGACCGTAACGAACATCAGGAGCGGCGCGAACAGCAGCCAGTTGAGGGCGATGTTGCGGCCGGAGATGGAAAGGGCCGTCCAGGTGTCGTTGGAGCCGACCCCGACCCGGGGCGTGATGAAGTTGCTGTTCTCGCGAAGCGCCGAGACCTCGGCGGGCTCGGTCACTCCGCCGAGCTTGATCATCACCGCATCGGCGCCGCCCGGCTCCTCGTGGATCCAGCGCTGAAGCCAGCTTCCGATATAGCCGCCGCCCGAGACGGTGGAGAGATAATGGAAATGGGTGAGCAGGTTCTTGGCGCTGAGCGCCTGGAGGACTCCGAGCGCGAAGGCGGCGCTCCTGATGCCGCCGCCGGAAAGGCAGAGCGCGGTCTGGTTCTTGGCCAGCACCGCCTTGCGGTAAGCGGCCTCGCGCTCCTTGGGCGTCCCCGCGGCCGGCAGCTCCGCCTGCCAGATCAGCTTATATTCGGCCGCCAGCACATCCGCGGTGGATGCGACCTTCAGCTCATCGTCCTGCTCGTCCGCCACGGCCTGTCCCCCCGCCATCCTGCCCGCCCGAGTCGCCCCGGTGCGCAGGGAAACACAAAAAGGCCGCCTCTGACAATCGCGCCCGGACTTCAGCGCAGCGGGCTCGGCCGATCGGGTGGGGCCGCCGGACCCGCCGGCGGCTCTCGATCCGATCCCGACCTCCCCGCCTCAGCCGAAGACGCAGACGATCACCGCCGTCATGGCCCGGGGCGGGCGGGCGGCGCCGTGACGGACGTCATGCCTTCGAAACGATTTCGCCCGGGATTCAGTCGAGGCCGAGCCGCTCGAGCGGCCCGCCGAAGGTGCCGGCGACCATCTCGGCCTGAATCCGGGTCGCCGGCCACAGGCGGCCGAAGGGCGGAACGATGCGGTCGCGGATCCACGGCATGATTCGCCCGTCCGACTGATAGGCGGGGGTGAAGAGGGCCGACAGGACCTGGTAGAGCCGGACGTGGGAGCGGCGGAGGGCCACCGCCCGTCGGAGGGCGGCGTCGAGGCCGTCTTCCTCGCGCAGGGCCCTGGCCAGGGCCCAGCTATCGAGCAGGGCCATGTTCGCCCCCTGGCCGAGCTGGGGGCTGGCCGAATGCCAGGAATCGCCGATGTGGATCAGGCCGGGCTCGGCGGCCTCGCGCAGCGTGCGGTGGGCGTAGCGGGCGAAGGTGAGGCGATCCGGGCCATCGATCTGGTCGAGGAAGGGGGCGGTCGCCGGCCAGAGCGCCCGGACCTGCGCCTTCCAGGCCTCGAGACCGCGCTCGCGCCAATCGGCGAGGCGGTCGCCGCGAAGCGACCAGAAGAAGGCGGCCTGGCGGCGCGCGCCGCCGGGAGCGAGGCCGACGGGGAGGATCCCGGCCATGGTGTCAGCGCGCCGGTAGCGCTGCTCGAGCGCGCCCTCGTCGAACCCGTCGACCCAGTCGAGGCTCGCCCAGAGCGCGCCATAGGCGAGCGGCCGAGCCGGCTCTCCCGCCAGCGGCGACCCGGCGCCGAGAGCGTCGACGAGGAGATCGTGGCGCGGCGAGGTTTCCCCGCCGGCGAAAAGCAGTCGCCCGCCCGACCTTCCGGCAACGGTTCGGCCGGTGTGGATGGGCAGCGCCCGGGCGGTCGCGGCGCGATGGAGGATGTCGAACAGGGCGGCGCGGTGAACTCCGTATCCGCGGGCGCCGGGACGGCGGAGCCATTCGTAGCGGACGTCGAGGACGACCCGCCCGGACGGCTCCGCCTTGCCGAACAGCCGGGCGACGGGCGCCGCGGCCGCGGCCAGCGCCGAGGCGAGCCCGAGCCGGTCGAGGACGGCGAGCCCGGTCGGCTGGACGATCAGGCCCGATCCGACCGGGCGCGGCGATTCGAAACGCTCGTACAGGGCGACGCGATGGCCGTCCCGGGCGAGCAGGAGAGCGGCCGCCAGCCCCCCGATCCCGCACCCCGCCACGCCGATGTCGAGCCCCCGCATGGACCCGCGTCTATCGCGGCTCGGGCGAGGGTGGAAGCGCGCCGTCGGCCGCCGCGACCGTCGCTCAGCTCAGCTCAGCTCAGCTCAGGCAGTCCGGGGCCACCAGCGTGTGCTGGTTGTAGAGGCCGCCCGAGATTCCGGACAGAAGCGCGGCCGACTGGGTCGTGACGCTGAAGACCATGATTCCGCCGAAGCCCTGAGCGGCGATCTGGGCGCTGAGGTCGAAGGCCTGCCTCGGATCGGTGGGAGAATTGATTCCGAGCAGCAATTGCGCGGGCCTCATCCCGGCGTCGACATAGGGCGTCAGCACGCGGATATCGCCGTCATAAGACATCTCCCAGCCGTAGGTCAGCGTCTGGGCGAGGGTGATCCCGTTCCAGGACCGCTGGAAATAAGAATGGTCGCTCCACAGCGCCTTGGTGACGATCTTGCCCGGCATGGCCCGGTTCATGGCGTGCGCCGCCATGATCAGCGAGTCGGGCTGCAGCGCGCAGGATGAATATTCGTCGTCTATGTCGATCCCGTCGAGGCGGTAGCGATTCACGCACTGGGCGAGCTGGTCGGCGAAGGCCTCGGCTTGGGAATATTCGGTGAAGCACGACCAGCCGGCATTCTGCCAATTGTTGAGCACCGACAGCAATACCGACACGCCCTGGTCCTGGAGCCGAGCGACGACGTCGCTGCGATTGAGCACCGCGTCCACCTGCGGATTGAAGGTGAGCAGCGCCTTGCCGTCGGGCCCGACGCCGATATTGGCTGCGAAGATGCAGGCGAAATCGAACAAGGGCTGGCCGTCCTGCAGGCTGAAGCAGCCGATGTTCGCCGGGTTGTTGGCGTTCACCTCGACATAGCCGGTAGTCATCGCGCGCTTCCGATAGAGGTCGCATTGCGGCGCGCTGCCCGGCCAGGGCTCGCCCGAGAAGAAGACCGCATCGCCGGCATTGAATTGCCCCTTGCTGCCCAGATCGAGATATTCCCGGCAGAAAAAGAAGAATCCGATCTCCGGATCGGCGCGCGCTCGCCGCTGAGCGCTCGCCGGGGTGTGGTTGGACTCGGTGCGCAGGAAGTTGGACCAGTCGGCGCCGTAGAATTGCGCGACCTCGGGCATGACGGCGAACGGCATGTCTATTCCCCTTTTCGCGAGCTTAGCACGCCGGCGGCAGGGCTGGGGCGCAGATAGGTCGGAAACGGAGGATTCGGCCTGGGGCCGCGCAGACGCGTCAGCGGCGGCGCAGCCGGGCGAGCAGCCGGTTGCGGCCGAAAGGCTCGAAGCCCTGGTCGGGGCCCTCGGGATCGAGCAACTCCTTCTTCGCGACGCTGGTCAGGGCGGCGCTGAATTCGGGCGGGCGATAGGGGATGAGGGTGCGCCCGCTGCCGCGAAGTCGCTCGACCGTCGCGATCAGCGAGCCGGTCTTCTCGCAGGATTCGGCGACTTGCGCCGGATCCGCTCCGAGATGCTCGGCGATGAGATCGGCGCGAAGGCGCCTTATCGCCGCCGCCGCCGCCTGGTTGCCGGGCAGGCGCGCGTCGATCATCACGTCGCACTCGCTGTCGAGGCCCATCGAGCGGTTGTTCAGATTGGCCGATCCGACCCGGATGACGACGTCGTCGACGACCATGATCTTGGCGTGGACGTAGATGTCCTCGCCGCCCTCGGTCACCGGCGTGTAGATCCGGAAGCGGCCGTAGCGGTCCTTGCGCTCGAGCGCCTTGACCAGCTCGGCCCGGGCCGGTCCCATCACCGATTCGTCCAGCCAGCCATAGCCCGCCTTCGGATTGACGACGACGAATTCGGGCCCGTCCGGCTCCGCCAGGCGGCGGCCGACCGCCTCGGCGACGACCCTGGACGCGAAATATTGGGTCTCGATGTAGACGTGGCGGCGGGCGCTGGCGACGAGCTCGGCGAAGAGGGCCTCGATCTCGCGGACCTGCGACCAGCGGCCGTGCTCCGCGCGGGTTCTGGCGATGGCGATCTCGACGTCGCGGAAATCCGCTTCGAGCTCCTCCGGCCAGGCGTCGCCGCCGCCGCCCGCGCTCGCCAGCCGCTCTTCGGTCGCCGCCTCCCAGCGAAGCCGGGCCAGCTCGCCGAGCGCGAGCGCCGCGGCGCCGTCCACCGCCATGGTCGCGTCGTGCCAGGGCGGGTAGCGGCGGCGGGTGGTGGGATGGCGGCGCCCGGGATCGTCGTCCAGATGCGCTCGGGTGTCCCACCGGTCGGCGGTGATGTCGATGCCGCCGCAAAAGGCCAGGGCGTCGTCGATCACCGCGATCTTCTGATGGTGGCTGCCGGCCCGCGGATGGGCGTAGTCGAGCTTGAAATGGATTTGCGGGCTTGCGCGCCACGCCACCATCCTCGCCAGCGTCGTCCCTCTTCCGAGCACGCTGTAGGCCATCCCGCTCCAGGCGAGCATGTGGATCTTGAGGTCGGGGCGATGCTTCACCAGCCATGAGACGAACGGTCCCAGGCAGTTGGGCGGATCGCTCTTGCCGCCCGGCTCGTCGAGCGCGATCCTCGTGTCGAGGTCCCAGCCGATCAGAAGGATCTGCTTTTCGGCCTTGAGCATCGCCTGGCGGACAAGCCGGAAATAATCGCAGCCGTCGACGATCAGGGCGGCGCGATGGGCCTTGGCCACGCGCCAGCAATTTCGGCCGGGCTCGAGACTGAAGATGCGGCTTTCGCGGATACGCTGCGTTTTGGTGGTCACGTCACCCGGAACGTATCTCGTGCCGCAGCCGTTCCAATCGCCTGCGCCGAAGGAGAAACAAGTTGCGTCACTACGCTCTCGCCGCCCTTTTGCTCGCCACCGCCGCCTGCGCGACGAGGCCTGCCGAGCCGCCCGCGGTCGCGGCCTCCCCGGACGGCTACGACCTCGCCGCCCAACGGGCCAAGATCGCCCGGATCCCGATGGCGCCGAGCACCGGCTTCCTGAGCGCCGAGGAGCGCGAGGTGGTCAATTTGCTCATCCAGGCGGCCGAGCTGATGAACCCGATCTACCTGAGGCAGCGCTCGAGCGAGAACCCGACCATCCGGGCGGAGATCGCCCGCAGCGCCCATCCGCGCAAGGCCGCCCTGCTCGACATGTTCGACCTCCATTTCGGGCCCTGGGACACGCTCGCCGAGAACCATCCCTTCTACGGCGGCGAGAAGATGCCGGCCGGCGCCGGCTTCTATCCCAAGGACCTGACCAAGGCCGAGCTCGACGCCTATATCGCCGCCCATCCCGGCGAGAAGGAGGCGCTGACCAGCGGCTATACGGTGGTCAAGCGCCGCGGCGACCGGCTGGTCGCGGTGCCCTACAGCGTGGAATACCGCCAATGGCTCGAGCCGGCGGCGAAGCTGCTCGAGCGGGCTGCGGCGAGAACGAGCAACGCCTCGCTCCGCAAGTTTCTCAACCTTCGAGCCAAGGCGTTCCGGACCAACGACTATTACGAATCCGAGCTGGCCTGGATGGACGTCGGCGGCACCCCGATCGAGGTCGTGATCGGGCCGTACGAAGTCTATACCGACACGCTCTACGGCACCAAGACGGCGTTCGAGGCCTTCGTGACCGTCCAGGATCCGAGGGAGAGCTCGGCCCTGTCGCACTACAAGGCGCTGCTTCCGGACATGGAGCGCAACCTGCCGGTCGAGGACCGCTACAAGAATTTCAACCGGCCCTTCGCCTCGCCGATCCTGGTCGCCGACCAGGTTCATGGCGGCGGCGACAACGTCCCGGGCGTGCAGACCATCGCCTTCAACCTGCCCAACGACGAGCGGGTGCGCGAGGCCAAGGGCGCCAAGAAGGTGATCCTGGCGAACGTCCTCGGCGCCAAGTACGACCGCATCCTGGCGCCGATGGCGGGGCTGGTGCTGGTGCCCGAGCAGGCGCGGCTGGTGACCCGGAAGTACATGACCCAGGAAACCCTGTTCCACGAGCTGTCCCACAGCCTGGGGCCGGGGACGATCAGCGTCGGCGGGCGGCAGACGACGGTCAACGCCGAGCTGAAGGACCAGTATAGCGCCAGCGAGGAAGCCAAGGCCGACGTGATGGGGGTCTACAACATTCTCTATCTGATGAAGCGGGGCGAGCTCCCCGTCGCCGAGCGCGAGCAGCTTCTCGCCACCTACTTCGCCGGGATCTTCAGGGCCGTCCGCTTCGGCACCGACGAGGCCCACGGCCGCGGCGCGGCGATGCAGTACAGCTATCTCAAGGACAAGGACGCCTTCCGCTGGGACGAGGGGGCAGGCCGCTTCCGGGTCGATTACGACCGGATGGAGGCGGGCCTTCGCGACCTCGTCGCCCAGCTCGTCCGGCTCCAGGGCGACGGCGACTATGCCGGCACCAAGGCCTTCTTCGAGCGCTACGCCCGTCTCGACGAGCGGGCTCGGGCGGTGCTCGCGACAACGGCGGCCATCCCCACCGATATCCAGCCCGTCTATCCGAACCGGCTGTAGCAGCGGCTGGGCGAATGGGCCCAGCCCCTTGGCGCCGTTCGCCCTGAGCCTGTCGAAGGGCCTTTCTTCCACTCCTCGAAATGGGAAGGAGAGGGCTTCGACAGGCTCAGCCCGAACGGACGAGCCATTCGGTCCATCCGTTCGGTGCAGAAGGGCGGGCGCCGGGACGCCCGCCCTTCAACGAACGCCCCGCGTCAGACCAGCCATTCCGGCGCGGCCGACATCGGGCTCCCGCCGGCCGGGACCGACATCATCATGATCGTGCCCGCGTCGTCGTTGGTGATGAAGGCGTGCGCGAAGCTGCCGTTGGCGGTGGCGCTGTTGCCGGCGTCCACCACCACGGACTCGGCGAACTCCAGGATGCCGTCGGCGATGGGGTCGACGGTGATCTGGGCGGTCGCGCTGCCCGCGGCGAAGGTGACGGTGCCGAGCCCGGTTCCGCCGTCGTAGCTGGTCGCTCCGAGGAGCGTGAAGTCCGCCGAATCCGCCGTTCCGGTCACCGAGAAATTGGCGACCAGCGCGGATGACGTGTCGCCGTTGCGGGTGAAGGTATAGACGAGGTCGGTCCCGCCGTCCTCGCCGACCGATACCGCGGAGACGGTGACGGTGATGAAGGCCGGCGAGGCGTTGCCCGTGAAGCCGACGGTCTGGAAGCTCGAGGTCGAGCTCGAAACCTCGTTGTTGCGGCCGTTCAGATAGGCGTTGACCGCCGCCGTGTCGGTCGCGCCGCCGCCATAGCCGTCGAGGTTGACGGTGCCGTCGTTGCGCTGCCGGACGCGGATGTCGCCGCTGGCCGTTACTCCGCCGAGCGAGTGGGTGAAGGTGTTCGCCAGCGACCCCGCCCCGCCGATGTTGAGGTCGAGGCGCGAGGTGTTGCCGGGGCCGACCAGGGCGTTCTGGGCGAGGATGCCGTTGGCGGCGTTGCCGACGCCGTCGAGCAGGATGTCGATATCGTTGCCGGTGATCGTCGCCCGGGTGGTGCCGTTGCCGTCCTGGCCCGACTGGACGAGGATGGCCCGCGTCGTGCCGGCGTAGCTGATCGTATTGTCGGTGATGGCGACGTTCATCGTGCCGCCGCCGGGATTGTTGACCGCGATGCCGTCGGCGGCGACCCCGTTGCCCACCGTGATGGTGTTGTCGTCCAGCCGGGCGTCGAACACGTAGCCGGTGTCGAACGAGGAGCCGCTGAGGCCGACCGCGACCGAATCGCCCGTGCCGCTGGTGAACGTGTTGCCGGAGGCGTCGAGGTCGACCTGGCTGTTGTCGCCGGCGCTGACCGAGAGCTGGTTGAAGTTGCCGGTCGAGACGCTGTCGAAGACCCCCACGTTCATCGTCGCCGAGTCGAACGCATCGGCGACGATGCCGCCGCCGAAATTGTTCTGGGAGGTGGCGTTCTGGAGGTTGATGTTGGCGGTCGCGGTGCCGCGGATGCCGAACAGGTAGCCGCTCCCGGTCACCGCGTTCGACGCGCTGCCGCCCTCGATGTGAAGGTCGAGGTTGCCCGACTGCATCTGCAGGTTGACGTTGTCGTCGCCGCTTCCGGAGATCGTGGTGTCCACGATCCGGCCGGTGCCGTTCAGGTTGTAGAAGTGGATTCCGTCCTCGTCGGCAGCGTTGCCGACTCCGCTGATCGAGGAGTTGAGAAGCGCGAAATTGGTGACGTTGTTGCCGTTGATGCCCTGCTCGGCGCCGCCGCTGATGTTGAGGTTGTCGAGCAGGATGTCGGTCGCGTTCACCAGGTGGATCGCGGCGTTGGTGTCGAGATTGTCGCCGGTCGAGAGGCCGTTGTTGGTGGCGTCGAGATCCACCGTCCCGGCGTTCGTGAGGTTCATGTTGGCGAGGCTGACGTCGTGCGCGTTGGTGACGCTGACGCCGCGGCCGGTCGTGTTGGCGATGGTGCCACCCGATCCGTCGGCGTTGCCGGTGCCGGTCACCGCGAACCCGCCCGCCGAACCGGTATTGGCCAGGACGATGCCGTTCGCGGCGCCGTTGACCGAGACGCTCTCGAGAGTCACTCCGTCCGCGCCGATGGTGGTGCCGCTGATCGTCACCGCGGTGCCGGTGGTCGACGTGACGCTGTTGCCCGAGCCGGTGACGGTCACCGTGCCGCCGCCGGTGGCGTTGAGCCCGGCGCCGCTGGTGGTGACGATGTCGAGCCCGCCGCCCAGCGCGAGCGAGCCGCTGTTGCCGACGAAGTTGACCGCCGTCGTCGAGCCCGTCGAGATCGACCCGCCGCCGGTCAGGCTGACGGTGGCCGAGGAGCCGGTGACGTCGACTCCGCCGCCGCTCTGGACTCCGCTGATGGTCGTGGTCCCGGTGACGGCGAAGCTGCCGCCGACCCCGGCGAGGTCGATCGCGCCTCCCGACGAGCCGAGCGACTCGGCGCCGTTCAGGGTGACGTTGAGCGTGCCGCCCTGATCGACGTCGATGATCTGGCCGGTGCCCGACGAGCCGACGTCGGAGATGGTGAGCGTACCCACGCTCCCGCCGCTGTCGGCGATGTCGGCGCCGCTGGTGTTGCCGATGTCGAGGCCGGAGATGGTGTTGCCCTGGGCGACGTTGATGCCGTCGCCGGAGGTCGCCTCGATGGTCGGACGAACGGCGCCGTTGGCGACCCCGACCAGGATCTGGCCGTTGAGCAGGTTGATGCCGTCGGCCTCCGCATAGACTCCGCTGCCGGTGCCCGCGAGCAGGTAGACGGTGTGGTTGACCTGCGGCCCGCCGAGCATGTTCTGGGCGGCGTTGAAGGCGGCGATCGAGGTGAAGGGATTGGCCTCGGTGCCGACGTTGGTGCTGCCGACGGCGCTGTTGTCGATATACCAGACCGTCTGCGGGCCGGTGCCGACTCCGGCGCCGGTGATGGTGATGGTGACGTCCTGGGTGGCCGTGCCGCCATGGCCGTCGTCGACCGTGACCGTATAGGTCTGGATGACGATCTGGCCCTCGCTGAGGCCCTCGAGCGCCGCGTCGGAGACGGTGAAGTCCCAGCCGACGCTGTCGCCTGCCTGGTCGACCGGATCGAGGGTGAAGGTGCCGTAATAGCCGCCGCCCTGGGCCGTGAAGCTGGCGGTGTGCGTATCGGAGAGGTCGACGTCCGCGAACGCGATCGTGCCGCTGTCGCTGTGGACCGCCATGTCCTCGCCCGGATCGTCGTCGGGAAGCTCCTCCACCGAGCCGCTCGCGCTGGTGCCGCCCGAATCGATCGTCGGCGCGTCGTTGAGGCCGTTGACGGTGACGGTGAGGTTCGCCGTGTCCGAGGCCCCGCCGTCCGTGGCGGTATAGCTGAAGACGTCCTGCGCCGACTCGCCCGCGGCGAGCCCGTTCGCGGCGGCATTGGGCGCATAGGTGTAGCTGCCGTCGGCGTTGAGGGTGAGGGTGCCGTAGGCGCCCGTGTAGGTGCCGGGGTTGGAGACGGTCAGCGGGTCGTTCTCGGCATCGGTGTCGTTGGCGAGCACGTTGCCGGAGACGCTGGAATTCTCGCTGGTGGCGGCGGTGTCGTCGACGGCGTCGGGAACGCCGCTGAGGCCGGTGACCGTGATGGTGAGCGTCGCCGTGTCGGCGACGGTGCCGTCCGACGCGATGTAGGTGAAGACGTCGTTGACGACCTGGCCGTTGGTGAGCGCCTGGGCGCCCGCGCCGGGCGTATAGGTGTAGCTGCCGTTGGCGGCGAGGACGAGGGTGCCGTAGGCGCCGATGAAGGTGGCCGGGTTGGTCACCGTCAGCGTCTCGCCGTCGACGTCGGTGTCGTTGGCGAGGACGTTGCCGGATACCGGCGTGTTCTCGTCCGTCGCGCCGGTGTCGTCATTGGCCACCGGCGCGTCGTTGAGCCCGGTCACGGTGATCGTGAGGTTGGCCGCGTCGGCGGCGGTCCCGTCGGAAGCGGTGTAGGTGAAGACGTCCTGCGCCGTCTCGCCGACGTCGAGGCCCTGGGCAGCCGCCCCTGGCGTGTAGGTGTAGCTGCCGTCGGCGGCGATGGTCAGGGTGCCGTAGGTGCCGACATAGGTGCCGGGAGCCGCCACCGAGAGGGCTTCGCCGTCGACGTCCGTGTCGTTGGCGAGCACGTTGCCGGATATTCCGGCGGAATCCTCGCTGGTCGAGGCGGAGTCGTCGTTGGCGACGGGAGCGTCGTTGGACCCGTTTACGGTGACGGTGAGCGTCGCCGTGTCGGAGGCGGTGCCGTCCGACGCGGTGTAGGAGAAGACGTCCTGCGCCGACTCGCCGTCGTCGAGGCCCTGGGCCGCGCCGTTCGGAGTGTAGCTGTAGCTGCCGTCGGCGGCGAGGACGAGGGTGCCGTAGGCGCCGACATAGGTGCCGGGGTTGCTCACCGTCAAAGGCTCGACGTCGACGTCGGTGTCGTTGGCGAGGACGTTGCCGGCGACGGCGGCGTCCTCGGTGGTCGAAGCCGTGTCGTCGTTCGCGACCGGCGCGTCGTTGGCGCCGTTGACGGTGACGGTCAGGGTCGAGCTCGAGGTGGCGCCGTGCTCGTCGGTGATCGAGTAGCTGATGACGACGGTGGCGGTCTCGCCGGTGTCGAGATGGTCGAAGTCGGTGCCCGGGTTGAAGACGACCTGGTTGGCGACCACCGAGGCGCTGCCCTGGCCGGCCGGCGCCGACGCGGCGGTGACCGTCAGCACGGCGCCGTTGTCGACGTCGGTGTCGTTGGCGAGGACGTCGACCGTGACCGTCGAATTCTCGCCGGTGGCGGAGACGTCCGGATTGGCGACCGGCGCGTCGTTGCGGCCGGCCACGGTGATAGTGAGCGTCCCGGTGTCGGTGAGGCTGCCGTCGCTCACGACGTAGGTGAAGTTGTCGGTCACGTTCTGGCCGAGCGCCAGCGCCTGCGTGGAGGCGTAGGGGGTGTAGGTGTAGGTGCCGTTGGCGTTGAGCGTGAGGGTGCCGTAGACGCCGTTGAAGGTGCCCGGCGCCGCCGTCATCGCGTCGCCTTCCCAGTCGAAATCGTTGGTGAGCACGTTGCCCGACACGCTGTGGTCCTCGTCGGTCGAGGCGGTGTCGTTGAACGCGATCGGCGCGTTGTTCTGGGTGAGATCGATCACCGCGTCGGCGAAGACCAGCCGCTCGACCGAGATGAGGCGGTCGTAGCCGTCGATCATGCTCCCGCCGACATGGCCCAGGAAGAATTCCTCGCCGTTGCGGTTGTAGGAGTAATCCTTGACCGAGCCCGAATAGACGGCGGTGTCGGTGCCGGTGCCGCCGTGGATGAAATCGTTGCCGGCGCCGCCGCGAATATAGTCGTCGCCTTCGTTGCCCTGGATCGTGTCGTTGCCGTCGCCGCCGTCGAGGAAGTCTCCGCCGAGCCGGCCCTGAATGAAGTCGTCGCCGCTTCCGCCGTTGATGACGTCGCTGCCGTTGGTGCCCTTGATGATCTCGTCCCAGCTCATTCTAAGTCCTTTCCCGGATCCGGTGACAGGAACAGTCGCACACAAGCATTTCCAGTGATAATGGACAGAAAATGCTCGGAATCGACTCCCCGGCACTGCCTATACAGAGATCTCGATTGAGCCCCCCCAACCGAGAGCGCGGCGAATGCTCGACTCGCCCCGACTTGTTCTGCCCCGAAGCGAAGACTGCCTCGCGTCATCCCCGCTGTCCAGACCCCAAGCGAGCTATTTATTAAATTGGGTCGCGTCTCCTTCAAACTGCGCCGGCCGCCCCGCCGGCGCCATATTCCGGTGGATATGCAGCCGATTCGCCGATGGAGGCTTGAACCCTCCCCGGCACTGCCTCCAGGGAGGGGAGGAAGGAGCGAAGATGGATTATCAGGCCCTGATCGACGAAGTCCTCTCGGACGTCTCCGCCTATAAGGGGCAGGGGACGGTCGCCTCCTACATCCCGGCCCTCGCCCAGGCCGATCCGAACAAGCTCGGCCTCGCGCTCGTGCTCGAGGACGGCTCCAGCTTCGTCGCCGGCGATGCCGACGAGGCCTTCTCGATCCAGAGCATCTCCTACGTCTTCGCCCTGTGCCTCGCCCTGCACCACGTCAAAGCCTCGCTTTGGAATCATGTCGGCCGCGAGCCGGCCGGGTCGCCGGTCAACTCGATCCTCCAGCTGGAGATGGAGAAGGGGCGGCCGCGCAACCCGATGACCAGCGCGGGCGCCCTGGTCGTCTGCGACCAGCTCGTGGGCGCGGCCGGAGGCGCGGACTCGGCGGCCGGGGAGTTCGTCGGCTTCCTGCGCGAGCGCTGCGGCGACGACCAGGTGGCGATCGACGAGAGCCTGGCGATGTCCGAGTCGCGCGCGGGCGCCTTCAACCGCAGCCTCGCCCATTTCATCGCCGCGTTCGGCAACCTGTCCAACCCGGTGGAATCGGTGCTTTCGGCCTATTACCGGCAGTGCTCGGTCGCGATGAGCTGCCGCCAGCTCGCCCAGGCCGCGCTTTTCCTAGCCTTCGACGGGGCCGATCCGCGGACCGGGGACGCGGTCACGATCGCTTCGCGATCGCGGCGGATCAACGCGCTGATGCTGACCTCCGGCCATTACGACAATAGCGGCGACTTCGCCTTCCGGGTCGGGCTTCCGGGCAAGAGCGCGATGAGCGGCGGGATCCTCGCCATCGTTCCGGGCACCGGAGCCGTCTGCGCCTGGTCGCCCGGGCTGAACTCGGCGGGGACGTCGCTGGCGGGGGCGATGGCGCTCGAGAGGTTGGCGGAAAAGACCGGGTGGTCGGTCTTCGTCTGACGGCAATCCTCCCCTGCAAAAGCAGGGGAGGAATTCGGCTCGGCCCATGTTACGAACCTTCCATGATGCTGACCGCCCTCCTCCTCGCCGCCGCGGTGCCCGCGCCGCCTGCCTGTCCCATCGAAAAGGCCGTCTACCGGCTCAAGGGCGACCGCCAGTTCACCGCCGGCTTCGCGCGGCAGGACCGGCGCGATTCGGGCGTCTCCGATCTCGTCCTGTGGCTGAAGACCCCCAAGCGGACCTACTGGTTCGCCTTCGGCTCCCCCAACGGTTATGGCGGCACCTATCTCGCTCCGGAGATCGACCCGCGGGTCTCGGTCCGGCTCTCCGACGACGAGGAGCGCGACGCCGCCAAGCGGATGGAGCCCGCGGAGCCGCTCAACATCGAATTCGACGCCTTCGCCGCCGATCTTTCCGCCTTCGAGGCCCCGCCCCGGTCCAGCGACAGGCCGCCGTCGCTGCTGTTCGCCCGCGGCCTTGGGCCGGCGCTCTGGTACGGCCCGCTGACCCTTTCCGGCAATGACGAGACCGCCGAGCGGGAGGGCATGCCGATCGGGCTGTTCGTCCCTGCCGGATGCGGCGGGCCGCCGCCGCCTCAAAAAAAATAGGCCGGCGACATCCAAAACGGCGTCGGCTTGCGTCCTAGCTTCGATACCGGGATGGCCCGGGGGACAAGGAGCTTTGAAATGCCGTTTACGGAAATGGTGGTCTCGATCAGCGTGGGCCTGTTCTTCCTGCTCGCCTTCGTCTTCTTCCTGAGGATGATCCAGGCGTGGCTCCTGCACCGCACCCTGCGCGCCGCGATCGACCGGGACTCGGTCCATGCCGGGATGCTGGTCGACCGGATCGGCCGCAACGACCTGGGCGGGATCCGCGCCGATCTCGGAACGGACGACCGGACCGGCCTCATCCTGCTGGCGCTCGGGGCGGCGCTGGCCGGCTTCTCGCTTATCGTCGGCGAGGTGGACTGGGTCCGCTACGGACTCGGCGCCGCCCTGTTCCCGGCCCTGGTGGGAGCGGCCCTCCTGATCCGGCACCGCATGCAGAGCCGTTCGGCCGAGCCGGACGATGCCGCCGGAGCCTGAGCCCGATGAAATCCTCTGTCGCCGGGCCGCGGGGGGAGACAAAGGCGCTTTCCGCCTGCTCGTGGAAACCCACGAGCGGCGGTTGCGCGCGTTCCTGGGCCAGCTCGCCGGACCGGACCTCGGCGACGAGCTGGCCCAGGAAACCTTCATCAAGGCCTGGCAGTCGCTGGCGGCCTTTCGGGGCGAGGCCAAATTCTCGTCATGGCTGTGCGCGATCGGCTGGCGCCTGTTCCTCGATCAGAAGAGGCGGCAGCGCAGCGAGAGCCGCAAGCGCGACGGCGCCGCCGAGCTGGCCGAGACGGTGGCCCAGCCCTCGGCCGGGGAAGGGGTCGACCTCGCCCGCGCCCTCGCTCTCCTCGAGCCGGTCGAACGGGCGGCCCTGGTGCTTTGCGAAGGCCATGGCTGGTCCCACGGCGAGGCTGCCGAGATATTGCGCATTCCCCTCGGCACGCTCAAAAGCAGCGTCCGCCGGGCCAAGCTCAAATGCCGGGAGCATCTGAAATGACCGACCGCGACGATCCGGAGCTCGACCGGCTGCTTGGGGCGGCGCTCGCCCCGCCCGAGCGGCCGGCCGACCGCGGCTTCGTTCTTCGAGTCGAGCGGGGGGTGGCCGAGGCCGACCGCTATCGCCGGTGGCGCTCCGGCCTGGTGCGCCAGCTGGTCAGCGAGGCCCTGGCGGTCGGGGCGGGGGCGGCGAGCCTGGGCTTCATCGCTCAGGTCCCGGCCGTGCGCGAGGTGCTCGACACGGCGCCCGGCCTCGCCTGGACCGGCCTGGTGGCCCTGCTTCTGCTGTGGATGCTCGTTCGCGGGCGGGGCCAGGTCGTGGTCTAGAGCCGGTGAGCTGGCCTATCCTCGCGGCCGGGGCCGTCATGGTGGCGGCCGGCGTCGCGCTCGGCGCCTTCGGCGCGCACGGGCTTGCGACGCCGTCGGGGGCGAAGGCGGCGGCCTGGTGGGGCACGGCGGTGGATTATCAGATGTGGCACGCCCTCGCCCTGATCGCGCTCGGAGCGTCGGGCCTGCCGCGGGTCGCCGGGCCGGCGGCGCTGCTGGGCGCAGGCGCGTCGCTGTTTTCCGCCACTCTCTACGCGATGGCGCTGGGCGCGCCGCGATGGCTCGGCGCGGTCACTCCGATCGGCGGCGCTCTGATGATCCTGGGCTGGCTGTGGCTGGCCCTTCGGGTCATTCCAGGTCGAAGCGGATGAAGTGCCCGGCTTCGGTCGTGCGGACCGACTGCGCTTGCAGGGTCGCCAGCATCCGCTTGGGCATTTTCCGGCGCAGGGGCCCCTTCTTGTCCATGATCAGGACCTTGGCGCCCCAGTGGCGGGCAAGCCGCAGGCGCTGGTCGCGGGTCAGGGCCGGGTCGAACAGGCGCTCGGCGGCCGCCTGGCGCTCGGCGAGGCCGTCGATCATCGGCTCGGGCCAGGGCACCGAGACGACCCGCTGGCCGGTGGCGACGATCGGCCAGGCGAAGACGTCGTAGGCGGCGACGGGCTCGGAATCCGGAATGTCGCGGGTGAGGGCGAGGGCGGCGGCATAGCTGTTGCCCTCCTTGTCGGCGATCTGCTGCTCGACCGCGAGCTGGGCCCGGGTCATCACTCCGAACAGGCTGAGGCACAGGAGGGCGAAGGCGAACAGGCCGAGCTGGGCCGCGCGGGGAAGGGTGCGCCAGTCGTCGACCAGGGCCAGGAAAAGCGCTCCGAGGCCGATCTGGAGCATCAGCACCGCCGGCATGACGAAGCGGGTGGCGATGAGGAGCCCGAACCAGCCGAGCGCGAAGATCCCTGCGAACAGGAGAGCCGCGGCGAGGACGGGCAGGCCGGTGCGGGAGAAGCGGCGATGGCGGAGACCCCACAGGCCGAGCGATGACGGCACGAAGGCGATGATCAGCATCACCGGGTGGTAGAAGTTGATTCCGCCGCTCCAGGTCGGGATTCCGGTGCGGGCGATCGCCTCGAACGGATTGTGGTAGGGCCAGGCCGTCGACAGGAGGATGCCGGCGGCGACGGCCGCGGCGGCCGCCGCGCGCCGCTTCAGGGTCGAATCGGGCCAGAGCAGGATGAAGCAGCCGGCGGCCATGAAGCCGATGCCGGCGCCGAGCTGATGGGTTGCGAACATGAAGGCGGCGAGGGGCACGATCCACAGGGCGAGGACCGGCTTCTCGAGGGCCCGGATGACGAGCGCCCAGAGCAGCAGCGACAGTCCGATCAGCAGGGCGGCCGGATAGGCGATGCCCTCGATGAGGGTGCCGAGGCTGTGATAGCCGGTATGGCTGACCGGAAGGCACCAGCCGAACGCCATCGCGACGAGCAGCGCGAGCGGACCCCAGGGGCTCCGGTAGAAGGCCCGCCCGAAGGCGTAGGTCCCGGCAAGCAGGGTGCCGGCGCTGACGAAGCCCGCGAAGGCGATCGCCTGCCAGGCGTTCCAGCCGAAGGCCCTGGCGACCAGCGCCACCGAGACCCAGTAGGGGTGGAAGTGGCGGGAGCCCTCGCCGGTGGCGACGAATGGGTTGGCGGGGTCGAACGGGTTCTCGATCAGCGCACGGAGGCTGGCGAGATGCTGCCAGAGGTCGCGCGAGGTCTGGTTGAGGAAATGGCCGCCCGAGAAATTCCAGGCGGCGAGGCCGTAGACGACGAGGCCGGCGATCCAGAAGCAGAGGCTCGGCCGGGCAAGCAGGCGCCGGATCGGCCCCGCTTGCGCCGGGACCGGCGGAAGGGATTCGGCGAGGCTGGCCATGGAAAGTCTAGGCAAGCCGGGCGACGAAGTGGAGCCGGCGGTCGAACAGCCAGCTGAACGGGGCCGGATACAGCCCGACCTTGTCGGTCAGACGTTCGACCTTGAGCCCGAGCCTCGACCAGATCGAGCGCCATTCGGGATCGGAGAGGTAATTGTAGGGAAGGACGACCCCGTGCTGGGCGTTGCCGACCCAGTCCATGAAGCGCAGGGTCGCATCGGCGAGGACGCCCTCGCGAAAATGGTCCTTGATCACGATCCCGCCCCTGGAGACCCGTTTCGCCTCGGCGAGCAGCCGGGCCGGCGCCTCGGTGTGGTGAAGGACGTCGACGAAGAGGGCGATGTCGAAATGACCGTCGGCCCAGGGAATGGTGTCGCCGTCGAACTCGGTCACCGGGATCTCCGTGCCCGGGCGGACGAGGACGTCGATGCCCTCGATGCTGATGTCGGGCCGAAGCGCCATGATCCGCCTCGCGAGCGTCCCGCTGCCGCAGCCGATGTCGAGCACCCTGGCGTTGGCGGGGATGAAGTCGGCGAGGGTGCGGGTCAGCACCTCGATCCGGCGGTCGAACACCGCCTTGCCGTGCACTTTGCGGTGAAGGCTCTTGAACAGGCTCATGGCGCTTACCTTTGCGGATGGCGGGCGGGGTGGGACAGCAGCTCGAGCAGGAACGAGGTGAGCGTGAGCTGCAGGCCGAGACCCGCGGAGAGGACGGAAGGAATGGAGAGGCGCATCAGCATGTCCGGATCCATGTCGCTGAAGCCGCCGCCGGCCCAGGACGCGAGGGCGACGAGGGCTCCGGCGAGGCCGGCCAGCATCATCGCACCGCCGATCAGCGAGCCTTTGTCGATGGTGAGAAGGGCCCGGGCCCGCTCGAGGCCTCGCCCCGCCGACCAGTAGCGCTCGCGCGCTCCGAACTGGCCGGCGACCAGCCCGAAGCTCATCATCTGGGCTCCGATCAGCATCCCGGCGCCGGCGAAGAGGAGGCTGTGGACCCCGAAGCGGACGCTTCCGACGGCGACGTCGCCGGGCAGGAGGCCGAGGAAGGCCGCGAAGCTCAGCGCGAACAGGCCCAGCCCCGGATAGAGGTAGAGCGAGCGCGGAGCGAAGAGCAGCAGGAACTTCAGGTGGCGCCAGCCGTCGCGCCAGCTGCGCAGATGGGGCGGCCGCGAGCGTCCGTCCTTGGCCAGGGTCGCCGGAACTTCCGACATCGACACCCCGGCGAGCTGCGCCTTGACGATCATCTCCGAGGCATATTCCATCCCCGGCGACGAAAGGCCGAGGGACAGGATCGAATCGCGGCGGAAGGCGCGGAGGCCGCAATGGAAGTCGCCGATCGGGGCCGAGAAGAAGACCCGGCCGGCGAGGCTGAGGACCGGGTTGCCGAGATAGCGGTGGAGGGGCGGCATCGCGCCCTTGCCGATGCCGCCGAGGAAGCGGTTGCCGACGACCAGCTCGGTGCCGGAGCGAAGCCGCTCGAGGAAGGGCATCAGGTCCATGAAATCGTAGCTGCAGTCGGCGTCGGCCATGGCGACATAGGTGCCGCGGGCGGCCTCGATCCCGGCGCGAAGGGCGGCGCCGTAGCCGCGCTCGGCGACCGGCACGACCCGGGCGCCGGCGCCGATGGCGATGGCGGTGGAGCCGTCGGTCGAGCCGTTGTCGGCGATGACGACCTCGCCCGCCACCTCATAGGCGTGGAGGAAGCGCCGCGCCCGGTCGATGACCTGGGCCAAGGTCTCGGCCTCGTTGAGGCAGGGAATGACGATGGTAAGCTCGAGCCCGGCGCCGCCGGCCTGCGGCACGAAGCCCACCGGGCTCTCGCTCCGCGCCTTTTTCTTCACCCCCTGCACCAAGCTTCTCCCTGTTTTTCCGGTCCTTGGGAGGGGTTTGGCAGGCCATGGTTAATTTTCTGTTGCCGATTCGTCATGCCGGACCCGATCCGGCATCCATGAACACCGGCGGATGAAGCCTCGAAGACCAGTGTTCATGGATTCGGGCTTTCGCCGGAATGACGGGTCTGCCCTTGCCGCGCCACATTGTCATGCTTATGGCCCCGGCAACCCTTACTCACCCGAGAGATTAGATACCATGAGCCTCCGCAACGTGGCCATCATTGCGCACGTCGATCATGGCAAGACCACGCTTGTCGACCAGCTGTTCCGCCAGTCCGGCACCTTCCGCGACAACCAGCGCGTGGAAGAAAGAGCCATGGATTCCAATGACTTGGAGAAGGAGCGGGGGATCACCATTCTCGCCAAGTGCACCTCGGTGGAGTGGCGGGGCACGCACATCAACATCGTCGACACGCCCGGCCACGCCGATTTCGGAGCCGAGGTCGAGCGGATCCTGTCGATGGTCGACGGGGTCATATTGCTCGTCGACGCGGCCGAGGGGCCGATGCCCCAGACCAAGTTCGTCACCGGCAAGGCGCTCGCGCTCGGCCTGAGGCCGATCGTCGTCGTCAACAAGATCGACCGGCCCGACGCCCGCCCGGCCGAAGTGCTGGACGAGGTGTTCGAGCTCTTCCTGACCCTCGAGGCGAGCGACGAGCAGCTCGACTTCCCGACCCT
Organism: Allosphingosinicella sp.; assembly: GCA_035714565.1. Classification (GTDB taxonomy): domain Bacteria; phylum Pseudomonadota; class Alphaproteobacteria; order Sphingomonadales; family Sphingomonadaceae; genus Allosphingosinicella. The sequence goes on from DASTLX010000040.1 coordinate 107,788, forward strand.
CTACGCCTCGGGCCGGGCCGGCTATGCGGGGCTCTCGGACGACGTCCGGTCGGGCGACCTCACGCCGCTCTTCGACGCGATCGTCGGCCACATCCCCGCGCCCGACGCCAATCCGGAGGGGCCGTTCCGGATGATCGGCGTGCTTCTCGACCGCGACCCGTTCCTCGGCCGGATCCTCACCGGGCGGATCGAGAGCGGCCGGCTCGAGGTCAACATGCCGATCAAGGCGCTCGACGTCGACAACAACCCGGTCGAGACCGGGCGGGCGACCAAGGTCTTCGCCTATCGCGGCCTCGAGCGCGTGCCGGTCGAGGTGGCCCAGGCCGGCGACATCGTCGCCATCGCCGGGCTGACCAAGGCCACCGTCTCCAACACCATCGCCGAGATGGCGGTGACGCGGGCCATAGCCGCGCGGCCGATCGATCCGCCGACCCTGGCGATGAGCTTCGCCGTCAACGACAGCCCCTATGCCGGGCGCGACGGCGACAAGGTCCAGAGCCGGGTCATCCGCGACCGGCTCGAGCGCGAGGCCGAGACCAACGTCGCCATCCGACTGACCGAGAGCGCCGAGAAGGACGCCTTCGAGGTGGCCGGCCGGGGCGAGCTCCAGCTCGGAGTCCTCATCGAGACGATGCGGCGCGAGGGCTTCGAGCTTTCGATCAGCCGACCGCGCGTCCTCTTCCGCGACGGCCCGAACGGGCGCGAGGAGCCCTATGAGACGGTCGTCATCGACGTCGACGAGGAGCATGCCGGAACCGTCGTCGAGAAGATGGCCCAGCGCAAAGGCGAGATGACCGACATGCGCCCCTCGGGCGGCGGCAAGACCCGGCTGACCTTCTCGGCCCCGTCGCGCGGCCTGATCGGATATCACGGCGAGTTCCTCTCGGACACCCGCGGCACCGGGATCATGAACCGCCTGTTCGAGAAATACGGCCCCTACAAGGGCCCGATCACCGGCCGCCAGAACGGCGTCCTGATCTCGATGGAGCAGGGCGAGGCCGTCGCCTACGCCCTGAACGCCCTGGAGGAGCGGGGAATCCTGTTCATCTCGCCGGGCGAGAAGCTCTACGAGGGGATGATCATCGGCGAGAACGCCAAGCCCCAGGACCTCGAGGTCAATCCGCTCAAGTCCAAGCAGCTGACCAACTTCCGCGCGTCGGGGCCGAAGGACGAGAGCATCCGCCTCACCCCGCCGCGCCGGATGACTCTCGAGCAGGCCATCGCCTACATCCAGGAGGACGAGCTGGTCGAGGTCACCCCGCGGGCGATCCGATTGAGGAAGCGGCATCTCGACCCGCACGAGCGCAAGAGGCAGAGCCGAAAAGCCGAGGCCGCCTAACCACTGCCGCGAATTGGCCGGTCGGTTTCGCCGGAATTTCGGCGATCTCGAAATCAAGCGCAAAATGGCGTGGCTGAAGTGGGACAATTGTGCTGGACTCTTCGCTGAGTCCAGGCGCACAATTGTTCTTTGGCGCGGAGGTCAGAATATGACGGTCCATCTCACGTTGGCGCAAAACCCGAACAACATCGAGGAAAGTCAATATGGGACCGGTCCTCAGGTTCAGTTTTCGCCGATTACTTCGTGCATCCTCATTGCCGGCATCACAGGGGACGACAACGTAGCCGGAATTCATCTGGTCATGGTCCAGCCCGACGGCGAGCCGTTCGGGGTCGGCGATGTCGACGTCGTGACGACGAGGCTTGGGGAACTGGGCGTTTCTCCTTCGTCCGTCATCGTCTTCGGACAGGCTCAGATGTGGGCCGACAATGTGCCTGACGCCTACCAGGCGCTGCTCGGAGCGCTCGGGCTGGTCCCGGCCCAGGCGACAGACCTCGACGACGGAACCTACGGCGCCAGCATCGGCGCGGGGGGACAGCTGCAAATCTTCCAGGCCGCCGGGCTCGGAAGACGGGGCGGGCGTCATCACTCGCGCGTCCGGCCGCGGAAGCGCCTCGCCTAGGCCGGAGCTTCGCAGGGCCGGGTTGAGCCGCCCCTGAGAATCCGCCGCCGGACGGCGCCGAGCGGGGTTCACATCGAGGCGCTCCTTCGATCGGCGCGAAGACGAAGCGCAGGTCCATGCTGGGGGCAAGGCGAGCATTGCGGCGCCGACGCCGGCCGGCCGGCCTCCCGAGGGGAGCCGAAGGTGCGCGACCCGCGCACGATGCAGACAAATGGGGTTCCCGCGAAGCCGCGAGGGTCAGGGTAATCCTCGACAAGGTTGCAAGTCTGCAAGTGACTGTCGCCTCACGGTCGGGTAGCGGTCGTTTCACCATCTCCGGCCCAAATCGATAAAGGATAGAACGACATGCCGCCCTTCAAGGACAGCTTCCAGGACCGCGTCGGCCAGGCCGCCGAAGCCAAGCGCAAGGCGCTGGAGAAGCTGAAGGCGAGGGCGCCGGTCGATCCGGCGGTCGCCGAGGCGCGGGCCGAGGCCGCGCGCCAGCGGGAGGCCAAGGCGGAGGAGAAGCGCGCGGCGAAGGCGGAAGCCGCGAGGGCGGCCGAGGAAGCTCGGGCGGCGGAGGCGGCTAAGACCGTGGAGGCGGCGGCTTCGGCGCCGAAGACGCTTACCGAGGCGGAGAAGAAGGCGGCCCGGGATGCGCGCTATGCGGCGAGGAAGAGCCGGAAGTAGGGGCGGGGCCGGAAAACGGCCAGCTGGTTCGTTAAGGCTGCTTTCGACCCGGCGCCCCCGAAGTGCGCCGCAAGGCGCTAAAGCACATCGCCAAACATGAACCAGAGCGCAGCGAACCAGACGAGCAGGGCGCAGATGCCCATCATCCACACGAAGGCCTTCGATCTCGATTCCGGGCCTGGATTTTCGTCGGACACGTTGCGGCTAATGGTGCAAGCGGCTCACTTGGGCAACCGTCGTCGGCTGTCGGCTTTTCACCCGTTGCGGACATTCGCCTGAGGGCAGCTAAGCGCCCTCTCGAAGTGTAGAGATTTGGGCGGCGGCGGCTTGCGTCCCAGGGACAAGCCGCCTAGCTCAGCTGCCGGAGGCGGCGTGAAGCTCTATCTCTCATCCCTGATGGTGGGGGACCACGTGGATCGCCTGATTGCGCTGGCGGGCGGGCGGGGGGCCAGGATGGCCGTCATCACCAACGCGCTCGACTACATCCCCCTCCAGGCGCAGCTCGAACATGCCCGCGCCCACTTCGATCCGATGATCTACTTTGCCGACAATGGCTTTGATCCCTCGCTCCTCGACCTTCGCTTCTACTTCGGACGACCCGCAGCCCTCCGCGCGGTGCTGCTGCGCCACAAGGTGATTTGGGCGCTTGGCGGAAATGCCTTTCTGTTGCGCCGCGCCCTGCGGGAAAGCGGCTTCGACAACATCATAGGTGACCTGCTTGGCGAAGGTATCATCTATGCTGGGTGGAGCGCCGGTGCCTGCGTCGCTGGCGACAGCCTGCGGGCTATCGGCCTCATGGACGATCCGAGCGTGTCGGCGCCGGGTTACGACTCGGCCGAGCCGATCTGGGACGGCCTCGGCCTCGTGCCGTTCACCATCATCCCGCATTATCGTTCCGAGCATCCAGAAGCCCCTGCCGCAGGAAAGGCCGCCGAGTTCGCGCTTTCGAACGGCATCGACTTTCGGACCCTGAGTGACGGCGACGTGCTGCTTCTGGCAGAGAATGGGGTGCCAACGTTGCTATCTCGCAGGCGCGGTTCGGATACGGAAGGCGCCGCCTAGGGATGACTTCACCTTATGGGGAAAATGGGGACGCGGCGCCGGACGCCGCGGCGCTTGCGCGAAAGCCTGAGAAGCGACGCCGCCGGCGCACATTCGCAGGCGCACGCAGCCGTCACGGGAGTAAATCGGCGGCGCACGGTTCGCTTTCGAATGCGCCGGCCCGAACGACCCATAGCGGGCAGCGGCAGGCAGGCTCGGTGGCATAGTCTCGACGCCCGACAACCGCTGCGTATTGACCATTAATTCTACATATGTTGTATTTAGGCATGGAGCGGCGCCGGAACCGTCGAAACAGATGCTCGCGCTGCTGCGGACGCTGTCGGCGCGGCCGCGGGACTGGCGGCATGGCTATGAGATGATGAAGGAAACCGGTCTTCGGTCCGGCACGCTCTACCCCTTGTTGATGCGGATGACCGATCAGGGGCTCGTCGAGGCCGAATGGCGCCCGCCGGCGCATCCCGGCCGGCCGGCGCGGCACGCCTACCGGCTGACGGCTGCCGGTCTCGCTCTGGCACGCGCGGCCGACGCCGAAGAACGCCCACGCGGCCTCGCGGCGGCGTTCGCATGAGGCCGGTGGCGGAGGCGATGGTGGCGTTGGCGACCCACTGCCTCGGCCACCATCGTCGCGATTGGGCGCTGGCCATGCGCGAGGAGCTCGAGGCCGCCCGTGCCGACGGCAGGTCGATGTCCTTCGCGTGGGGCTGCCTGACCGCCGCATGGCGCGAGCTGCCGAGGCACTCGGAGGGGCGGTACATGATCGCGAGCCACGGCCTCGCCTTCGTCCTCGTCATTCCAACCGCGGCGTTCCTGCTGGCGAGCCTGATGTCGGGCCTTCCCTATTCCTATCTGGCCGCTCTGGGCGGCGAGGAGCCGCTCCTCAGCGACGGCAATCTTTTCGCGCTGCCGCCGCTGGCCCTGCTCCTGACGGTGGTCGCGGCCGCGCATCTTCGCATCGCCTGGCTGCTCCTCGAGCGCGACTGGGCGGGCGTCTTCACGCTCGGGACCCTGCTCGCGGCGATCAGCGTGACGCTGCTGCTCTTCACCGGTCTCGTCTTCGCCACCTTCATCTTTCCGCTCGCTCTGGCGGCCGCGCTGGCGATTGAGCTCGCAGCCATTTTCGCGCTCGCTCGGTGGCATGCCGAGGCGTTCGGCGGCGCATCCGAATTGCTCGACCAGTCTTTTTAAACCTCCTCCGGCCGGCTCCCCGGATGGGAGGGGGGCGGCAGGTGCGGCAGCTGCGGAGACACGAGATGCTCGCCAACCTGCAAGCGGTCCGGGCCCTCGCCGCGATCGGAGTCATGCTGTTCCACTTCGGGCTCCTGCCGGCGACCCAATTGCCCTTTCGCGTCGGCGCGGCGGGCGTCGACCTCTTCTTCGTGCTGAGCGGGTTCATCATCGCCCACAGCTCGGCGCGCAGCGCCCGCCACTTCCTCGCTCACCGCCTGATCCGCGTCGTTCCAGCCTACTGGATCGTGACGGCGATCGCCGCTTCGGCCACCTTGCGGCACATCGACGTCGCCGAGGCTTCCGGCTGGCTTCTCCAGTCCTTGTTCTATCTGCCCGGACCCGGCGGCAGGCCCGCCTTGATCTTCGTCGCCTGGACGCTGGTTTACGAGCTCGCTTTCTATCTGCTCTTCTGGCTCGCGCTGCGCTTCGGCACGCGGCTCGCACCCTGGATCGCCACGATAGCCCTTGTCATCCTCGGTCTCGCGGCCTTGCCGGCAGCGCCCGGGCCCTGGCCGTTGCTGCTCGAATTCGCGCTCGGCATCGGCATATTCCTCCTTTCCGAACGGCTCGGCGCCCTGCGCACGATCCCGGCGGCGGCCGGCCTCGTCCTCGCCGGGCTCGGCGTCGTCCTGCTCCCGGCGATGCTGGTCCTGACCCGCAACGATCCCGACGACTATCAGGGCCTCGACCGCGTCTTGTGCTGGGGCCTGCCCTCGGCCGCGATCATCCTCGGCGTCGTCATCGCTGAGCGGCGGGGGCTGGCGGTCAAGAGCCGATTCATCCTGCTTCTCGGCGCGGCCTCTTACGCCATCTATCTGCTGCACCCGATCGCGGTCGGCCAGTTGCTGCAGCTGCCGCCCGCTCGGCCGCCGGTCACCTGGTTATCGATCATGGCGGCCGCGATGGTCACCGTCGGCCTGGCGCTCGCCTTCCATCTCTGGATCGAAGCGCCGCTGCTTCGCTGGATGCGCGGCCTGCTGCGCGATCGCGCGCCGGTCGAGCAGCAGGTCTCGGCAGAGACCAGGATCGACGTGGTCCGGAGTCGCCGCTGATCCCGGGGTCGGCCTCGGCAAGGGCCGGCCCGTGCAGGGCCCGTTCGTCGGGAAGTGGGTATATTGAATTCAGCCGATGTCCGGTTTCGAGCTCTGCGACGCCTCTATCTGACGCCCCGCAATCCGTAGCTCTTGCCTCGGCAACCCGACATGTCGTGCATGTCGTGCGCCGCGACCCGAAGAAGACCGCCTGCCGTCGCACCGAGGGCGCGGTTAGCGGTGCCGAAGACTCCCATGCGGCCTCGATGGCAAGGGTCAATAGCGGTGGCGGACGTGCGCGATGGGTGGGACCGACGATTCCGGCGCATCATTCTTTCGACCGGAAGTTCCAGCCTGTAAGGGGTGAGCGGCATGCCCGACTATCGCCACCTCCTTCCGGAGCCCCCGCAACTGGACTACCCGGGCGCGTGGGCGCGGTCGAGCATCGAGCCGCTCAATCCCATGGACGGCCGCATCGCGGCGCTGCAAGAGGCCCACGCCGACTATCTGAAGATGGCGGCGGGCGAGTGGACGCTGCGCCTCCACCCAGGCGTATCGGACTACCTTACCCGAAACGTGCTCGACGAGACCACGTTCTTCTCCGACTTCTTTGTCCACCCTGCCGTGACGGAAAGGTTGGGCGAGGAGGTTGGGCGGCTTCGTCCGGAGGGCGTTTCGGGAAGCCCGCTAGGCTTCAAGCGGGAGCGTTCGTGGATCATGACGGCCCGCCTGGCCAGCCTCCTGTCAACCGGGGCAATCTACTCGCCGCGCGGGCTGAGCGACCGGAAGGTGATAAGCCTCGTCGGCAGATTCGCGCAGGCGGCCTTCCGCACCAGCTTCTCCGAGGCCGCCTGCCACTTCAGCTCTGAAAACTGGTCCGACTGGTTTGACGGCTATCGAAATTATTCATTTACCTGGATCGATCTGCGGCGAGGCAGGATCACCGTGGTCCTGGTCAGCGATTCCGATTGACGAGAATCGCATTCGGCACATGGCGGGTTCACGGCTGCGGCGGGGGCCCTTCGACAGGCTCGGGACCTTCCGCCTTCTCGCTCTCGACGACCCAGATCAGATTGCCGTCCTTGTCGGTGACGGAGAAAGCGGGGAGGCCGCCCCAAATGTCGGTTCGCGGCTTGTTGAGCGAGGGGAAGATCCACTTCCAGCCCATCCGGGTGTTGGCGAAGACCGCGTGCCAGGCGGCGACGTCGGCGACTCGGATCAGGCAGACGCTCTGGTGGAGGATATGCTCGTCGCTCCTGTAGTCGACCGAGGCGAGGCGGAAGTCGATCTCGACCTCGCCCCGCTTGAGACGCATCCAATGGTCGTCCGGCCCGGGCTCGCCGCCGACCGGCTCGAAGCCGAAATAGCGGTAGAATTTGCGGGTCCGCGCCAGATCCAGGCTGGGAAGGGTGGGAACGGCCTTGTCGGTCAAGCTTGCCTCCTTCCGGCCGGGATCCTCCGGCACGGCTCGATCGCTCCTGATTGCGCGCCCGCCCCGCCGGTGCAAGGATGGGTCAGGGCGAACAGGGACGGAGCCGGGGGTGAGACGCTATTTGCGCCGGAAGTGGGGGGAGCCGAGGGGCTCCGCAGTGGAGGAGCGGCTCGCGGAGGTGTCGGCCGACCTGCCCTACGAGCTCCAGTCGAAGATGTTCGATCAGCTGGCGGCGGTTGGGATCGCGGGGGCGGGCCTCGCCGTCACCCTGATCGGGAGCCTGCTCCGCGGGGCGCCGGCGATCGTGTGGATGCCGGTCGTCTTGTTCGGCCTCGCCGCCCTGTTCGCGATCAGCGGCAACAACCATCTCATCGACGGCCTGTTCAGGCGGCGCGAGACGCTTCGGCGGAGCCGGCTCTACGTCGGGCTCGCGGTGGGACTGATCGGGATGGCGGTCGGCTCGCTGAGCATGAGCGTCTATTACGACGGCAAGCCGGCCCGGTCCGAGCGCGGCTCGGACGGGTGAGCGCGGCCTGCATCGTTTCTCCTTTTGGGGCGCATCCGGGCTGCAAGGGACCGTGGCACAAGGCCGGCCGACAATCGGGAAATGAGGTGAGACGATGACGGCACAGGCGCGAACGGGCGGCCGCAGCGGCGGCCAGGGCTGGCGGGCCGCGGTCTGGGGCGGAGCGGCGGCGCTGATGCTGGCGCCGGCCGTCGCGACCAGGGTCAGCGACGAGATGGCGTGGGACTCGGCCGACTTCATCCTGTTCGGGCTGATGCTTCTCGCCGCCTGCGGCGCCTGGGAGCTGGCGATGCTCAAGACCCGGAGCCGGGCCTATTCGGCGGCGGCGATCGTCGCCGCGGGAACCGCCTTGCTTCTGTTCATGGTGAACGGGGCCGTCGGGTTCATCGGCGGCGAGGACGATCCGGTGAACCTCCTCTTCTTCGGGGTTCTCACCCTCGCCGCGGGAGGGGCGGTCATCGTCCGCTTCCGGGCCGAGGGCATGGCCCGGACCATGGCCGTCACCGCCGCAGCCCAGGTCGCGGCGGCGGCGCTCGCCGTGGCGATGGTTCCGGACCTGAAGGGCTTCCTGCTCGGGACGGCGACGTTCGTCCCGCTCTGGCTGCTCTCGGCGTGGCTGTTCGGCCGGGCGGCGCGGGAGGAGGGCGCCTAGGCGAGCCTATCTCTCCGCCGCTTCCGCCCGCATCCGGCCAAGCTCGGCCTCGATCCTCGCCAGGCCCTCGAGGATGTGGATCTGCTCCTCGTGCGTGAAGGCGTCCCGGTTCTCGTTCAGCCGGTCGATGAGCCGGACGATGATGAGGGGCGCGACGCAGAAGACCGAGACGTGCATGAGGACGAAGGCGAGCATCTGGCCGCCGACCGATTTCGGGGTGATGTCGCCATAGCCGGTGGAGGTCGCCGTGGCTCCGGCCCAGTAGAGGCTGGTCGAGAAGTCGTAGGGCTCCAGCCACATGAAGAGCAAGGTGCAGCCGAGGATGAGGGCCGCGTAGAGGGCCGCCAGCTCCTTCAGCGTATCGGTCGCCGCCCGCAGATTCTTCATGGTCACCCCCTTATCACGTGCGGGAGGAAGCGCGCCCTGTTGCCGGTGATGAGGCCGTCCTCCCTGATTCCCATCCCCGCCGATTCGCCGTCGACGACCCAGCTGCCCAGCACGGGATAGCCGCCGCCGAAGTCGCGAAGCGGATAGAGCTCCTGATACATGGTGAGCCCCTCCACATATTCGCCCTGGCTTCGGGCGACCGTCCGGCCGCGCTCGACCACCTCGATGTTCGAGCCTTCGCGGGCGAGGAAGGGCTTGGCGACGTAACTGTCGCCGATCTTGCCGGCCCGGACCGAGGCGGCGAGCAGATTGGGATGGTTGGGAAACATGTTCCAGAGGATCTGGAGGATCGCCTTGTTGCTCCAGATCATCTTCCAGATCGGCTCGAGCCAGGCGGTTTCGGGGAGGTGGCGGACGACATCGGGCCCGTAGGGCTCGCTGACGATCCATTCCCAGGGATAGAGCTTGAAGATGGCCGTGATCAGGCGGTCCTCCCGGTCGAGGATCCGACCGTCGGAATCGAGGCCGATATCGTCGATCAGCACGGCATGGGTCTCGAGCCCCGCCTGCTCGGCGAGGTCGCGAAGATAGGTGGTGGTGATCGTGTCCTCGTGCGAGGGATCGGCGGTGTGGGTGAACCACAGGCGCTGGCCGAAGAGGCGCGGGCGCAGCTCCGCCCAGCGGGCGACCAGCTTCTCGTGGAGGCTGTTGAACTGGTCGAGGTCCGGGAACAGGTCCTCCTTCCATTCCCACTGGATCACCGCCGCCTCGAGCAGCGACGTCGGGGTGTCGCAGTTGAACTCGAACAGCTTCGGCTCGCCGCCGCCGTTATAGCCGAAGTCGAATCGGCCGTAGTTGAGCGACGGCGGCTCCTGCTTCCAGGCGGCCTTGATCGCCCGGTGGCAGAAGTCCGGAATGCCGAACAGCTCCATCAGGGTGGGATCGTTGGCGATCTCCTCGCCGGCCTGAAGGAAGAGGTCGTAGACGGTCTCGGTCGCCGCCTCGATCGTCTCGATCTCGGCGAGGGTGAAGGAATAATAGGCGCTCTCGTCCCAATAGGGCTGGTCGGCCTCGCTGTGCCAGATCAGCCCCTGCGCTTCGACGGTCGCCTTCCAGCCCTCGCGCGGCGCGACGCCATGCCGCTCCATCCGCGGATCAGGACCGCCCGCGGCCGAAGCGCCGGGAGCTCGAGCCGAGGCCGCCCCGGGAAACCGCCTGCGAGCGGGTCATCTTGGTCGAGGCGGGCGCCCTCGAATAATCGACCCCGGGCTGCGGCGCGAACGAGCCGGGCCGACCCTGGCGGGCGAAGCGGCGGTCGTAGATCGAATCGCCGTAATAAGGGACCGCCGAGTTGCGGCCGATATAATACCAGAGGAAGGCGCTCGAGGCGCCGCCGCCGTGCCGGTGATCGTCGCACAGGTCGTCGTCGACGCGGCTGCCCTGCTGGTTGACGCAGACGGCGGTGTCGCGGTCGGCGACCACGTCCTCGTTCCAGCCGTCGTTGGACGAGCAGGCGGGGAGCGCGACCAGGGCCGCCGCCATCGCCGTCGTCATGGACAATTGCTTCCTCATCCGCCGAACTCCTAGGGGACCATGCAGGCGGCCTGGAGGATTCCGATCCCCAGTCCGGTTCCGCCGACGAATATGCCCGAGGCCGAGCATCCTTCCGCGATCCGGGTCGAGATGGTCCGGAAGAGGAGGCGGGAGATGACGAAGAAGACGGCGAGCTGGACGACCGCCGCGACGGCGCCCCACAGGAGCATGTCGGGAATGTTGACCGAATGGCCGATGACCATCGCGACCGGGGCGCAGAAGCCGAGGAAGGTGCCGGTGAGCTGAAGGGCGGCGGCGCTGTTGCCGTTGCGGATGAGCTCGAACTCGCGGTGCGGGGTGATCAGCACGTAAACGGCCAGGAAGGCCGCCGCGAGCAGGATCGCCGCTCCGAAATAAGCGAGGAAGTGCGGCAGCGTATCGGTGAAATAGGCGAACATCGGGCCCCCCTTGCCGTTGCGGCGAGGGCGTAGGCCTAACATCCCCAAAGCGGATGCGGAAGACCGGCGTCAGGGCGAATTTTGTAGGACAAAAAGCGAACGGAATGTGTCATAACGGGCCGAACGGTCGCGGCTCGCGGGGGCGGGCGGGGAAGGGCGAAGAAAAGCGGACGGCACTTTACGCATTGTAAAGACGGCCTTTCCTAACTTCGGCGGACTTTGGGGGGAATATCAATATGGCTTATGGTCGTCGTGGCGGCGAATTCGTCGTCAACAAGCAGCTCACCGGAATCCAGTATGCGCCGTCGATCGCCGGCTTCGCGTCGGGGGGTTTCATCGTCGTGTGGAACACGCTCGACACGCTGCAGGACGGCTCGGGCCGCGCGATCAAGGCGCAACGCTACGACTCCCTCGGCAACGCCGTCGGCCCCGAGGTCCTGATCAACAGCAGCGCCGCCGGCGACCAGCGGGCGCCCAGCGTCACCACGCTCGCGTCGGGCGGCTATGTCGTCACCTGGGAGACGACCGACACGACCCAGGACGGCAGCGGCCTGGCGATCAAGGGTCAGCTGTTCGATTCGAGCGGTGCCGCGGTCGGCGCCGAGTTCCGGGTGAACAGCCAGACCGCCTCCGACCAGACCAAGGCCAGCGTCACCGGCCTCGAGGGCGGCGGCTTCGTCGTCACCTGGCAGACCGCGGACTCGACTCAGGACGGCCACACCAGCGCGATCAAGGGCCAGATCTACAATTCGGCCGGAGCCGCGGTCGGCGGCGAGTTCCTCGTCAACACCGGCGCCGTCGGCGCGGAAAGCCTGCCCAGCGTCACCAGCCTCGCCGGCGGCGGCTTCGTCGCGACCTGGACGCTGGGGTCGGGCCAGCAGGCGGACATCTATGCCCAGGTCTTCGATCCGAGCGGAGCGAAGAGCGGCGGCCAGTTCCGGGTCAACACGACGACATCGCTGAACCAGGATTATTCCAGCGTCACCCAGATTTCCGGCGGCCGCTTCGTCGTCACGTGGATGAGCGCGGTCAGCCTGACCACGAACGACACCGAGATCCGAGCGCGGATCTTCTCCGCGAACGGGACCCCGATCGGCAACGACTTCGCCGTCAGCACGACCCGTATCGATCCCGATTTCGGGACCCCGGCCGGCCCGACCCAGCCGAACGTGGAGGACTTGCCGAACGGCGGCTTCGTCATCACCTGGACCAATTCCGCGGGCAACTACATCTGGACCTCGATCCGCGGCCAGTATTTCGACTCGAACGGCAACCGCGTCGGCTCGGAGGTCCTCGTCAGCACCGCCACCGACCGGGCCGAGGGTCAGTCCGATGTCGCCGTCGACGGCAACGGGATGCTGTTCGCGGTGTGGGGAAGCGCCAACCAGTCGCTTCAGAACGACGACATTCGCGGCCAGCTGTTCGGGGCCGCCGGAGCGCCCGAGATCGTCTCGAACGGCGGCGGTGACACCGCCTCCGTCACGGCCGCCGAAAACCAGAATGCGGTGACGACCGTCACCGCCGTGGATCCGGACGCCTCGGGCACGCTGGTCTACTCGATCGTCGGCGGGCTCGACGCCTCGCGCTTCGCCATCAACGCCACGACCGGCGCGCTGACCTTCGTCTCGGCGCCGAATTTCGAGGCGCGCTTGGACTTCAACAACAACAATATGTACGACGTCGTCGTCTCGGTCTCGGATGGCGTGAACACCGACGTCCAGGCGCTCCTCGTCACCGTCACGAACGTCAACGAGGCGCCGACCATCTCGGGCAGCCAGACCGCCTATTTCCACAGGGAGAACGGGACCGCCGTCGACACCTTCACCGCGACCGACCCGGACGGCACGGCCCTGACCTGGTCGATCGCCGGCGGCGCCGATGCCGCGCGCTTCGCCATCGATCCGGTCACCGGAGCGCTCCGCTTCGTCGCCGCGCCCAATTTCGAGGCCCCGACCGACGCCGGCGCCGACAATTTCTACAACGTCACCATCGCCGCGAGCGACGGCAGCCTGACCGCCACCCGCGCCCTGACCATCGAGATAGCGAATCTGAACGAAGGGCCCGTCATCGTCTCGGGCGGCGGCGGCGACACCGCCGCCTACAGCGTCCAGGAGAATAACAGCACGATAACGACGATCGTCGCCGACGACCCGGATCTCCAGGATTCCGCCTACACCTTCTCGATCGTCGGCGGCGCCGACGCCGCCCTGTTCACGATCCTGCAGAACGGCCTGCTCGTGTTCAAATCCAGCGGCCGCAACTTCGAGGCGCCGACCGACGCGGACGGCAACAACGTCTATGAGGTGATCGTCTCCGTCAGCGACGGCTTCAACCCGGCGGACACCCAGGCCATCTCCGTCACGGTGACCGACGCCAACGATGCGCCGGTGATAACCTCGGGCGGCGGAAGCTCTTCGGCCTCCTACTCGATCGTCGAGAACCAGCTTGCCGTGACCACCGTCACCGGCACGGATGCGGACAATCAGCCGCTCACCTACGGGATTGCCGGCGGCGCCGACGCGGCGCGCTTCACCATCAATGCCCAGACCGGACTGCTGAGCTTCGTCTCGGCGCCCGACCGCGAGGCGCCCGCCGATGTCGGCGCCAACAACGTCTACAACGTGACCGTGTCGGTTTCGGACGGGCAAAAGTCCGCCGTCCAGCTTCTTTCGATCACGGTCCTGAACGCGAACGAGGCGCCGATCATCAGCTCGAACGGCGGCGGCGCAACCGCCGCCGTCACCGTCGCGGAGAACCAGAATGGAGTGACGACCTTCACCGCGGTCGACCCGGAAGGCGCAAGCGGCCTCGTCTATGCGATCGCCGGCGGAGCGGACTCCGCGCGCTTCGCGATCAACGCCTCGACCGGCGTCCTGACCTTCGTCTCGCCGCCCGATTTCGAATCGCGCCAGGATGCGGGCGGCGACAACGTCTACGACGTCGTCGTCTCCGTCTCCGACGGTTCGCTGACCGACACCCAGGCGCTCGCGGTCACGGTGTCGAACGTCAACGAGGGCGTGACCCTCGCGCCGAGCGAGACCCATTATCTGCTCGCCGAGAACAGCGTGTCGGTCGCGGCCTTCTCGGCCACCGACCTCGACGGCGACGCCCTGAGCTGGTCGATCGCGGGCGGCGCCGACGCCGCCCGGTTCGCCATCGACCCGGCGACCGGAGCGCTGCGCTTCGTCGCGGCGCCCGATTTCGAGGCGCCCGGCGATGCCGGCGCCGACAATAATTACGACGTCGTCATCTCGGCCAGCGACGGCACCCTCTCGGCCAGCCGGGCGCTGACGGTCGCAGTGACGGACCGGAACGAAGGGCCGGTCATCGTCTCGGGCGGCGGCGGAGCCAGCGCAGCGATCGGCATCCAGGAGAATCTCGGCTACGTCACGACCGTCGTCGCCGACGATCCGGACTCGGTCGATTCATCCTATTCCTTCTCGATCGTCGGCGGGGCCGACGCCGCCCTGTTCTCCATCAACGCGCAGACCGGGCAGCTCTACCTGGCGGTGAGCGGCCGCGATTTCGAGGCGCCCGCGGACGCCGACGGCGACCATGTCTACGAAGTGATCGTCGCGGTCGGCGACGGGCTCGAGGCTCCGGACATCCAGGCCATCTCGGTCACCGTCACGGACGCGAACGAGGCCCCGATCGTCACCTCCCATGGCGGCAGCAGCAGCGTCGCGCTGACGTTCGAGGAGGGCGTCACCACCGTCGCGACGGTCGTCGCCTTCGATCCGGACGGGACCACCCCGGTTTATTCGATCACCGGCGGCAGCGACGCCGCGCTCTTCACCGTCGACTCCGCGACCGGAGTCGTCCGCTTCGTCGAGGCGCCCGATTACGAGACCCGGCGCGACGCCCTTGATTCCAATATCTACGAGGTGATCGTCAGCGCCGGCGACGGCGCGCTGAGCAGCTCGCAATTCCTCTCGGTGCTTATCACCAACGTCAACGAGCCGGTGACGATCACCTCGGCCGGGGGCGCCGATTCGGTCGCCGTCACCGTCGCCGAGGACCAGGCGGCCGTGGCGGACGTCGACGCCGTCGACACCGACGGAACGCCGGTTTTCTATTCGATCGCGGGCGGAGCGGACTCCGCCTTCTTCGGGATCGACCCGCTCACCGGCGAGCTGACCATCGTCGGCGCGGACTTCGACCTGCCGGCCGACGCCGACGGCGACAACGTCTATGAGGTGATCGTCTCCGCCGACGACGGCTGGCTGAGCGACACGCAAGCCTATTCGGTCACCGTCGCCGACGTCGACGAGCCCCTGAACTTCACCTCCTACAACAGCGACTTCTACGTCAGCCTCGAGGCCGACGAGAACGGCCTCGACGCGGCCGTCGTCGCCGCGGAGGACCCCGAGGGGCGGCCGATCGTCTATTCGATCGTCGACACCTATGACGGCGCCAGCTTCACCATCGACGCCCAGACCGGCGTGGTGCGGTTCGCGACGGCGCCCGACCATGAGGCGCCCGGCGATCTCGACGGCGACAACGTCTACACGATCCTGGTCGCCGCGAGCGACGGCACCTTCTTCGATTACCAGACCCTCTCAATCCAGGTCCGCGATCTCGAGGAACGGCCCGCGATCACCACCGGCGCGGCGCTTGCGGTGAACGAGGATTCGGCGTTCGTCGCGAGGGTGGCCGCCAGCGACAGCGACGGCGACCCGATCAGCTATGCCATCGTCGGCGGCGCCGACGCCTCCCACTTCTCGATCGATGCGCAGACCGGCGATCTCTCGATCCGCGCCTCGCTCGATTACGAGGCTCCCGCCGATGCCGACGGGGACAATGTCTACGAGATCGTCGTCCGGGCCTCGGACGGCCAATTGGCGGACGAGCGGCACTTCTCGATCACCGTCAACGACGTCTACGACGACGTCGACATCGTCTCCTACGGCGGCGCCGACCTCGTGTCGCTGACCGTCGAGGAGAGCGGCGGCTTCCAGGTCGCCGACGTCGACGCCTCCTTCTCCGCCTTCCAGGGCGCGCGGTTCGCGATCGCGGGCGGGGCCGACGCCGCCCTGTTCAAGATCGACCCCTATGACGGCAAGCTCAGCTTCAACTATCCCTTCGTTCCGGACTTCGAGGCCCCCGGCGACGCCGACGGCGACAACGTCTACGACGTCGTCGTCGTCGCGACGATGGGGACGAGCAGCGACACCCAGGCCTTCGCGATCACCGTCGCCAACCGCAACGAGGGCCTGTGGATCACCTCGGACGGCGGCGGCGACGCCAGCCTGACCCTCGACGAGGGGACGGGAAGGGTGACGACGGTCGCCGCCTACGACCTGGACGGCGACGTCCCGGCCTATTCGATCGTCGGGGGCGCGGATGCGGCCCTGTTCGCGATCGATTCGGCGACGGGCGTCCTGACCTTCATCGCCGCCCCGGACTATGAGGCGCCGGCAAGCAGCGCCGGGACCAACGTCTACCTGGTCGAGGTCGGCGCGAGCGACGGCCAGTTCACGGGCACGCAGAGGATCCGGATCGAGATCGGCAACGTCAACGAGCGGCCGGTCATCGCCTCGGGCGGGGGCGGCGACACCGCCGCCGTGACGGTGAACGAGAACGGCCTCGCCGTGACGACGGTGGCGGCCGGCGACGCCGACGGCAATCCGCTGACCTATTCGATCGTCGGCGGCGCCGACGCGTCGCGCTTCACGATCGAATCGTGGAGCGGGGTGCTTCGCTTCGTCCAGGCGCCGAACTTCGAGGCCCCGGGCGACTCGGGCGGCGACAACGTCTACGACGTCGTCGTCTCGGTCACCGACGGCGCGCTCACCGACAGCCAGGCGCTCTCGGTCACGGTCGCCAATCTGACGGAGAGCGTGGCCATCACCTCGAACGGCGGTGGCGCGTCGGCCTCGATCGGCATTTTCGAGAACGCGAGCGCGGTCGCCGCCGTCGCCGCGAGCAATCCGGACGGCGGGACCCTGGTCTACGCCATCGCCGGCGGCGCCGACGCGGCCCGCTTCACGATAAACGCGAGCACCGGCCTCCTCGCCTTCGTCTCGGCGCCGAACTTCGAGGCGCCGGCCGACGCCGGCGCGAACAACATTTACGACGTCGTCGTCTCCGTCAGCAACGGCTCCACCACCGACACCCAGGCGCTCGCCGTCGCGGTCGGCAACCTCGACGAGGCGGTGGCCATCGTCTCGAACGGGGGCGGCGCGAGCGCGGCGGTCTCGGTGAACGAGAACGTCGCCGCGGTGACCACCGTGGTCGGCTCGGATCCGGACGGCGGGGCGGTGACCTATGTCATCCTGAACGGAGGCGATTCGGCGCTCTTCACCATCGATTCGACGACCGGGGCGCTCGCCTTCCGCTCGGCGCCGAACTTCGAGGCGCCCGGCGATTCGGACGGCGACAACGTCTACAATCTGGTCGTCATGGCGAGCGACGGGCTCTGGTCCGACACCCAGGCGATCGCGGTCACCGTCAGGAACGTCGGCGAAGCCCCCGTCATCGCCTCCAACGGCGGCGGCGGGAGCGCCTCGGTCTCGGTGGCGGAGAACGGCGTCGCGGTCGCGACCGTGAGCGCGAGCAATCCCGACGGCGGGACCTTGACCTACGCCATCGCCGGCGGCGCCGACGCCGCCCGTTTCACGATCAACGCGGCCACGGGCGTCCTCGCCTTCGTCGCTGCGCCGAACTTCGAGGCGCCGGCCGACGCGGGGGCGAACAACGTCTACGACGTCGTCGTCTCGGCGAGCAACGGGGCGGGGACCGACACCCAGGCGATCGCGGTGACGGTCGGCAACGTCAACGAGGTCCCGGTCATCACCTCCGGAGGCGGCGGCGCCGGCAGCGCCGTCGCGGTGGCCGAGAACGGCCTCGCGGTCATGGTCGTCGCGGCGACGGATCCCGACGGGACCGCTCCCACCTACTCGATCGTCGGCGGCGCCGACGCGGCCCGCTTCACCATCAACCCCCAGACCGGGCTCCTCCAGTTCGTCGCCGCGCCCGATTACGAGCTTCCGGCGGACTCCAACCAGGACAACGTCTATTCCGTCGTCGTCCGCGCCAGCGACGGCGCCTTCTGGGACGACCAGGCGCTCACCGTCACCGTCGGCAACGTCCGCGACGGCAACGACGTGATCGGGACTTCGGCCGGCGATTCGATCTCGGCGACGAGCACCAACGCGGCGCTGCGCACCTCAAACGAAGAGGACACGGTCTATGGCCGCGACGGCCACGACACCATCCAGGGCATGGCCGGAGACGACGATCTGTACGGGGAGGCCGGCAACGACGTCCTCATCGGCGGCGCCGGAGCGGACAAGCTGACCGGAGGGCTCGGGAAGGACACGTTCACCTACGACCAGGTGTCCGATTCGACGGCGTCTTCCCGCGACCAGATCCTCGATTTCAGCCGGGTCCAGGGCGACAAGATCTCGCTCAGCGGAATCGACGCCAACGTCAATCTCACCAGCAACCAGGCGTTCACCTTCATCGGGACGGCGGCCTTCTCCAACGTCGCGGGCCAGCTCCGTTACGAGACGTCGGGCGGGGTGACCACGATCTCGGGCGACGTCAACGGCGACGGAATAGCGGACCTTCAGATCCTCGTCTCCGGATCCGTCGCGATGCTGTCTTCGGACTTCGTTCTTTAGCGGAACGGGGGCCGAATCCGCCCGCCCTCTCGACCGCAAGAGATCGGCCTCATCGCGACCGCCTGCGGTTGAAGCGCCGGATCGACTGGAGCAGGCTCGGCTCGTCGACGGTGGCGACGTCGGCGACCCGCCAGCCCCGCGCGGTCCGGACGAGCGCCAGGCGAAGCTCGCGCCGGTCCGACCCGAAATCGAGCCCGACCTTCACGCTCGCCGCGGCCCGGCCCGAGCTTCGGACCTCGCCGATGCGCGGCTTCAGCCCCGTCGGGTCCTGGCACTGGCAGAGGGGATCGGCGTCCATGTAGCCGACTTCGTCCTTCGAAAGCCGCTGGTCCTCGCGGATGGCGGCGACGAGCGGCGCGGCGAAGACCCGCTCGGGGCGGGCGAGGGGGCTGTAGTCGGGGTCGCGGTAGCCCGCATAGAGGCGCTCGACGAAGGCCCGCGGAGTCTCGGCGGCCGGCGCGGCGGCGAGGAAGAGGGCGAGCAGCGCGCTCATGACGCCCGCGCCAGATCGAGGATGGCCGCCCATTCCGAGTCCCGGACCGGAGCGACGGAGAGGCGCGACTGGCGGATGAGCTCCATCGCCGCGAGCCGCGGGTCGGCCTTGATCGCCTTGAGGGTGACGGGGCCGAGCGCCCGGACCGGCTCGACCGCGACCGAGACCCAGTCCTGGTCCCCGGGGTCGGGGCGCGCTTCCCGGGCGATGCGCATGATGCCGACGACGGAGCGCTCCTCGCCGCTATGGTAGAAGAAAGCCTCCTCCCCGGCCCTCATCGCCTTGAGGTGGCGGCGGGCGGCGGCGTTGCGGACCCCGTCCCATTCGGTGCCGCCGTCGCGAACCAACTGGTCCCAGCCGTAGCTGCCGGGCTCCGATTTCATCAGCCAATGGGCCATTGCCGCCCTCCTTCGCCGCAAGCGTAGATTTTTAGAGCGCGGCGCGCCACAAGGAGCCGCATGCGACGCCCCGCCTTCCTGCTGTGCCTGGCCCTCGCGGCCTGCGGCGAGCCCGCCACGGTCGCCAACCGGGCGGCGCAGGACGACGGCGCGGCGCCGGAGGAGGCGGTGGTGACGCCCCAATCGCGGCCGGTCCGGATCGGCGAGCTGGGAGCCAACTTCCAGGCCTGCGGAGCGGCCGGAACGACCCGCAACCTCAAGCCCGGCGAGGCCCTGCCGGTCCGCTCCGCGCCGTTCGACGACGCCGTCGGGACCGGGCGAGTCGAGTCGCGCGCGCGCTTCTTCATCTGCACGCGCAGCCTCGACCAGAAATGGTTCGGAATCGTCTTCGACCAAGGCGGCGCGCTCGCCGAGCGCTGCGGCGTTTCGGAGCCGGTGACCCGGCGCCGGGACTATGACGGCCCGTGCCGCTCGGGCTGGGTCGAGAGCGCCTTCGTCAAGGTGATCGCCGGGGACGCGCCGACCCCGGCCAGTCCCGCCGAGACGGAAAACGTTTCGGAGGCAGACAATTCCACTCATCCAGGTGCTTGAAAAAAGCGGACTTTTCCAAAAGTTCCAGGGGCGAGCGAATTTTTTTTCAACGTGTCTCCAGAGTCACACGGTTCATCGCTTCGTCGCCGCCGGCGCCTTGCATAGGCGCCGGACTTCGACCATCTGCCCCTCAGCTTAGTAGCGAGAGCGGGTCCGCCGCAGCCGATTAGCGGCCGGCGGGAGCTCGAGACGGGGGGCGATCAGGGGATGCGGTTCTCGCATCCGGGGGATCAGCCGGCCGCACTGAAAAAGAGACTAGATGAACCGGATCGTTCGCGCCGCGGGCTTCGCCGCGGCTGCCTTTGCGCTTGTCGCCGGGGCCAGCTACTCCGACCCCGCCGCCGCCGGCGAGACCCTGGCTCCGGCCGTGGTCAGGACCGAGGCGCCCAAGCCGTCGACGATGACCGACCCGAGCCTCTTCTCCAAAATGTGGGCCAGCGTGACGTCGCTGGTGACCCCGAAGCCCGAGACGCCCGCGCCGGCACCGGCTCCGGCCACCCGCCTCGCCGAGCTCGTCCTCGCCTACGCCGGAACCCAGACCGGCGACCGCGAGATGGAGTGCCTCGCCAACGCCGTCTATTTCGAGGCCCGGAGCGAGCCGATCGAGGGCCAGCTCGCCGTCGCCGAAGTCGTCCTGAACCGCGCCGCCTCGGGCCGCTACCCGACCGACCTGTGCGCCGTGATCACCCAGAAGGCGCAATTCTCGTTCATCCGCCGCGGCCGCTTCCCGAGCGCCGACCGCGGCTCCGAGGCCTGGAAGAAGGCCGTCGCCATCGCGAATATCGCCCGCCAGAAGCTGGCCGGCAACCTGCCCTCCAGCGTGCTCTGGTACCACGCCACCTACGTCTCGCCGAGCTGGGGCAAGCGCCTCACCCGCCAGACCCAGATCGGGCTTCACATCTTCTATTCTTGATAGAAAATCCTCCCCCGGATTTCCGGGGGAGGGAGACCGCGCGTAGCGCGGTGGAGGGGTTCTTCGAACTCCGAAAGAACCCCTTCACCAGGCTTCGCCTGGTCCCCCTCCCCGAGAAATCTCGGGGAGGATTTATTTTGCCAAGGTCCTCAGGGTCACCGAGTAGCGCAGGGTCTCGAGCGGGGGGATGCTGTGCTCCCATTCGTGGCGGGCCTCGCCGCGCAGGAGATAGGCGGAGCGGGGCTCGGCGGCGAGGGTGAAGCGCTCCCACCGGACCCCGGCCCTGCGCCGGAAGCGCAGCGGCGCCGGGGCGAGCAGGGAGATTCCGACGACGTCGCCGAAGACCGGCCGGTCGCGGTGCCAGCCGATGCCGGCGCCGGGCGCATATTCGATCACCAGGGCATGGACGAAGGCTTCGGCGGCCAGTCCCGCGAGAGTCGCGGCCCGGGCTCGAAGCGGCTGCAGCCAGTCGGGGATCGGCTCGGCCTCGCGCAGGCCGCTTCCGTCGAAGGCGTAATGAAGGCCGAACGACACGGTGCGGCGGTTGCCGGTGAAGCCGTGGAACTCGAAGGGCTTGAAGGGAAGGCCGGCGATATGGCCGGCGAGCGCCCGCTCCTCGCCGGCGCCGATGAAGCCGGGCTCGTAGATCAGCCCCGCCGGAGCCGGCGGCGCGGGATCGTCGAACAGATTCAGCTGCGGCCTGGGCATGAACGAACGTCCTCAACGGGTTCGGCTAGCGATTCGGTAATCATTTCTGTGCCATGGCACGCCTGACACGCCGATCCTGGGGGCCGAAATGCACGAACTCCGCTCAACGATCCTTTCCGGGGATGCCAGGCAGGCATCCCTCGTTGCGCGCAAGGCGAAGACCAAGGCCGAGGGCGCGAGCGCCGGCGGCCTGACCAAGATCGCGATCAAGCGCCAGGAAGCCCGGGTCACCGACCAGCGCCTCGAGGATCGCCTGCGCGGAATCGTCGAGCGCACGACGATCGTCTTCCGCCGCCGCCGGCAGGAGGCCGAGGTCGTCAACGTCTCGTCGCGCGGCGCCATGATCCGCTCCGAGATCGAGCCGCGCATCGGCGAGAAGATCGACCTACTCTTCGACGACAAGAACCGGACCAAGTGCATCGTCCGCTGGATGCGCGAGGGCCGGATCGGGCTCGAGTTCGCCGAGGAGACGATCTTGTGGACGTCCGACCGCAGCAACGGTCCCGTCTTCAAGCCTGCAGCGCCCGAGCCGCCCGCCATCCATGCCGTCACCGAGCGCGAGCCGCGCCAGAAGCTTCTGCGCGCGGGCACGCTCTACTGGAGCGGAATCTCGATCCCGGTGCGGCTGCGCAACATCTCGGGCGGCGGCGCCCGGGTCGAGAGCGGGCGCGAGCTCTGCCCCGGCTCGGAGGTCGAGCTCGACCTGGGCGAGGCCGGCTTCCAGATCGCCGAGGTGCGCTGGTCGAAGGACGGCCAGGTCGGCCTCAGGTTCGCCCAGGCGTTCGACATCGAATCGCTGGCCCCCTCGCACCAGGCCGAGCGCCCGCCCGAAGTGCTCAAGCCGGCCTATCTCGAGACCGAGCTTCAGCCGGACTCGCCCTGGGCCGCCCGCTTCGAGCGGCTTTCGCTGACCGATCTGAAGGCGGTCGAGCCGAAATAATTCTGCCTACCCGTCTGGGCATGGGGAGGCAGATAATCACCCCACGTTGGCCACCCAGTACAGGCCGAAGCCGACGAACAGGAAGCCGAACAGGGCCATGATCAGGTAGATCGGCCCCGGCTTCGCGGTCTCGAGCACGCATTCGTCGGGATCGGCCGGGTTATAGCGCACCATCGGAGTCGCCCCGGCGGGGTAGGAAGCGAGGGCGGCTTCCGCTTTCCTGCGGCTTGCGAATCGGTAATTGCCGAAGCGCAGCCGGCGGCTGGTCCGCTCGCGGCCGCCGACCGAATAGGCGTAGGTGACGACCGGATTGTACCAGGTGCTGCTGTTGCCGTCCCGGTCGTTCGATTCCTCCTCGACGACCTCGCTCGAAATGACCCGGCCCGCCGCGGCCGGCCAGGTCTCGGCCGCCTTGGCTTTGCCGACCGCCCGGAAATGGGCGTAGCCGAAGCCGGCGACCCACAAGATGCCGAGGGCGAGCATGCCGAAACCCACATATTCCATTCAATTTCCTCCCTTGCGTCGCCGCCATTGAGCATCGCGGCCCGCCGGGAGTAAAGCCCCCGGCGAGGAGGAAATCGCATGCTGAAGCCAATCCTTGCGCTGCTGGCGCTTGTCGCCGCCGGCTCCGCCGCGGCCCAGCCGGATTATGCCGCTCAGCTCAAGGAAGGCGACGCGGTCCTCCGCGACTTCCGCTTCGCCAGCGGCGAGCGGATGGGGCAGCTGCGGATCCATTATGCGACGCTGGGCACGCCGAGGCGGGATTCCAGGGGCGCCATCGTCAACGCGGTGATGGTCCTGCACGGCACCGGCGGCTCGGGCCGCCAATTCCTCCAGCCGCAATTCGCGAACGAGCTGTTCGGGCCCGGTCAGCCGCTCGACCTCGCCCGCTATTACGTCGTCCTTCCGGACGGGATCGGTCACGGCCGGTCGTCGAAGCCGAGCGACGGCATGCGCATGCGTTTTCCGAAATATGATTATGGCGACATGGTCGAAGCGCAGCGGCGGATGCTGGCCGAGGGCCTCGGCGTCTCGCGGCTCAGGCTGGTCATGGGCACTTCGATGGGCTGCATGCACATCTTCGTCTGGGCCGAAGCCCATCCCGGCTTCGCCCGGGCGGCGATGCCGATGGCGTGCCTTCCGACCGAGATTGCAGGCCACAACCGGATGTGGCGCAAGCTTGCGATCGAGGGGATCAGGAGCGACCCGGCCTGGGCCGGGGGCGATTATTCAGCCCAGCCCGCGCAGGGCCTCCGGACCGCCGTCAGCGTTCTCCAGATCGCCGGCTTCGCTCCGCTCTACCTGCAAAAGGCCCATCCGACCCGCGAATCGGCCGACGCCTACATCATGGACCGGGTGGCGAAGGACCTGCCGACCCGAGACGCCAACGACCTCATCTACCAGCTCGAAGCCTCGCGGACCTACAATCCCTGGCCGAGCCTGGAGCGGATCCGGGCGCCGCTGACCTGGGTCAACTCCGCGGACGATTTCATCAACCCGGCCGACTACGGAATCGCCGAGGACGCCGCCCGCCGGCTCAAGACCGGCCGCTACATCCTGATCCGCGCGACGAGCGACACCCGCGGCCACGGCACCCACAGCTGGGCCAAGTTCTGGCGCCAGGAGCTGATCGACCTGCTGGCGCGGACGGAGTGACGGGGGCGATAGCCTGTGCTGAACGCCGCGAGTTCGCGATCGTCGCGCCTACCCAGATTCGAGGCCAAGACGCGAAGACACGAAGGGACAAGCAGGAGCGCGCAGCGCCTCCAAATCCAATGCGGCTTGCTCCGCACGGGCGAAGAAGAGCGGCAGGTCGCGCTGCGCCGGTCTCTTCCTTGTCCCTTCGCGCCTTCGTGTCTTCTCTCGAACTCTGAAACGCGAGGTGGGTGGGGAAGGGCGAAGCGACCGATCCCATCCGGCCTTAGCTTCGCCGTGTTCACAGGCTAAAGCGGAACGATGCAGGACGCCCTCCGCACCCTCGTCGCGGCCGAGCTGGCCGAGCCGGTCGATCCGCGGGTGAGCGCGATGGCGGCGGCGGTGGCGGGGGTGTATCCGGGCGCCGCGCGGGCGGTGCTCTTCTACGGGTCCTGCCTGAGGCAGCGCGAGCTCGATGGGCTGATGCTCGATTTCTACCTGATCGTCTCGGATTACCGCGCCGCTTACGGCCGGAGCTGGAGGGCGCCCGCCAACAGGATGATCCCGCCCAACGTCTTCCCGTTCGAGCATGAGGGCCTCGTCGCCAAATATGCGGTGCTGAGCGAGGCGGATTTCGAGCGGCTGAACGGGCCGGAAACCTTGTCCGTGTCCGTCTGGGCCCGGTTCGCGCAGCCGTCGCGCCTGGTGTGGAGCGCCGATGCGGCGGCCGCCGCCCGGGCGGTCGGGGCCGTGGCGCGGGCGGCGCCTACCCTGCTCGGCGAGGCGCGGCCGCTGTGGGACGGGGGCGATCCGCTCGACCTGTGGCGATGCGCTTTCACCCTCACCTATTCAGCCGAGCTTCGGGCCGAGCGCCAGGGCCGGCCGGCCTCGGTGGTCGAGGCCGAGCCCGAGCGCTACCGCCGCTTCACCGGGCCGGCGCTCGCCGCGGCGGGGCTCGATCTCGCCGCGCCGGTGCCGGACTCGGAGCGCAAGCGTTCGCGGCGGCGCTGGGCGGCGCGGCGGCGGGCGGGCAAGGCGCTCACGGTGCTTCGGCTGGTGAAGGCGAGCGGCACCTATGCGGGCGGGATCGATTACCTCGCCTGGAAGATCAACCGCCACGCGGGAACGAAGATCGAAGTGAAGCCCTGGCAGCGGCGCTGGCCGCTGGTCGCCGCTATCGGCCTGCTGCCGCGGCTGCTGAGGCGGGGGGCCATTCGTTAGGCCGCCGCGCGAGCGCCCCGGCGACGGCGCCGGCCAGGGCGGCGACGGTGAAGGGCTTGCGCAGGATGTCGTGGCCGCTCAGCTCCTCGCTTCCGGCCTCGCCGACATAACCGGTGACGTAGAGGATGGCGGTCGAGGGCCAGCGCGCCGTGGCCTCGCGGACCAGCTCCGGGCCGGTCATCTCGGGCATCATGATGTCGGTGATGACGAGCTCTATCCCTCCGGCTTCGCGCTCCAGTATCTCGAGCGCCTCGCGGCCTCCGGCGCAGGCGATCGGCCGGTAGCCCAGCTCCTCGAGCGCGCCGACGGTCGAGCGGCTGACCCGCGGATCGTCCTCGACGACGAGGATCGAGGTGCCGGCGGCGCCGGGCGCCGCCTCGTCGGGGCCGGGCGCCGAGGCGGCGGCCGCCTCGACCTCCTCGGTCGAGCGGGGCAGGTAGAGCGAGACGGTGGACCCGGCCCCGACCGCCGAATCGATGACGACGTCGCCGCCCGATTCGCGGGCGAAGCCGAATATCTGGCTGAGCCCGAGGCCGGTGCCCTTGCCGACCGGCTTGGTCGTGAAGAAGGGCTCGAACACGCGCTCCAGCACTTCCGGAGCCATTCCCGATCCGGTGTCCGAGACGCTGATCCGGACGAACTCGCCGGCGCCGAGCTCGCCCGCCTCGCCGGCCGCGAGCACGACATTGTCGACCCTGATCGCGAGCTGGCCCTCGCCGTCCATCGCGTCGCGGGCGTTGACGGCGAGGTTGAGGATCGCGTTCTCGAGCTGGTTGGTGTCGACGCTGACGTTCCACGTCTCCTCGGGGAAATGGGTGCGCACGGTGATCCGCTCGCCGATCGAGCGGTCGACCAGGTCGAGCATGCCCTCGACCAGCCCGGCCGGAGCGACGGCGACGGGAAGCAAGGGCTCGGCGCGCGCGAAAGCGAGCAGCCGGCGCGTCAGGGCGGCGGCGCGGGTCGCGCCCTCCATCGCATTGTCGAGGTGGAACTCGACCTCGCGCCGGGGGCCGGTGAGCTTGCGCCGCGCGAGATCGAGGCCGCCGACGACGACGGCCAGCATGTTGTTGAAATCGTGGGCGATACCTCCGGTCAGTTGGCCGACCGCCTCCATCTTCTGGACCTGCCGGAGCTGGGCCTCGGCAGCCTCCCGTTCGGCCGATTCCGCCTTGAGCTGCTCATAGGCCTGGCTGAGCTCGCGGGTGCGCTCGCGCACCGCTTCCTCGAGCGCCCGGGCGCGGTTCGCCTCGCTGTCCGCCTCGCGAAGCGCGGCCAGCCGCTCGCTGATCGCCCGGAAGGCGAGCCAGCCCAGCACGATCGCGCCGATCCCGATCGCCACCGCGAGCCAGCCGAGCCATTCGGTGAGCTGGTCCGAGCGGGTGCCCGAGACCCGGGTGGCGGCCATGCGCTGCCGGAGGTCCTCGCGCTCGGCGGCGGCGATCTGGGCGAGGGTCTCGCGAAGCTTCGGCCCGGTCAGTGTCCTGGCGGCGCCGTAGAAGAGCGAGATTCCGCCGCTTCCGCGCTTCGCCTGCGCGGCGACGGCGGCGGGAGCGAGCTCGCGGCCGCGGGTCTCGAACAGGGTTTCGAGGGCCTCGACCCGGGCGAGCTGCTCCTTGTTGCCGCGGACCTGCCGCCGAAGCTCGCCGATCAGCTGCTGCGCCTGGCGCCATTCCGCGCCGTAGACGCTGCCGCTGCTGGCGACGTCCTCGTCGAGGACGTAGCGGCCGAGCGCGGCCTCGGCCCGGGCGATGGTGCCGTCGACGGTGCGGGTCAGGAGCATGACGTCGTAGCTGTGGCGCTCCGAGGCGAGCGCGCGGTCGCGAGCCTCGTTGGACGAGGTCACCATCAGCATCAGGGCGACGAGCAGCAGGGCGGCGAGCACGGCCCCCGCGCTCGCCAGCACCCCGCGCCATGCCCCGGAAGTCCTTTCCTCGGACATGGCGTACATGTCCTCGCCCGCCATGTGCCGAGTCTAGACCGAGCGGGGCGCGGATTGGAAGAAGGTTCCATGGAAAGGCGCTCGGTTCACCGCGCTTTGGGGGGCGGTGGCCGCGCCGATAATTCCTCCCCCGGCTTTCCGGGGGAGGGGGACCAGGCGAAGCCTGGTGGAGGGGATTCTTTCAGACTCCGAAGGACCCCTCCACCGCGCTTCGCGCGGTCCCCCTCCCCGCGAAATCGCGGGGAGGATTTGCTAGCCGAGTATCCCCGTCGCCTTGCCCGCCGACTCGAACATGCCGAGGATCCGGGTCACCTGCTCCTCGCTATGGTCGGCGCAGAGGGAGCAGCGCAGGAGGTACATTCCGGCTGGAGTGGCCGGCGGGCGGGCCATGTTGACGTAGACGCCCGCTTCCAGGAGCGCCTGCCACATGCGGACCGTCCGGTCCTGGTCGGGAAGGAGGATGGCGATGATCGCCGACTGGGCCTCCGGCGTGGCGAGGTCGAAGCCGAGGTCGCGAAGCCCCTTGTGGAGGCGGCGGCTGTTCTCCCAGAGGTGCTGGCGCTTGTTGCCGGCATATTTGAGCTTGCGGATCGACGTGGCGGCGGTGGCGACGACGCTGGGCGGAAGCGAGGCGGTGAAGACGTATGGGCGGCAGACCAGCCGCAGAACGCCGAACTTGGGATGGTTGGAGACGACGAAGCCGCCGACCGTCCCGACCGACTTGGAGAAGGTGCCGACGACGAAGTCGACCTGGTCGCCGACCCCCGCTTCCTCGAAGACGCCGCGGCCGTTGGGCCCGAAGAAGCCCATGCCGTGGGCCTCGTCGACGACGACCATGGCGCCGTGGCGCTTGGAGACTTCGACCATCTCCCTGAGCGGGGCGATGTCGCCGAGCATCGAATAGACGCCCTCCAGGACGACCAGCCTTCCGCCCTGGGCCGGAAGCCGGCCGAGCCTCTTGTCGAGATCCTCGACATTGTTGTGGCGGAAGCGGACGATCTGGGCGTCGCCAAGCTTGCAGCCGTCGTAGATGGAGGCGTGGCTGTCGGCGTCGAGGATGATGTAATCCTCCTTGCCGGCGAGCGTCGACATGAGCCCGAGATTGGCCTGGTAGCCGGTCGAGAAGACCATGGCGTGGGCGGTGCCGTAAAAGTCCTTCAGGGCCTCCTCGACCTCCATATGGCCTTGGTAGGTGCCGTTCAGGACCCGGCTTCCGGTGGTGCCCGCTCCGAAGGAATCGAGCGCCTGCTTGCCGGCCTCGATCACGTCCGGATCGAAGGTCATCCCCATGTAATTGTAGGTGCCGAGGAGGATCGTCTCCTTGCCCTTGACGATCGCGAGGGTCGGCGAGAGCACCTTTTCCATGACCAGCCCGAACGGGTCGCGCACGCCGGTGTCGAGCAGAGTCTCGCGCTCGGCGATCAGGGCGTCGAACTTGGAGAAGAGGTCGCGGCCGTGGGTGTGGCCGGGAGGCGCCTCGGCCGGGTCCATCGGGTTGACGTCGGATTCGGTCAATGAATTCCTCCCCGAGATTTCTCGGGGAGGGGGACCGCGCGAAGCGCGGTGGAGGGGTTGTTCGGAGTCAGCAAGGCCCCTCCACCATGCTTCGCATGGTTCCCCTCCCCTGCAAAAGCAGGGGAGGAATTAGCTCCCCAATCCCTCACCCTTCGTTCCGAAGCTCTTCGACGGCGTCGACGAGCTGGCCGACCGTCTCGATCTCCGCCTGCATGTTCATCGTGATCAGGATGTCGAACTCGTCCTCGACCGAGGCGACGAAATCCATGACGATGAGGCTGTCCCACTCGAGATCGCCGGCGAAGCTGGTCGAGTCGGTGAGCTCGACCTCCTTCTTGTTGAACGGCTCGATCAGTTGCGCGACCTTGGCGAACGTCTCTTCTCTGTCGGTCATCCCAGCCCCTTATGTCCGGCGCGAGGCTGTGCCAAGGGATTAGGGCGTCAATGGGGCGCGCTTGGCAAGGCGGGCGGCGGCGTTCGCGATCCTCGCCATGCTTGCCGGCCATTATCGGGGAGCGCCGCTACGCGGAGGCGGCCGGGAGGGCCTCCAGCACTTCGGCGGCGAACTGGGTGAGGGTGTCGTCGCGGGCGCCCATGACGAGGATCCGGTCGCCGGCCCGGGCGAGAGCGGCGAGGCGGCGGCCGGCCTCGGCCCGGTCGGGGATGTGCTCGGCGCGGCGGCCGGCGGCCCGGACGTCCGCGACGATGTCGCCGCTGGTCACGGTCCGCTCGACGGTGCCGCCATAATAGACGGGGTCGCACAGGACGAGCACGTCCTCCCCCGCCATTCCGCCGGCGAAAGCCGCCGCCAGCTCCCTGCGCATGGTCCTGAGCGGCCCGTAGCCGTGCGGCTGGAAGAAGATCAGCAGCCGGCCGGGAAAGGCGTGGCAGGTCGCGAGCGTGGCGGCGATCTTGTCCGGGTTGTGGCCGAAATCGTCGATCACCGTGATCCCGCCGCGGCTTCCGACGATCTCGAACCGCCGCCGCAGGCCGGCGAAGCCCGACAGCGCCTCGGTCGCGGCGGCGAGCGGCACCCCGGCCGCGCGGGCGGCGGCGACGGCGGCGAGGGCGTTGGCGACGTTGTGCCGGCCGGGGACCGGAAGCCTCGCCACGGCGGTTTCACCGCTCGCTCTTTCCGTGATGGCGAATTCGACCGCGGCCGGCGCCTCGGCGATGGCGGAGGCGCTGTAGTCGGCGGTGGGGTCGGACAGGCTGAAGGTGAGCGCCCGCGCTCCGGCCAGGGCCCGGGCTTCCCGATCGTCGAGGTTGACGACCGCCGTCTCCGAACGGCCGAGGAAGTCGCCGAACAGGACGCGCAGCTCCTCCATCGACTTGTGGTCGAGGCTGACATTGTTGAGCACCGCGATCCTGGGCCGGTAGAGCGCGATCGAGCCGTCGCTTTCGTCCACTTCGCTGGCGAAGACCCGGTCGCCGCCGACCAGGGCGCTGGCGAAGGGCGCGTCGGAAGAGGCGAAATTCTTCATCACCGCCCCGTTCATCACCGTCGGCTCGAGCCCGGCCTCGTGGAGGATCCAGGCGATCATCCCGGTCACGGTCGACTTGCCGCTGGTGCCGCCGACCGCGATCCCGGTCGCGGCCGAGTTGAACAGGCCGGAGAGCAGGTCGGCGCGGGTGATCCGCTCGAGGCCGAGGCGGCGGGCGGCCTGGACGTCGGGCACGCTCTCCTCGACGGCGGCCGAGGCGACGAGGACCTGGCCCGGCCGAGGGCCGCTGCCGTCCTGCGGGTGGAGATCGATGCCGAGCCCGCGCAGATAATCGAACTTGGCGGCGGTCCGGCCCTGGTCGAGCGCCCGGTCGGAGCCCGAAACCGAAGCGCCCTGGCCGCGGACGATCGCCGCGAGCGGAAGCATTCCGCTTCCGCCGATCCCGCAGAAGAAATAGGATTTGGTTCCCGACATCGCGCCGCCCTATTGCGGTCGGCGAGGCTTTTCAAACGCTGAGGGTGCGCAGGATGCGGATTGGAATCGTGGCCCCGAGCACCCCGATCCTGCCCGAGACGGCGGAGCGGGTCGCGGCGGTTGCGTCCCGCGACTTTCCCGGCGTCGAGCTGGTCTTCCATCCCCAATGCTTCCTCAGCCACCGCCATTTCGCCGGCGACGAGGAGACCCGGGCCGCAGCCTTCCTCGAGGTCGCCAACGACAGCGCCTTCGACGCGCTCTGGTTCGCACGGGGCGGCTACGGCTCGTGCCGAATCGCCGAGGCGGTGCTGGCCGCGCTCGGGCCGGCGGCCCGGAACAAGGCCTATCTGGGCTATAGCGACGCCGGCTACATGCTGGCCGGGCTCTACCGCGCCGGCTTCGAGCGTCTCGCCCACGGCCCGATGGCGGGAGACATAAGGCGCGACCGGGGCGAGGTCGCCATAGCCCGAGCGCTGTCCTGGCTGGCGGAGCGCGACCCGGCGGCGCTCGAGCCGAGCCTCGGCGGGGCGCCGGCCGCGGCGTTCAACATCACCGTCTTCTCGCAGCTGCTGGGGACCGCGCTCGAGCCGGACCTGGCGGGCCATGTCCTGATGCTGGAGGACGTGTCCGAGCATATGTACCGGACCGACCGCTCGCTCTTCCATATCACCGGCAATGCCGGGGTCCGCCGCGTGGCCGGGATCAGGCTCGGCCGATGCACCGAGGTTCCGGACAACGACCCGGATTTCGGGGCGAGCGAGGAGGAGGTGTTCCGCTACTGGTGTGGCCGCTCGGGGATCGAGTATCTCGGCCGGGCCGACATCGGCCACGATGCGGACAACAAGGTGGTGCCGTTCGGCCGATCGTCAGGCCGGGCTTGATCCGGCATCCATGAACGTCGAACGCCGAGCGAAACCTCAGGCGGCTGCGTTCATGGAATCCGGCTTTCGCCGGTATGACGAGGGGGTCGCCATGCGGGCGAATCGGGCCGCCAGCCGCGAAGGGCTAAGCCTCGTCCATCTCCCCCGCGGCCTGATTTTCGACAATGATCCACATTAAAAACGCGCCGGAACGGCCCTGACGGACGATCCGACGAATTCCCCTCTTGGAATCTCTTGCGCTCGCCGCGCGTTTGGGGCTTATCAGCCGAGCACTCACAGGAGGGAAAACTATGGCAAAGGGCACTTCAAGCGGTGGAGCGAGGGGCGGACTGTCGCGGCCGGTGACTCCGTCGGCGGATCTGGCGGCGATCACGGGTTCGGACCCGCTTCCGCGCAGCCAGGTCGTCAGCAAGATGTGGGACTATATCCGGTCCAACAAGCTGCAGAACCCGGACAACAAGCGCGAGATCGTCGCCGACGACAAGCTCAAGAAGATCTTCGGCACCGACCGCTGCTCGATGTTCGAGATGAACAAGCATCTCTCGCGCCATCTGAGCTAGAGCCTTTTTCCGCTTGGGCGGAACAGACGATCGGCCTCGCCCGCAAGGGCGGGGCCGATCTGCTTTGGGGGCCAAAGGGGAGGGGGACGGGCGAAGCCTGGTGGAGGGGTTCTTATCAACTCCGAAGAGCCCCTCCGGCGCGCTTCGCGCGGTCCCCTGCTCCGGAAAATCCGGGGGACGAATATCCCGCCTCATCTACACGCCCTCCAGCCCATCGCCCCGCGCCGTGCCTGGTCGAGGTGGAGATGGTCGCGGTGGGCGGCGTTGTAGTCGGGCGAGAGGGTCGTCGCGAACAGCCGGCAGGCGCCGTCGCGGACGTCGCGGAGGAAGAGAGCCTTGGCGCCGCCCCCCGCCCAGTCGCCGGCGACGCTGATCCGGCGGCCGTCGGCGAGGCGGAAGCCGGCGACGTCGACGGCGTTGGCCGAGGCATGCTCGCTCCACGCGCCTTGCGGGCGGCCGTAGATCCGGCGGCAGCTGTAGCTCCCGTAATGGTCGATCGTCGCCACCTTGGCCCCGAAGCGGCGGAGCGCGGCCGGCTGGACGACGTGCCATTCCCAAAGCGCCAGCCCGGCGGCGACCGGGCAGCTCGTTCCCAGACCCGCGGGCCGGTAGCGGGCAGAGAGCGCGCCCTCGGACGAGAAGCGGACGGCGTCGCCATAGCCGCACTGCCCGCTTCGACGCGGCGCCAGGGCGACGAAGCCTATGCCGGCGCGGCGCAGCAGATCGCGGCACCGCGCGCCTTCGCCGCCGAGAGCGGCCAGCTTGCGGCCGGTGAAGGCGCCGACCGGCTGGGCGAGATCGAGCTCGGTCCACGGCACGTCTTCGGGGTGGTTGCGCGAATAGCCCCAGGCGAGGAACGCCAGGAAGGCGATCGCCGCCGACACTAGGAAGATTTTTACCCAGCGCGCGTATCTCATGCCGGCAAGACTCCGGGCGACGGGCGCCGGTTTCGCAAGGCGAAGGACGAAAAGTGACGGCGAGCCGGCTCGCGTCAAGGCAGGTCGAGAAATTGTGGGGGCGCGCCGAGCTTCCGCGAAGCTTCGGCGCGGCCGCCGCCGGCGGCGAGCCGATCGGCGAGATCTGGTTCCAGGACGGGCGCGGACCGGAATCGGAGCTGCTCGTCAAATATCTGCTGACCCGCGAGAAATTGTCCATCCAGGTCCATCCCGACGGCCCCGCGGCCCGCGCCGCGGGCTTTCCCCGGGGCAAGGACGAAGCCTGGCTGGTCCTGGAAGCCGATGCCGGCGCCCGGATCGGCCTCGGACTGAGGCACGAGGTGTCGCGGGCCGAGCTGCGGTCCGCCATCGAAGCCGGGACGCTCGAGGCGCTGGTCGACTGGCGCGAGGCGAGAGCCGGCGATTTCTATTATTCGCCCGCGGGCACGATCCACGCCCTCGGCCCCGGGCTGACGCTCGTCGAGATCCAGGAGAATGTCGATCTGACCTACCGGCTGTTCGATTACGGCCGCCAGCGCGATCTCCAGGTCGAAGCCGGAGTGAAGGCGGCCCGGCCCGAGCCCTACCGGCCGCCGGCGGGGCGTCGCGAGATCGAGCCTGGGCGCGAGATCCTCGCCGAAGGCGGCGCCTTCGTGGTGGAGCGCTGGACCCGGGCCGCGGGCGGGCGGCTCGCCGGGGAGGTGGAGCGGCCGGTCTGGCTGGTGCCGGTGAGCGGCACCGGGCTGATCGACGGCCAGGCGCTGGAGCCGCCCTCGGTATGGCTGGTCGAGGACCAGAGCCGGGTCCGGCTCGACCCCGGCTCGGAAATGCTGTTCGCCTATCCCGGGGCGAGCGTGATCGAGGCCCTGTTCGTCGACACCCGCCGGTCGCAGCCGGTCGAGCTCATCGAGGAGCGGCGCCGCTACCGGCCGCCGGTGCGCCTCGAGCCGAGCTTCCGCTGATGTCCAACGGTTCGCCGCAAGCGCCGGAACTTGAAGACTCGCGGAGATTTGTCGCGCCATGATGTACGCGTTCCCAATCCTCATCGCCCTCATGCTCACCTACATGTTCTGGCTGGCCGCCTTCCGGCTCCGGCGGGACCGCCTGGCCGTCGCCCGGCTCTCGCGCCGTCCGAAGCGGCGCCAGCTGTAGGTTTGCAAATCCTCCCCCGAATAACGGGGGAGGGGGACCATGCGCAGCATGGCGGAGGGGCCTTGGGGCGACTTCCGAAGAACCCCTCCACCGCGCTTCGCGCGGTCCCCCTCCCCGAGAAATCTCGGGGAGGAATCACCGGGGTCGATCGCTAGCGGCGGCGGGCGCTTTCATAGGGCTCCTCGGTCACCGGATAGCCGATGCCCTCGGGGATGCACACGAAGCGGCGGCCGCCGCGCTCCTCCACCCAGGGGGTGATCTTCACCACCGGATGAAGTCCCGCATCCGCTTGCGCTTCGGCGAGCGAACCGAAGCGCGCCAGCCGCTCGAGATTGCGGCGGGTCGGGAAGATCGCCTTGGCCCGGCCCGCTTCAATCTCGGCGAGGACCTCGGCCGCCCCGGCCCAGAAGGTGTGGACGCTCTCCGTCTCGTCGGCGCTGTGAACCAGCCTCCCGCCCGCCGGGGCCTCCGCGAGGTAGAAAAGGGTGTCGAAGCGACGCGCCTCGCGGAAATTGGGGCACCAGCGGGCGAACGGAGTCAGCGCTTCGAGGTCGAGGGTGAGGCCCATCGAGGCGAGCAGGTCGGCGAAGGGCCGGCCGGCGGCGAGGCCGCGGCGAAGCGCCGCGGCGCCGGGCCGCGGAACGAGGGCAGGCGCCACCCCCGTTTCCTCGATCGTCTCCCGGACCGCCGCGACTCGTGCGGCGGCGTCGGCGAACTGAGGAAACGCGGACGCCATTGCCTCGTCCTCCGGGTCGATCCGGCCGCCGGGGAAGACGAGGGCTCCGGCCGCGAAGGCCATGGTCTGCGCCCGCTCGAGCATGAGGATTTCGGGCGGACCTCCCGCGGCGGACGGGCGCATCAGGATGAGGGTCGCGGCGGGAATCGGGTCCGGCAGGTCGTCGTCCATCGCGGCGAGCGTTAGGCGCGTGAGAGGCGACAGTCACTAGGGTCCGGACCCCAGGGACCGTGCCGAGTGACTGTCCCAACCGCGCTCCCAAATCGGTCGCCTCCAAACTGGATGTAGTTGGACTCGAAGATCGTGCGGCGTATCTGCTAGTCTAGCCGCCACCATCATTGGTAATTGCCGCGAGTGGTTAGGCTTAATCTAAGGTGCTGCTTTTCGCTATTCTGACCGCTCCGCGCGCAAATTCATAGAGGAGGCGGCAGATGACGATCAGAAATATTACTCACCGGGCGACGGTCGTGCTGCTTCTGGTCACCGCCACCTCGACCCTGTACGCGCAAACGTCTTCCCCAGGTTTTCCAGGGACGCTTACGGTCGATTCGAAGCCGCTGACCCTGGTCAGAGCAGACGCTCCCATTCTTGTCCTGCCCTGCTGCCGCTGCGTCGATGGCACAACGACGACGGTGAGCCTGAACACGGGCTCCGCGCCCTGGGGAGTCTTGTCGCCCGCGGCACCGTCCCCGCCGCCCACGACCTTCACCTACACTCGGAACGTGCCTTATTATCGGGCCGTGGAGCGTGCCGACAACGCCGCCTGGGCGGCGGTCGACCCCGCGAAATGGGTCGGGCCGCCCGGGGCTCCCAGAAGCGAGGGCGAATATACCTATTTGCTGCAATTCCGGATCCAGCCGTGCGTGATAACGCCGCGGATCAGCCTGGCCGGGAGGTTCGCGGGCGACAACCGCGCAACCCTTTATCTCGACTCGGCCAAGGTGGCGTCGACGGGGGGGGATCCGGAGCGGGGCTTCTATCCGGCCAATGTGGCCGCTTTCGACCTGCCGGTGCCTTCCGGATCCGGAGTCTACTTGCTGAAGCTGGTCGTCTTCAATTCCGGCAGCGTGACCGCCGCCATCCTTCAGGGGGCGATCACCGTGACCTGCCCCAACGATCCGCTGGCCATTGACATCCGGGCGCGGCAGCCCTGACCCGAGAGACAGTCACACGACTGTCACCCGCGACTTGGTGTTGGCGAAGACTGGGTCCCGGCCTTCGCCGGGAAACCGCATCAGGCGAAGTCCGGCGATTTGACGACGTGGAGGAGGGCGCCCGGGGCGTAGGGCTTGGTGAAGAATATGGCCCGCTCGGGGTAGCTGCCCTGGGGCGGCCGCAGAGCGCCGGAGACCATGACGATGCGAAGATGCGGCCAGCGTTCGGCCGCGACCCTGGCGAGGGTCATCCCGTCGCCCGGGCAGGCGACGTTGAGGTCGGTGACGAGGACGGCGGTGTCGGGCTCGGCCTCGAGCCGGGCCAGCGCCTCCTCGCAGCCGGTGCATTCGGCGACGTCGTAGCCGTCCTCGGCGAGGAGATCGGCGGTGTTGCGAAGGACGAGCGGCTCGTCCTCGACCAGCAAGATCTTGGTCCCTGGCACGCGCACCTACCCCTGTTCCGGGCCGGCGGCGACCGGCCCTATGGCGCTAACCCAGATCAGGCCGCCGCGTTCCAGGAACCGTGACGGAAATGTAAAGAAAGCTGGGGATGATTCATTCCTCCCCCGGCTTTCCGGGGGAGGGGGACCAGGCAAAGCCTGGTGGAGGGGCCTTGGGAATCCGAGAACCCCTCCACCGCGCTTCGCGCGGTCCCCCTCCCCGGCAAATGCCGGGGAGGAATTTCAGTCCGCGAGCTTCAATCGCTCCGCGACCGCCTTCGAGTAATTCGGCCCGACCTGGACGATCGCGCCGTCGCGAAGGACGAGGGCGTTGATCGTCCGGCCGAGGCGCTGGACCTCGACGACGTTGGCGGGTCGGGCGAAGGCCGAGCGGTGGACGCGCATCAGCTGGGCGGGGTCGAGCTTCTCCTCGAGGGCGCGCATCGAGATCCGAAGGATGTGGCTTCGGGTCGAGGTGTGAAGCATGACGTAGTCGCGCTGAGCCTCGATCCAGTCGATCGCCTCGACCGGAACGAAGACGGCGCCGGCCCGGGTCGGCACCCACAGGCCGTCCTCGCGGGCGGCGTCCCGGAGCGGAGCCGCCTCCGCCCTCCCGGCGAGGGTGCGCTGGTGCTTGCGGCGCTTGGCGCGCTCCACCGCCTGCCAGAGCCGGTCGAAGCGCACCGGCTTGAGAAGATAGTCGGCCGCCTCGACCTCGAACGCGTCCGGGGCATATTGCTCGAAGGCGGTGACGAAGATGATCTCGGGCCGGTCCTCGGGCGGAAGGGTGGCGGCGACCCTCAGGCCGTTCTGCTCGGGCATCTGGATGTCCAGGAGGGCGAGGTCGGGCTTGAGCCGCTCGATCGCCTCCGCGGCCTCCCGGCCGTCGCGGGCGGTGCCGATCACCTCGGCCCCGGCGATGTCGCGGAAGAAGACCTGGAGCCGCTCGAGCGCCAGCGGCTCGTCGTCGACGAGGAGGGTGCGAAGGGTCATGCGACCAGCTCCAGAGCCGCCGCCCGCCGCGCCGGGATGCGAAGAAGCACGGTGAAGCCGTCGTCGTGCGCGAGGGTCTCGAGCCGGCCGCGCGGGCCGTAGATGACCTCCAGCCGGCGGCGGGTATTGTCGAGTCCGACTCCGGTGCCGGCGGAGCGCGAGTCGGCGGAGGCGCCGACGGACGCGATCCGTCCGTTGTCGCTGACCGAGAGGATGAGGTCGTCGCCGTCGCGGCGGGCGCCGACCCGGACGACGACCGGGCGGCTGGTCGGAGCGACCCCGTGCTTCACCGCATTCTCGACCAGGGGCTGGAGGATGAAATTGGGCACCGGCAGCTCGAGCAGGGCGTCGGGGGCGGCGAACTCGACGGTGAGCCGGTCGCCGAAGCGTATCGACTCGATCTCGAGATAGGTCTGGAGCGTCTCGAGCTCCTCGCCGAGCGACACCTCGCTTCGGCCGTCGCCGACCAGGGCGGTGCGCAGGAAGGCGCACAATTTGGCGAGCATCGCCTCGCCGTCGCGGTTGCGGCCGGTGACGATCAGCGAGGAGATGGCGTTCAGCGTGTTGAACAGGAAATGCGGGTTGAGCTGGAGCCGGAGGGCGGTGAGCTGGGCGGTCTGGGCGAGGGTCCGGGCCTCGGCGAGCTGGAGCTCGCGCTCGCGCATCGCGGCGTTGGTCTGGAGGATGACGTAGGTCGTCCCGAGCCAGCCGTAGAGCCACGAGAAGCTGATGAAGTTGGAGACGGTGCGGTTGACGACGTCGGGCGGGATGCGGTGCTCGCCCATGAACATCTGGATGATATTGGCCCCGAACAAAGCGTCGCTTAGCGAGAAGAGGAAGGCGGTGACGCAGACGGCGGCGAAGACTCCGCCGATCTTGAGCGCGGTCGCCGAGTCCTGGAGCCGGGCGCAGGCCCAGTAGAGGGGCACCGTCAGGACGATCCCGATCGCGACCACCAGCGCGGTCATCCCGACCGCGAATTGCGGCAGCCTTCCCTTCGAGACGAGGACCGGCATGAGGAAGAGGATGAAGGTGAAGGCCCAGACGCCGAGCGTCAGCTTCGCCGCCTGGAGCGCGACCCGGGGACGGGGAATAGTCTCGTTCATCCAGCTCATCCTACATCGCCGGCGCGGGCAGCGCCGCCCTTTTCGTCGCATCAGGCGCCGGTTTGGCAGAACTCATCCACCCGGCGGTGGAGGCGGCGGCGGCGGCGGGGGGACGGCGATGAGATTGTCGACGATCAGCTTCCATCCGTCGGAGCGGCGCTGCCAGATCCGGACATAATGGCCGGCGACCTCGGCGTCGCCCTTGCGCCAGTGCGCGGTCCCGTAGGTGTAGGCGAGGTCGCCGCCCTCGGAGATTTCGCCGCCGAGCGGAGCGGAGACGATCCTTTCGGGCCCGGCGGCGAGCAGCGGCGCCCAGGCGGCGGGCCCGACGGCCGGCTGCGGCCCGACGCGCATCAGCCGGCCGTCGGCGGCGAGGAAGCGCGGCAGGGCGGCGCGCGCGTCGGCGGCGAGCGCCGCGCCGAGATGGGCCTCGGCCGCCCTGAGGCTGCCGAGCGCCTTGGCCTTGCCGGAGGCCCGCCCGGGCGGCAGCGCGACCACCGGTGTGTCCGGCCCGTAAGGCGCGGCCTCGCGGGTCGGGGGGCCGTGGTCGAGCACCCAGCGCCAGCGCCCGTCGGACTGGCGCTTCCAGACGGTGAAATACCAGCCGTGGCGCCGCCGCTCGCCCTCGCCGATGAGGTAGGGGCCGGTGGTGAAGCCGAGATCGCCCGATTCGGCGATCCCGGCATAAGCGGGCCACCAGCTCAGCTTGATCGGCGGGATCGGATGCTCGGCGAGCGCCGCCTTGGCGTTGGTCGGCCCGGGCTGGAAGACGAGCCCGTCGGGGGCGGAATATTCGAGGAAGGCGGCGTTGACCCCCTCGCTGCGGGCGGCGCCGGCGAAGGCGCGCTCGGCGGCGACGACCTCGCCGACGTCCGCCCGCGGGGCGGGATGGGCGACGGAAGCGACCGAGACGGCGGCGAAGGCGAGGGGCAGGCGGTTCATCTGTCGGGCTTTCGGACCAGAGGTGCGCCGCGGGAGCGGGCGGAGGGGCGTGCCGTCTCCCGCGGCGGTGGCTCCCGATTAGCGCCGCCCGCGAGCCGCGCACCGCCGGCGCGACGGCGGCGGGACAGCGAGCGGCGAAAGGGCCGGGGCGGCGACGAAGGCGCCGTCCGGCGCGACGAAACCAACATCCGATCCGGACCAAGCTGTAGGAGACGGGCGGCCGAATCGTTCCTATATTGTTCTTCTGC
Source organism: Allosphingosinicella sp. (assembly GCA_035714565.1). GTDB lineage: Bacteria > Pseudomonadota > Alphaproteobacteria > Sphingomonadales > Sphingomonadaceae > Allosphingosinicella. The sequence continues at coordinate 147,770 of DASTLX010000040.1, forward strand.
CGAGTCGCGTTTTGGCAGGGCTCTTTGAAATTGTGAGAAGGAAATGTCCCGGGGTCGCCGTCCGCGCGGAAGGCGGCCGCGCCCGGCGCCGGCGAACCGTCCTCGCCTGGGCTCGGCGCGGCCCCTTCCAAAGCCTCGGGGAAGCGGCCTGCGGTGGCTTTGTCCCAAAATAACAACACTTTGCAGCCCGCCGATGCATATCCGACATGCGCATGTCACAATAAGCTGCTATGGGCCGATTCGGCTGATTCTTATCGGCCCGCTTCACTCTGAGACGACGTGAAGAAATGTCCGCGGCGCGCGGGGCGCCGGGGGTTTGACCTTTTTGGGGGGGACATCGATGTCGACGATCAAGCACGTTCTGGGAATCAGCAACTTCTTCCAGAACTGGAGCAATACCAGCCAGATCACGACCAATGACAATTGGAGCGGTGTTGCCAGTATCGTCGGTTATCTCGGCCGTGACATCACGACCTCCACCGGCACCAATCCTCAGATACTTACCGGCGACTCGACCGTTGCCGGGAGCGACGTCGACGTCATCGCCAACCAGCTAACTCCCAACACTCTGGGCGACGGCGGCGTCGCCGAATTCGAGATTGCCGATCCCGTCGTCGCTCTCAACGGATCGGGTACCGCGGACGCCCCCCACCTCGTAGTTTATCTCGATGCCACCGGGCGCGAGAATATCGTCTTCTCGTTCCGGGCGCGAGACCTGGATGGGTCTGGTGACAATTCGGTCCAACAGGTCGCCGTCCAATATCGGGTCGGAGGATCCGGCCCCTGGATCAACCTGCCGGCGGGTTACATCGCCGATGCCACGAGCGGGCCCAGCTCGCTGGGTCCGGATAAATTCGTCACCGTCACCCTCCCCGCCGGTGCAAACAACGCTTCCGACCTCCAGGTCCGGGTAATGACCACCAACGCGGCCGGAAATGACGAATGGGTCGGCATTGACGACATCAGCGTCACCAGCACGCCGAGCGACGTGGTCGTCCCCGACAAGCCCGGCGCCTTCTCGATCACCGACGCGGTCGTCGTGGAGGGCAATTCGGGCACCACGCCGATCACTTTCACCGTGAGCCGCGGCGGCGACAGCAACGTAGCCGCCGCCGTTAACTACACGGTCAACCTGCCGGGCGGCGCGGCCGGCGCGAGCGCTTCCGATTTCGCCTCGCCGACGCTGAGCGGGACGCTCACCTTCGCGCAGGGCGAGTTCAGCAAGACGATCACGCTCAATGTCGCCGGCGACCTCGTCAACGAGGCCGACGAGGCTTTCACGGTCACCCTGTCCTCTCCCACCAACGGAGCGACGCTCGCCGACGGCAGCGGGGCCGGCACGATCACCAACGACGACCTCCCCGCCGGCCCCGGCGTGCCCTTCGTCAACGAAATCCACTACGACAACGTCAGCACCGACAGCGGCGAGGCGATCGAGATCGCCGGCCCTGCCGGGACCAACCTCGCCGGCTGGTCGCTCGTGCTCTACAGCGTCAGCACGAGCACCGGCGCCACCCAGGGCGCGACCTACGCGACAATTGCCCTCAGCGGCGTCATCACCAACCAGGACGACGGCTACGGAACGCTCAGCTTCGCCGTGAGCGGTCTTCAGAACGGGCCGCTGGACGGGTTCGCCCTGGTCAGCCCGGGCGGTCAGGTCGTTCAGTTTCTATCCTACGAAGGCGCGTTCGTTGCGAGCAACGGACCGGCGGCCGGAATGACCTCAACCGACATCGGGGTGTCCGAAGATCCGCCCGTCGCCACCGGTTTGTCGCTGCAGCTGGTGGGCTCCGGCGCCAGCGCGGCCGACTTCACCTGGGTCGCGGCGCGCGACGACAATTTCGGTGCCGTCAATACGGGCCAGGATTTCATCGGCCCCAACGCGACCGGCCTGGTCAGCGTCCGCGACGCCAGCGTCGCCGAGGGCGACAGCGGGGTGAAGATGCTCGTCTTCACCGTCACCCGCGCCGGCGGCCTCGGCCAAAGCGCCGCGGTCGACTGGTCCCTCAACCTCAACGGCAGCGCGAACTCGGCCGACATCGGCGCCGGGCAGCCGCTCTCCGGCAACGTCCAGTTCGGAATCGGCGTCTCGTCGGTGACGGTCTCGATCGCCATCCAGGGCGACACGGTCGGCGAAGGCAATGAGACGCTCAACCTGCTTCTCGCCAACCCGACCGGCAACATCGTCATCGCCGACGCTTCCGCCACCGGCACGATCCTCAACGACGACCCGATCGCGCTCAAGATCTACGAGATCCAGGGCGAGGGCCACGCCACCGCCTTCGCCGGCCAGCCGGTGCTGACCAGCGGAATCGTCACCGGAGTGGTCGGCAACGGCTTCTACCTCCAGGATCCGACCGGGGACGGCAACACCCGCACCTCCGACGGCATCTTCGTGTTCACCGGCTCCGCTCCGGCCGTCGCGGTCGGCGACGCCGTGCAGGTGGTCGGCAAGCCGGCCGAGTTCGTGCCCGGCGACGGCAGCCTCAGCATCACCGAGCTGGTGCCGACCTCGATCACCGTCCAGTCTCACGGCAACGCGCTTCCGGCCGCGGTTCTGATCGGCATCGGCGGAGTGCTTCCGCCGACCTCGATCATGGAGGACGACGGCTTCACGAGCTTCGATCCGGCCACCGACGGCCTCGACTTCTACGAGTCGATGGAGGGCATGCGGGTCACGATCGATTCGCCGGTCGCGGTCTCGCAGACCAACTCCAACGGCGAGACCTGGGTGCTCGCCTCGGGCGGCGCCGGCTCGACCGGCTATGACGGCCGCGGCGGGATCACCATCTCCGCCGGCGACTTCAATCCGGAGCGTATCCAGATCGACGCCACCACGGCGCTGTTCGCCGGTTACGCGCCCGACCATACGCAGGGCGATCGCCTGTCCAGCGTCACCGGCATCATGAACTACGCCTTCAACAATTACGAAGTGCTGGTGACCGAGGCGGTGACGGTGGTGCAGGATTTCACCATGCCGCGCGAGACGACCAGCCTCGTCGGCGACCGCGACCATCTCACCATCGCCAGCTACAATGTCGAGAACCTGGATCCCGGCGACGGGCCGGTGAAGTTCAACCTTCTCGCCCAGAACATCGTCTACAACCTCCAGGCGCCGGACATCATCGCGCTCCAGGAAGTTCAGGATGCCAACGGCCTCAACGGCAGCCCTCCGCTGTCGGGGGTCGAGACCGCGAACCTGCTGATCGCGGCCATCGACGCCGCGGGCGGCCCCCACTACGTCTATGTCGAGGTCGCTCCGTCGAGCGACGGGTCGACCGGGGGCGAGCCGGGCGGCAACATCCGCAACGGCTTCCTCTATAATGCCGACCGCGTCTCCTACATCGTCGGAAGCGCCTTCCTGATCGACGCGCCCGCCTTCAACGGCAGCCGCAAGCCGCTCGTCGCCGACTTCGTGTTCAACGACCAGACGATCCGGCTCATCGACGTCCATTTCACCTCCCGCCTGGGAAGCGATCCGCTGCAGGGCGCCAACCAGCCGCCCAACGACGCCGGCGACTCGGCCCGGACCGCCCAGGGCCAGGCGGTCGCCGCCTACGTCAACAGCGCCCTGGCGAGCGACCCGTCGCTCAAGCTCGGCGTGATGGGCGACTTCAACGGCTTCTACTTCGAAGGCGCCGTCGGCGCGATCGAGGCCACCGGGCTCACCGACCTGCACCGGCTCAACGCGGTGGAGGAGCGCTACTCCTACATCTTCGACGGCAACCTCCAGGCCATCGACCACATGCTGGTCGACGGCGGGCTGCTTTCGGGCGCGATGTTCGACGCGGTCCACATCAATGCGGAGCAGCCGAGCGGCGCGGGCCGCGCCACCGACCACGACCCGATCGTCGGCCGCTTCGTCATCGAGCATGCCAACGAGGCGCCGTTCGACCTCGTCCTCGCCGGCGGTTCGGTCGACGAGAACGCGCCCGCGGGCACCCTCGTCGGAACCGCGAGCGCCGACGATCCCGATCCGGAGGACGTGCTCGGCTACTCGCTGGTCGACGACGCCGGGGGCCGCTTCGCCATCGACCCCTCGACCGGCGCCGTCACGACGACGGGGCCGCTCGATCACGAAGCGCAGGCAAGCTACGACCTCGTCATCCGGGCGACGGATCCGGACGGACTCTCGGTCGACAGGACCGTCACGATCAATGTCGGCGACGTCAACGAGACTCCGGCCGCGCTCGTCCTCGACGATTCCTCGGTCGACGAGAACGCTCCGGCCGGCACCCTGGTCGGAACCGTCTCGGCAAGCGACCCGGACGGCGACGCCTTGAGCTACACCCTCCTCGACGATGCCGCCGGCCGCTTCGCGCTCGACGCGACGACGGGCGCGCTGACGACCACGGCGCCGCTCAACCACGAGGCCCAGGCGAGCTACGACCTGGTCATCCGCGCCACCGACCCGGACGGCCTCTCGGTCGAGCGGACCGTCACGATCGGAGTCGGCAACGTCAACGAGGCGCCGACGGCGGCCGCCGACGCGGTCTCGGTCAACGAGGACGCCACCACCGGCAATCTGTGGAACCTGCTGCTCGGCAACGACAGCGATCCGGATGCCGGCGCGACCCTGTCGATCGCCTCGGTCAACGGCACCGGCACTCTGGGCAGCCTGGTCTTCGACGCGGCCGGCCAGAGCCTGCGCTACGTCGCCGACCATGACGCCTTCGACGCGCTCGCTCCGGGCGAGACCGCCGTCGACACCTTCACCTACACGGTGACGGATTCGGGCGGCCTGACCAGCACCGCGACGGTGTCGGTCACGGTCACCGGGATCGCGGACGGAGTGGCGCTCAGCGGCGGCAACGGCAACGACTCGCTGGCCGGCACCGCCGGCGAGGACCAGCTGAACGGCGGCAACGGCAACGACGTGCTGAGCGGACTCGGCGGGCACGACCTCCTGCTCGGCGGCAACGGCTCCGATTCGCTCTACGGCGGCTCGGGCAACGACGTCCTCGCCGGCGGCAACGGCAACGACCTGCTCAGCGGCGGCGCCGGCGCGGACACCTTCCGCTTCGGCCGCGGCGGCGGCGCCGACACGATCCTCGACTTCGACACCAATTCCGACCAGCTTCTCCTCGAGAACGGAATCGGGATCGCGGGGGCGAAGGTGTCGGACGTCAACGGCGACGGCATCGCCGACCTGACCATCGCCTTCTCCAACGGCGGCGGGTCGGTGGTCCTGCTCGGGGTCGGCGATTTCGCCTCGGTCGACGTCAGCGCTCAGGCGGTGGCCGCGGGCCAGTTCAACTTCTGAGGGGGAGGGGCGGGGAGATACCCCCGCCCCGCCCGATCATCCCGGCGAAGGCCGGGATCTCAGGTCGAAAGGGACGTGGCGGGCCTCCCCGAGGTCCCGGCTTTCGCCGGGACGACGGGTCAGCCCTCATACGCCTTCCTGAGCTCGGCGAGGTCGAGCTTCACCATCCCCATCATCGCCTCGAAGGCGCGGCGGGCGGCGGCGCGGTCGTCGGAGGCCAGCATGGTCAGCATCTCCTCGGGGCAGATCTGCCAGAAGAGGCCGTAGCGGTCCTTCAGCCAGCCGCACTGGACCGGCTGGCCGCCGCCCGCGGTCAGGGCGTCCCAAAGCCGGTCGACCTCGGCCTGGTCCCGGCAGTGGATCATGAACGAGACGGCCTCGTTGAACTTGAAGTTCGGGCCGCCGTTCAGGGCCTGATAGCGGCGGCCGGCAAGGGTGAAGTCGACCGTTATGACGTCGCCCTCGGAACCGCTCGGATAATCGGCCGGGGCCCTTGTGACCCGGTCGATGCGGCTGTCGGGGAGGAGCGAGACGTAGAAGTTCGCCGCCTCCTCGCCGTTGCGGTCGAACCAGAGGACCGGGGTGATCTTGTCGGACATCGCATTCTCCTCGCTCCCGGCGATGGCCGGGGCTAGCTCTCAGGGTGGGTTTCCGGGTCCCGGCCTTCGCCGGGACGGAAGGTCAGGCCGGCTCGCGCTGCCCGGCCTCGAGACCGGTTCCCGAAGCCGAATCGAGGAGGATCTCGAAACCGCCCCAGAACATGCGCTTGCCGTCGAACGGCATTCCGGTTTCGGGCGGCTTCATCCGCTCGTCCTGCATGACCTTGTTCCAGCCCTCGACCCTGGTCGCCTTGTCGGGCCATTCGATCCACGAGAAGACGACGTTCTCGCCCGCCTCGGCGATCACCGCCTTCCTGAAGTCGGTGACCTCGCCTTCGCGAAGGTCGTCGCCCCAGGCTTCCACGACCCTCGTCGCGCCATGTTCGAGGAAAATGGGGGCGGCCTTCGCCGCCATCGCGAGATAGGCGTCCCGGTCCGGCGCCGGAGCGACGAAGCCGTCGGCATAACCCATGTCGCCGCCGACCCCTTCGTCCAGCATCGGCGCGAAGCCCGAGAAGATCATGCGCCGGCCGTCGAAGGGCATGCTGGCGCCCATCTCCTCCATCCGGGGGTCGGTCATCATCCGCTCGTTGGCCGAATCGCGAACGGCCTTCGACGGATATTCGAACCAGGCGAAGGCGACGGCCTCGCCCTCCTTCGCCTGGACCGCGCGCCTGAAATCCGTCAGCTTCCCTTCGGGCACGTCCTCACCCCAGGCCTCGACGTGACGGGTCACTCCGAAATCCCTGAAGATCGGAAACGCCTCCGCGGCGTGGCGGAGATATTCCTCTTTCCTGTCCGACGGGACGGCGAGGATGAAGCCTTCGACATAGGTCATTTGAGTCTCTCCCTCGGTTCCGGCTCAGGCGGCGACGGCGGCGGCGTGCGCCTCGGCCTCGGCGAGCTCGGCGAGCTGGGCGGCGACCATCGACCAGCCCTGCTCGAAGCCCATCGCCTCGTGCGCCTTCAAGGCCGCCTCGGTCCAGTGGCGGACCGTAGCGGTGTAGCGGGTCCCGGAGCCTTCCGGCTCGAAGGTTACGATGGTGACGTTCGGGAAGTCGCAGTCGCTGCCCATTTCCGTGCGCGGCTCCCAGCCGGCGGCGAAGGCGTTGGTGGCGACGAGCCGCTCGCCCGGCACCGCCTCGAGGACGACGCCCTCGCCCGGATGACGCTCGCCTTCCGGACCCTCCATCTCGAACTCGAAGCGGCCGCCCGGGCGCGTCTCGAAGGCGGTGATCCGGGTCCTCCAGGGCTTTGGCGCCCACCATTCCTCGGTCCGCTCCGTATAGACGCGGTAGACCGTCTCCGGCGGAGCGTCGATGAAACGGGTGATCGACAGCTCGTGGCTCTCCTTGCTCATTCTCTCTCTCCTTTCATGCGATGTCAGTCGCGCGGGCCCACGGCCATGAAGGGAATTCCCTGCGGGTCGCTCGCCATGACCACGCGGTCGCCGCCGGGCACTTCGACGGGACCGTGGTGCACGGCTCCTCCGGCCCCGCGGATCCTGGCCGCCGCCTCGTCGATGTCGCGCACCCCGAAGGCGAACTTCCAGCCGGCCGGCTGTCCGGGCGGGTTGGTCATCACGGCGCCGATCATGCCGCCGCCATGCTCGATGAACTGATATTCGCCCATCTCGCCCATCGGCATCGCCTCGCCTTTCTCCCAGCCGAAGCGGGCGGTGTAGAAATCGAGGGCCGCCGCCTGGTCGGGCGTGGAAAGCTCGTTCCAGCTGCAATGGCCGGCCTTCTTCCAGTCGAAGGACCGGCTCGCCTCGTCGCTCTCGCCGCGCATGACGTAGAAAGGCACGCCCTGAGGATCGGCGGCCAAAGCGATCCGACCGACCCCGTCCAGGTCCATCGCCGGCATGTGCACCGTGCCGCCGGCGGCCTCGATGGCCGCCAGCGACGCATCGACGTCGTCCACCCCGATATAGCCGAGCCAGCCCGGGCGCATCCCGGCGCTTCCGGCCCCGTCGGGCAGCTTCATGTGCCCCGCCACCGGCCCGTCGTCCGCCGAGAAGATCCGATAGTCGATGCCGGGCTGTCCGGCGCCCGCCGCGGTCCAGCCGAGGACCTCGCCGTAGAAAGCGGCGGAGGCCTCGGGATCGGGGGTGAGCAGCTCGTACCAGATGAAGCTGCCGTGGGGATTGCGGCCGTCAGTCATGCCTTGCTCCTATAATCCAAGTTAATGGCGGCCGCGATTCAGGCCGTCGCGCACCGGCTGCGTTCAGGCGGCGGCGGTCTCGCCCTCCGCCATCGCCTTCGCGGCGGCTTCGACGTCCATCCAGACCGGGCCCCAGCCGTGGCCGTCCGGGTCCTCGAAGGCGCGGCTGTACATCCAGCCGTAATCCTCCGCTCCGTGGACTTCGGAGCCGCCGGTGGCGAGCGCCCTTCGGGTGATTTCGTCGACCTCCTCGCGGCTGTCGCAGGACAAGGCGAGCAGGGCCTGCACCGAAGTCCGGGGGTCGGCGATCGCCTTGGTCGTGAACTGCCGGAACTTGTCGTGGGTGAGCAGCATCACGTTGACCGCCTCCGAGAAGCTCATCATCGCCGCGGTCTCGTCGCTGAACTGCGGATTCTGCTCCGCCCCGATCGCCTTGTAGAAGGCCACGGACCGGTCGAGGTCGGCGACGGGGAGGTTCACGAAGATCATCCGGGGCATCTTTTCTCTCCTGGGGCGAATCGCTGTTTGACCTTGATGCGCGTTCAAGTTATAAAAAGCAACTATGAAGTTACAAAAAGTAACTGAAGCGGGAAAGCGGCGCTACGACGACGCCTGCGGGACCGCCCACGCGCTCGACCTTATCGGCGAGCGCTGGGCCTTGCTGGTCATGCGCGAGCTGATGCTCGGCCCCAAGCGCTTCGGCGACCTTCGCTCCGACCTGCCCGGAATCAGCGCCAACGTCCTGACCCAGCGGCTCGAGGGTCTCGAGGCCTCGGGCCTGCTCGTCAGGCGCCGCCTTCCGCCGCCCGCCTCGACCCAGGTCTACGAGCTGACCCCGTGGGGCTACGAAGCCGAGCCGATCGTCCAGTCGCTGGGCAAATGGGCCGCGCGCTCGCCGGCCCACGACCCGACCCTGCCGATCAGCGCGACCTCGATCATGCTGTCCTTCCGGACGATGTTCGATCCGGAGCGGGCCGGGGACATGAGCGCCCGGATCGGGTTTCGGCTGGGGACGGAGCATTTTCTCGCCCGCGTGGAGAACGGGCGGTTCCAGAATGGCAGGGCCGAGATCGACGAGGCTGACTCCGTGTTCGTCGGGACTCCCTCGGGCCTGGCGGCGGCGGTCTATGGCGCCCAACCGATCGGGGCGCTGGAAGCGGCGGGGATGTTGAAGGTGGAGGGCGATCGGGAGACGGCGGCGCGTTTCACGACGCTCTTCCCGCTTCCACCCAAGGTCGGGACCGCGTAGCCCCTCGCTCCGGACCTGGTCGGCTACCGCAATCGCTTGCCGGCAAGCCGTCGCAGGACGGAATTGTCGGTCAGTCTTCTTTTCGCCAGCCCCGCAGACCTAAGCAGCGCGGGCGGCACCCAGTCGGTGATGAAATGGCTCTTCCTGGTCGCCCAGTCAGGCCGGTCGGAGGTGCCCGGTCTCGCCTGGAAATTGGTCGTGCGGCGCCCGACGCTTGCCAGGCCTTCCTCTATGGCCGTGTAGTAATAAGTCGCGATCGAGCGCCTTGACCGGTCCGGCGGGCACCTGAGAGGGTCGGGATGGCCATGGAAGCTATCGAGCTCCGTCGAGAAGACGACCGCCCTGCCCATCTCCGGGCGGACCGTGACCTCGCAGCGCTCCATTCGCCGGTTCCACAACTCCAGATCCCCACCATAGTCTTCGGGCCACTCGTCGTTCAGGTAGACGAGGACGTTCAGGCGCCTCCGGATTTTCATTCGCTCGTGCACGTTGAAATCCGCATGGACGCCCAGGTGCCCGCCTCGCTTGGTCTCATGAAGCCCACCGCCGGTGAAATAAGGATCGGAAATAAGACCGGCGATTCCCGTCATCTCTTCGAGGAAGCAGAGGAAGGCCTGCCCGTTCATCTCCGCAAGCAGGTTGCGGACGATTGCCGACCGGCTTTCATCGGGAGCGAACCGGTACTTGAGGCGCTCCTGGTCCCGATCGAAGTGGCGGCGCCCCTCGCTTTCGGGAAAGGTTCGGGCCACCCGGCTCAGAATATCCCGAGGAAGGAAATCGTCGATGACGACATGAGGGAACGGGAACGCGGTCCGGTAGCGCTCGGCAAGGCTTCGGCCCGCCGTCCGGCAGAGCGTCTCGTCGAACGCGAGATAACCATCGATCTGTGCCGGCACTAGAAAACTCATCAGAATTTCCTCGTGGCTCATGGGGCCGGCTGCCGTCGCCGGTCGAAGACAAGCGACCGGAGTCGGTGAGCCACCCCGAGTCGGCAGCGTCGAACCGAAGACGGCACCGCCGAAGCCTAGTCATGTTTGCCAGGAAGATCCTTACTTGAAAACCAACGCCGAGTCATCATGGCGAGAGTCGGTTCCAAATGTCGAAGATAATCTATTAAACCAATATGGAGATATTCAACGTCCATTTTGAAGTCTTCGAAAGGACTTCACATTCCGTATTCCGGAACGCGCTCGATTGGCCCTGTTGGGCAGCTTGTCGAGGATGGGACTCGTTGCCAAGGCCCGTCCCGAAGTGATCGGGTCGGCTACGGACCTTCGGGATGGGCGAAGGCTGGTGGAGCTGAGGGGAATCGAACCCCTGACCTCTGCAGTGCGATTGCAGCGCTCTCCCATCTGAGCTACAGCCCCGCGCCTTTTCGGCAGCCAGGTTTCCTCCGCGCCTGAGCACGGGGTTGGGAGGCGCCCAGATAGCGGCACGGCGTCGCTTGCGCAATGCGGCAAATCGCCGCCGATTCCGTTCGGCGGAGGCGGCTCACGGGTCGGCTCCTAACATGGAACAAGCGTCTCGCGGGTGAAGTTGTCCTCCTGTCCCGCGGCGCGCGGACGATCCGCGCCGCTATTCGCGCGGGCATCGATCACGAGGAGAGTATCAATGGCTTACGGCAGCGACGACCGCGACAATAATCGATGGCGCGACCGCGACGACCGCGAACGCGGCAGCTGGCGCGGCGAAGGACGCGGCGGTCACGGCCGCGGCGGCGACGACCGCGGCTTCTTCGACCGCGCCGGCGACGAGGTCCGCTCCTGGTTCGGCGACGACGACGCCCAGCGCCGGCGCGAGATGGACGAGCGCCGCTGGGAGCAGGAGCAGAGGATGAGCGGCGGCCGAAGCAACGAGCCGCGGTCCGGCGGCTCCGCCTGGAACGCCGGCGGCTGGGGCAACCAGCCCGGCGAGAGCTGGCATCGCGACCGGCCGGGCGTGCGCGGCGGCTGGGACCGCGACGCGTCGAGCGAGCGCGAGGGCTGGTTCTCGAGCTCGGTCGGCGGCGAGCGCGGCGAGCGCTGGGGCGGATCTTCGGGCCGAGGCGACAGCTTCGGCAACGACCGGGTCGCCCGCGGCGGCTCCGGCTTCGGCGGCGGCTATCCCGACGAGGGCGGGCGCTTCGACCGCGACGATCCGGGCCGGGTCGGATCGTCGGGCGCGATGGGCCAGAGGTTCGCAAGCTTCGGCGGCGGCGAGCACATCACCCGCGGCGGCTATGGCGGCGACATCCACGATCCCCATTATTCGGAATGGCGGCGGCGCCAGATCGAGGATCTCGACCGCGACTATGACGAATATCGGCGCGAGCATCAGTCGAAGTTCGAGGCCGAGTTCGGCGGCTGGCGGCAGAAGCGCCAGAGCCAGCGCCAGCTTCTCGGCAAGGTGACCGAGCATATGGAGGTGGTCGGCTCCGACGGCGCCCACGTCGGCAAGGTCGACAAGGTGCGTGGCGACCGCATCATCCTCGCCAAGTCGGATCCCGCCTCGGGCGGGATGCACCACAGCGTTCCGTGCGGCTGGGTCGAGAGCGTCGAGGACAAGGTGGTCCTCAACCGCACCTCGGCCTCGGCGATGGACAGCTGGCGCAACGAGGATAACGGCCGGGCCCTCTTCGAGCGGCCCGACCAGGGAAGCGAGGGCCCGCACGCCCTCGACCGGAGCTTCTCCGGAACCTACGGCAGCCGCAACGACGACTGAGCGCGGCTCGGAAGAAGAGGCCCGGCTTCCCTCGGGAAGGCCGGGCCTTTTTGACTCCATCCGTCATTCCGGCAAAAGCCGGAATCCACGAACGCCGAGGGCTGAGGCTGTCCGCCTACGCCGGTGTTATGGATGGCGGATCGAGTCCGGCATCACGATCACGGAGGGCCCGATGAGCAGCAACACCACCCGCGCCTGGCATTTGAAGTCGCGCCCCCAGGGCATGCCGACGATGGACAATTTCGAGCTCAAGGAAGCGCCGCTCGGCGAGCTCCAGGACGGCTGGGTGCGGGTCGAGAACCAGTGGCTTTCGGTCGACCCCTACATGCGCGGGCGCATGAACGACGTGAAGAGCTACGTGCCGCCCTTCGAGGTCGGAGCGCCGATGCAGGGCGGTGCGGTCGGCAAGGTCGTCGAGAGCCGCTCGCCGAACCTCGCCGAGGGCGAGACCGTCTTCCACATGCTCGGCTGGCGCGAGGCCGCGACCGGGCCGGCGGAGCAGTTCAACAAGCTGCCGCCGCTGCCGGTGGAGGATCATCAGTGGCTCGGCAATCTCGGCCTGACCGGCGGCACCGCCTATTTCGGGCTTTTGCGGGCCGCCCAGGCGAAGGAGGGCGACATCGTCTTCGTCTCGGCGGCCGCGGGCGGAGTCGGATCGGCGGTGGTGCAGATCGCCAAGGCGCGGGGGATGACCGTGATCGGCTCGGCGGGCGGCGCGGACAAATGCGCCTGGGTCAGGGAGCTCGGGGCGGACGAGGTGATCGACTACAAGGCGGAGCCGATCGTCCCGGCGCTGATGCGGGCCGCGCCCAAGGGCATCGACGTCTATTTCGACAATGTCGGCGGCGAGCATCTCGACGCGGCCTTCGCCGCCGCGCGACAGAATGCCCGCTTCGCAATCTGCGGCATGATCGAGGGCTATAACGGCGCTCCGCCGCACGGCTTCAAATATATCATGCGCGTGATCGCCGCGCGGATCATGCTGAAGGGCTTCATCTACACGGACTATCTGGCGGAGATGGCCGAATTCTACCGCGACGTGGGCGGCTGGATCGCGGCCGGGAAGATGACGAGCCGGGAGACGGTGAGGGAGGGAATCGAGGCGATGCCCGAGGCTTTCCTCGACCTGTTCCGCGGCGCCAACATGGGTAAGATGCTGGTCAGGTTGTAATCGTCGTCCCGGCGGAAGCCGGGACCTCAGCCCAAGAATCCGCGGCGGATCTCCCCGAGATCCCGGCTTTGGCCGGGACGAGGGCTCCTACCCAAGCGCCTTCGCCCGCTCGCCGATCACGCGCAGATCCTGCACGAAGCGCGCATATTCCGCTTCGCGATTGTCCTGGACCCGGAGCAGGAAGCTGGGATGGACGGTCACCCACGCCTCGCCGCCCTCGGGCAGCTCATGGGCGCGGCCGCGCATGGACGTGATCGTCACCGCCTTGCCGAAGATCGAGCGGGCGGCGGTCGCGCCGAGCGCGACGGTGAGGGGCGGGCGGATGAGCAGCCGCTCCTGCTCGATCCACCAGCGGCAGGCCTCGATCTCGCCGGAATCGGGCTTGGCGTGGATCCGGCGCTTGCCGCGCTGCTCGAACTTGAAATGCTTGACGGCGTTGGTGACGTAGGCGGCGTTGCGGTCGACCCCGGCCTCACCCAGCGCACGGTCGAACAGCTGGCCGGCGGGTCCGACGAAGGGGCGGCCGGCGAGGTCCTCCTGGTCGCCGGGCTGCTCGCCGACGAACAGGATCCTGGCGTCGAGCGGCCCCTCGCCGAAGACGGTCTGGGTCGCGCATTTGTAGAGGTGGCAGCGGGTGCAGACCTTCGCCTCGTCCCGAACCGCCTCCCAGGCGGTCCTCAGATTGCCGCCGACCTGAACTCGTCCCGCTTCGACCATCTTCGCCTCGCGCGCCTGGGCTCCCGCCACCAGCTCCCCCACCAACGCCGTCTCGGGCATGTTTTTCCAGTATTTCTTCGGCATCTCCTTGAGCATCGCGCCGGTCTTGAGTCGGGCCGGGTTGAAGATCGAGGCGTAATAGGTCTTCCACACCCACTCGATCGGGTCCCCGTCCGGAGCGTCGGCTCGGGAGGCGCCGGGACCTTCGCTCAGGGTCTCGCCGTCCCAGTGGAGCGAAAGCTGCGGAGTCAGGATCGACCAGGCCATGTTGGCGAAGCGGCGGGTGAAGAAGCCGGCATTGTGGCGGACGATATGATGCTCCGGCTCGAACCAGGCGACGAAGCGCGGGCCTTCGTCGGTGCCGAGCTCGCGGAAGCGAAGGAAGGCGCGCATCTTGTGGACGTCGCGGCGCACCGCCTTGGCCATCCGCTCGATCCGCTGGACGAGCGGGTCGGCGCTGTCGGCGATCAGTCCCGGTCGTTCGCGGAGGCGAAGGAGCAGGGCGTAGAGCAGGGCGAAGCGCTCGGGATCGGAATGGCAGACCGCCGTCTCGGCGAGGGTGAGGAAGGCCTTGGGGACGGAGAAGCCCGAGCCGCCGGAGGGCAGAGGAGCCGGCGCTGCGAAGAGATCGCCCCCGGTCTCGCCGACCCGCCAGTTTACCTCGGCGGCCGGAACGCCAGCGCCGGCAAGCGCGCGGGCGGCGTCCCGCCAGCCTTCGAAATCGTCTTCGCTGGAGAGAGTGACGCCGCGCATATTCTTCCGTTCGGGCCGAGCCTGTCGAAGCCCGTTCCTTCTTCCCTTTTGAAAGCAAGGGAAGGGCTTCGACAAGCTCAGCCCGAACGGATCTGGATCAGGCGAACAACTCCAGCTGGTCTTCGCTTGGCTTGACCCACGCGCCCAAATTCGCCCGATCCGTCAGCAGGGTCGGCTGCCAGCCCTCGGCGCAGATGAACGGCCGTACCTTGGCGATCGAGACGGTTAGGCGGCCGATGTCCTCGAGCCTCAGGCGGCGCCAGCGGCGGCTCTTGAGCACCCTGTCGACGGCCTTGACCCCGAGGCCGGGCACCCGCAGGAGCGCCTCGCGCGGGGCCCGGTTCACGTCGACGGGGAAGCTCTCCCGGAACTTGAGCGCCCAGGCGAGCTTGGGGTCGATGTCGAGCGGGAGCATCCCGGCCGGATCGGCCGCCGAGGCGACCTCGCTCGGCGAGAAGCCGTAGAAGCGCATCAGCCAGTCCGACTGGTAGAGGCGGTGCTCGCGCATCAGCGGCGGCCGGCGCAGCGGAAGCACGGCCGACGCGTCCGGGATCGGCGAGAAAGCCGAATAATAGACCCGGCGCAGCCGGAAGCGGTCGTAGAGGCTGCTGGCGCGGCCGACGATGTCGGCGTCGGTCGCGGAATCGGCGCCGACGATCATCTGGGTCGACTGGCCGGCCGGGGCGAAGCCGGGCGCGGACTTGTAACGCTTCTTCGCGTCGGCGCCGTCGTCGATGGCCGAGCGCATGTCCTTCATCGCGCCCTCGATCCGGGCCCCGTCCTTCTCGGGCGCGAGCCGGGCGAGGCCGGCGGCGGTGGGCAGCTCGACGTTGATCGAGACCCGATCGGCATGGACCCCGGCCTGTCGGACCAGCTCGGGGTCGGCGTCCGGGATGGTCTTGAGGTGGATGTAGCCGCGGAAGTCGTGATCCTCGCGAAGGCTTCGAGCGACCTCGACGAGCTGCTCCATCGTATAATCCGGCGAGCGGATGATTCCCGAGGAGAGGAACAGGCCCTCGATATAGTTGCGGCGGTAGAAAGCGAGGGTGAGGCGGACGACCTCCTCGGCCGTGAAGCGGGCCCGGCGGACGTTCGAGCTCTTGCGGTTGATGCAATAATGGCAGTCGAAGATGCAGCTGTTGGTCAGCAGGATCTTGAGGAGCGAGATGCAGCGGCCGTCGGGCGCGTAGGCGTGGCAGATGCCCATGCCTTCGGTCGAGCCAATGCCCTTGCCGCCGCGGCTGTCGCGCTTCGCCGTGCCCGAAGAGGCGCAGGAGGCGTCGTACTTCGCCGCGTCGGCGAGGATCGCGAGCTTCTGCTGAAGGTCGAGCTGGGGCACGGGTTCGACATATGTTCTCCGCCGTCCGCTGGCAAGGCTCGGCGTCCGAAAACCGCCGCGATTTCAATCGCCGCCGCCCCCGCAGCCGCCTCCGCAGCCCCCGCCGCCGCAGCTGCCGCTGCAACTGGACCCGCAGCCGGCCGCGCCATCGCTGCCCGAGCTCCACGAACCGCCGCAGGAGCCGCCGCAGCCGGCCGTGCCGCCCCCGCCGCGCGCGAAAGCCACGGTCGGCTGGGAGAAGAGGAAGAAGAGCAGGGCCGCTCCGCCCAGCACGGCGGCGGCGACCGGGGCCCCTGCCGGAAGCGAGGCGGCGCTCCCGACGAGGCTCGCGGCGGCGAGGCGCCGGGCGATCATCGGCCACCGCCGCCGTGTCGTCTCCGGTTCCTCCGACTCTTCCTCGTCGCCGGCGCGCGGCCAGATGTCCCGGGGCGGGCGGGCGCCGAAGACGCGTTCGTAGAGGGCGAGCGTCTCTTCGTACTGGGCGCGGTATCGCGCCTCGTCCTCCGGGTCGCCGGTGCCGGGGCGATGGTCCAGCGGGCGGCCGAGGATTCGCCCGCACAGGATCTCGCGGTAATGCGGCGAGGTCAGGTGGAGGTGCCAGGCCTCGTCGACCGCCTTCGACGGAGTGACCTCGAAGCCCGCCGTGGCGGCGAGGTAGAGGAAGCGGCGATATTCGTCGGTCACCCGGTTCGCGAAGCGTCGCGGCCAGACCTGCTCCGCCGCGAGCGCTTCCTCGAAGCGGACCGCGCCGGCGGGCGGATCGATCTGCATATGGGACAAGGCGGCCCAGAGGGCGGGACGGTCCAGGACTGGCTCGGCGCCTGTCATCGAGTCGCTATTATGACAGGCAGATGACGGTTTCGTGACTCCAAAAATCCTCAGAAGCCGATCCTCGCCATTGGCTCAGGCTTCGCCTTCGCTTCCGCCTCGAGCAGCGCGACGATCTCTCCGGCCCCTGCCTCCGGGCGGTAGCGGAGCTGGCGCTTGACCACGGCGAAGTCGCCCGGGGTCAGCCCGGCCACCTCGGCGAGCCCGGCCGGGGCGGGCCGGCCGAAGAAAAGCTCGAAGGCGCGATCCGCCGATCCGCCCGACAGCGTCTTGAGCTCGATCTTGAAGACGAAGCGCCTGAGCGCCGCCGGATCGAGCCTGCGGGCGAAGTTGGTCGCGGCGACGAAGGGGAGGGGGTGGGAATCCATCCAGGTCAGCATCTCGTTGACCTGGGTGATCTCCCACGAACGCTGGGCCTCGCCGCGGTCGAGGAGGAGCGAATCCGCCTCGTCGAACAGCAGGACGGCGCCCTCGTCGCGGGCCTCGGCGAACGCGTCGGCGATGTTCGCCTCCGTTCCTCCGACCCATTTGGAGAGGAGGTCGGACGCGCGCTTCACCTTGAGGGGCCGGTCGAGCCGTTCCGCCACGTGCGCGGCGAGCGCCGTCTTCCCGGTCCCCGGCGGGCCGGTGAGCAGGAGCGAGAAGTCGCTTGCCGAGCCCGGCGCCGAGAGCCGCTCGACCAGCGGAGCGATCGCCAGTTCGCTCTCGTAGAGCGAGAGATCGAGCCCGCCGCCGCTCGGGGCGGGGGTGAGCGCCCGGCCGCCGCGAAGACCGAGGAGGATCGACCGGGCGGCGCTCTCGGCGTCCCGGGCGCCGCCGCCCGCCAGGCTCGCGCAGCGGAGCGCCAGACGGGCGATCGCCGCCGTCTCCGGGGCGTCGGCGAGGAGCGGCTCGAGGCCGCGCGCGGCCTCGCCGGCCCCTTCTGCGGCGGCGACCTGGGCGACGATCCGCGACCGCGCGTTCGGACCGGGATAATCCATCCTGAGCACGAAGCTCATCCGCCGCAGGTGAGCGGAATCGACGGTGGCGATGTCGTTGCTGGTCCACAGGATCGGGACGGCGTTGGTCTCCAGAAGCCGGTTCACGTAGATCTTGGACCCCGCGCGAAAATCGCCGCTCGCCGTCTCCCGGGCGTCGGTGAAGAGATCCTCCATCTCGTCGAAGAGGAGGAGGCTTCCGCCGCGCCGGCCGAGCAGGCGCTGGGCTCGCTTGAGCGCGTTGAGGCGATCCCACCGGCTCGGCTCCTCGCCGTCCTCGCATTCGCCGACCGCGAACAGCTCCGCCGACGCGGCGGCCGCGAGGGTCCGGGCGAACTCCGTCTTGCCCGTTCCGGGCGGACCGTGGAGCAGGACGTTGATGCCCGGAGCTCGGGCGGCCAGCGCGCCGGTGAGCAGCCTGAGCAGGAGGTCGAAGCCGGCCTCGTGCTCGACGAAGGCCTCGCGGCCGAGCGCCGGGCTCTGGCGGGCGCCGGCCAGGGCTTCGACGAGCCGGTCCTCCTCGACCTCGCCCTGGTCGAGCAGCCTGGAGAAATTCCAGTCGGGATCGAGCCGGTAGCCGCCGCCCTTGGCCATCTCGATGCGGAGCAGGCCGAGGGCGACCGGGAGCGAGCGGCGCGCGCGCGCTCCGGCCTCGGCATCGCCGGCGCCGGCGAGCCGTCCGGCGAGCGGAAGCAGGTCCTGCCCGCATTCGGCGAGCTGGTCGCGAAGCGCCGTCAGCCGCGGCAGCCCGGCGAGCGCGACCGCCGTCCCGAGCAAGGCGGAGTCGAACGGGTCGAGGTCGAGCAGGCGCGCGACCGCCTCCGTCGCCCGAAGCAAGGGCGGTTCCGGCTCGTCCGTGTCGATGGCCGCGGCGAGGGCCGGGAGGTCGTCCCAGCCCGGCGCCCGGGCCTTGCCTTTCCTTCCGGACTTGCGGGCGTCGGACCATTCGACGTCCGGCCACAGCCAGTCCTTCCTTTCCCCGGCCCAGTCGAGCAGCGCTCGAGCGGTCGCCGAGGTCCGGCCGCTATTCTCGCGGAGCAGCACGAGGACGCGCTGCGCCAGAAGCTTCTCGCCCATGACAAATCCATCCGGCCGGACGCGCGCACGAAGGCGCGGCCGAAGCCGTTATCAAAGAGGTTCAGTGGATTTCGAGTCCGCCGGCCCGGGGCCGGCCGCGCAGTCTAGCGCTTGGGCATCCGGACGGAGGCGGAGTGAAATCGCCGGGAAAGGCCGCGATATTCCACGTCATTGCTCCATCGTTCCCGGCTCGAAGGGAGGCGGGGAGGGGGCCGATAGTCGGGGGCGTAACGAGAGTCAACCCGGCCCGTCATCCCGGGCTTGACCCGGGACCCAGGAACACCGCGGCGCGACGCCGCCTGCCGCCGCGTCCACGGATTCCGGCTTACCCCGGAATGACGGGAAGCTCACGCCGCCGCGGCGTTCTCGTGATGCTCGGCCATCCGCCTCGACATGAACAGCTTGAACAAGGTGAAGGCGACGAGGCCGACCGCCGCGGTGGCGACGTGGAGGAGCCAGAAGGTCGGCGTGTCCAGCGTCGAATAGAGCTTGCCGATCTCGCCGACGATCTTGTTGGCCGAGAAGAAGGCCAGGTAATAGAGGCCGATCACGGTGGCGTTGATCTGCCGGGGGGCGATCTTCGAGAACAAAGCGAGGCTCACCGGCAGGATGCAGGCGAAGCCGATGCTGTTGAAGAGGTGGAACATGAGCGGCCAGAACAGGCCGATCTTGCCTCCCCCCTGCGTCAGCGCCGCGAGATAGAGGCACAGGCCTCCGGCGATGGTGAAGAAGCTGCCGATGATCATCTTGCCGAGCTCGTCGGGCTCGCGGCGCTTCGTCCCGTACCATTTGAAGAAGGCCGCGACCGCGACCAGCATCGAGAAGCTCAGGGTCGCGTCGATGGTGATCATCCAGCTCGTCGGAAGGGTCGTCCCGAAGAAGGTGAGCTGGAAATGCTGGTCGGCCCAGATCAGGTAGGCGTTGAAGATCTGCTGGTTGGTGAGAAGCGCCACGGCCATCGCCGGGATCAGGAGGATCAGAGCCAGGACGCGCATCTTCTCTTCGCGCGGGAGGCGATAGGTCAGCCAGAAATAGAGCGGGACCAGGGCCGCGAGGGCGATGAAGATTCCGGCGAGGAACACGATGGCGATCACGATTGCGGTGACCAGCGCGGCCAGGCCGATGGTGCCGAGGGTCCTGCCCGCGCCGATCGACTCGCTCTCGCCCTCCTCGACCGGCAGATGCGGCCGGCCGGCGAGGAAGATCATGACTCCGAGCACCATGACGATGCCGGCGGTTCCGAAGCCGTAGTGCCAACCCACCTCCTCGCCGAGAGTGCCGCTGATCAGGGGCGCGGCGATAACGCTGACGTTGATCGCGATGTAGAAGATCTGGAACGCCATGGCCCGGCGAAGGTCGTTGCCCTTGTAGAGCGCGCCGACCTGGCTCGCGATATTGCCCTTGAACAGCCCGACGCCGATGATCAGCGCGAGCAGGGCGAAGAGGAAGGCGCCCTCGAACGCCATCAGGAAATGGCCGATCGACATCGTCACTCCGCCGGCGAACAGGGCGACCCGGCGTCCGGCGAAGCGGTCGGCGATGATCCCGCCGAGGATCGGGGTCAGGTAGACGAGCGAGGTGTAGTCGCCGAAGATCGCCGAGGCGAGCGGCTGCCCGCTCAGCCCTTCATAATGCCAGGAGCGAAGCCAGTTGAGGCCGAGCACGCCGTCCATCCTGGCCGGAGTCAGAAGATAATTGACCATGTAGAGGGTCAGCAGGGTCTGCATCGAATAATAAGAGAAGCGCTCGCAGGCCTCTATGAAGCTCAGATAGCCGAGGCCCTTGGGGTGGCCGAGAAAGGCCCGGTCGTTGCCGTCGTCGGCGACGACCTCGAAATCGGGGGTGGCGTCGGCGACGGTCATTCGCTTTCCTCTCGCAGGATCGCGCGGAAGCTAGCGGATCGTTCCGGCGGCGCCAGCCCTTTTCGACAGGGTCGTCATCCGGGCGAAAGCCGGGACCCTGGGGAGACCCGCCATGCCTTGTCGGCATGAGTCCGAGCTTCGCCGGGATGGCGCCATGGTCAGCCCCTGAGGGTGAAGCCGATCTTCAAGGTCACCTGGTAATGGGCGACCTTGCCGCCCTCGACATGGCCGCGTGTCTCCTTGACCTCGAACCAGCCGATGTCGTGGAGCGTGGACGAGGCGCGGGCGATGGCGCCCTCGATCGCATCCTCGATGCTGGTCGCCGAGCTGCCGACTATCTCGATCACCTTGTAGACATTGTCGCTCATCGGAGGCCTTTCGTGCATTAATCATCCCGGCGGAAGCCGGGACCGGGGGCCGGAAAGTCTCGGCGGTCTCCCCGAGGTCCCGGCTTTCGCCGGGATGACGGCCCATGAGCTTTTCAACCCGCGGCGGACTTGATCGTTGCGCCGCAACTCCTCCCCCGGATTTTCCGGGGGAGGGGGACCGCGCGAAGCGCGGTGGAGGGGTTCTCCAGACGCCCGAAGAACCCCTCCGCCATGCTTCGCATGGTCCCCCTCCCCTGCAAAGACAGGGGAGGATTTTAAGACGGCCGTCAGAGGTTCGACGCCGGATACTGGCCGGCGGCCGCTCCCTCCGCGCCCTCCGCGAACGCGGCCGGCTGCGCCGGATAGGCCGGCCCTTCGATCACGCAATCGGGCGTGATCCGGATCGAGGCGCCGTTGCGCTTGATCAGCGGGAACCCCCGGAAGTCGCGGAACGCCTCGGCATAGGTGCGGATATAGTTCTGCAGATATTCGATCGCGATCTGCTCGCCGAGCAGGATTCCGTGCTCGCCGTCGCTTCGGTAATGGACTCCGCCCCAGCCGCGGCCGATCGCGACGTTCGAGGCGACCTTGTCGAGCTCGCACTTGACGTTGCTGGTCGCCACGTTGGGCTCGCCTCCGAAGGCCGGCACCTGGATCGGGACCAGGTTGTTGTAGATCGCCTTGATCACCGTCACGCAGGCGCCGGCGATGGTGGCGTGGCCCGACGTCCAGGCCGGATGCGCCGGCGAGCCTTCCGGATACATTTGCGGCAGGAGGTAATTCTTCTCGGCGCCGCCGTTGAGCTCGGCATTGCGCTCCTTGACCGCTTCCAGCAGGTCGAAGACCGGCCCGGGCGCGAAGAAGGCGGGCGAGAGCAGGTTCCTCAGGAAGTGGTTCGGGTCGGCCTTGGCGAGATGGACGAGCGCCGCCATGACCTCGGGCCGGGCGCGGCGGGCGACCAGATATTTCTGGGTCCAGGCGGCGCGCTCGGCCTCGCCCCGGATCGCTCCGATCAGGGCCCAGCAATCGGGCGGCCCGAGGGTCGGGCCATCGCTCTCGTTCGGATTGAGCGAGGGTCGGCTGTAGGGCGAGTTGGGCGAGCGGTCGACGTTCAGGCCGGCGAGGATGTCGGCGGCCCTGATATATTCCTCATAGGCGTTGTCGACATGGACGTAGTCGCCCAGGTTCCGGCCGGTGCGGATGACTCCGGTTCCGAGGAAGTGGCGGCAGTCGTAGGGCCTCGGGATCTCCGAATTCTGGAGCCGGACATATTCGTCGTAGGTGACTCCGAACTCCTCGATCAGCGCGGCCTGGACGACTTCGAGCAAGGTGCCGAACCTGGCGAAGGCGTTCGCGCGGGTGAGGTTCGCGACGTTGGCCGCGCAGCCGGAAGGGAAGAGGGGCGGGCGCCGAAGGGTCAGGAAGCCCGAAAGATAGGGTCCCGAATCCGGCTCGGCGTTGCAGACTCCGCGGAACAGGTTTGCGGGGGTCACCGGAAACTGGGCGGCGGTGACCGCCTGGCCGTTCGCATCGTAGGTCCAGACGAAATGCTGGCCGAAGGAATTGAGCGCGTTCGCGGTCAGGGCCGCCGCGGCGTTGCCCGCATAGTCGCCGAGCGTCTCGTCGCGAAGCAGCGACTGGCCGTAGAGCTCGCACAGGTCGGCGGCGCTAAATTCGGAGCTCAGGCTGATCTCGTTGAGAAGCCGCCGGCGCTGGTTGCGGGCCCGGTAGAGGATTTCCGCCACGTCGACCTGGGTGAAGGGCGTCGCGTTGAAGCTGATCGCCTTCGAGGAACGCGGATTGATCAGCACGCGCGGCCCCGGCGGGTTCGGGAGCTGCGGGTCGCCCGGGCAGGGCGGCGGCGCCGAAGGGTTGCGGTTCAGGAGGGTCAGCCGGTCGAGCAGGCAATCGTCGAACGGCTCGCCGGTCGGCCCGCCGTTCAGCGCCTTGCGGAAACTCTCGTAATTGGCGACCCCCTGGTCGGTAAGCAGCCCGGCGAGATCGGGGTCGGTCGGGCTGGCCACGAAATGGGGGAACAGCTTGTGGAACGAGGCCGCGAAGCGCGGGAAATTCTGCTCGTCGGGGGTGCCGGACGGGCAGGGCCTCTGAGTCGAATCGGGAAGCTCGTCGCCTCCGATTTCCTCCTTGTCCACTCCCTCCTGAAATCGCTCGTCGCCCATGGCCGGTCTCCTCGTCGAATGCCTTTGGAACTGATTCGATGCGCGCGAATCGGGGGCTGCGCGCAGGATCCGTTTTGGCTTTGTTCCGATCCGGATTCCCCTTCAGAATGACCCGATCCGGACCAGAGTCCGCGATCCTCGGGGGAGGTGGACGGGCTCGTCCCGCCGCCGCTAGGGTGGGCCGGCGGATAGGAGGAGAGGTTCATGCGGATTTGGCTTCTTGCCGGCTCGGCCTTGCTTGCGGCGGCGCCGGCCGCGGCGGCGCCGGTCGACGATTTCAGGCGCCTTCTGGACGATCATTATGCCTGGCTGCTCCGCGAGAGCCCGACCTACGCGACCTCGCTCGGGGTGCGCGACCATGACGACCGGATCGAGGATCTCAGCCTCGCCGCCCGCGACCGCCAGGCGAAGGAGGCGGCCGCCTTCCTCGAGCGTCTGGAGCGGATCCCGGCCGAGTCGCTGAGCCCGTCGGACCGGGTCAACCGGGCGATATTGAAGCGCGGCCTCGAGGAGGGGATCGAGGCCAACCGCTTCGGCCAGAGGATGATGTTGTTCACCACTTACGCCGGCTGGCACCAGGCCTTCGCCGGACTCGCCGACAACCTGCCGTTCCGGACCCGTGCCGACTACGAAAGCTACCTGACCCGGCTCGCCCTCTACCCCAGGCAGAATGACGACGCGCTCGCCATCACCGGACAGGCGGTGAAGGGCGGCTTCACTCTGCCCTGCTCGGTCCTGGGCAATTACGAGAAGGGCATCGCCGGAGTGATCGCCGAGGATCCGGCCAGGTCGCGCTTCTATGAGCCGTTCACCCGGGCTCGACCCGGCGACGTGACGGAGGCGGAATGGACGGCGATGCAGGCCCGGGCGCGGCGGCTGGTCGCCGTGGTGCTCAATCCGGCCTATGCCAGGCACCTCGCTTTCTACCGGACCGCCTACCTTCCCAAATGCGCCAAGGCCGACAGCATCTCGGCCCAGCCGGGCGGCCGCGAATATTACGCCTTCCGCGTCCGGCAGGAGACGACGACCTCCCTGACGCCGGACCAGATTCACGAGATCGGCCTCAGGGAAGCGGCCCGGATCCGGGACGAGATGGACAAGGTGGCGAAGTCAGCCGGCTTCGCCGGGCGGGAAGCCTTCATCCGCGAGCTCAGGACCAATCCGAAATATTATGCGACGACCCCCGCCCAGCTGATGCAGGCGGCGGCGATGACGGCCAAGACGATCGACGGCAAGATGCCGGCCTATTTCGCGACCCTGCCGAGGCTGCCCTACGGCGTTCGCGAGATACCGGCCGAGATCGCGGAAGGGACGACGACCGCCTATTACGGCCAGGGCTCGCCCGCGAGCGGGCTGGCCGGCACCTATTACGTCAACACCTCAAAGCTCGGCCAGAGGCCACTGTGGGAGCTGCCGGCCCTGACCCTCCACGAGGCGGTCCCGGGCCACCACCACCAGATCTCGCTCCAGCAGGAGGTCGAGCTCCCGCCCTTCCGCCGCCACTTCACCTTCTTCACCGCTTTCACCGAAGGCTGGGGCCTCTATGCCGAGAGCCTCGGCGAGGAGATGGGACTCTACGACACGCCCGAGAAGAAGATGGGTCAGCTCTCCTACCAGGCGTGGCGCGCGTCGCGGCTGGTCGTCGACACCGGCATCCATTCCAAGGGCTGGGACAAGGCCCGGGCGGTCGCCTTCATGAAGGAGAATACCGCCCTGACCGACGCCAATATCGACGCCGAGGTCAATCGCTACATCAGCTGGCCGGGGCAGGCGCTCGGCTACAAGATCGGCGAGCTCCGGATCCGGGCGCTTCGGACGAAGGCCGAGAAGGCGCTCGGCGCTAGGTTCGACCTGAGGCGCTTCCACGACGCCGTGTTGCTGCAGGGCAGCGTGCCGCTCGACGTGCTCGAGGCCCAGGTCGACGAGTGGATCGAGGCGGAAAAGGCGCGCTAAATCCTCCCCGCGATTTCGCGGGGAGGGGGACCAGGCGAAGCCTGGTGGAGGGGTTCTTCGGAGTCGGGAACGCCCCTCCACCACCCTTCGGGTGGTCCCCCTCCCCTGCAAAAGCAGGGGAGGATTTTCTACCGCCCGGGCTCGCCGTCGCCCTGGCGGCGGTCGCGTCGCCAGGCGCGGACCATCTCGTTCCAGCAGCCGCTGACCCCGCCGGGGCCGACGGTGGAGCAGCTCTGGATCCCGGTCCGGCCGACATATTCGAGCGACTCGGCCCGGGCGGCCCAGCTGGCGCTGTCGGGGTCGTCCTGGGTCGCCGAATCGCGGAGCTCCCTCGGGATCCGGTAGCGCTCGGTCTCCGGGCGGCGGGCGCACACGACGATCTCCTCGCCGCTCTGCGCGCGCGGACAGGGATCGCGGCCGTAGACGACGAGGCGGCGCACCTTTTCCTGCTGGGCGCCTTGGGCGAGCGCCGGGGCGGGGACGAGCGCGACGGCCGCGACCGAGGCGAGGGCGGCGATCGGCAAGGCGGCTTTCATTGGGCGGCCTCCTTTCGGGTTCTCCGCAAAGAAGGGCCGAACCGCCGACAGGTTCCCGCCGGCACCGAAGCGGACCCGGATTTGGGCCTGGTGCGGCGGCGATGGAGCGGGAAGGCGGGAGGCGGCTGGAGCGGGTGAAGGGAATCGAACCCTCGTCGTAAGCTTGGAAGGCTTCTGCTCTACCATTGAGCTACACCCGCGCGCGCCGGCTAGCCCTTTAGGCGAACCGGGCTCCGACGGGCAAGCCCGCTCGAGATCGCCGGGGATGGCTGCAGCCCAAGCTCAACGCAGCGGAATATGGTGGACAGGGCTGGATTCGAACCAGCGTACGGGAAACCCGGGCAGATTTACAGTCTGCTGCCTTTAACCACTCGGCCACCTGTCCAGGAGGCGCCCAATCAGGGAGGGCGTCCCATTGGCGAAAGGGGCGGGGGCTGTCAACGTGGCGGAGGCTTCGTCATCCCGGTTCGGCTTCGGCAGAACGACGAGGCGGGCCTCAGCGCTTCGGCGCGGCCTCCGGCCTGAGCCATTCCATCAGCTCGTGGAACGGGATCAGGTGATTGAAGGCGATCCCGGCGAGCCCGTTCTGGCACCAGCGGACCACTCCGGCCAGGGGGCGAAACTTCTCCATGGTGAGGACGATCTCGCGGCCGACCTCGAGCGGCTGGTCGGTCTCGACCTTGACCCCGCCCTGGCTGATGTCGCGAGTGTTGACGCCGTAGAGCCGGGCGCCGCAGCGCAGGGTCGCCAGCCGGTCGACCTCGACCCGAGGCAGGCGCGGCCGCCAGCCCGATTCGAGGGCGGCGTGGCTGGACAGCATCTCCTCGACGTCAATCGGCCTGTCGAACTCGATGCCGAGGTTCGACTGGTCGGCCCAGACCACCCTCCCGGGCACGGGCTGGTTGCTCTTGAGCTCGATCGCGACCGGGGCGCCCAGGGCATGGTTCGAATAGACATGGGCCATCAGGCCGCCGGCGGAGATGTTGCGGATGAGGCAGAGCTCGCGGCCGTTGGGCCCGACCAGGGCGCCGACGCGCAGGATGGTGAGGTGCCGGGTCGCGCGCCGGCGCTCCGGCGGCTGCGGCGCCTGGCGCGAAAAGGAGAAGATCGTCTCCTCGTGGCATTCGTTCGACAGCATCGTCCCTCCCGGCCATCGCCTGCGGCGGCCACGCCCCACTTGTCCGCCGACGAAAAGGCATAAGGCTGCAGACGTTTACGAACCCCTTACGGGAGCCGGCGATTAGCGCCGGAACGGACCAATCGGCATCGCGGGCCGCGAGCCGCGCCGTCAACGCGGAAGGACGGATTGCCGAGGTAGACGGCGAGCGACGGAGCGTTCACGGCTTGCTTACCATTCCGGCTTAAGTCCGGGTGCGATGAACGCCGAGGCCGAAATCGCCACCGAGACTCGCAACGATCCGCGGCCCCGATCCGCGGTCAGCACCGGCGTCGGCGTCGTCGGCCTCGTCGGGCTGTTCGCCTGGGTCGTCGCCGCGCGGACCTTCGGCCTCTCCGGCCATGACGGCGCCCTGCTCGCCCTGCTCGCCTGCGGCGTGCCGATGGTCCTGTGGTCGCTGCTCGTCGACAAGGTCCACCGCCGGCCGTCGACCGGGATCGACTGGGACTCGCCGCCGCGGCCGCTCGCCCGGTCGCTCGACGTCAGCCTGGTCAAGATCGCCGGACTGTGGGCGACCTGGGCCGGCATCGGCTTCCTCTACTGCGTCGGTCGCTGGTATTGGGACGGAATCTATCTCTTCTCGATGGAGATGCTGGGCTACGCCGCGGGGCCACTGCTCGCCCTGTCGATCCCCTATGTGATCTGGATCGACCGCCGGCTCGTCGAGCCGCGCGACGGCGCCTGGCATTTCGGCCAGCTGCTGATTGGCAAGTCGAGCCTGGTCGAGCGCGAGATGGTCTACGAGCATCTGCGCAGCTGGGCGGTCAAAGGCTTCTTCATGGCCTTCATGCTCGCCATCGTTCCCGGCAACTGGACGGGGACGGTCATGCCGGCGGGCGACGAGATCACCGAGAATTTGGTCAGCCTGACGCGCTGGCTGATCACCGTCATGTTCATGGTCGACACCGTCTTCGCCACCGTCGGCTATGCGCTGACGATGAAGCCGCTCGATGCCCATATCCGCTCGGCCAACCCCTACGCGGCGGGCTGGACCGCGGCCCTGATCTGCTACCCGCCCTTCGTCCTGATGGGCCCGGGCGGGCCGCTCGACTATCATCCGGGGACGATGGGGGAGGGCGGCTGGAACTATTGGCTCGACGGCTATCCCCTGCTCATGACCCTCGTCGCCATGCTGATGGTGACCCTGACCGCCGTCTACGCCTGGGCGACGGTCGCCTTCGGGATCCGTTTCTCGAACCTGACCCACCGCGGCATCCTCACCCACGGCCCCTACGCCTGGACCAAGCACCCGGCTTACGTGTCGAAGAACCTGTTCTGGTGGCTGGCGACGCTCCCGTTCC
This sequence comes from Allosphingosinicella sp., assembly GCA_035714565.1. Taxonomy (GTDB): domain Bacteria; phylum Pseudomonadota; class Alphaproteobacteria; order Sphingomonadales; family Sphingomonadaceae; genus Allosphingosinicella. The sequence goes on from DASTLX010000040.1 coordinate 175,983, forward strand.
TGGCGACCACCGGCAACATGACCGACATGATCCGCAACAGCTTCGTCATGGCGCTGGTCGCCGGTATCTATTACTGGCGCGCCCGGACCGAGGAGCGCCACCTGTCGGCGGATCCCGCCTATCGCGAATATGCCGAGTGGATGGAGAGGAACGGGCCGCTGCCCCGCTTCCTTCGCCTGCTCTCGCGAAGGCCCGCTCCGGCGGCCGTGCCCGCCGAATAGCGTCGGCCGCCGACCGCCCCGCCGGCAAGGGCCCCGGCCCTTTCCGACGGCCGTCTCAGAAGCGAAGCACCCTTTCGGCAAGATGCCCGATCTCCCGGGAGAGGTCGTTGTCGACATAGGCCGGCACGCCCGCCTCCCTCAGGCGGATGAAGAAGAAAGCGTCCTCGGTGATCCGCCGGCCTTCGCGGTTGCGCGCGAACTCGAACCACGGCTTGGGTATTCTAGAATAGACGCTCGCCCGGGTGAGGCAGAAGCCGAGCCCCAGCGAGCCGATGCGCTCCAGCCCCTGCCCCAAACCGACGAACTCCGCCCGGCCGCCGGCATCGATCGTCGCGGCGGTCGGACCGGAGCCGTCCCGCTTCAGATAATTGCATCCGGCGACCGGCACGTCGTGGGCGAGGAGGCGAAGCAGCGCGTCCTCCGGCACGATGTGGTCGGCATCGGCCCACAGGATGGCCTCGTTGCCGCGGGAAAGCGCCAGCTCGGCCAGGCTCTGCCGAAGATCGGGAAGCGACGACGATTCCTGCATCAGCGGGTCGAGCCTGACGTCCCTTCGCTCGTGAAGCGTATGGGCGATCAGCCGGTTGATGCTGCTCGCGAAGCGGCCTCGAGGCTCCCCATGGACCGGCGTACATATCGCGATATTCACTAGGCGGATATTACAGCCCGCCCGGACTCCCGTCCATGCCGACCTCTCCGGCCGGGGCGGATGAAACCTTGACCCGCAGAAACCCGCCACTTATCTGCGCCGGGCGCTGCCCGATCGTCTAATGGTAAGACTACGGACTCTGACTCCGTCAATCGAGGTTCGAATCCTCGTCGGGCATCCAGCTTTCACCGTCGCACGGGCGCGGGCCGCCGGAGCGCAGGCCCGGGCGCTTGGTCGCGGCCGGAGCGGCGATCACGATCCTGAGGCCGGTCGAGCGGCTCCACCGCGACAGCGCCAGCAGCCGCTCGGCCAACGAGATTATGGGGGCCGGAACGCCCGTGGTCCATCGCTCCGGCCCCCGCCCCCGCCTCTCAGAGGAAGCCATTCTGATCATGGGCGGGGGTGTCACAATCAATGGGACGGGCCGGACCAGAGCCGGAATCCCGCCACGAGCGTGAATACGAACAGCGCCCAGGCCGCCCCGACGAGCCAGATCTCGGCTCGAGTCGGTACTGCAAATCTCGATTTGGTGATCGGCTCTTCGGCCTCGTCCTGCATACGGCTTCCCCTGCGTCACCGCTGCGCCCGACAAGCCGGGCGGTTGATCGCGCGTGAACACAGGGAACCGCGCCCTGCGTGTTCCCCGAAGGTCTTGTATTCCGCAGGCCACCCGACCGAAGCCGGTGCCTGTGTTCACCGCGAGTGCGGGCGCTCATCACGATCAAGATTAGAGCGCGAAACGGGACTACGCCGATGCTTGCCACTCGGCAAGTCCGCTGACTCGACTCACTGCCTAGACTGACTTTTCGGGCCAGCACGGCAGAGGAGTTAGCAAACCGGCAGAGTCTTACTGGTCGTCGTTAAGATGCACGACAGTGACGGCGCGAAACGCACTTGCGGGAGGCGGCTAAGCCATTTGAACGACGGTGTCGGAGCTTCCTGTGAAGATCACAGTGACTGCCGAACCAAAAGCATATCGTTCCTCATCACGATTCCGGATAGAGTTCACCCAAATGGTTACGCATGCGGCCCGTCGTCCAGGCCGGTGCGCAGATCCGGGTCGCCGAAACCGATGAGAGCCGGAGCGGGCGCGTCAGTGGCGGGCGCAAGGATCAAAATATCTTCAGGCTCGTCCCTCCCATGCAGGAGCGCGAAGCCGGAGGCGTCGATCGGATCGGCGCGGGCGAGCGATGCGGACTGGCAAGCGTCATCACGACTCGTTTCTACTCCGGGCGGGCCGCGATTCGGCCCGTTCCGAATATAGAACACAAAGAGAACAAAAAGGGAATACAGATTCTGGATATGGCGTTTCCGCCGGGACGAGAGGGGCTGCTAGGCCAGGCCTTCGCGCTCGCCGGCGAGGGTCGAGAGCATCGCGGCCGCGGCGAGCCCGAACAGGGCGAGGCCGCCGAGCCCGGTCGCGAGCGGAGCGAGGAGGCTGGCGGCCTGCTCGCCGATCTGGCTGAGCTGGTGGGCCGCGAAGAGCAGGGCGCCGCCGCCGCCGATCTCGACCAGCAATTGCTCGCGGCGGCTTCGGGCGGCCTCGCGGGCGAGCTCGGCCGCGTTGCGCGCGAGCCGGACCCGGGCGACGAAGGCTTCGTCCGGGCCGCGTTCCGGAAGCGCGAGTCGGCGGGCGAGGCGGGCGAGCTGGTCAGGCGTCGGAGTCATCTTCGTCTCCCAGGAGCTCGAGCAGCCTGGCGCTGCCCCGGGCCACTCGAGTCTTGAGCGTTCCGAGCGGCATGTCGAGTATCTGCGCGGCCTCGCTGTGCGAATGGCCCATCACCAGGCACAGGACCACGGCAGCGCGGTCCTCGGCCTTGAGCCGGCCGAGCGCATCCTCGACGATGAGGTCGCGCTCCGCGTCGCTCCGGTCCGCCTGTTCGGGCGCCTCGCCGACCCCCTTGTGCTCGGGAAGCCGGCGGCTTCGGCCGCGCGCGTCCATCAGGAAGGTGCGCCACGCGATGCGCATCAGCCAGCCCTTGTAGCGGCCCTCGCCGGTGAAGGCCGCGGCCTTGGTCCAGGCGGTGAGGAAGGTCTCCTGGGCGAGGTCGTCGGCCCGAGCGGCGCCGGCGAGGCGGGTGAGGAAACCCCTCACGACGCGCTCGTGGCGGCGGACGAGCTGCTCGAACGCGGCGGCCTGGCCGCTCGCGGCGGCGGCGGCAAGCGCTTCGTCCGCCGGCTGGGACAGCTCAGCCACCCGGCCTTTTGACGATCGAGCGCCAGTAGATGACGATTCCGATCAGAGCGGGGAACAGCGCCGCCGAGCCCGCGCTCCGGATGTTCTGCTCGCCGCCCTGGATGAGGCCGGAGCCGAGAATCGCGGCCGCGATCGCGACCAGGACGATGCCGGTCGTCTGGCTTCGCCGCCGCGGGCGGTCGCGCAATTGCTCGAAGAGCTCGGCGGCGATCGGGGAATCGGCCCGGATCGCCTCCTGGAGGGTCTTCTGGTCCTGGTTGTCGTGGCGCAGCCGCATGAAGTGGAAGGCGGCGATGAACAGGCCCGCCGCCATGAATGCCAGTAGAAGTTCCTGATCCACTTGCCGTCTCTCCCCGCGTCTGGCCGGCATTGGTGAGGATGCCGGCAACCGGCATTTTGGATGAGGCGGGGGCGAGGGGACAGCGAATTTTCTCGGGCGCTGACTGGCAGAGGCGGGGGCTGGAATTCCTCCCCTGCATTTGCAGGGGAAGGGGACCACCCGAAGGGTGGTGGAGGGGCCTCGCCGACTCACAAGAACCCCTCCACCATGCTTCGCATGGTCCCCCTCCCCGAGAAATCTCGGGGAGGATTTTGTTCGCCGCAGCCATCAATACAGCCTCACCACGTCCTTCACCACGCCCTGGCGGAGCAGGCTGTGGGCGAGGATGGTCTCCACCAGGCGGGCGTGGCCGACGCCGAGGGATCGGGCCGAGCGGGAGATGGTCTTCTTCGACCACAGGTTGCAGGAAAGGTTGACCTCCATGAACCGGATTTCGTCGGTCGCGGGATCGTAGCGGAACTCGAAGCGGCCATAGTCGAACGGCCAGAGCTCCGGAAGCAACGCACGCACCGCCCGGTCGAGGCGCCCGGCCAGAGCGGGATCGTCGACGATTTGGAGCGGGTCCTCGTCGCCGGTCTCGACCAGCCCGCGTTTCTCCTCGTAGCTTCGCGGCATTCCGGGCACGTCCGGGAAATAGCCCATCGGCGGAAGCAGCCAGGGGCCGTCGGCGCCGACGACGGGAACGGCGATGTCGATCAGGGGCGCATAGGGCTCCATGATGACGTCGTGGCCCGAGGCCAGGACATGCTCGGCATGCGCCTTCGCCTCGGCCCAGTCGTCGAGGATCCGAACGCCCCACGAGGCCGAGCTGGCATTGGGCTTCACCACCAGCCGTTCCCAGCGGAAGGGCGGAGGCTCGACCGGGCCCTGGCCGCGGCGCAGGATCGCCCAGTCGGTGACCTCGACCCCGCGCAGGCGGGCGGCGGTCTTCATCAGATGCTTGTCGTCGGACAGGCCGCGGAGCATCGGCGCGGCGCCGAGGAAGGGCAGGCCGTGGCGGGTGAGGATGAGCGGAGCCAGCATCTCCGAGTTGAGGAAGCCGCCGCGGTTGAGCAGCGGAACGACGAAATCCGCGTCCGGCCGCTCCCAGATCCTGTCGTAGCTGTTGGCGGCCGAGACGAAGAAACCGGCCGTCCGAAGGGTCGTCAGGAGCTCGTGATGATAGACGGCGTGCGTGCCGTCCTCGGCATCGGGCACTCCGCCCGACAGCGCATGCTTGGCGAGGAAGAGGATGACGAGGCGGTCCTTGTCCTCGTCGAAGATGCGAAGCGGGCCTTGCCGCCTGGGGATGTGTTTCACGCTACTGCTCCCGGTGGTTCGTCAGCAAGGATGCCGGAGCAATGCGATTTGGATGTCGGGGGTCGAAGATTTGTCATCCCCGGCCCGATCCCCGATGCCGGCGCGTCCGGGTCCTTCGCCCTGGGATGCCGTTGCGTTCATCGCGTTCGCCGCCGGGGCACGGATCGAAGCGCGCGGCCCTGGGCTGCAACTGGCAAGCCTGCTGAATACGACCCGCGCTGGAGCGCCGAGGGGATACCTCAACCCCGTTCGCCCTGAGCCTGTCGAAGGGCTTTCCTGCCTGTTTCAGAAGAGGAAAGGAGAGGGCTTCGACAAGCTCGGCGCGAACGGAAGCAGCGTAACCTGTCTGCCTCTCGCGCTAGCGCGAGGGGCCGCCGGGGGACGGCATCGCGGAATCCGGCTTCCCGCCCGCTTCGGGCGGCGGGGGGAGCGCGGCGAGGGCGGCGGTCCAGCTTTCCGCCAGCACGTCTCCGGGCCGGGCCGCGAGCAGGGCGGAGAGGGCGGCGCGCTGGGCCTGGACCAAGGCGTCCTTCGCCGGGACGGGCAGGTCGGGCGTGATGCTGGCGTCGACGAGCCTTTCCCGGCCGTCGACGAGGCTGCGCGTCGTCGGAAGCATCATGCCGAAATGCGGGGTCAGCCGGACTCGCTCCGAGGGATTCCCGCCGCCGCGCGTCTTCACCCCGACGACCTTGGCCCGGCCGGAGCGCTGCATGACCCGGGCGAAGAGCTCCGCCGCCGAGAAGGTGGCGGGACCGGTCAGGACGTAGACCGGCTTGTCGAGGAAGCGCGGCGCCTCGAGCTCGCCCTCGGTGCGGATGTCGAGCGACTGGGCGGCGTTGCGGGTCTCGAAGCGGACGAGCAGCCGGTCCGGCGCCTGGGGCAGGAAGTAGCTCGCGGCGAGCGCGGCGCCGCGGGCGTGGCCGCCGCCGTTGTAGCGAAGGTCGACGATCAGCGCGTCGCAGTGACGCAGCAGCTCCATCGCCGCGGCCAGCGGCCCGCGCATCCGCTCGGGGGCGGTGAAGGCGTCGATGTCGACGAGGCCGATATTCCCGCGCAGCCGTTCGGCCTTGAGGATTCCGAAATTGTTGATCCGGGCGGTCCGCGCGGCGGCCGACTCCACCTCGGCGGCCGGCTTGTCGGCGAAGATGTCGGCCGGCATCGCCTCGGGGCTGTAGCGGAAGCCGAAATGCTCGTCGCGGGAGAGGGCGCGCACCAGCTTGGTCATCGCCTCCGCGAAGGCCTCGCCGGACGCCGAGCCGCGCCGGGCGAGCCTCGCCTCCGCTCTCAGCCGGGCCGCGATCCGCGGGGCCTCCTTCTCGTCGAAATAATCGGCTTCGACCCGGTCGGCGGCGATCTCGAGCGCTTCCGCCGCTTCGGAGTGAGCCGGGGTCCGGGCGAGGCCCGGCCCGGACTGGGCGATCAGGACGCCGGCGGCGAGCCATGCGGAAATCTTCATTCGAGCCTCCATCCGTTGTGCGATGGAGAGACGGCGGCGCACGGACGCCGGTTAACAGCGCGTCCGCCGGCCGCCGGAAATGCCCGCCGTTTCCGACGGCCTGTTAACCGGCCGGACCCGCCGGGCGTCTTTCCGCCTATACCGGGCTCGTCCCTTCCTGCCGCTTCGAGGAGCCGTTCCATGACCGAAGACAGCATCCTGATGATCGTCGTCGCCGCGATGGTGGTCGCCGCGGTTGCGGGCACCGTGATCATCCACACGCGCAGGCAGCGCCTGCTCGAATTCGCACTCCGCGAGCGCGAGCGCACCCTGGCGCGGCTGAGCGAAAGGTTCGGCGGAGCTCCGGAGTTCGTCGAATTCGCCCGCTCGCCCGAGGCGCAGGTCCTGTTCGCGACCATGGACGCCCCGGCCGCCATCGCCAGGCGGCTGCTGGCGATGACCGGGCTTGGGATCCTGCTCGTCATGCTCGGCATCGGCATGTGGGCGAACGCCTTGTCCGTCGCCCCCGACGCCGACATCAATTTCCTCAACGAGGCCCGGGACGAACGCTGGTGGGCCACCATCTCCGGCTGCGCGGGGATCGGTCTCCTGATCGCGGCGGCGGTCTGCGTCAGGCTCGCCAGGCGCTGGGGCGTCCTGGGCTCGTGAACGGGCCCGGCTTCGGCCGCTTCTCCGAATTCTATTCACGCCATTCGCGCCAGCTCTGGCGCTATCTGGTCAGGATCGGCGCCGATCGCGCCCTCGCCGAGGATCTGGCCCAGGAAGCCTTTCTCCGCTGGTCGCTGAGCCAGGCCGAGTCCTGGGACGACGAAAGGTCGCGGGCCTATCTGTTCACCATCGGGACCCGTTTGCTGACCGACTGGTGGCGGCGGCAGCGCCGCCACGCCGCGTGGGAGGCGACCCAGGAGGCCGACCCGGCCGCCGGGATCGCCGACAGCCCGCTCTTGCGCAGCCGGGCCTGGGCGGCGCTGAGCCGGCGCCAGCAACAGCTGCTCTGGCTCGCTTATGTCGAGGAATTCTCGCACGCCGAGATCGCCCGCATCTGCGGCATCGCCCCGGCGAGCGTCCGGGTGCTCCTGTCGCGAAGCCGGGCCTTGCTTGCCGGCGGGCTGACCGAGGTCGAAAGGGATCAGGTCCATGAATGACGATCACGTCCGAGCCGCGCTCCGCCGCGACGCCGAGAGCCTCCTCCTCCAGGCGCCGCCGCCCGACGCGGCCGCCCTGTGGCATCGAATCCGGAGGGAGCGCGCCCGCCGCTTGAAGCGGATCGCGGACATATGCGGCTGGAGCGTTAGGGCCGGAATCGCCGGCGCGGGGCTGGGCGTCGCGCTGTGGGCGCCGGGCTCGCTGCCCGCTTTCATCGGTCCGCTCGTCCTCGTCGGATGGCTTTCGACCGGAATCTGCACGCCGATCGGGATCGGGGGCGAGGGCGCGGCCCGGAGGACGGCAGGATGAAAATATGGTGCCCAGGAGAGGACTCGAACCTCCACGCCCTTGCGAGCGCCAGCACCTGAAGCTGGTGCGTCTACCAATTCCGCCACCTGGGCACGGGGTAGGGGGCGCGAACTAGGGGGCGTGCCCGCGCTTGTCAACGCGGGGGCTAAAGGGCATGGGGGCGCCGCACGTTCGAGCCGTTTTACAAGGGATTGAAATGGACGCGAGAGACAGCGTGGTGACCCTGTTCGGCGGCGGCGGCTTCCTCGGCCGCTATACCGCCCAGGCGCTGTTCAGGACCGGCGCCCGGGTTCGGGTGGCGCAACGCAATCCGCGCCGGGCGAATTTCCTGCATCCCTTGGCCGCCGTCGGGCAGATGCATCTGGCGCCGGTCGACATCCGCGACCCGGACAAGGTCTGGGCGGTCGTCCGCGGCAGCGACGCCGTCATCAACCTCGTCGGCATATTGAAGGGCGATTTCGACGCAATCCACGTCGACGGCGCGCGCAACGTCGCCGAGGCCGCGGCCGAGGCCGGGGCAAGGGCCGTGGTCCACGTCTCCGCCATCGGCGCCGATCCGGAAAGCGAATCGGCCTACGGGCGGAGCAAGGGCGAGGGCGAGAAGGCGGTCCGCGCCGCCTTCCCGGGCGCGACCATCATCCGGCCCTCGATCCTGTTCGGGCGGGAGGACAATTTCGTCAACCGCTTCGCCGGCATGGCGCGGCTGGCGCCGGCGCTTCCGGTGGTCAGCGGCTCGACCAGGTTCCAGCCGGTCTACGCCGCCGACGTCGGCCGCGCCGTCACCGCCGCCGCGCTCGACCCGCGCGGCCATGGCGGCAAGACCTACGAGCTGGGCGGTCCGCAGGTGCTGACGATGCGCGAGCTGATGGAGTGGGTCTGCGAGACGACCGGGCGCGGCCGACCGCTGATCGACATCCCCGATCCGGTCGGCCGGCTGATCGCGCGGACCACCGGCTGGCTGCCCGGGGCGCCGCTCACCTGGGACCAGTGGCTGATGCTGAGGCGGGACAATGTCGTCTCGCCCGGGGCGCCGGGCCTCGAGGCGTTCGGCCTCGCCAAGACCCCGCTCGCCGCGGTTTCCGAAGGCTGGCTGACCAGCTACCGCCGCCACGGCCGCTTCGCGGCGAAATCGCCTTACTGACGCGTTGGCGTCATCCCGGCGGAGGCCGGGATCTCGTGGAGACCCGAAGTGCATTACCGACCTGGGATCCCGGCTTTCGCCGGGACGACGAACTGATGGACTCCTCCCTCCTCACCATCATCCTGCTCGGCATCGTCGAGGGGGTGACCGAGTTCATCCCGGTCTCCTCGACCGGCCACCTCGTCCTCGCGGCCGAGCTGCTCGGCTTCGACAGCGAGGCCGAGGGGACGTTCGAGATCGTCATCCAGCTGGGCGCGATCCTGGCCGTGATCGTGCTCTACTGGCGGCGCTTCTGGGACGTCCTCGTCGGCCTCTTCCGCGGGTCGGCGGGGCCGGTCGCCTTCACCCGCAACGTCCTGCTCGGCTTCCTTCCCTCGATGGCGATCGGGGCCGTCGCCTATGAGGGGATACAGCGCATGCTGGAGACCCCGGAGATCGTCGCCGTCGCGCTCATCGTGGGCGGCATCGCGATCCTGGTCATCGAGCGGATGACCAAGAAGGTCACCACCGAGAGCGTCGAGGCGATGGGCTGGAAGACGGCCCTCGGCATCGGTCTCATCCAGTGCCTGTCGATGATCCCCGGCGTCAGCCGCTCCGGGGCGACGATCATGGGCGCTCTCGCGCTCGGCGTGGAGCGCAAGACGGCGGCCGAGTTCAGCTTCTTCGTCGCAGTCCCGACCATGATCGGCGCGTCGGCCTACGCGATGCTCAAGTCCGGGGCCCGGCTCGGAGCGGGCGAGCTGGGCGACATCGCGGTCGGCTTCGCCGTGTCCTTCGTCGTCGCCATCGTCGTCATCAAGGCGTTCATCGGAATCGTCACCCGCTACGGCTTCGCCCCCTTCGCCTGGTACCGGATCGCGGTCGGGACGGTGGCGCTGGTGTGGTTGCTGGCGCGGTAGCGTCATTCCGGCGGAGGCCGGAATCCACGAACACCGCCGGGTGAGGTGTCACACGGCCGTGTTCATGGATCCCGGCCTCCGCCGGGATGACGGCACCCTCCATCTCATCTCCTCACGTTCAGACTAGGCTCAGCCTCCCTCGCGCATACCGCAACCGAGTCGCGCCGGCGCGCGTTTTCGCCGGTGCGCCAAGGATTCGAGGAGGCCTCAATGCGTAAGCTCATCATCGCCATGACGGCGCTCGCCGCCGCCTCGCCCGCTTTCGCCCAGCCCCGATACGACCCGCGCGACGAGGATATCGTCCGCCGCCTGCCGCCGCCGCAAGAGGTCGAGCGGATCGGCGACTCGCTCGGCGCCGCCACCGAGGCGCTGATGGACGTCGACGTCGGCCCGATCGCCGATGCACTCGATCCCTATCACCGCCGCTATCGCCACGGCCGCCGCGAGACCCTCGGCGACCTCGCCGGCCGGCGCGATCCCTATGCCCGCGAGCGGATGCGGGCCGAGATCGGCGCGGTGACGGTGGGCCTCGGCGCCGCGGTCGAGCAGGTGGCGGTGATGACGCCGGTCCTGCGCCGCAGCCTCGAGGATTCGATCCGCCGGATGGAGGAGGCGATCGCCCGCGGGCGCTACTCGCGGCCTTACGACCGCGATTACCGTCGCCCCGACCGCTACGACCCCCGCGACGACCGCGACTACGACCCGCGCGACGACGAGCGCTACGACCCGGAAGACGAGCCGCGCTAACGACGTAATCCCGGCGAAAGCCGGGACCCATGACCACGGTCGGCTGAAGCCTCGTGCTTTGGTGTCGATGAATTCCGGCTTTCGCCGGAATGACGAGAGTGGACGCGCCCTCGGCACCGCCGCTAAGGCAGGCGGCCATGTGGCAGCTCTATCAATTCCCGCTTTGCCCCTTCTCCCGCAAGGTCAGGCTCATGCTTGCGGAGAAAGGGGTCGCTCATGAGCTGGTCCGCGAATCCCCCTGGCTGAAGCGCGACGAGTTCACCGACCTCAATCCGGCCGGCCAGACCCCGGTGCTCGTCGAGGAGGCGCGCGGGATCGTGCTCATCGATTCCAAGGCGATCTGCGAATATTTCGAGGAGACGGTCGACCGCTCGCCGATGATCCCGGGCACGGCGCCCAACCGGGCGGAGGTGCGGCGGCTGGTCTCCTGGTTCGACGAGGGCCTGTATCGCGAGGTGGTGGCGCCGCTGATGGAGGAGCGGATGACCAAGCGCCTGGTCGCCCGCGACCCGCCCGACACCAGGGTGCTCCGCGAGGCGATGAAGACGGCCAACAACCATATCGACTATATCGACTATCTGCTCGACCATCGCCGCTGGCTGGCCGGGCCGGTGCTCAGCCTCGCCGACCTGACCGCGGCGGCGCACCTCTCGGTCGCCGACTATCTCGGCGGGATCGACTGGCGGGGGCACAAGCAGACCGCCGACTGGTATTCGGTGATGAAGTCGAGGCCGAGCTTCCGGCCGCTGCTCGCCGAGCGGATGGAGGTGATCTCCCCGCCGCCCCATTACGACAAGGTGGATTTCTGAATTGCCTCCCCATGCGTAGCATGGGGAGGGGGACCAGGCTTTGCCTGGTGGAGGGGTGACCGGACGCGGCCTGCTGCAGGTCACCCCTCCACCACCTTCGGTGGTCCCCCTCCCCACCGCTTCGCGGCGGGGAGGCAAGGCCCCGGCTTGACCGGTCCGACGCGGCGCTTCTACCCTCGGTCCTCAAGATCTTGGAGACGCCCCATGAAGCGGCTGCTTTTCCTTCTCCTCTGCCTCTTCGCCGCCCCCGCCGCCGCCGAGAACCGGGCCGCGCTCGCCCCGGGTGTCCATGAGACGGTCGTGAACGGAGTCCGGCTCTGGTACCGGGTCGCCGGCCGGACGAAAGGCGTTCCGGTCGTCTACCTCCATGGCGGTCCGGGGCAGGGCAGCCAGAGCTTCGCCAAGTTCGCGGGGCCCGAGCTCGAGAAGGGCCTCCGCATGGTCTATCTCGACCAGCGCGGAAGCGGCCGCTCAGAGCGCCCGTGGAACGACGCCTACAGCCTGGACCTTCTAGTCGACGACCTCGAGAAACTGCGGATCGCCTGGGGCGTGCCCAAGCTCGCTCTGGTCGGCCAGAGCTTCGGGACCGCGATCGGCATGGAATATGCCGCGCGCTATCCCGACCGGGTCAGCCATCTCGTCCTCGCCGCCGGGGTTCCGGACATTCCCGCGGCGCTCGACCTCCAATGCGCCCGGCTCGAGCGCGTGGATCCGGAGGCCTTCGCCCGCGCCAAGGCCGCCCTCCGCGAGGGCGACAAGGCGCGGTGCAACGTCTTCGCCGCCTATGAGGGCGCCGCCGCCCGCGCCTTCATCGACCGCAACATGTACCCGAAGCCCGAAACGATGAAGCTGGTCGACGAGGCGGATTCGGAGGGTGGGCTGAGCAATGCCGGCGAGCTCGGCAACGCGATCGTCCGCCAGGGCTTCTTCCGCTATCGCTTCGACAAGGCCGAGCGGCTGACCATGCCGGTTCTGGTCATCGCCGGCGGCAAGGACTTCCAGGCGGTGGCCGAGCCCCAGCGGGCGCTCGCGGAGCGGGTGAGGAACGGCCGCTACCTCGAATATGCCGAGTCCGGCCATTTCATGTTCGTCGAGGAGCCGGAGCGCTTCGGTCGGGACGTGACGGCGTTCATCGCGGGGCGGTAGATTCTCCCCATCGACGATGGGGAGGGGGACCGTGAGAAGCATGGTGGCCCCCTCCCCGAGCAAAGCTCGGGGAGGATTTCAGGCCCGCTTCGCCGTGACGAAATAATCGAGGCTCTTGTTGTCCGACAGGTGGAAACCGCGCGCCGGGCCCCAGGCGAGGCCGTGGCAGTCGACGATCTCCAGCCCGCAGTCGCGCAGGAGCGCGCACAATTCCTCGGGGCAGAGGAATTTCTCCCAATCGTGGGTGCCCCTGGGGATCCGGCCGGTGCCCTCGCCGATCAGGATCAGCATCAGCCTCGACACCGCCGTTCGGTTCGGGGTGGAGAGGATGAGCAGGCCGTCGTCGGCGAGGGCGTCGGCAAGGCCCTGGACGAACGTCCGGGTCTCGGCGACATGCTCGACCACCTCGAGCGAGGTGACGAGGTCGAACCGGCCGCCGAGCGCCTCGACCCCGCCGACCCGATAGTCGATCTCGAGCCCCTGCCCGAGCGCGTGCTCGCGGGCGGCGGCGACATTCTCCGGCGCCGGGTCCACCCCCGTCACCTGCGCCCCGAGCCGGGCGAGCGGCTCGGCGAGCAGCCCCGCGCCGCAGCCGACGTCCGCCGCCCGCTTGCCCTCGAGCGGCCTGAGGTCGCATTCGTCCAGCCCCCAATGCTGGTCGATCCGGTCGCGGATGTAGGCGAGCCGCACCGGATTGAGCTGGTGGAGCATCGCCGACGAGCCCTTCGGGTCCCACCAGTCGGCGGCCATCGCGCCGAAATGGGCGGCTTCCCTCGGGTCGATCGTGTTCGTGGCGGTCATGAGTCCCATCCGTCGTGGCGGCGAAAGCCGGAATCTCCTTGCACTTAACGCGGCGACACGAAAAGAGACCCCGGCTTCCGCCGGGGTGACGAGAACGTAATGGCCCGAATCGTGATGAAATTCGGCGGCACCTCGATGGCGGGCATCGAGCGCATCCGCCATGTCGCCCAGAAGGTGAGGGAGGAGGCGGAGGCTGGGAACCAGGTCGCGGTCGTGGTCTCGGCCATGGCCGGCGAGACCGACCGGCTGATCCAGTTCTGCCGCGAGGCGTCCAGCCTCTACGATCCCAGGGAATATGACGTGGTGGTCGCCTCGGGGGAGCAGGTGACGAGCGGGCTGCTCGCCATCACCCTTCAGGGCATGGGGGTGAACGCCCGCTCCTACATGGGCTGGCAGCTTCCGATCCGGACCTCGGGCCATGCCTCGGCTCTGATCGACGATATCGACGCCACCGTTCTCGAGCGGGTGTTCGGAGAGGGCGGGATCGCCGTCATTCCCGGCTTCCAGGGGGTCGCGGCGGACGGCAGCCTGGCGACCCTGGGCCGGGGCGGGTCGGATACGTCGGCGGTGGCGCTCGCGGCGGCGGTGAACGCCGACCGCTGCGACATCTACACCGACGTCGACGGCGTCTACACGACCGACCCGAGGATCGTGCCCCGGGCGCGCAAGCTGCCCGCCGTGACCTACGAGGAGATGCTGGAGCTGGCCAGCGTCGGCGCCAAGGTGCTGCAGACCCGCTCGGTCGGGCTGGCCATGCGGGAGAAGATCCCGATCCGGGTGCTCTCGTCGTTCGAGGACCGGCCCGGAACCATGGTCGTGGGCGACGACGCCATCGAGGAATTCAATATGGAACGGCAATTGATCACCGGAATCGCCTACGACAAGAACGAGGCGCGGGTGACCCTCGTCGGGGTGCCCGACCGGCCCGGATCGGTCGCGGCGATCTTCGCGCCCCTGGCCGAGGGCAATATCAACGTCGACATGATCGTCCAGTCGGTGCCCCGCGCCGGCCAGAAGAGCGACCTCACCTTCACCGTCCCCACCGCCGCTCTGGCGCAGAGCCGCGACCTGCTCGAGAAAGCGCGCGAGCAGGTGGGCTTCGACGAGATCCTGACCGACACCAACGTCGTCAAGGTCAGCGCGGTCGGGGTGGGAATGCGGTCCAACGCCGGGATCGCCGCCACCATGTTCAAAACCCTCGCCGACCGCGGCATCAACATCCTCGCCATCACCACCTCCGAGATCAAGGTCTCGGTGCTGATCGCCGAGGAATATACCGAGCTCGCGGTGAGGGTTCTGCACACCGCCTACGGGCTGGACGACTTGGGGGAAGATGCATGAACATGATCGTCATCCCGGCGAAAGCCGGGACCTCAGGACAAGAAGGCACAGGGGGTCTCCCCGAGGTCCCGGCTTTCGCCGGGATGACGCCATGACCGCTTCCGCCCCAACCCCCGACGCCCTCGGCCACGACCGCCTCCGCCGGCTGATGAAGCGCGGCGCCGACTTCCTCGGCTGCGAGGTCGCCATACTAGGCGGCGCGATGAGCTGGATCTCGGAGCGCAACCTCGTCTCCGCTTTGTCCAATGCCGGCGCCTTCGGAGTGATCGCGTGCGGGGCGATGACCCCGGAGCTGCTCGACACCGAGATCGCCGAGACGAGGAAGCGGACGCAGCGGCCGTTCGGGGTCAACCTCATCACCATGCACCCCCAACTTTCCGAGCTGATCGACGTCTGCGCCCGTCACGAGGTCAGCCACGTCGTCCTCGCCGGCGGGCTTCCGCCGCCGGGCTCGATCGACCGGATCAAGGGCAACGGCGCCAAGCTGATCTGCTTCGCTCCCGCTTTGGCCCTGGCGAAGAAGCTGGCCCGGTCGGGGGTCGACGCCCTGGTCATCGAGGGGATGGAGGCGGGCGGGCATATCGGCCCCGTCTCGACCTCGGTCCTCGCCCAGGAGATATTGCCGCCCCTCGCCGCGGACATGCCGATCTTCGTCGCCGGCGGGATCGGCCACGGCGGGCTGATCGCCGGCTATCTGGAAATGGGCGCGGTCGGGGTCCAGCTCGGCACCCGCTTCGTCTGCGCCACCGAATGCATCGCCCACCCCAATTTCAAGAAGGCCTTCATCCGGGCCTCGGCGCGCGACGCGATCACCAGCGTCCAGATCGACCCGCGCCTGCCGGTCATCCCGGTCCGGGCGCTCAAGAACAAAGAGATGGAGAGCTTCGCCGCCAAGCAGCGCGAGGTCGCCGACCTGCTCGACAAGGGCGAGGTCGAGATGATGGAGGCGCAGCTCCAGATCGAGCATTATTGGGCCGGCGCGCTGAGGCGGGCGGTGATCGAGGGCGACGTCGAGACCGGCTCGGTCATGGCCGGCCAGTCGGTCGGGATGGTGAAGGAGGAAGCGCCGGTGGCGGACATCCTGCGCCAGCTCGTCGACGAGGCCGCCCATGCGCTGGAGCGGCGGTCGGTTTAGGGACGGAACGGGTTGCGAATGGTTAGCTTTCCTTCGACCACCAAGCCGTGGTGCATGTCCTCCGACCACAGGGTGTCGCAACCTGCGTCTAAGGCCGCTGCGACGATCACCGCATCGTAGACGTTGAGCAGATAGCGTTCGGCTACCCGCAAGCCTCGCTCGTGGGTTCGCAGCAGCAGCGGCTCCACTCGGAACGCGCGTCGTGCCGTATTCAGCACCCGCGCCACCTGCTCCCATGAGTAAGCGAACTTACGCCGCATCACGGATGCCATTTCATTCAGTACCAGAACGTTGATCGTGCCTCCCGCATCCATGAGCGCTTCGGCGCGGGCGGACTTGGCCGGATCGGCCGAGGCAAAATAGAGCAGGACGTTGCTGTCCAAAAAACTACCGGGCATTCGCCTCATCTCGGTCGAACTTGTAATCAGCTGGCATGGTGCCTCGGAGGTCCCGGAGCTGGCGAATGGCCTCTTCGCGGGTCATCTGCCGAGCGATGCCGATTACCGGCTTATCGGCGGGTCTCAACTCGATCTCGTCACCTTCGCTGATACCCAGTGCCTCTGCGACATCTTTTGGGATTCTAATCGCTAGGCTGTTGCCCCATTTCGCTACCTTCATATTCAATTCCCGGATATACATTCGAGTCGATGTAGATACATAGCCAAGTGGGTGCCGCCGCACAATTCCCCGTGGCGCGTCCGCGCCCCCATCTGCTACCGCTCCGCAATGCCCGCCCAGTCCGCCGCTTCAGCCCGCGAGATATTGACCGGGCTGCACGACGTGATGGCCTCGAGGGCGAGCGCCCAGGCCAAGCTGAACAAGGTCGTCAAGATCATCGCCGAGGCGATGGCGAGCGAGGTCTGCTCCATCTACCTGCTCCGCGACGGGGTGCTGGAGCTGTTCGCCACCGTCGGCCTCAACCAGAGCGCGGTCCACGTCACCAAGCTGGCGCTGGGCGAGGGTCTGGTCGGGACGATCGCCAAGGACGTCTCCATCCTCAACCTCGCCGAGGCTCCGAGCCACCCCGAATTCGCCTACCGGCCGGAGACCGGCGAGGAGCTGTTCCACAGCTTCGCCGGGGTCCCGATCATCCGCCGCGAGCGGGCGATCGGGGTGCTCGCCGTCCAGCACGCCGAGGCCAGGGCCTATGACGCGCTCGAGATCGAGGCTCTGCAGACGGTGGCGATGGTCCTGGCCGAGCTGATCGCCAATGCCGGCCTCGCCGACAAGGCGGCCGCGGCCGGGGCCGCGGAGCGGGAGGAGGGGCCGGAGCGGCTCGACGGGCTCAAGCTGGTCGCCGGCATGGCGCGCGGCCAGGCCGTCTACCACCAGCCGCGGATCCTCATCGAGCATACGGTCGCCGAGGACGTCGAGGCCGAGCGCCACCGGGTCTATTCCGCCTTCCGCAAGATGCGCGAGCAGATCGACAACATGACCAACCAGGCCGAGTTCGGGACGGCCGGCGAGCATCAGGAGGTGCTCGAGACCTACAAGATGTTCGCTTACGACGAGGGCTGGTCGAGGCGAATCAACGAGGCGATCGACAGCGGCCTCACCGCCGAGGCGGCGATCGAGCGGGTCCGCCAGCGCATGCAGATCAGGATGCGCGAGATCGACGACAGCCTGCTCCAGGACCGGATGCACGACCTCGACGATCTGTCGAACCGGCTGCTCCGGATCGTCGCCGGCCAGCTCGGGACGGCGGCGCAGATGGGTCTTCCCCACGACGCGGTGCTGGTCGCGCGCAACCTCGGCCCGGCCGAATTGCTCGAATATGACCGGCGCAAGCTCAAGGGGGTGATCCTCGAGGAGGGGTCGCTGACCGCCCACGTCACCATCGTCGCCCGGGCGATGGGGATTCCGATGCTCGGGCGGGTGCGCAACGTCCGCCAGGTGATCGGCGAGGGCGAC
Organism: Allosphingosinicella sp.; assembly: GCA_035714565.1. GTDB lineage: Bacteria > Pseudomonadota > Alphaproteobacteria > Sphingomonadales > Sphingomonadaceae > Allosphingosinicella. The sequence goes on from DASTLX010000040.1 coordinate 193,530, forward strand.
GAAGTGCTGCTCGACGGCGACGCGGGCGTGGCCTTCGTGCGCCCCACCGGGGCCGTCGAGGAGGCGTTCAAGGCCAAGTTCGTGATCACCAAGAAGCGCCGAGCCGAGTTCGCCGCGCTTCGCGACCTGCCGCCGGTGACGAGGGACGGCCTTCGGGTGACCGTCAACGTCAATGCCGGGCTTCGCGACGACGTCGCCGCGCTCGAGATGATGGGCGCGGACGGGATCGGCCTGTTCCGGACCGAGTTCCAGTTCCTCGTCTCCGCCACCCTTCCGAGCCGGGAAAGCCAGCAGAGGCTGTACAAGGCGGTGCTCGACGCGGCCGGCGACAAGCCGGTCATCTTCCGGACCATCGACGTCGGCGGCGACAAGGCCCTGCCCTATCTCGACATGGGCGACGGCGGCATCGAGGAGAATCCGGCGATGGGCTGGCGGGCGCTTCGCCTCGCCCTCGACCGCGACGGGCTGATGAAGGCTCAGGCCCGGGCGCTGCTCGGCGCCGCCGCCGGCCGCGAGCTCAACGTGATGTTCCCGATGGTCTCGGAGCCCTGGGAATATGACGAGGCCCGGGCGCTGGTCGAGCAGCAGCGCGAATGGATGGCCGAGCACAAGAAGAGGCTTCCCAAGAAAATCCGCTACGGCGCCATGCTCGAGGTTCCGGCGCTCGCGGAGACTCTCGACATCCTGCTGCCCAGGGTCGACTTCCTGTCGATCGGGACCAACGACCTCACCCAGTTCCTGTTCGCCGCGGATCGCGCCCACCCCAAGCTCGCCGAGCGCTACGACTGGCTGAGCCCGTCAATCCTCCGCTTCCTGAGGCGCATCGTCCGGGAGGCGGATGCGGGGTCGGTCCCGGTCGGCGTGTGCGGCGAGATGGGCGGACGCACGCTCGAGGCGATGGCGCTGATCGGGATCGGCCTCACCCGCTTCTCGATAACTCCAGCCGCGGTCGGGCCGGTCAAGGCTATGATCAGGTCGCTCGACCGTTCGGCGCTGATGCCGTTCGTCGAGGCCCTCCTGGCGAAGCCACCGGCGGACCTGCGCGGGGCGCTGGCGGGGTGGGCGGAGGCGCAGGGGGTCAAGGTCTAGCCCGTCATCCCGGCGCAGGCCGGGATCCATGAGCAACGCCGCATGAGATTCCGAACGTCCGTGTTCACGGATTCCGGCCTGCGCCGGAATGGCGCGGGGCTTTCGCCGGAATGACGGTCATCCGGTACCAGCCGTGCCGCAGTCCGGTTGACTTTGGCCGCGCTCCCCGGCTCTATGGAATTTAATCCAGATTGAAGGGAAAATCGGAAGCGATATGGCGGATTCGGACCAGGATCAGCTGCTGGGCCAGTCGGTCGGCGAGCGGCTTCGAGTCGCGCGCGAGGCCAAGAAGCTGAGCCTTGACGACGTCGCCCGCCAGACTCGCATTCCCGTCCGCCACCTCGAGCATATCGAGCGCGAGGAATGGGAGGCGCTTCCCGCCATCACCTACAGCGTCGGCTTCGCCCGCAGCTACGCCAACACCGTCGATCTCGACGGCGCCCAGATCGGCGCCGAGGTTCGCCAGCAGCTCGGCGGAGTGCGCCCAGGCAATCCGGCCGCCGCCCCCTTTTACGAGCCGGCGGATCCGGCCCGGGTGCCGCCGCGCTCGCTCGCCATCGCCGCGGCCGTGCTCGCCGTCCTGCTCGTCATCGGCTATCTGGTGTGGCGGAGCAGCGCCGTCGCCGACGACAGCCCCGCGGACGTCGCCATCACCCAGTCGGAGCAGCCCGCCGCCGGTCCGGCGGCGCCGCGCTCGGCGGCTCCGGTGGCCCCGGCTCCGGCGCCGGCCAACGGCCCGGTCGTCCTCACCGCCGTCGAGGACGTCTGGCTCCGGATCGACCAGGCCGGCGGCGGAGCGCCGCTCTACATGGGGACCCTCAAGGCCGGGCAGAGCTACCAGGTGCCGCCGGGCGCTCAGTCGCCCCGGATCCGGACCGCCCGCGCCAACATGCTTCGGGTCAGCGTCGGCGGAACCCAGGTGCCGCCGCTCGGGCCGCCCGAAACGACCATCTCCAACGTCAGCCTGACCGCCCCGGACCTCCTCGCACGGGCCCAGGGCGGCGCCGCGACGCCCGCGGCTCCGACCCCGTAATATTTCACTCTTCTACCCCGGCTCCAAGCCGGTTAGGATGCTGCGGGACCGTAAAGGGCGGGGGAATTATCATGCGTTTTCATCTTGTTGCGATGCTTCTGATGGCGAGCGCGGCGGCTCCGGCGGCGGCCCAGCGAAGCGAGACCCCCGAGCGCCGTATCGAGCGGCTCGAGCAGCAGCTCAGGGCCGTCCAGCGCCGGGTTTTCCCCAACGGCGCCGAGATCGCTCCGGAGATCGATCCGCGCCAGCCCTCCGCCGCCCAGGCCGGAGTTCCGGCGTCGAGCGCCGTCGCCGACCTCACGGCCCGGGTCGATTCGCTCGAGGCCCAGCTTCGCGAGCTGACCGGCCAGGTCGAGCAGAACGGCAACCGGCTTCGCCAGGTCGAGGAAGCGCTGGCCCGCCTTCGCGACACGACCGCCGGCCGTCTCGATGCGCTCGAGCGCGGCTCCGCTCCGCCGGCCGAGCCCAGCCGTCCGTCGAGCTCCTCGGCGCAGCCGTCCCGGCCCGCCGCGGGCAGCGACGACGAGGAGCCTGACTCGCGTCCCGCGGCGGCCGCGACCGGCGACGCCGCCGCCGAGGAAGCCTATAATGCCGGCTTCCGGCTTTGGGAGGCGAAGCGCTATACCGAGGCCCAGAAGGCGCTCGAGGCGGCGGCCAAGCGCTATCCGAAGAGCAAGTGGGCGAGCTGGGCGAACAATCTCGCCGGCCGCGCCTATCTCGACGCCGGCAAGCCGGCCACCGCCGCCAAGGCCTTCCTCGCCAACTATCAGGCCAATCCCAAGGGCGAGCGCGCCGCCGACAGCCTCTATTTCCTCGGCCAGGCGCTCGTCGCCCTCGACAAGCCGGCCGACGCCTGCAAGGCCTATGACGAGCTCCAGGACGTCTATGGAGCGACCATGCGCGACTGGATCAAGTCGCGTCTTCCGGCCGCCCGCGCCCAGGCGAAGTGCAGGTAATCGATCCTCGCCCATGAGCCCAGGGCCCATCGCCCCAGCATAGGCTGGGGCCCCGGGGGGTGAAGGACGCAGCGGCTTTCGCTCGCCGGGATGCCAGCCTGGCTGGCATGACGGGGGGGGCGGCGGCGCCGCCGCTAGGGAGGACTGGGTCTCTTCTCCATCTCCTCCGCCCGGGCATCGTAATCGCGCGCCATCTGGGTCAGGGTCTCGGCCACGTCGGGGGTGGCGATACCACGGGCGAGCCGGCGACAGCGGCGGGCCTGCTCCCTCAGGAATGCGGCGTCATCGCTCATGGCGGTTTAGCGAAAAAAACGTTGCGGACGTTCCATTTCTAGCGCCGAGAGGTTCTTCACGGCGGACCTTGCGCAACCGATACGGTTCGCCCGCGCAACCGGACGAACTTAGGCGCCACGTCATCCCGGACTTGATCCCGGATCGATGAACGCGGCAGTAATTCGGTTCGTGACGCGGTGTTCATGGATCCCGGCTTTGGCCGGAATGACTAGGGGATGAGATCATGATTGCGAGAAAGGTCATCCAAGCGGGCGCGAGCCTGATCGCGCTGTCCGCGGCCGGAGGGGCGGCGGTCGGCCAGGCGCGGGGCGGCGGCGGCCCCGCCGTCTACTGGATGAGCGCCGATACCTCGTCCGGCCTGGCGGCCATGGCCGGCGGCGGCGGCCGCCCAAGCATGGGTTCGATCCTGCGCGGGGCTGGCGGGCGGTCCTCCTACGTGCACAATCTCACCCTCCAGCTCGGAAGCCCTCGCCGCGCGCCGGGTGCGCCGAGCGCGGAGCATGTGCCGCCGCCCGGCCTGCAGGCCGGTCAGGTCCTTCCTCTGCTCACTCCGCAGTCGGCGCCGCGCGCACCGGCGCCGGCCCAGCCCTGGGGACAGATGGAGCGCCCGCGCGGCCGCATGCTGATCTACTGGGGCTGCGGCGATCATGCGCGGCCCGGCCAGCCGACGGTGATCGACTTCGCATCGATGACGGCGGGCAAGGTCCCGCCGGCCTTCGCCAATACGCCGCTCAAGCCGATGATTCCGCCCTCGGCCGCAACCTCGGCCACATACGGCGAATGGCCGAACGAGCGCTCGCAGACCCGGGTGCCGGCCGGTGGCTCGCTCGTCGGCGACCATGTCGTCAGGGGCAATTATTCGCCCGAGATCCGATTCGCCCTCGGCGCCGGCCAGGATTTCCTCGCTCCGGTCACCCTGACCTCGAACAGCGCCGGCGCGATGGGGTCCATCCCTCTGGTCTGGCGCCCGGTGCCCGGCGCCCGCGCCTGGTTCGGCTCGGTCATGGGCTCGGGGCAGAATGGCGACTTGATAATCTGGACCTCCTCGGAAACGCCGGTACCGATGATGGCGGCGGACTATGTCGCCGAATCCGACATCGCGCGGCTGGTTCAGAGCCGGGTGCTGATGCCCTCGACGGCGGACCGCTGCACGGTCCCGGCCGAGGTGGCGCGGGCGGCGCCGCAATCGATGCTGATCCTGACCGCCTTCGGGGGCGAGAGCAATTTCGCCCAACCCCGCCCGGCCGCCGCGGCGCGCTCGTGGCGGCCGGAATGGACGGTGAAGCTCAGGACCAAGTCGACCCACATGGGCATGCTCGGGATGACCATGCCGGGCATGGGGGATGACGCCGATTCGGACCAGGATGATGCGCAGGAGCGGCCGAGGACGAAGAAGGAGAAACTGAGGAAGGGGCTGGGGAAGATATTGGGGCAATGAATCTTAATTCCTCCCCTGCCTTTGCAGGGGAGGGGGACCACCCGAAGGGTGGTGGAGGGGCTTCGCTGAGTCCGAAGAACCCCTCCACCGCGCTTCGCGCGGTCCCCCTCCCCGAGAAATCTCGGGGAGGATTCTAGAAGAACAATTTCCTCACGCTGAGCCGCACCGAGCGTCCGAGCGGGTCGAGATAGCCGGGCTGGTAGCTGATCGGGGTCGTCCCGAGCCGGTCGCGGACCTGCTGGCGGGCGTCGAACAGGTTGTCGATCGACAGGCTCACCCGCATCCCGCGCAGGAACGGACGGTCGCGGGCGAACTTCTGCAGGCCGAGGTCGGCGAACAGGCGCAGGTTGACCGTGGCGAAATCGTCGAAGAAGAGGTCGTCGCCCGTGCCTCCGCCGGCGAGCGCCCCGCCGCGCACGAAGGTCGAGCTCTGCCAGTTGGCGGTGAGCCGGGCGCCGAGGCCGTTCTTGAACAGGCCGCCCTGGAATTCGAGCTCGTGGCGCGGACGGCCGCCGCGGCTGCTTCCGGCCGAGCCGTCGAGGAAATCGAGCTCCGGAACGCCCGGGCGGATCAGCACAGAATCGGTGAAATGCCAGGTGTGGTAGAGGGCGAGCTGGAGCCGCCCGCCGCCCCGTCCGCCGAACCCGCCGCCGCCGCCGAATCCCCCGCGTCCGCCTCCGAAGCCGCCGCGACCGCCGCGGAAGCCGCCTTCGCCGCCCGGGCCGCGCGGGCCGCGCTCACCCCCGGCTCGCGCCGGGGCGCCCTCGGCGGGCTGGGCCTGGCCGGCCCCGGTGGGGGCGCCGGGCGCTCCCGGCGCGCCCTGGCCGCCGCCACGGCCGAAACGGCCGCGGCCCTGGCCCGGCCGGGGCTGGGGGCCGACCGGAAGGGTGAGGTTGAAGCCCCAGCGGAGCTCCGAGCGATCCTGGCGCGCGAAATTTACCGGCCGGGTGTCGATGAGGAGGAGCCGTCCGCCGGAATCGCGCTGGAAGCGCTCGGGGAAAGCGGCCTCGATCTCGGCGGTCGCGGCCGGGAAGCCGGAAATGGCGTTGACGATCCGGCTGGACGTGTAGTTGGCGCTGAGCGTCAGGTCCTTGTCGGAGAGCGGCCTGACCGTCGCACCGAGCTTCCAGACCCGTCGGTTGTCGGCGACGAGGGCCGGATTGCCGCCGTCGATCCGGGTCACCTCGACGGTCTCGCCGCGGACGAAATCGAAGACCCGGACGCCGGGGGTCTGCTGCACCGGATCGCCGAGCTGCTGCATCGAGGGCGCTCCGTCCTCGTCGGTGACCGAGGCGATCAGGCTGATCTCGGAGATGGGCGACCAGTTGAGCCCGGCGCCGAGCGTGCGCAAGGTGCCGAAGTCCGAGAGATGCTCGACCTCGGCGTTGAGATTGGCGGAGAGATTGCCGAGCGGCTGGAGCACGGCCCGGCGGCGGCTCGCGATCGGGATGTCGACATTGACCTGGGCGTGCTCTCGGGTCCGGGAAAGCTCGCGGACGGTGAAGATGCCGCCGCGCTCGGAGTGGCTTTCGAGACCGCGAGCATCGAAGCCGGCGCGGGCGGCCGCTGTGACTCCACCGCCCGGCAGGTCGAACAGGGGTCCATTCAAAAGCAGCTCGGCGTTGCCGACCTGATTGACGGAGCGCGAGCGATCGAGGCCGGCATTGGTCTGGGTTTCGGTCTCGCTGGCGCCGCGGTCGAGATTGCCGGTCAGCGACCATTGCCACGGCGCGATGGCGCCGTTGACCGAAAGGCCGAGATGGGCGGCCCGGCTGTCGCTCTCGCGCCTCAGGCCGGGTGGGGTCAGGCTGGGCCGGGGCAGGCCGAGGAAGGCGGTGCTCGAATTGACATCGAACGTGCCGTTGAGGGTCGCGTTGATGGTCTCGGAGACGGCGCGGTTGAGGGTTCCGCTGAGCTCGAGCTGGTCCGTCCCGGGCAATAGGGTGCGGTAGCGGCCGAGCTCGATGCCGGCGACCGGTTCGGCCTGGACGATGTCGCGCTCGCTCTCGAACAGGGGCCCGGCGCGGCGGAATTCGGCGCCGAGATTGACCCGCCCGGCCTCGTTGATCTGCAGGTAGTTGAGCTCGGCGCCGTAGGATTCGCGGCCGCCGGCGGTGGCGAGCCCGCCCTGGACCTCGGCCGTGTAGGCGTCGAATCGGCGCCTGAGGACGAAGTTGACCACCTTCTGGTCGGCCCGATAGCCATATTTGAGGGCGACCTCCTCGGGCAGGACGTCGACCCGGGTGATCGCCTCGGGCGGGATATCGCGGATCTCGGCGAAGCCGGAAATCCGCCGGCCGTTGAGCAGGATCACCGGTCGGCCGTCCTCGCGGCCGCGGCCGCTCCTCGTCTGCGGAGCGATCGCCTCGAGCAGCTCGGAGAGGCTCCCGGCGCCCAGCGCCCTTATCTCGCGGCGGTCGAACTGCACCTCGGGCTGGATGTCGCCGATCACCGCACCGCGCTGGCGCTGGCCGGTGACGACGATCGTCTCCTCCTCCTCGTCGATCTCGGCATCGGGATCGGCCGGCCGGGCGGCCTGGGCCGCCGCCTCGCCGGGCGCGGGCCCGGCCGAAGGCGGCGCCGGCGCCGGCGCGGGCGTCACCGGCTCGGGCGTCGGCGTTTCCTGGGCGAGAAGGGGAGCGGTGGCGGTTCCGGCGAGGAGGGCAAGGACGAAGGGCTTGCGGAGGGGCACGCGTTACTACCTTTTTTGCTTTCAGAACCCGGCAGGGCTTGGCCCGTGCCTGGGCGTGAGCGGCTGAACGCATTCTGTATCCCGTCGTATCCTCGCGTTAAGGTCGCCGGATGACCGCCGCTCCGCCCGCCGATTTGCTGTCGCGTTTCGGCCTCGACCTCGAGGCCGTGGCGGGACCCGGCCGCGAGCCCCTCGCCCTCGCCGTCTCCGGCGGACCCGACAGCCTCGCCCTGCTCCTCCTCGCCCACGCCGCCCGCCCCGGGCGGGTGAGCGCGGCGACGGTCGATCACGGCCTCCGCTCCGCGAGCGCGGGCGAGGCGTCGGCGGTGGGCCGCCTGTGCGCCGAGATCGGAGTCCCGCATGCCGTGCTCGCCGCCACGGTCGAAGCGGCCGGGGAGGGGCTGCAGTCGGCAGCCCGCAAGGCCCGCTACGCCGCGCTCGCCCAGTGGATGGACGAACGGGGGCTTCGACTCCTCCTTACCGCCCACCATTGCGACGACCAGGCCGAGACGCTGTTGATGCGGCTCAACCGCGGCTCGGGGGTCGCCGGGCTCGCCGGGGTGAGGGCGGCCGGCGCGGTCCCGGGCACCGCCGGCCGGCTGCGGCTGTGCCGTCCGCTGCTCGGCTGGCGGCGCAGCGAGCTCGAGGCGCTGGTCGACGCGGCCGGGATCGCGCCGGCGCGGGACCCGAGCAACGCCGATGAAAGGTTCGACCGGGTCCGCGTGCGCCGCCGGCTCGCTGAGGCGCCTTGGCTCGATCCCCGCGCGCTCGCGCGGAGCGCGGCGCTGCTCGCGGAGGCGGAGGCGGCGCTGGACTGGACGGCGGGCCCGCTCTTCGCCGCCCGGGCCGAACTCGGCGAGGGAACGGTGACCCTTCGGCCCCACGGCCTTCCGTCGGAATTGCTTCGCCGACTGGTGCTTCGCTGCCTCCGGCAACTGGCGCCGGAGGCCAGCCCGCGCGGCGAGGCGCTGGCGGCGTTCGTAGCCAGGCTGGAGGCCGCCGGCACGGCGACCTTGAGCGGGATCAAGGCGACCGGTGGCGAGACCTGGCACTTCGAGCGGGCGCCTCCCCGAAGGCCGTCGAGCCGCGCCTGACCGGAGACGGCGTCAGGGCTTCTTCTCTTCCGCGCGATACAGGCTGTGGCAGCCGTTGCAGCCCCCGGCGACCACCTTCGCCTGGGCGGCGAAGCCGGCGGCGTCGCCCGCCCTGGCGAGCTCGGCCAGCCTCGCCGCCGAGTCGCCGAAGGCGTTCGCCTTGGCCTGGAAATCCGCCTTGTTCGCCCAGATGGAGGGCAGGGCGCGGCTCTCCGGGCCGGTGCTGCCGTTCGGGAACAGGCCGGCGATGGAATGGCCGAAATGGTCCAGTCCGTCGGCCGCATGCTCCTGCCGCTTGACGTCGGTCCCGTTCCGGACGGCCGGCATCACGCCTTCGAACATCAGCGTCGCCGCCATGTGCATCATCGCCTTGCGCGCCGCGATCAGGTCGGCCGCGCTGGGCGCGGCGGCTCGGGGCGAGTGCGCCGGAGCCCCGTCGGAAGCGGTGGCGCAGGCGGCGAGGACGGGAAGGAGCACGAGGGACAGTCGGCGCATCGCGAAACTCCGTGAAAGGCTCTCGCGCGGCTGTACCATCGCCGGGACCGGGGATCGAGTCGAAGCCGTTGCGGGTTGAGCCCTTCATGTTCGGACGGCTCCCCCTCCTGGCCCTTCTTCTCCTCGGCGCCTGCGGCGCGCCCGAAGAGGACGACCGACCGCGCGCGAACAGCCTCGAGGAGCTTGAGAACCGGCTCGAGAAGCTCGCCGACCGAACCACCGAGGAAATCGAGCCCGCACCCCGGCTCGAACCGCTCAGGCGCGCCGACCTCGGCGCCGAACACCGCCTCAATCCGGCCTGCCGGCTCCACCGCGACAACCGCCTCCTGCTGGTCGTGAACGCCGCCGGCGGCCTCGCCAGGATCGACGGCAGGCCGGTTCGGCTCGCGGTCTCGGGGCCGGTGGGGCCCACCGGCGGCTTCCTCAGCGCTCCCGGGATCACCGTCAGCGTCGGCCGAACCGAGCCGACCGGCAACGACGCGGCGGAATATGGCCTCGGCTGGCCGGCCCGGGCCACGGTCGGAGGCGACAAGGAGCGGCCGCTGGAGAAGCAGGAAGCGACCTGGATCTGCGTGCGTTAGCAGCCCGTCTCGTCGCGAACCCGGGTGAACTTGCCGGTTGTAACCGTCGGAGCGCCGCAAATGTCGGACGGCCTGGGCGGGAGCTCGCCGCGGGCGAGCATGTGGCCGAGGCACATTTCGAGGACGAACTTGGCTCGGGAGAGCGCATCCTCCTCGTCGCGGCCTTCGGCGACCGCCTGGGGGACGTCCGGAAAGACCGCTCTGACCTCGCCGGACTTGGTCGGGACCAGACGAACCGGGTAGGACAGCATGGGCCTCACTCCACGGCCGGGTTGAGCGGAAGCGCCAGGAGCGGGCGCATCTCCTCGTCGTCGACCTCGACCACCGCGTCGGGTGGCAGGGCGCCGGAGATCAGGGCCGATTCGACCAGTTCGGCGGCGAGCCGTTCCGCTTCGGCCCGGGCCGCGCCGTCGTCCGCCAAATTCTTGCCGGCGAGGTCCGGCAGCTCGAACTTCTCGCCGCGCAGGTTGAAATAATAAGTCGGCATAGCGGCGAAATAGCGCATAACATGGATCAAGGTTTCCGTGGAAACGCCGCCGCGACAAAGATTTGCGTCAGGCCGTTATCCTTGCGGAGTCGACCCGCGCGAGCGCGCGGCCGGTCCGCGGAGCGCTTGGCCGCGGCGGGGCCGTCGCCGGCCGGGCGATCCTTCTCGCGCCCGGCAGAGCCCAGGCCGGCTCGGGCAGGTCGAGCGGCAGTTGCCTGGGATCGGCGGCGCGTTCGGGCGGCTCGCTTCGCCAGACGAGCCGATAGCCGCGAGGCACCGGCCGCCAGCCGGTGGCGGAAAGGACGAGGCCGCAGCCGCAGCCGGCGCACAGTCCGAAGCTGGCGCCGCCGTTGGAGCGAACCTGCGGCGCCGCGCGATGCTGTCCGAGCCTGCAGAGGATGCCCATGCCCCTACCCCTGTTGAGTGGCCCGAGGATCGCCGTCGGAAGTTAAAGAACGGTGAGCGGGCCGGAACCGCGCCCCCGCCGCGCTCGTTTCGCTTCCGCAACCCACCCCGGAGAACGGAGCGTACCATGTCCAACATCCCCAGCAGCGCCATGCCCCATGCCAAATCCAGCGAGGAACCGCAGCAGGAGCAGGGCGGCGGAGCCACCCTGTCCGAGCGCGCCGGCAAGCTGCGCGAGCAGGCGGGCGATTATGCGCGGGAGAACCCGAAGACGGCGATCGCCGCCGGCGCCGCTCTGGCCGCGGGCGTGATCGCGGCCGCCGCCATTCCGCTGGTGCGCGGGCGCTCGGGCTCGGGCGGAACCAAGAAGAGCGGCGGCGGGAAGAAGACGACCGCCAAGAAGAGCTGACGACCCGCTAGACGATGGACGAGCCGGGCCGCGACGAGAGGCTGCGGGAAGCCGCGGCCAATCGCGGCCTGAAGCTCGTCAAGTCGCGGATACGGACTCCCGGCAAGGGCGATTACGGCCGCTACGGGCTGACCGACGCGGACGGCTCTAAGCTGCTCGGCTTCGGCAGATCGGGCCTCACCGCCACCGCCGAGGAGATCGAGGCGTATCTCCACAAGGGCGCGCTCGCCGACTGGAAGACCTCGCTCCGCGCCGCCGGCGCGAGGCCGCCGCCGCGGCCCGGGAAGCGGCCGGTCGCCGAGCCCGAGCCTCGGGCGAAACCGGCGGCGGAAGCCGAGCCCGAGCCCGAGCCCGAGCCGGAGCCGCCGCCGCCGCTTTCGGTCCGCCCCGCTCGGCCGGCCGACGCGGAGGCCATCGCCGCCCTCGTCGCCGCACTGGGCTTCGAGGCGGGGCCGAACGAGGTCAAAGCGCGGCTGGCGGCCCTGAAAAAGGCGCGCGAGACGCCACTCGTCGCCGAGCAGGGCGAAGTGATCGGCGTTCTCGCCTGGCACGTCACGCCGGTGCTGCACCGGCCCCAGCCGGTGGGGAGGATCACGATGATGGTCGTCGCCGAAGGCGAACGCCGCCGCGGCGCCGGCCGCGCCCTGGTCGAGGCGGCCTACGATCAATTGCGGGGCAAGGGCTGCGGCCTCATCGAGGTCACGAGCAACGTCGACCTGTCGGGCGCGCACGGCTTCTACCGCCGACTGGGCTTCGAGCGGACCAGTTATCGTTTCGCAAAGCCGCTCTGACCGTCGTTCCGGCCTCCGCCGGGATGACGGCTAGCGCCCGCGCGCGTGGGCGAGGCGGCGGCGGCCCTGGGGCGGAGGCGAATCGCAGGCCTTGAAGTAGAGATGGCACAGGAGGAGCAGCAGCGAGACGCTGTAGAAGGCGTTGGCGAGCTCGTCGATCCGGGCCACGCTGATCGGCAGCGACACCAGCAGGATCACCCGGAACAGCCATTCGCGCATCCGCGCCGTCTGGACGCCGAGCGAGGATCCGGCCTGGCGGCAGGCGATCCGCCGCGCTCCCTCCATCAGCAGAAGCCAGGCGAGCGCCACCAGCACGTCGGCGAAGATGCCGTCGTTCATGCCCTTGCCGCCGATCGAGAGGGCGAGCCCGCCGAGGTAGAAAGCCAGGTGCCCGTTCAGGCATTCGAGCGAGATCCGCCACTGGCTGAAGCCCAGGCGATGCTCGGCCCAGCCCGCGAGCGGCGAGAAGGCTTTGGCCAGAACGAGGTCGTCGATCGAGGTCACGCCCCTGCTTATCAAGCCTAGAAGTTGAGAAACGGCAAAAAAGTCGCCATGGTTAAAATTCCCGGCCTCCTGTTGCGCCGCCGCAACCCTTGCAGCGCGCTTTCGTTGTGCAAGGCCACTCTGTCGAGGAAGCCAGCCCGACGAGGTGGGTGCCGTCGGCGCCCGGACCCGGCAACGCCGAGGCGCCGGCCGAGGCCCCGGCAGGCGCCAACGCGCAATGAGGAGTTCCTCCGGCGGGATTTAGGCCAGCAGCTCTTCGATATAGGCGCGGATCGCTTCGGGCCAGCCGGCGACGAGGGTGCGGAAACGCTCGCCGTCGCCGCGGTACAAAGCCCGCAGCGCCTCTTCGTAGCCCGGCCGGTCCCCGCACATGTCGGACATGAAGCGGTAGGCGGAATCCCGCTTCTCGGCGGGCCCGGGGCCCTTTTTGCTCGCCTCCTCCACCAGCCTCCTGATCGCCGCCGACGCTCCGCCCGGCTGGTTCGACAGCCAGGCCCAGTGGCGCGGAAGCAGGGTCACCTCGCGCGCCGCGACGCCGAGGCTCGGGCGGCCGCGCGGGCGCGGAGGCGGCGGATTAGCGGCCGCGCTCCTGTAATCGAGATCGACGACCCGGCCGCTGTCGTCGTCGAACACCCGCAGGGCGCCGAGGTCGTCGGGGTAGCGCCGAAGCAGCTCGCGGGTCACGTCGCCGCGCTCCCCCCGGGCGACTATGCCGTCGCCCAGGAATGCCGTCACATCATTCATATCTGGCTCCAATGAGCCTATTTATACCCGGATAAAAAACCGTGTCAATTCTACCCGGATTAAAACTCTCCGCCATCCCGGCTTCGCCAGGATGACGATATGGCGCCTGTCCCAGGCCGTGACGGCGTCTCCCTTGCCGACCGCGGCAGCGCGGGGTACGAAGGAGCCAAGTCACCGGCAGCTTCGGCTTGCCGGAACGAGAAAAAAGAGTGTCTTCGCTATGGCGCAGCAGGTTGCTACGGCTCCGCTCCCGCCGGCAACCGGTCCGGCTGAACTGGCGAATCACGCGCTCGAGCAGCGCGCCTTCCGCTCTCCCCGCCACACTTACGGCGCGCTCGATCTCGGCACCAACAATTGCCGGCTGCTGATCGCCCGCCCGGCCGAGAACGGCTTCGTCGTCATCGACGCCTTCTCGCGTGTCGTCCGGCTCGGCGAGGGGCTGGCGAGCAGCGGCCGGATCGCCGACGGCGCGATGGACCGGGCGGTCGCCGCCCTGTCGGTCTGCGCGGAGAAGCTCAAGCGCCGCCACGTCTCGCTGGCGCGCTCGGTCGCGACCGAGGCGTGCCGCCGGGCCGTCAACGGCCGCCAGTTCGTCGAGCGGGTGCGGCGCGAGACCGGAATCTGCCTCGAGATCATCGCTCCGGAGGAGGAGGCCCGGCTCGCCATGCTCGGCTGCCACCGGCTGCTCGAGCCGGGCGACGCGCCCGCCCTCATCTTCGACATAGGGGGCGGCTCGACCGAGCTCATCCTGATCGACACCGACGCCGAAGGCACCCCCAAGATCAAATGCTGGTGGAGCGCGCCGTGGGGCGTGGTCTCGCTGACCGAGAGCGAGGGCCGCGACTTCGCCGACGCGGACGAGCGCCTCGCCGCCTACGGACGGATGAAGGAGCGGGTCCGGCACGCCTTCCGGCGCTTCTCCGAGCTGCTTCCGCCGCGCGAGGGCAATATCCGGCTGCTCGGGACGAGCGGGACGGTGACGACCCTGGCCAGCGTCCATCTCGCCTTGCCGAGCTACGACCGGCGGGCGGTGGACGGGCTGATGATGCCGGTCGACAAGATGCGCGCGGTCAACCAGATGCTGTCCAGGATGAGCTTCGCCGAGCGCGCGGAGCTGCCCTGCATCGGCGCCGAGCGCGCCGACCTGGTCGTCGCCGGCTGCGCGATCCTCGAGGCGATCATGGACATCTGGCCGGCGCAGACCCTGGGCGTGGCCGACCGCGGCATCCGCGAGGGGATATTGCGCTCGCTCATGGCCAAGGACGGGCATCGGTTGTGAATATCCTCCCCATCGGAGATGGGGAGGGGGACCACCCGAAGGGTGGTGGAGGGGTAATTGCGCAGGCCTGCTCCAGCTACCCCACCACCAGGCTTCGCCTGGTCCCCCTCCCCGAGCAAGCTCGGGGAGGAATTTCCTGGTGGTAACCCGCGTCAAGACGGCCAAGGGCCGCAAGGTCGGATCGACCAAATGGCTCGAGCGGCAGCTCAACGATCCCTATGTCAAGCGCGCCAAGGCCGAGGGCTATCGCTCCCGCGCCGCCTACAAGCTGATCGAGCTCGACGATCGCTTCGGGTTCCTCAAGGGCGCTGAACGGGTCGTCGATCTCGGCGTGGCCCCGGGAGGCTGGACCCAGGTGGTGCGCAAGCGCGCGCCCAGGGCGGCGGTGGTGGGCATCGACCTGCTGCCGACCGACCCGATCGAAGGCGCCGTCCTGCTCCAGCTCGATTTCCTCGCCGACGAGGCGCCGGAGCGGCTGCGCGACGCGCTCGGCGGCCCGGCCGACCTCGTCCTGTCGGACATGGCGGCGAACACGGTCGGCCACCCGCAGACCGACCACCTGCGGACGATGGCCCTGGTCGAAGCCGGCCTCGAATTCGCCGGCGAGGTGCTGAGGCCGGGCGGAGCCTTCGTCGCCAAGGTGCTCGCGGGCGGCGCCGACAGCCATCTCGTCGCCGAGCTCAAGCGCCGGTTCACGGCAGTGAAGCACGCCAAGCCCCCGGCCAGCCGCAAGGGCTCGTCGGAATGGTATGTGGTCGCGCAGGGGTTCAAGGCTTGAGCGGCGCGAAAGGCGCGGAGACGATCCGCCGTCATCCCGGGCTTGGGTAAAGGCCCCACGACCCCACGGCTTCAAGGGGCCGGCATCTCCCGTTAGATAAGCTGTGATCGCCTTGCAGGGAGCCATCATGACCAGTCCCAACTATCGCTGGGTCATCGTCGCGGCCGGCGGCCTGCTCGGCTGCGTCGCCATCGGCGCGATGTTCTCGCTGCCGGTCTTCCTGCGCCCGATCGCGGCCTCGACGGGCTGGTCGACGACGGGGATCTCGACGGCGATGACGATCGGCTTCCTCGCCATGGCTCTTGCCAGCTTCGGCTGGGGCGGCCTGTCGGACCGGCTCGGGCCTCGAGCCGTCGTCCTGATCGGCTCGGTCATGCTCCCGGCCAGCCTCGCTCTGGCGAGCCGGGCGCCGTCGCTGCCGGCATTCCAGCTGATCTTCGGGATCGCGGTGGGCGGATCGACGGCCGCCATCTTCGCGCCGATGATGGGCTGCGTGACCGGCTGGTTCGAGACCCGGCGGGCGCTGGCCGTGTCGCTGGTTTCGGCGGGCATGGGCATGGCTCCGATGACGATGGCACCGTTCGCGGCCTGGCTCGTCAGCGGCTACGACTGGCGGACCGCCATGCTGATCGTCGCGGGGCTCGCGGCGGCCCTGATGATGCCGGCATCGCTGCTCGTCCGCAGGCCGCCCTCCCTGGCCGCCGAGGAACCTCCGGCCGGAGCGGCGCAAGCGGAGATATCGTTCGCCGAGGCGCTGCGGTCGCCCCAGTTCATCGTCCTGGCCCTGACCAACTTCTTCTGCTGCGCCACCCATTCGGGCCCCATCTTCCATACCGTGAGCTACGCGGTCAGCACGGGCATCCCGCTGATGGTCGCGGTCTCGATCTACAGCGTCGAGGGCCTGGCGGGCCTCGGCGGACGGGTGGCCTTCGGGATCGCGGGCGATGCGCTCGGCGCGAAGAAGGTCCTGGTCTTCGGGCTCCTGGTCCAGGCGGTCGCGGCGCTCGGCTACCTGGCCGCTCGGGAGTTGACCACCTTCTATGCGGTCGCGGCCGTCTTCGGCTTCATCTACGCCGGGGTCATGCCCCTCTATGCGGTCATCATCCGGGAGAATTTCCCGCTCAAGATGATGGGAACGGTGATCGGCGGGACGGCGATGGCGGGCGGCCTCGGAATGGCCACCGGCCCGGTCATGGGCGGCATGATCTACGACAATTACGCCACCTACAGCTGGCTGTTCGTCGCCGCCTTCGGCCTCGGGATCGGAGCGTTCCTGATCGCGATGACGTTCAGGCCGGTGTCGGCGGAACGGGGCGGAGCGGTCGCGGCCTGAGCTTCGCCGCTCAGCCCGCCGCGGCCGGGCAGGCGGGGATGTCCTTCGGCTCGGGACGGGCGCCGACCGCCTCGAACTGGGCGAAATAGGATTCGGAATCGCGCAGCCGCTCGAACCGGGTGAGTTGGTAGCCGACCGCCGCGAACTCGCAGATGAGCAGTCGCGGAGGGGTGCCGTGGCGGTCGGTCGGCCGGTCGGCGTCGACCACGACGACCCGGCCGTTCTTCTTGAGATCGGGCCGCAGGTTCCACAGGAACTCGCTCGGCCGCTCGATCTCGTGATACATGTGGATCATGAAGACGCGGTCGAAGCTGGCGTCGGGAAGAAGCGGATCGTTCGGCTTGCCGAGCTTGACGGCGACGTTGTGCAGGTCCTCGCGAGTGACCCGGTGGGCGAGGGCGTCGCGCGTCTCGGGGACGATATCCTCGGCCAGAACCCGGCCCTTGCGGCCGACCAGTGGCGCCAGGCGCACGGTATAATAGCCCTCGCCGGCGCCGATGTCGGCGACGTACATCCCGGCCTGGACGTCGGCGAGGTCCATCACCGTCTCGGCCTCGCGGACGCTGTCGCGGGCATCCTCGTTCGAGTAGCTCGCCGAGACGATCGGCGAGACCGGGCGCTTGGGCTTGGGAAAGGGCGATTCCTCGGTCTTCTCCTGGCAGGCGGCGAGGAGGAAGAGTGGGAGGAGGAGGGCGAAACTCGAAATCCTCCCCGCGATTTCGCGGGGAGGGGAACCAGCATGATGGAGGGGTTTTTCCGACGCTGAAGGAACCCATCCACCGCGCTTCGCACGGTCCCCCTCCCCGGCAAAGGCCGGGGAGGATTTGAAGCCCCTAATCCACATCTTCGACGTCGACCTTCTCGCCGGTCACGCGCTGCGACAGCGCCGCCGCCATGAAGCGGTCGAGGTCGCCGTCGAGCACGTCCGACGGCGCCGTGGAGGTCACTCCGGTCCGCAGGTCCTTGACCAGCTGATAGGGCTGGAGGACGTAGGAACGGATCTGGTGGCCCCAGCCGATGTCGGTCTTGGCGGCATGCTCGGCGCTCGCCTGGGCCTCGCGGCGCTGGAGCTCGGCCTCGTAGAGCCGGGCCTTGAGCATCTTCATCGCCTCGGCCCGGTTCTTGTGCTGGGAGCGCTGGTTCTGGCAGGCGACGATGATCCCGCTGGGCACGTGGGTGATCCTGACCGCGCTGTCGGTGGTGTTGACGTGCTGGCCGCCGGCTCCCGACGAGCGGTAGGTGTCGATCTTGAGGTCGCTCTCGTTGACCTCGACGTCGATATCGTCGTCGACCACCGGATAGACCCAGACGCTCGAGAAGCTGGTGTGCCGGCGGGCGTTCGAATCGTAGGGGCTGATGCGGACGAGGCGGTGGACCCCGCTCTCCGTCTTGGCGTAGCCGTAGGCGTTCTCGCCCTTGATCATCAGGGTCGCCGACTTGATCCCGGCCTGCTCCCCGGCATGGTGGTCGACGAGCTCGACCTTGTAGCCGCGGCGCTCGGCCCAGCGGCTGTACATGCGCTGGAGCATCTCCGCCCAGTCCTGGCTCTCGGTGCCGCCGGCGCCGGCATTGACCTCGATGTAGGTGTCGTTGGCGTCGGCCTCGCCGGCGAGCAGGGCGGTGACCTTGTCCCGCTCCGCCCGCGCCGCCAGCTCCGCCAGCGCGCCCACGGCGTCGGCCTCCATCGCCTCGTCGCCCTCGGCTTCGGCCATCTCGAGCAGCTCGACATTGTCGTCCAGCTCCTGCTGGATGGCTCGGGTGGCGCCGATCGCCTCCTCCAGCCTTCGCCGCTCGCGCATCACTTCCTGGGCGGCCTTGGGATCGTTCCAGAGCGCTTGGTCCTCGACCTTGGCGTTCAGCTCCTCGAGACGCCTCAGCGCCCGGTCCCAGTCGAGGAACCGGCGGAGGAGGGCGAGCGCCGACCTTATCTGGTCGACATGGGCTTGCGCTTCGGCGCGCATGTGCACTTACCTTTCGTCACCCCGGCGAAAGCCGGGGCCTCGGGGACACCCGCCGTGACTTCTCGTCCTGAGGTCCCGGCTTCCGCCGGGATGACGGGTTCGGCCGCGACCTAGTAGATTCCCCCCTGATTTTGCAAGAAGTCGCTGTCGCTCGGGGCGCGCGGCTGTTCCACCCGCACCTTGCGCACCGCCTTTTCCGGCGGACGGTTGGCCATCTCGTCGCGGCGGATCGAGCGCCTGGGCTCGCTCTCGGGCTTGAACGCTTCCCAGATCACCGCCGCCTTCGGGTCGTCGGTCGGCCAGGCGCCGAACACCTTCTTGCCGGAGCGGCGGTCGATCCGGACCATCCGGATCCCGGCAGGCGCCCGGAACGGGATCTTGGGCAGGTCCTTGAGCGCGGCCTGGGCGAATTGCTTGAAGATCGGCGCGGCCAGGGTGCCGCCCTGCGCGTAACCGCCCATCGGTCGGGGCTGGTCGAAGCCCATATACATGCCGGCGACGATTTCGGGCGTGCCCCCGATGAACCAGACGTTGGTCGGGCCGGTCGTCGTCCCGGTCTTGCCGAACAGCGGCCGATCGAGGTCGCGAAGCACCTGGGCGGTGCCGCGCTGGACGACGCCCTCGAGGATGTGGACCATCTGATAGGCGGTGAGCGGATCGAGAACCTGCTTCGTCCGCAGCGGCGGCCGAGGCATCGGCTTGCCGTCCCAGTCGCGCGCGTTGCAGCCGTCGCAGGGCCTGGTGTCGGCGCGGTAGATGACCTTGCCGTTGCGGTCCTGGACATAATCGATCAGGCTCGGCTTCACTTCCCGGCCCTGGTTGGCGAGGATCGCGAAGGCGTTGGTCATCTTGATCACGGTGGTGTCGCCGGCGCCGAGCGCGATGGCGAGATAATTGGGATATTCGCCCACCCCCATCAGCTTGGCGAGTCGGGTCACCTTGTCCATTCCGATCTGGTTGGCGGCGCGCACGGTCATCAGGTTGCGCGACTGCTCCACCCCCCAGCGCATGGTCTGCGGGCCGGCATTTCCGCCGGAGAAGTTGCGGAAGGTCTTCATTCCGAGGCCGGCACCCTGATAGACCGAGAACGGCCCGTCGATGATGATCGAGGCCGGGGTCATGCCGTTGTCGAGCGCCGCCGAATAGACGATCGGCTTGAAGGTCGAGCCGGGCTGGCGCTGCGCCTGCGTGGCCCGGTTGAAGTCGTCGCCGCGCGCGTCGAAGCCGCCCTGCATGGCGAGCACCCGCCCGGTCGCCACTTCCTCGACGACCATTCCGCCCTTGACCTCAGGGATCGAGCGGAGCGACCAGATGCCGCCGTCGCGCTTGACCGCGATCACCATTCCCGGCCGAAGGAAGTTGAAGGCGGCGGTTCCGGTGCCGCGCTTGGGCATCGACGCGGCGTAGGCGGGAAGCTCGCCGGTCGAGCCGTCGGTGAAGCCCAGGGTCGCGCTCTGGCCCTCGCGCGAAAGGACGACGGCCGCCCGCCAATCGTCGTAGCCGACCCCGAAGGGCGCCCGGGCGAGCTGGCCGCGCCAGTCGCCCCCGACGTCGACCTTCAGGCCCGGGTCGCGCCAGCCCTTGCCCCGGTCGTAGCGCATGAGCCCGTCGCGAAGCGCCATCTCGGCCGCTTTCTGCTTGGGCACGTCGAGGGAGGTGCGGACCCACAGTCCGCCGGTGTAGACGCCGTTGGGGCCCTTCTCGGTCTGCTCGCCCCAGCGGGTCATGAGCTGGCGTCGCACCTCCTCGACGAAATAGCCGCCGACGTTCCGGACGCTGGTGTTGGCGAAGCGGACGGTTCCGAGCGGCTCGGCCTGGGCGGCGGCGCGCTGGGCGGCGCTGATCTTGCCGTTTCGCTCCATCTCGGCGAGCACCCAGTTGCGCCGGTCGAGCGCCCGCTGGCTACGCCTCTGCGGGTCGTAATTGCTCGGCGCCTTGGGGAGTATGGCGAGATAGGCCACTTCATGAAGCTCGAGCTGCCCGACGTCCTTGTCGAAATAGGCCCGCGCCGCGGCCTGGACCCCGTAGGCGTTGCGACCGAGGAAGATCTGGTTGAGGTACAGAGCGAGGATCTGCTGCTTGGTGAGGACGCCCTCGATGCGGCGGGCGAGGAAGGCTTCCTTGATCTTGCGCGTGACCGAATATTCGTCGCCGAGCAGCAGGTTCTTCGCCACCTGCTGGGTGATGGTCGAGCCGCCCCGGGCGCGCTCGCCGCTTCCAACCTTGGAGATATAGTCGCCGACGGCGCCGACCAGGCCCGGATAGTCGATTCCGCCATGGCTGAAGAAGGTCTTGTCCTCGGCCGAGGTGAAGGCGTCGACCAGCTGCTGCGGGAATTCGTCGTAGGAGAGCTCGACCCGGCGCTCGCGGGCGAAGGTCTGCACCGGCTCGCCGTCGATCCCGCGGACGTTGGTCGGAAGCGGCGGCTGGTAGGTGAGCAGGGTCTCCGCCGACGGCAGGTTGCGGGCGAAGAGCAGCCAGAGCAGCAAATAGAGAATGACAGGGATCGCCGCCAGATAAGCGAGGATCCGGACCCACCGCTTCCCCCACGCCCGGCGAAGGGCGCCTCCGAAGCGGCTTCCGGCGTCGCGGTAGAGGGTGAGGCGGGTAGGGGCGGCGTCGGCTGACATTCGCGCTAGCTCTAGCGGATGATCGCCGTGGGGTGAAGCGGCTGCGGGCTTGACTTTTCCGATTTATTGTATATACAATAATTATGTGAAAATCGAATTCGACCCGGAGAAGCGCGACTGGACGTTGCGAATGCGTGGGTTGGATTTGGCGGAAGCGGGGCGCATTTTCGAGCGGTTCGCATTGACCAATGAGGACCGGCGCGAAGATTATGGTGAGCTTCGATTCGTAACCTTGGGAGTCCTGGACGGAGAAGTGGTGGTTTGCGTCTGGACGCAACGTGGCGAGGCGCGCCGAATCATAAGTCTTCGGAGGGCACGCAGAAATGAGCGAAACACCTACGACAGCTCCCGATTATGATCCCGACGATCCTGGTTCGGGAGGCTATGATCCCGACGACGCTCCCGAATTCACGCCGGAAATGGCGGCGAGCGCGCAAATCTCCATCGGCGACAAGATCATCCGGGAAGCCGATCCACCTCTCGGTACGCGCAGAGGGCGGCCCCCCAAGCCGGAAGCGGAGCGCAAGGAGCTTGTCTCGCTTCGCCTCTCGCGTGAGGTCGTCGATTGGCTGCGTGCCAGCGGTCCAGGTTGGCAGACTCGAATCGAGGAGATGTTGCGCGCGAGGATGAACGCGCATCCTTCCGAATGAGTCGGTTACC
Organism: Allosphingosinicella sp.; assembly: GCA_035714565.1. Lineage (GTDB taxonomy): Bacteria > Pseudomonadota > Alphaproteobacteria > Sphingomonadales > Sphingomonadaceae > Allosphingosinicella. The sequence goes on from DASTLX010000040.1 coordinate 215,183, forward strand.
GCGCCGCCACCCTTACCAGCTTCCTCGCGAAGTGGGTCTCGATCGCGCTCTTCATGCCCGCCGCTATCTGCCGCCGGCCCTCGGCGGAGCCGATGTAGGCGGTGTCGGTGGCGTTGGTCAGGTAGCCGGTCTCGAACAGGATCGACGGCACGTCGGGAGCCTTGAGGACGACCAGCGAAGCGAAGCGGTGATATTCGGGACGGAAGGGGAAATAGGCCGAGGCCTCGCGCTTGAGCAGGGCGGCGAACTCCGAGGAGACGGTCATGCTCTCGCGCTGGGTGAGGTCGATGAGGATCCGATCGACGCTCGAATCGCCGCTGAGCGCTGAGCCGGCAATGCGGTCGGACTGGTTCTGCTGCTCGGCGAGAAGCGCCGCTTCCCGGTCCGAGGCCACCTCCGACAAGGTGTAGATGGTCGCCCCGCGGGCGCCGTCATTGGCGGGCGCGGCGTCGGCGTGGATCGAGATGAACAGGGCGGCGCGCATCCTCCGGGCGATCTCGTAGCGGTCCTTCAGCACGAGGTAGCGGTCGTCCTCCCGCGTCATCGCCACCCTTACCCGGCCCGAGGCGGCGAGGGCGTCGCGTATCGCGGTGGCGATGGCGAGCGTGACGTCCTTCTCGCGCCGGGCGCCGAACGGAGAGAGGGCGCCCGGATCATGCCCTCCGTGCCCGGCATCGAGGACGACGAGTGGACGGGCGGGGTCGCCGACCGCGCGCGGGAGGCCCGCCGCCGAATCCCCGCCGCGGGCGATGGCGATCGGCACCCCCTCGTCGCTCCGCGACCGCGGGCCCGGGACAGCGACGGCGGTGACGAGGGCGATCAGGAAGGCGATCAGGACGTCCATCGCCGGCCACTATCCCGGCGGCCGCCGCGCTTGGCAAGCGGCCCTTCCGCGACCTATCTGTCCGCCCCGCCGCCGGAGTGCAGGGCGACCAGCTCCTCCGCGCTTCGCCGGGCGCCACCGGAAGCATTGGCCCGACGGATGAAGTCGGCCGAGACTCCGTGGCTGCGCAGGCGGACGATGTCCTCGGCGGCGAGGCCGGCATAGCCCAGCCCCTTGAGCTCGGTCAGATAGTCGGCGGTGACCCCGTGGTCGCGAAGGCTGATCAGCTGGTCGGTCGGGAAGCGATAGCCCTGACGGGCGGCCGTACCGACGAAGTCGGCGGAAACTCCGTGGTCGCGCAGCTCGACGAGTTGGTCGGCCGCGACGTCGCGGATTCCGTGACGGGCCAGCTGCTCGACGTAATCGGGGGTCACTCCGTGGTCGCGCAGCCGGATGATCTGGTCGAGCGGGAGCCGGTAGCCGGAGGCGCGCAGGGCGCCGACATAAGCCGGGGTGACGCCGTGGTCGCGAAGCCGGACCACCTCGTCCGCCGAAAGGTCGCGGACTCCGAGCCGGGCGAGCTCGGAGACATAGTCGGGAGTGACTCCGTGATCGCGCATGTTGCTCAAGGCGGCGAGGCTGCCGACCCGGTAGCCGCGCTCGCCCATGCCCTTCAGGTAAGCCAGGTCCGCGCCGTGATCGCCGGCCCGGACGAGGTCTGCCACGGTCGCCCGGGCGTAGCCCTGCCGCTTGAGCTCGTCGAGAAAGGGGTAGCCGATGTCGTAGAGCGCGAGCGAGAAGAGCTGGCTGTCGTCCGCGCGGCCGTGGCCGCGCTCGGCGAGGGCCTGGGCGAAGCCGGCATCGGCGCGGAAGCTGCAGTCCCCGCTCCCGCGCCAGCGCCGCACGATTCCGGTGCACCTGATCGTGCCCGCGTCGCGCTCGAGGCTGAAGTCCGCGGGAACGGCGTCGTCGGAGCCGAGCTGGCCGGCGGTGAGCCCGGCCAGGCTGGCGAGCGGACGCGTGTTGCTGTGGGTCGAGCGGCTGTTCGCCGTCCTGCGCGTGAGCGCGAACTGGACCATGTTCTTCGCCCGCTGGCCCGCCTCGGCCTCGATCGTCCAGCTCACGTCCTCCCGGCCGGCCTCGGCCGCCGATCCGGGAGCGGCGCAGGCGGCCGGGATGGCGGCCGAAAGGGCGAGGAGGGGGGCGAGAAGGGCGGCAAGGGCTGGGCGCATGCTGGAGGCTCCGCTGTGGCGTCGGTCGGGGAGATGCAAGGAGCGAGCCACCGGCGGCGCCGGCGCGAACCGGCCGATTTTCGCCCGGTGCGGAGCGCGGCCTGTCCGCTGGCGGACGCGTCCGTGTCCGCGGACGGACATTGACGGCAAGGCGCGGAGTGCCGGCCCGGCGGCCGTCTGTCACAAGACGGACATGGATTTGCCGAACATCGACTGGCAGGCGGCCGACGCCGCGCTCGACGCGCAGGGCTGGGCGCGTCTCCCGGGCCTTCTCGACTCGACGGCCTGCAGCGAGGCGGCCGCCTTGTGGCGGGACGAGGGTCGTTTCCGAAGCCGGGTGCTGATGGCCCGGCACGGCTTCGGCCGCGGCGAGTATCGTTATTTCGCCTATCCGCTGCCCGATCTGGTGGCCCGCCTTCGGGCCGAGCTCTACCCGCCGCTCGCCGCGATCGCGAACCGCTGGCAGGCGGCGCTCGACAGGCACGAGCTCTATCCGGCGGCGCATGAAGACTATCTCGCCCGCTGCCGCGCCGTCGGCCAGGCGCGGCCGACGGCGCTGCTCCTGCGCTACGGCCCCGGCGACTATAATTGCCTCCATCAGGACCTTTACGGCGCAATGTCCTTCCCGCTGCAGGTCGCCTTCCTCCTCTCGCGGCCCGGGGAGGATTTCGACGGCGGCGAATTCCTCCTCGCCGAGCAGCGCCCGCGCCGCCAGTCGAGGGCGACGGTGGTTCCGCTCCGGCAGGGCGACGCGGTGGTGTTCGCGGTCAGCGAGCGCCCGGTGCGCGGCGCGCGGGGCTTTTACCGCACCCGAATGAAGCACGGCGTGAGCACGATAAGCTCCGGGGAGCGCTTCACGCTGGGCGTGATTTTCCACGATGCGAGCTGAAGTGCCGCCATCGCCCGCGCCGACGTCCTCCCGGATCGGCTTTCGCCGGAATCGCGGGGGGCCTTGGCTAGACGGTCAGCGCGACGAACGGGACCGGGGCGCTCTTCCTGAGCACGATCGGGCGGCCGCAATCGGCCTGGAAAAGCTCGCCATCGAGCAGGACGTTCGAATGATCGCCCTCGATCCTGATCTCGTCGCCGCGCTCGAGATGGACTCCGCTCAGCCGCTTGCGACCGAGGCGGCCTCGCACCGCGGCGAAGAAGGCGCCGAGCAGCGAGCCGATGTTGCGATCGATGACCAGCATCTGCATCGCCCCGATCCGGGCGCCGGCGCCGGGCATCGAGCCCTTGAACAAGAGGCGCTGCAGGGTCGTCACCATCAGGAAGGCGAATTTGCCGTTGAGCTCGCCGCCCTTCATTCCCGAGACCCGAAGCGTCGCCGGCGGCGGCGGCAGGAAGCTCGCCCGCCGGCCGAGCACCACGCCCAGCAGTCCGAGCGCAAGCGCAAGCGCATGAGCCAGCCAGTTGGGCAGGCCGAGCGGATAGAGCTTGTTGCGGCAATAGAGCATCGTATCGGCGAGATAGGCGCCGCCGAGGAACATCCCGAGCACCGGCTTGCCGTGCCCGGACCCGCCCGAGAGCGTGATCAGCTCGCGCTGGACGATGTGCGGGGCGAGGTCGGTGCGGGCGATGGCCAACACCCGCTCGAGGGTCTCGAGCGCGTCGGCGCCGGCGCCGAGGTCGTAGGCGATGAGGTTGGTCTTGCCGTTGGGCAGGACGGCGACGGGCGGCGGATTGTCGCCGAAATGGCGGCCGTTGTAGATTTCGGTCAGAGCCGCCTGAACGGTCCCGTCGCCACCGTTGATGACGAGGACTCGCGGCTCGACCAGCGCGATGGTGCGAAGCGCGGTCGCGATCTGGTCGACCTGCTCCACCTCGTAGTGGAAGATATCCTTATGCGCCGCGCAGAAGCTGCGCACGGCCGGAAGCAGCGCCCTGTTTCCGGTCGAGCGCGGGTTGGAGAGAAGCGCGACCCGGGCCATCCCTACCGGCCGATCGGAGCGATTGAGAGGCCGCTTCGGTAGTTGAGCACCACCGGCACGGTCCTCACCCCGCTCCCGACCGCCACCGATACGGCGCGGGCCGAGGGCTTCAGCTTGAGCAGCGAGAGCTTCGGATTGTTCGAGAAGCCCCCGCCGTCGTTCCAATTGGTCTTGCCGTTGGCGTCCGCGTCGTGGCGAACGGCGATGGCGTAGGTGCCGGCGCTCGGCACCGCGACGCAGACGTTCATCGCCCCAGCGCGGGTGACCGGAAGATCGATGCGCTTCATCTTCTTGCCGCGCTCGAGGAAGTCGGCCGGGTTGCCGCCGTAAAGCTGGATGCGAAGCTTGCCGACGCGATTCTTGAAACCGTTGACGCTGACCAGCAAGGCGGGCCGGTTGGCCCCCGGGCTGCAGGCCGCCGCATCGGGGCCGAGCGCCGCCTGCGCCGGAGCGGCGCTGGCGGCGAGCGCGGCCGCGAGGACGGCGGCGGGTAGGAAGAGTCTCGACATCGCCGCTAGAACTCCCGGGCGCTTGCGCCGCCCAACAAGCGGAACGGCGCGTGAAATGATGGCCCCCATGGCGTCCCAATCGCTCAGGCTTGCGGCCAAATTATGGTCATGGCGGGTCAAAATGCGTTCCCAACTCCCCTGAATCGTTTCGATTGTGGCGATCCGGGAACGCCGCCCCGGCCGCGGTTCGTTTCGCCGCGCCAACATTTGCCGCTGCCGATCTATCCTGGGCTGTTTATCCATGTTAGCCTCTCCCCGGGCCCCGAGGTCACGCCGGGGCCCACGGCGCTTCGGCCGCCTTCGCGGCCGGAGCGTCTCTTTTGGTAGAAATGAAGGGGGAAGCTGATGAGAATGATCGTTAAGGGCGCGATGGTCGCCGGTCTGATGGCGCTGGGCGCCTGCAACAATTCGGCCTCCGAGAAGGCGGCCGACAATATCGAGGCCGCCGCCGACAACAAGGCCGACGCCATCGAGGATGCCGCCGAGAACAAGGCCGACGCGATCGAGGCCGCCGGCGAGAACAAGGCCGACGCGGTCGAGGCCGCGGCCGAGAACAAGGCGGACGCCATCGAGGCGAACGGCCAGTAACAGCCGTCCAGGGGCCGGCGGCGCCGGCCCCTGCACACCATCTCCTTCGCCCGACCATGGCGGGCGCCATCGCCTGGCCGTCCGGATCGGCTAGGCCGGCCGGATGCACGGCACCGATCCCGGCGGGATGAAGAACCGGCGCTTCGCCGCCCGTCTCGGCTTCGCGGCCGCGGGCCTGCGAATCGTCTTCCTCCGCGAGAAAAGCTTCCGCGCCCAGTGCGCCGCCGCCCTCGGCGCCGCGCTCCTCCTCCTCATCGCGCGCCCGGGCCCGCTATGGTCGGCCCTGGTCGCACTTTCGGCAGGATTGGTCCTCGCTCTCGAGCTGGCCAATTCCGCCCTCGAATATCCGCTCGACCATCTTCATCCGGGCCAGTCGCCCGAGATCGGCGCCGCCAAGGACGCCGCCGCCGCGGCCGTTCTCCTCGCCAGCGCCGCCGCCGCCGCCGTCGGCGCTCTCATGCTCGTGGCGATCCTCGGCCGAAGCTGAGCTTCGGGCGGCGTCGTGCCGGTGCGGGAACGATTCGCCCGGCTTGCTCGCTTTCACCGCGGGCCCGATGGGGCGGCCCTGGCTCCGAGGAGAAAAGTGATGGGTGAAAGAGCAGCGCTCGTGCTTGCGTCGGCTGGCATTCTAGCCATGCTCGGCGGCTGCGAAACCGTGGCGGAGGAAGCGAACGAGGCGGTCGGCTTCGAATATGTCGCGATGCTCGCCCCAGCGGGCGGCGGCGCCGCCGTCGGCAAGGCCGAGATCAGCCTCAACGACGCGTCCAACACGCTCTGCACGGATCTCGAGCTCTCCGGAGTCACGATGACGGTCGGGCATGTCGTCGGCCCGGGCAACAGCGTCGTCGCCACGCTGGACGTGCCCAAGGACGGCGACAGCGACGATTGCGACCAGGTGACGGACGCCCAGCTCGACGCGATCAAGGCCGATCCGGGCGCCTTCAAGGTCCATGTCGGGACCACCACCGGCGACCTCTTCGGCACTCTCGTCAAGGAGGGCTGAGGAGGGCTCCCCGTCGTTCAGGCGGAGCCGGGGCCGGAGACGCCAAGGCATCGCGAGTCTCCACGAGGTCCCGGCTTTCGCCGGGACGACGGATATGCGGCAACGCCCTGACGGCGCGTGGAACCGTGCCGTCACCGAAACGTCTGGTCGTCATCGGCCGCGCCGTTCAGCCTGCGAGCCGCGGGAGAAGTCCATGACCCTGATCCTCATTCTCGTCGTCGGCGCCGTCGTCGGCTGGCTCGCCGGAATCATCACGAAGAGCGGGGGCGGGCTTCTCTTCGACATCCTCGTCGGCATCGTCGGCGCGCTGATCGCGGGCTGGCTGTTCGGAGGCGGGGCTTCGATCCTCAACGGCCCCCTCAACATCGAGGCCTTCCTCTATTCGCTCCTGGGAGCGGTGATCCTGCTGCTCATCGTCAAGCTGATCCGCCGGGCGACCTAGGGCGCGCGGGCCTGTCGGCCCCACTCGCCGAACCCATTCCCGTCATGCCGGGCTCGACCCGGCATCCATGAACGCCGACGCTGGCGAATCTTGCCGCGCCGCGCTGTTCAGGGATTCCGGCTTCCGCCGGGATGACGGGGAGGGCGCCTGAGCCGGTAAACCGGCATCTGGCCCACGCCCTTCAGGACCAGCGTCTCCGGGGGCTCGAAGTCGGCGCTGCCCCGCACCCGCATCCAGGTCGCTTCCGAGACCGCGATCCCGTTGACGCCCGCCGCGCTTTCGATCCGGCTGGCGATGTTCATCGTTTCCCCCCAATAATCATAGGCCATCCGGGTGGCGCCGATCACGCCGCCGACGACCGCCCCGCTGTGGATTCCGATCCGCACCTGCAGGTCGATGCCGCATTCGGCGCCGACCTCGGGAAGGCCGTCGATCACGGCGGTGGCGAAGGCGAGCGCGGCCCCGGCGCTGTTACGCGCCGGCGCGTTGCCGCCGCTGATCGCGAGATAGGCGTCGCCGATCGTCTTGACCTTCTCCACCCCGGAGCGCGCCGCGCAGCGGTCGGCCAGCGAGAAGAAGGCGTTGAGGAGGTCGACGAGATGCCCCGGCGAGATCGACTTGGCCAAGGCCGAGAAGCCGATCACGTCGATGAAGATGACCGAGGCGTCGGAGAAGCTGTCCGCCACGATCTCGCCGTCCCGGAGGCGCTGCGCGACGGTCGGCGGCAGGACGTTGTACAGCAGTTCCTCCGTCTTCGAGCGCTCGGCCTCCAGGGCCTCGCGCAGGAGGAACGAGGAGCGGTGGGCCCGGTCCAGCGCCCAATGAAGGAACAGCATCGCCGCCGCCGCGGAGACGTAGCTGACGATCCCGTAGATCTGGCCTGCCGTTTCGGTCTCGAACAGGAGCACGACCGCGCCGTGGAGCGCGGCATGGCAGCCGAGCCAGGCGAGGAACCAGCGGGTGTGGCCGACCAGGGCGAAGGCCGCGAAGGCGGTGACGATGAGCGGGTTGATTATGATCGCCGAGTGGCGGCCCGGGGCAAGGCGCTGGAATTCCGAATAAAGGACGAAATCGTCGGCGAGGACGAGCGCTCCAAGCACGAGCAGGCAGACGAAATCCACCGCCGGATGGCGCGGATATCGGGGCCAGAAGGTCGCCGCGAAATAGCCGGCCAGGACGACCAGCGTCGGGACGACGAGCATCATGAACCAGGCTTCGTCGGCGAGCGTGAAGAAAAACGGATTGAGCACCGTGTAGGCGAGGACCACGGCCGCCGCCAAAGCGGCGTAGATGCGCACGGACGGCAGGCGGGCCCGCCGCTCCTCGACGGCGAAGCGAGTCTCGGTCTCGAGGTCGGCGAACCGACCGGTCAGCGCCCGGTACGCCATTCAAATCCCCCAATCCGACGCCCCGCCGGCCCCCAGCCTAGGGTCCGGCCGAGCCCCGCGCCACCGCTTATCCCCGCAATCCAATGTCGGATACCAATTAACCGTCAATCCGTGCCGGGCGCCGATTTTCCGAGGCACCGGATTTTTCGGCGGCAATTAACCCGGATCGCCAGCAAAAGATGATTGCGGCGGCTCCGGAGCCGGTGGAGGGTGGCGGCTCGTGGACCAAGGGAGCTTTGCGCCAGTGCCGCTCGATTCCGCCCCGCCGCCGGCGACGGCCGCGGCGACCGCCGAAGAGAGGATCGTGGTCACCGCGTCGCGCACCGAGGCGGCGCCGGCCGGAGGCCTGAGCGCGGTCGAGGCGGCGGAGATCGAGCGCCTGCAGCCGGCGTCCCTGCTCGAATCGCTCGACGATCTCGCGGGGGTGCGCGCCTTCTCCACCGGCGGGGCGGGCGGGCGGAGCTTCCTGTCGATCCGAGGCGGCGAGCCCAATTTCACCCTCGTCCTGCTCGACGGGATCAGGCTCAACGACCCGACCAACAGCCGCGGCGGCGGCTTCGACTTCTTCCTGATCGATCCGGCGCTGGTCGAGCGGATCGAGGTCGCCCGGGACCCGGTCTCGGCCGTGCACGGGTCCGACGCCCTCGCCGGCGCGGTCAACATCCGGCTTCGGTCGCCGAAATCCGGGGAGCGCCGGGCGACCGCTCGGGCGCAGGCGGGAAGCGAGGGGGATTTCGGCCTCGGCGCCGGCTTCGAGTCGGGCTGGAGCGACGGCGGCATGCTGGTCGCGGGGAGCTGGTATGACAGCGGCGATCTGACCGAGGGTTCGACCCTCGAGCGCCGGCAGGGCATGGCCCAGCTGCGCCAACGGCTCGGCGGTTTCGAGGCGCGGCTCCTCGGCCTTTACGGCGAGGCCGAGCGTTCGGCCTTTCCCGAAGACAGCGGCGGGCCACGGCTGGCGGTCGAGCGAGAGCGGGAGCAAGGCGAGGCCGGGCTGGCAGCGGCCGGGCTGACCGTGCGCCGCTCCGCCAATGCACGAATCCGGCCCAATCTCGGCATCTCCTGGTCTCGGCAGAAGGACCGGAGCGTGACGCCGGCGATCTCACCGGGCGTTCTCCAGGGCACTCCGGCGCTCAGCGCCGACAGCCGGTTCTCGCGCTTCGAGGCGACCGCCGACGTCGGAGTCGGCCGCGGAGCGCTGGTCGCCACCGCCGGAGCGGCGCTGCTTCGGGAGTCGGGACGGAGCGAAGGCGCGATCGATTTCGGCTTCCCGCTTCCCGTCGCCTTCGACCTCGTCAGGACCACTCGGAGCGCCTTTGCCGAGGCGAGCCTACGGCCGGGCGGCGGCTTCGGCTTCAATGTCGCCACACGCTACGACGACGTCCACGGCGGCGGGCACAGATGGACCGGGCGCGGTTCGGCGTCATGGCGGAGTTCGCCCGGCGGCCCGACGATCTTCGTCCGGGCCGGGACCGGCTACAAGCTGCCCAGCTTCTACGCCCTCGCGCATCCGCTGATCGGCAATCCGGCGCTCCGGCCCGAGCGCAGCCGAAATGCCGAGGCGGGCGTGGAGCTGGCCGGGCCCTCCGGAGGCTTCGTCCGCCTGGCCTTCTTCCGTAACGCCTTCCGCGACCTGATCGACTTCGATCCCGCGACCTTCACGACCGTCAACCGCGATCGGGTCCGGGCCTCCGGGATCGAGCTGGAGGGGCGGTGGACTCCCGGTTCGGCGCTGACCGTCGCGGGATCGCTGAGCTGGCTCGACCTCGATTCCCCGACCCCTCTTCGGGGCCGGCCGCGCTGGCAGGGCTCGCTGCGGGCCGCCTGGCAGGCGACCGGCGCGCTGGAGCTGAGCGCCGCCTTCCGGTTCAACTCCGACTATTTCGACAGTTCTATCCCGACCGGCCTCGTTCGGGCCGAAGGGCATGTCGAGGCCGATCTGGGGATGAGGTGGAGATTGTCCGGGCGATTCGCCCTGACCGCGGCTCTGCGCAACGCGACCGGCGAGCGGTACGAAGATTCGATCGGCTTCCCGGCGCCGGGAAGGGTGGTCCGGGCGACGGTGACCGCGAGCTTCTAAAGATCCTCCCCACCCGTCGCCGGGGTGGACGTTTCAGATCCGCTTCCGCCTGATCTTGCCGAGATCGAACCAGGTGGGCGGGCGCTGGCCCGTCGCCTTGAGCGGGGCGCCCTTGGCGTCGGTGGGGCCGTCCATCACGGTGCAGGCCGGCAGACGGGCGGGATCGAGGCCGGCGACGAGGTTCCAGGTCTTGGCCGGGTCCGGCTGCGTCGGCTGCCAGTCGGTATAGTTCTGGCTGACGATGGGAGCATCGGGCGGAGTTCCGGGGAAGCCCGAGAAATAGAAGCTCTGCGGCTGCATCCGGCCGTTCACCGGAGCGAAGGCGTAGCCGAAGAGGATCCAGCCCTTGGCCGTCCCGTCGGGGCTGGCGCCCACCTGCATGACCTGCCCCGCGGTCGGTCCGGCATTGCCGTTCACCCAGAAGGAATAGGCCTGGGCGCCCGGCCCGAGGCGCTGGCTGTCGCCCTTGGCCCACGGCAGGTGCTTGATGAAGTCCCGGCGGGGCGGGTGGTTGAGCGGCGAGAACAGGCAGACGGGCGGCATCCCCTTGGGCCGATCCTGGGGAAAGGTCAGGAAGTAGGCCGTGTCGCCCAGCGAGATGAAGGCGCAGGTGAAATTATTCGGAGTGAAGGGGAAGATCGGCAGGCACCGCTTCTCGTAATATTCCATCATGGCGCCTTCGCCGCTCTTCCCGCGCCAGGTGGAATCGTAATAGCTCGCGCCCCACGAGGTCTCATAGGTCGTGCCGGCCGGCGGCTTGCCGTCATAGGGCGGCGGATTGGTCTCGTAGCCGGCGGTGACCTTGTACATGGTCCAGCGCGACTGCCAGTAGGGCGGGTAGCTCGGGTCGGCGGGGCGGCCGGGCTGGCCGGCATAGCTGCAGTCAGGCGACTGGCAGGGGCTGTCTTCGGGCGGGTTGTGGACGCCGTAGGTCTGGTAGACGGGGCCGTCGGCCGAGGCATTGTTGGCGGCCGGGTCGGCGCCATTGCCTCGGCCCGAAGTATCGCAGCCTGAAACGGCCAGCGAGAGCGCCAGCAGCGAGCCGCGCGCGTAAAGATCGAGCTTCGTCATGGAACAGTCCCTCCCGGCGGGAGAATTGGATAGGCTCCGAAGCGACGCAACTGTTTTTAGCTTCGTAACGGAGCGATTTTTTACCGGCGAGCGCTTCCAAGAACTGTTTCAAGGTTTATGGTGGCGGGGAAGGGGGAGCGCGCGATGATCCGACTGCAGGCACAGCCGCTCAATTCGGTCGAAGACGCACGGACCGGACTGCAGACGGCTATCGAGCTCGAGTTCTCGACTCTTCCGCCCTATCTCTACGCCAAGTTCTCGATCCTTCCGGATTCCAACCCCGAGGCGTGCGATTATCTCGGCGCGATAGTAGGGCAGGAGATGATCCATCTCTGCCTGGCCTGCAACATATTGAACGCGCTCGGCGGAACACCGGCGCTGAACAGCCAGTCGGGCTCCTATCCCTGGCCGCCCCTCTATCCGACGACCCTGCCGGGAGACATCGGCCCTCCCGGGGGCGAGCCGATCTGCGTCGAGCTTCTGCCTTTCTCCGAGGCGGCGACCGCGCAGGGGATGGCGATCGAGCTTCCGGAAAACCCGCTCGTCTTCCCCGAGCTCCTCGCGGTGCAGGCCGACGACGATACGGAGACGATCGGCCAGTTCTACGAGCGGCTCGACGCCTTCCTCGCCACTCTCCCGGCGAGCGACTGGCAGGCCGATCGGAATCAGATCAGCGACGACCAGTTCTTCCCGGGGCAGCTCTATCCGGTCAACGATTATGCCGACGCCCACCGCGCCATCTCCCAGATCGTTTCCGAGGGAGAGGGATCGAGCGAGTCGCCGCTCGATTTCCAGAACGAGGTTTCGCATTATTACCGCTTCAAGGAGATGAACCTCAACAAGGTTCTGACCAAGACGCCGCAGCCGCCGGGCTACCAATACGGCCCCGAGCCCTTCGGGATCGACTGGAGCGCGGTCTTCCCCGCGATCCCCAACCCGTCCAAGCACGATTTCTCGAACGAGCCGCCGGCGGCGCAGGCCGCCCAGGCCGCCTGCAACGTCGCCTACAGCCGGATGATCGACGCCCTCCAGCTCGCGGTGACGGGGGCGGAGGGGGCGCTCGGGATCGCGGTCCGGGCGATGTTCGACCTGCGCATGGCTTCGCTCGCCGCCCTTCGAGTGCCGCTCGCGGACGGTCGCAGCGTCGCCGGTCCAAGCTTCATCTACATTCCCAATTCCGGGGGAGCCTCGTCATGAGCGTCCTTGAAACGCCGCGTTTCTACTTCAAGGGCGACATTGCCTGGGACCCGATCGTCACCAACAACCGTCCCGTCTTCTACAACGAGGCGGCGGCGACGACGGTGATGGCCGCCGGCGAAAGCGTCCAGGCGTTCAGGCAATCGGCGATCGATGCCGTCGAGGGCGGCATCTGGAACCCGCACGGGACCCACCGCTCGACCTTCTACGAGACAGAGGTGTGCGGCGCCGATTCCGGTCACGGAGTCGACGCCTCCGATCCGCTTGTGACGGCGCCCGTGTCCTTCACGGGGATGCTCGTCGATTCCGAGCCCTACGGCGCGTACAGCTCCCAGCTCTTCTTCGACTCGATCGCCTTCGGGATCGCCGGCGGCGCGCGGGTCTTCGCTCCGCGCACCTCGCGCTTCACCGCGCGCTACATAAATTTCGCCCGCAACATCGGCTACCAGCCGATCGCCGGGCCTTTCTCGGTCGTCTGGCAGGCGAGCTTCGCCAAGGAGGACGGTCTTCGGGTCGATCCGCACGGCTCGGCGGTCCTGCAGGCGCTGGCCCATTCGCTTGCCGACCCGGACGTGCTCGGCCTCACCGTCCGCTTCAACACCTACCGGACCTGGTATTACGACACGCTCGTCGAGGGCGAGATCCCGATCCTGGCCGGGGAGCTCACCAAAAAGCTCGAGGCCGGCGGCTTCCAGCCGAACCCGGCGCGAAGCAAGGTCGTCGGCGTGGTCGGCCTCTGGCGCCGCGGCGAGCCCGCCCACGAGCCCGGCGACCGCGCCCTGATCAATACCGAGGCGCAAGCCGCGAACATCGCCACCGCTTATGCCCGGCTGACCGACGACACCCTCACGCTCGACCTCGGCAACAGCATCAGCGAGCTGGACGCCGACCTCGAGAAGCAGAATCTCGGCACTCTCGCCGTGGTCTACGGCGATCCCGGGCCGGACGAGGTTACCCTCGCCGAGATCGAATGGCCCGCCTACGACCGCGCCGCCTACGAAGCGAGCGCCGGCATCCTGACGCTGCCGGTCGATCCGGCCAAGTCGGCCGCCGCCGGCGCTTCCGATCTTCGTCTGCAGACGGACGACCAGCACGTCTATTGCGCGGAGGCGCGCTACCGCGCCGTCCCGCTGGTCCCGAACCTCTATGCCGAGGAAGGGGACGAGGTCGGGGCGACCTTCCAGCTGTACGATCGCGGCTCGCCCGCCGGGGGCGGGATCAAGGTGACGATCTGCCAGACCTCGAACAGCGGCAGCAAGGTGCTCGCCACGCTGGGGCCGTTCACCACCGACAATGACGGCACCATCTCGTTCCAGCCCGTCACCGCCCAGGGCAGCGTGCTCGGCTACGTGGCCCTGCCCTGGCTCGGGACCACCCAGCCCGCCTCGACCGGAATCGATCCCCAGCAGACGACCTACATGTACGTGCGCACCCTGCCCAGCGACGAGGAGATCGGAAGCCTCGATCCTACCTGGGAGAACGTCTACACCCGGGTGCTCGCAAACTGGAACGCGATGGCGCCGTGCATGGACAATTGGCTGCGGCTCGACGACGAGGCGCAGGTCAAGGCCTATGCGCCGGTGCTGAGGAAGCTGACCGACCCGAATTATTTCGAGGCCTTCCGCTACATGCCGGTGACCCGCGACCTGACCGCCGGCGGGCGCAAGCTCCTCTACGGCTTCCTGTCGCCCTCGGCTCCGGACGGGGAAATGAGCCTCGCCGCGGCCCCGCCGACGGGGCAGGCGCGCGCATCGGCAAAGGCCGGCGAGCTTCGCCGCCTGTCCCGCAAGGCGCGAAGCAGCTAGGCCGTGTCGGCAATTCCTCCCGGGGATTTCTCGGGGAGGTGACCGCGCGAAGCGCGGTGGAGGGGTTCTTGGACTCGGTAAGGCCCCTCCACCATGCTCCGCATGGTCCCCCTCCCCTGCAGATGCAGGGGAGGATTCAAGCCGGGTTTCGGATCGGACGCCGGCCGCCCCAACGATGGCCCGTTCGCGGGGATGACGGGTCCGCGAAGTTCCTCTAGCTAGGCGCGATGTCCGGGGCCGCCGCCTAATGAACCTTCGCCATATCGAGATCTTCCACGCCGTCTACGTCAACGGATCGGTCAGCGCCGCCGCACGGGCGCTCAACGTCTCGCAGCCCTCGGTCTCGAAGATGCTCCGCCATGCCGAATCCCTGCTCGGCTTCCAGCTCTTCCAGCGGACCAGCGGCGGACTCGTGCCGACCGAGGACGCCCATGTCCTCTTCAACGACGCCCGCGAGATCCAGGATCGGGTGCACGCCCTTCGCGAGGCCGGCCGGCACCTGAAGCGGGGCGAGGGCGGAATGCTTCGGATCTCGGCCCTGCCGTCGCTGGCGCTGCAGGCGATCCCGGTGGCGGTGTCGCGCTTCCGGCGAAGCCACGAGAAGGTGAAGTTCGATCTCCAGACCGTCCATCACGACGATCTGCTGCGCAAGCTCTACGAGCGGGAAACCGACGTCGCGGTCGCCTTCCAGGTCCCGCCGGCGGCCCCGATCGGCCATCGCTGGCTCGGCCAGGGCGAGCTGGTCGTGCTCTACCAGGAGCAGGACATGCCCGACGCCCCGGCCCGGGTGGAGCTCGGCCAGCTTCGCGGCCAGCCCTTCATCAGCCTCGCCGCGAGCGGACCGATCGGCCAGCTATTCACCCAGGAGCTCCAGCGGCTCGACCTCGAGCTCGACGAGATCGTCTCGGCCAGGACCTTCTACATCGCCACCGCCCTCGTCCGCCAGGGCGTCGGGATGACCGTGGTCGACAGCTTCACCGCCCAGGCGTCGCTGGCGCCGGGCCTCTCCGTCCGGCCGCTCGAGCCCAGGCTCGTCTTCGACATCCACGCCATGTACCTGACCAACCGGCCGCCCAATGCGCTCGCGATGGACTTCCTCAAGACGCTGGCCCGCGTGCTGGAGACGCCATAACGGGAGATTATGGCGAGCGGTCCACTCGCTATGCTCGGAAGCGCGGCGGGGGCGATAGGCTCGCGGCGATGATCCCGGGTCCCTATCTCCTCTATCTCGGCCATTGCGCGGACGCGATGAGCATCAAGACTTCGCGCGGCCTCGCCACCTTCCGCCGCGAGGACTGCGTGGGCGAATTCCGCCACGACGACTGCCCGCTGACCCTTGAGCTCCCCCGGCTCACCATGGCCCAGGGAGTGGAGGCGGGGGCACGGACCCTGGTGCTCGGGATCGCGGGAGCGGGCGGAAGGCTCGGAAGCGACCTGGTCGAGGATGCCGCTCTGGCGCTCGAGGCGGGGATGAACGTCGCCGCGGGGCTCCATCAGCGGCTTCGCGACGAACCCTGGCTGGTCGCGCTCGCCGCGGACCGGGGCCTGCAGCTCTTCGACGTCCGCGAGCCGCCGCCCGACCTCGTCGTCGGCAGCGGCTATTATCGGCCTGGCCACCGCCTGCTCACCGTCGGAACCGACTGCTCGGTGGGCAAGATGTACGCGTCGCTGGCGATCGTTTCGGCGTTGCGCCAGCGTGGGGTCGCCGCCGACTTCAGGGCCACCGGGCAGACCGGAATCCTCATCGCCGGCGAAGGGGTCCCGGTCGACGCCGTCGTCGCCGATTTCATCTCCGGCGCGATCGAGCGGCTGGCGCCCGCCCGGAACGATGAAGGCTGGGACGTGATCGAGGGCCAGGGCTCGCTTTTCCATCCCAGCTTCGCGGGAGTCTCGCTCGGCCTGCTTCACGGCGCCCAGCCCGAGGCGATCGTCCTTTGCCACCGGCCGGACCGGGTCGACATGCGCGGCCTTCCCGGCCGCGCCCTTCCCGACCTCGGCGAATGCCTCGACCGCAACCTCGAGGCCGCCCGGCTGACCAGCCCGGTCGTCCGCGCGGTCGGCATCTGCCTCAACACCTCGGGGCTCGAGCCGGGCGAGGCGCGGCGCCTGTGCGACCGCACCGCGGACGCCCTCGGACTGCCCTGCACCGACCCCGTCGCCTTCGGAGTCGAGCCCATCATCGACGAGCTACTGTGCCTAGAACCCTCCGCGCGCAGCACGATCGCTTCCCGCTAAGCCGGCCGTTCCGCATCTCGCGCGGCGCCAAGACGGCCGCCGACGTGATCACGGTGGCCGTCAGCGACGGAGCCGCCGTCGGACGCGGCGAAGGCGTCCCCTATCCGCGCTACGGCGAGAGCGTCGAGGCGGCGCTCGCCGCGGTGGAGCAGGCGCGCCCCGCGATCGAGGCCGGGGCCGGGCGGGAGGCGCTGCAGTCGATTCTCCCTCCCGGCGCGGCCCGCAACGCTCTCGACTGCGCCCTCTGGGACCTCGAGGCGCGGCTTACCGGGGTCGGCGTGGCGAGCCGGCTGGGCGCCACCCCGGGGCGGCTGGTGAGCGCGATCACGCTGGGCATCGATACGCCCGAGGCGATGGCCGATGCGGCGGCGAGGATCGCCGACGCCCCGCTCCTGAAGGTCAAGGTCGACTCGGAAGACCCCGGCGCCCGGATCCGCGCCGTCCGAGCCGCGGCTCCGAACGCGGCGCTGATCGTCGACCCCAATGAAAGCTGGGACCAGCGCCTGCTCGAGGAGATGCAGCCCGTCCTGCTCGAGGCCGACATCGATCTCATCGAGCAGCCGGTGGCGGCGGAGTCGGATTCCTGGCTGGCGGGCTTCGTTCCGGCGGTTCCGATCTGCGCCGACGAAGCGGTCCACGTCGCCGCCGACCTCGACCGGATCGCGCTTCGCTACCAGGCGGTCAACGTCAAGCTGGACAAGACGGGAGGCCTGACCGCCGCCCTCGAGCTCGCCCACGCCGCCCGGGCCCGGGGCCTCATCCTGATGACCGGCTGCATGGTCAGCTCGTCCCTGTCGATCGCCCCCGCCTTCCACGTCGCCGCCTTGTCCGTCTTCGTCGACCTTGACGGCCCGCTGTGGCTCAGGGAGGACAGGGAAGGGGGCGTCAGGGACGAAGGCGGAATGCTCGTGCCGCCGGTGAAAGGGTTCTGGGGAAGTTCGTGAGGGTGCGCTTTCGTAAATCCTCCCCGCCATTTCGCGGGGAGGGGGACCAGGCGAAGCCTGGTGGAGGGGCCCTGCTGAGTCCGAACGACCCCTCCACCGCGCTTCGCGCGGTCCCCCTCCCCCGGAAATCCGGGGGAGGAATTTTGCTGGCGCTTCTCGCCTTGGGCGCCGCACCTCCCCCTGAGGCGGTCGACCTGCTGATCCGCGGCGGCACCGTCTATACCGGCTCGGACGCGCCCTTCACCGGCGACGTCGCGATCAGGGGGGACCGGATCGTCGCCGTCGGACGGCGCCTCGCCGGGCCGGCGAAGCGCGTCGTCGACGCCCGAGGCATGATCGTCGCGCCCGGCTTCATCGACCCGCACACCCATGTGGGCGAGGACCTCGCGTCGAGCGAGGCCCGCGCCCGTCTCGTGCCGGCCTTCCTGATGCAGGGCGTCACCACGGCGTTCATCGGGAATGACGGCGGTGGCGAGCCCGATGTCGCCAAGGTGCTGGGCGGGGCGACGACCCGGACGGCGGGGATCAATTACGCGGCCTATGTCGGGTTCGGGGCGGTCCGGCGGCAGGTGCTGGGGGCGGCGGACAGGGCGCCCGACGAGGGCGAGCTGCGGCATATGCGCGAGCTGGTGGCCCGGGCCATGTGCCAGGGCGCGCTCGGGCTCTCGACCGGGCTCTTCTACGCGCCGCAAAGCTTCGCCAGAACCGGCGAGGTGGTCGAGCTGGCCCGCGAGGCCGGCCGCCGCGGCGGCTTCTACGACAGCCACATACGGGACGAATCCTCCTATACGATCGGCCTCGCCGCCGCGATCGACGAGGCGATCGAGATCGGACGCGAGGCCGGGCTGCCGGTCAACATCTCCCACATCAAGGCGCTCGGGGTCGACGTCCACGGCCAGGCGCCGGCGATCGCCGCCAAGGTCGAGGCGGCGAGGCGGGCCGGCCAGGCCGTCACCGCCGACCAATATCCCTGGTCCGCCTCGGGGACGAGCCTGACCGCGGCGCTCGTCCCCCTCTGGGCCCAGGACGGCGGCCGTCCGAAGCTGCTCGAGCGGCTCGACGACCCGGCCCTCGCCGGGCGCCTCCGCGGCGACATGACCGAAAATCTGCGCAGGCGCGGCGGCGCGGCGGCCTTGCTCGTCACCGAGGGCGCCCTCAGCGGCCGGACCCTGGCCGACATCGCTAAGGGCCGGGGCGATCCCGTCGCCGCCGCGATCGCGGTGATCCGGGAGAGCGATCCCGCCGTCGCGTCGTTCAACCAGACCGAAGCGGACATCAAGGCGTTCATGCGCCGGCCCTGGGTGATGACCGGGTCCGACGCGTCGACCGGCCACCCGCGCGCCTACGGCAGCTTCGCCCGCAAATATTCGAAATATGTCGTCGCCGAGCGGGTCCTCACGCTGCGCGAGTTCATCGAGCGCAGCTCGACGCTGGCGGCCGATACCTTCCGTCTCGAGGGGCGCGGGCGGCTGAAGGCCGGGGCTTATGCCGACGTGGTGGTGTTCGATCCGAAGCGCTACGCCGCCCGCGCCACCTACGCCCGGCCGACGCTGACCGCCACGGGGGTGAGCCTCGTCCTGGTCAACGGCATTCCGGCCGTCGACCGGGGCGTTCTCACCGGGAGAGCCCCCGGCCGTGCCCTGCCGCATCGGCCGACGCCGGGGACCTGCCCCTGAAGAAGACCGGACGGGGGCTGACAACGGCGCGGAGCACGGCTTCGCCGGAATGACGCTCAGCGGTAGAAGCGCAGGTTGCCGAGCTCGAGCCAGGCGCCTCCGCCGGGCTCCCCGGCGAGCCGGAACAGCAGGGCGCGCAGGCGGGCGGGATCCAGCCGCGCCTCGCCGAGCGGGCTTTGGAATGCGGTGAACGGTATGCGGATTTCGCGC
Source organism: Allosphingosinicella sp. (assembly GCA_035714565.1). Lineage (GTDB taxonomy): Bacteria > Pseudomonadota > Alphaproteobacteria > Sphingomonadales > Sphingomonadaceae > Allosphingosinicella. The sequence goes on from DASTLX010000040.1 coordinate 234,317, forward strand.
CTAGCCTCACCGGCCTCGAACGGCGCCCGGAACCAGCCGCGCGGGTGGATTCCGTAGCTGTTGAGCTGAAGCTCATAGCCGCCGGCCCCGCGGGCCTCGAACGCGATCCCCGTAAAGCCGTTCGCGTCGGCGAGCAGGACCGCGCCCCGGGTCAGCGGCACCTGCAGCTCGGCGAAGGGCCGGGGCGCTGCGCCCATCCCGGCCATCAGGAACAACCGCCCGCCGGTCGCATGGGCGAGGTCGAGATGGCTGTGGTCGATCCCCGGATCGGTGCCCTCGACCGGAAGTGTATCGAGGTCGGTCCGTCCGGCCGGGCCGGCGCCGGTGTGGATCGGACCTGCCATAAGACGCACCGGCAGCGGCGAGGGGCGCGGATCGGCGAGGCTGCGGCTCAGCCGCCTAAGCGGAATCTCCCGTCCCGCGACGAAGACCCGGCGAACGTCGTAGAGGTCCGTGATCCGTTCGTCGGGGCGGCCGCCGGTCAGGACGAGGTCGGCGCGCTGTCCGGGCGCGATCCGGCCATGGCGGCCGCCCTGCCGGAGGATATCGGCGCCGACCGCGGTCGCCGCGGTCAGGGCCTCGGCCGGAGCGAAGCCGAGTTCGGTCAGCCACCGGATCTCGCGCAGGGTCGAAGAGCCGTGATAGACTCCGCCGATGCCGGCGTCGGTGCCGACCCCGATCCGGATGCCGGCCGCCTTCAGCCGGCGGACATTCTCCCGCATGATCGCCCAGCGGGCGGCTTCCCGCTCCGGGACGGGCTCGTCCGGTTCGGCCCGACCGGCCTCCTCGCGGGCCCGCTCGGGCGGGCGAAGCCCCCGCCATTCCTCCGGCAGGAAGGCCCGGCCCGCCTTCGGCTCGTAGACGGCCAGGGTCGGGATGTAGGCGGTGCCCTTGGCCTTCATGAGAGCGATGAGGTCGTCGTCGACCGGGGCGTCGCCGATGCCGTGGCCGAGCGCGTCGACACCCGCGGCGGCGGCGACCTTGGCGCCTTCGAGGGTAACGGTGTGGGTGATGACCGGGATGCCGGCGGAGTGCGCGTCCTCGACGATGGCGGCGAGGGTCGGCTCGTTCATGCTGTTGAGGCCGGGCGAGCGGCCGTAGCGCCAGCCGTCGGCGAAGACCTTGATGACGTCGGGCCGGTAGGGCAGCGCCCGGGCCATGGCCTGGCGAGCGGCGCGCGGAGTGGCCGCCTCAAGGGTGAAGGACCTGCCCCAGCCATATTCGGTGCCATGGCCTCCCGGCACTCCGAGCCGGATCGCGAGCTGGAGGTTCGGCGCCGCTACCGGCCCGGTTGCGGTCATTTCACGGACCGGCTCGAGCATTTCGGGGGAGACCGAAAACTCGTTCACCGCCGTCACGCCGCGGACGAGATAGGCGGCATAGGCCTTGGGAAGATCGTCCGGAGCGTCGAAGCCCGGAGCGCGCAGGTGCGTATGGAGGTCGTGGAGGCCGGGAATCAGGGTCAGGCCGCGCGCGTCGACCGTCCGGCTGCCCCGGCGGGCGCGGAGGGAGGGACCGACGGCGGCGATCCGCTCGCCCCGGAGCAGGACGTCGCCGACCGTCGCGGGCGCTCCGGTGCCGTCGAAGATCCGGGCGCCCCGGATCAGGGTGTCCCGCTCCCGGGCCGGCGCCGCCGTCGCCGCGAGGAGGGCGAGGGCGGCCAGAACCCGCTTCACGGGCGCGGGGCCTTCAGGGATTCGTCGAGGAAAAGCTCCGCCGCCCGAAAGCTCGCCAGCCAATGGTCGTGGACGAGGAAGGCGTGGCGCTCGTTGGGAAAGACCAGCTCGCGATAGGGGATTCGGCGGGCGGCGAGCTCGCGGGCCAGGAGCACCGACTGGGCGAAGTCGACGTTGCGGTCGTCGTCGCCGTGGATGAGCAGCACCGGCGAGCGCCAGCGCTCGATCGCTCCGAGCGGCGAGCTGTCCCATTGCAGCTGACGGGCGGCCGCCTGGGCGTCCGGCGACAGGTTGCCGGGCAGGGGCCGGAGCATCGAGTGGACGCCGTGGAAATCCACGCCCGCCGCGAACAGGTCGCTGTTCCGCGCCAGCCCGAGAGCGACGAGATAGCCGCCCCAGCTCCCGCCCCAGATTCCGATCCGGGCCGGGTCGACGTCCCGCCGAGCGGCGAGCCAGCGGCCGGCGGCGAGGACGTCGCGATATTCGGAGGCGCCGCCGCGCGCGAGGTCGGGCGAATCCCGGAAGGCGAGGCCGTAGCCGGTACCGCTCCGATAGTTGACCGCCAGGACGTGATAGCCGCGGGCGGCGAGATGCTGGTTGAAGATATAGGCATGCGAATAATAAGCGGACGGGTGGAAGCCGAGCAGCATCTGCCGGCGCGGGCCGCCATGGACGTAGACGACCGCGGGGTGCCTGCCCGGACCGCGCGCCCGGAACAGCTGGCCGTGGACCTCGACTCCGTCCCCGGCCCGGAACAGGACCGGCTCCGGAGCGACGAAGCCGGCGGCCGCGGCGACCGGCCTGAGCGGTTTCAGCCCTCCGCGGACAAGGGCGGGATAAGCGGGGCTCGAGACGTCGGTGGCGATCACCGCGAGAGCGCTCCCGCCGAGCGCCGGCGCGGTCTCGATCCCGGCTCCGCTCGTGACCGGGGCCGGAGCGCCGCCCGACAGCGGACGCCGCCAGACGTGCCGCCGGTCGGGATCGCCCGAATTGCCGGCATAGACGAGCGAGCGACCGTCGGAGCCGAGCGTGAACATCTCGACCTCGAAAGCCCCGGGCGTGAGGTCGCGCGGCGCGCCCCCTTTCGCCGAGTCGATCGCATAGGGGTGGAGCCAGCCGCTGCGTTCCCAGGGGAAGACGATCTGCCCGTCCTGGCTCCAAAACAGATCCTGGCCGCGGGATTCGTAATAGCGCCCGCCCGCGCCCGGCGGCGCGGCCCAGAGCTCGCGGGCGATGCCGCTGTCGGCGTCGACGATCCGCACCGACCAATAGGGACCGCTGTCGCGCGCGGCTCCGGCCGGGGCGTCGAGATGGCGGATGAAGGCGATCTGGCGGCCGTCGGGGGAGAAGACGGGCTCGACCGAGAAGCCCAGTCCCGGGTCGAGAAAGCGCATTCCGGGGCGGGCGGGATCGACCAGGGCGAGGAAGCCGTAGTCGCCGCGATGACTGACGAAGAGCAGGCGGCTTCCGTCCGGCGACCATTGCAGCCGCCTTATCTCCCCTCCGGCCGAGGCCAGCCTGCGGGCCTCGCCGCCCCGCTGCCACAGCCAGATCTCGCCGCGGCGGGTGAAGGCGAGCCGGCCGCCGTCGGGGGAGAAGACCGGCGAGTGGCCGTCGCCGATCCGCTGGATCCCGCCCTTCGACGTCGGCGCCAGGAATATCTGCTGGCGGGGGGGCTCGGAGTCGGCGGCGGCATTGGGGAGAGCGTCGTCCCGATAGTCGGGATCGCCGCCGCGGACGAAGGCGAGCTGCTCGCCGTTCGAGCTCAGCGCCAGATCGGAGAGCGGCTGCCCGTCGTCCTCGGTGAAGCCGGTCAGCCTCCGGGCGGGCCGGCCGCGCTCGGCGAACCAGATGTTGCGGACGCCGGCCGCCGTCTCGACCCACGCGAATCGCGGAGCGTCGCGCGCTCCGACGAGCTCGCTCGCGACGGGGAGGGCCAAGGCGGCCGCAAGCGGATCGCTGGACGCGGGGGCCAGAGCGGAGGCGGGCCCGAGCAGGAGCCCGGCCGCGCAAAGCCCCAGAAGACGTCGCCACCAAATCATCCCGCCTCTTTGGAGCGGCCGTCCGCACCCGACAAGCGCGACGGCCTTCGCCATGCGCGAGGGTTATGGCCGCTAGAATCCTCTGAATGACTCGCCGGTTGTTGCTCCGCCGGACTTTAAGGCTAGGGTCGGGCCGATGAGGGGGCTTAGTCTGACCATAAGGGCATTGGCCCTCGGCCTCGCTTCGGCAGCCGCGCTTCCGGCCGCCGCGCAGGACCTCCAGAAGCGCGTCGAAACGAGGCTGGCGGAGGCTGGGCCCGGCCCCCGCTTCGGGATCGTCGTCGCGACGCAGGAGGGACGCGAGCTGGTCGCGATCGCGCCGGACTCGCGCTTCATCCCGGCCTCCAACACCAAGATGTTCACCACCGCCGCCGCCTTCGCGTCGCTTCCGGGCCTAGACGGGCCCGACACAGCCGGCGGAGCGGCCGTCAGGCTCGAGACGGTGCGGGGAAGGTCGCCCGACGTGGTGCTCGAAGGGCGGGGCGACGCGCGGCTGTCGAGCCGCCCCGACTGCCTTCGGGACTGCCTTTCGGCGCTTGCCGACGCGGTCGCCGCCAGGACCCGGGTCGTGGGCGACGTGATCGGCGACGACAGCCTCTTCCCCGACCAGCGCTGGAGTCCGGGAATGAGCTGGAACAACATTCCAACCCGCTCGGGCACGGCGACCTCGGCGCTCACCGTCGACGACAACGAGCTTCACCTCAAGGTCGCTCCCGCCGCCCCCGGCGCGCCCCCGACGCTGGACCTCGAGCCTTATTACGAGATCGACAACCGGGCCGTGACGGTCTCCTCGGGCCCTGTCTCGCTGGAGTTCGACCGGCTGCCGGGCAGCCGGCTGGTACGTCTCAGCGGGACGATCGCGGCCGGCGCGGAGCCCGAGCTGCTTCGCCTCGGGGTCGACGATCCGGCCCATTATGCGGCCTGGCGATTCAAGGCGCTGCTCGAAGCTCGGGGGGTGCGGGTGACCGGACAGGTCGGCGTTCGCCATCGCCCGCTCCGGCCCGCCGACGATCCGGCGATCCGCAACGGCGCTCCTCCGGCCCGGCCGCCCCGGCCCGAAGCGCTCGCCGCGCTCGTCCCGGAGCCGCTCGCCGCCGACATCGCGCTCACCAACAAGGTCAGCCAGAACCTCCACGCCGAGCTTCTCCTGCGCCGGGTCGGCCTCCAGAAGGGCACGGGTTCGATCGCCGACGGGCTGGCGGCGGTCCGCGCCATGCTGGCGAGCGCCGGAGTGGCGCGCTCGGCCTACGACTTCTCGGACGGGTCGGGGATGTCGACCTACAACCGGGTCGCGCCGAGGGGGATGGTCGCCTTCCTGCGCTGGGCGGACGGCCAGCCCTGGGGCGCGGCCTGGCGCGAGTCGCTGCCGGTCGGCGGAGTGGACGGAACCCTGGCGAAACGGTTCAAGGGGACGTCGCTCGAGAAGCGGCTCTTCGCGAAGACCGGCACGCTCAACGCCAGCAACGCCTTGTCGGGATACATGATCGCGAAGAGCGGTCGGACCTTGCTGTTCTCGGTCTATGCCAACGACGTGCCGGAGAGCGTCCGGGCGACCGACGCCATGGATTCGGCCCTCGTGATGATCGCCGAGGCGAACTAGCGTCCGAAGCGGACCTATCTGAAGGAGATCGAGGCTTGACGTTCCCCTATTGTTCGGGATGCCGAGTCGCGTATCGGCGGGCTCTTTGACATTGTGAGATGGATAATTCCTCCCCCTGCATTTGCGGGGGGGGGGGGGGGACCATGCGAAGCCTGGTGGAGGGGTTCTTTCCGGCGCCGGAGGACCCCTCCACCGCGCTTCGCGCGGTCCCCCTCCCCGCGAAATCGCGGGGAGGATTTAGCGCGGGCGTCCGGAGAACCCCTCCACCGCGCTTCGCGCGGTCCCCCTCCCCGCGAAATCGCGGGGAGGATCTTAGCGGCGCCACGCCGCGATCACCGCTTCGCCGGTTGCCCGGCGGAGCTCGGCTATGCCGCTCTCCCGGTGCCGGCTCGGGTGGACGCGGTTGGTGAGCAGGGTCCAGGCCAGACCGCGCCCGAAGTCGATCCACAGGCCGGTTCCGGTGAAGCCGGTATGGCCGATCGTCGAGGGCGAGCAGGCGTTGCCGCCGTGCCAGCCCTCGAAGCGCCGCTCCCAGCCGCAGGTGCGGTCGGCGTGGACCGGGGTCCGGATGGCTTCGAGCATGGCTGGGGTGGCGCCGCTGCCGTCGAGCAGGCCCGAAGCGAAGCCGAGCACCCCCGCGACCGTGCCGAACAGGCCGGCATGGCCGGTCGCGCCGCCGAGCGCGGCCGAATTCTCGTCATGGACCTCGCCGCGGAGCAGTCGCCCGCGCCACGAGCACAGCTCCGTCGCCACCGCGGGCCCCGGCGGCGGGCCGTAGCTCAGCCCGTCGGGAAGCGGCCAGTCTGACAGCGGCCGGCCGGTGATACGCTCGACCGCGATCCCGAGCAGGATGAAGTTGATGTCGGAATAGACGGGCGGGCCGTGCCGCCACTCGCGCTGGAGGACGAAGGCGCGGAGCCGGCCGGGGTCGCCGCCATAGGTGTAGACCGGCTCGACCGCGGGAAGGAAGGTGCGGTGGGCGAGGCAGTCGCGGAAGGTCAGCCGGCGCTCGGCCGCGTTGTCGACGTCGTACTGGCGAAGGTCGGGAATGGCGTCGGTCAGGGGCCGGTCGAGATCGAGGCGGCCGTCCGCGGCGAGACGGAGGACCATATCGGTGGTGGCGATGACCTTGGTCAGCGAGGCGAGGTCGAACCAATGCGCCTCGGTCAGGGGCTCGGGCTCGGGGAGGAGGGCGGCCATTCCCGCGAGCTTCACCGCCCGGCGGCCGTCGGCGGCGACGATCCCGAGGGCGGCGCCCGGGATCCGACCCTCGGCGACGGCGCGGGCGGCGGGAGCGAAGGCGGCGTCGATCACGGCCGGTCGTCCGGCCTCGGCTTCGCCCCGGTGAGGATCGGGAGAAACAGCAGCGCGCCGAGGCTGATCGCCCCGGAGAAGAGGAAGAAGAGGTCGAAGCCGGCGAGGCCGGCCCGGTCGAGCCGCTCGACCACCTGTCCGCCCGCCCCCGACAGCAGCCGCGGCAACAGGAAGGCGAAGCCGGACAGGAACGCATATTGAGCGCCCGGGAAGCGCGGGTTCACGAGCATCGAGAGGTAGACGACGAAGATCGTCCCGGCCATGCCGTTGCCGAACTGGTCGGCGGCGGTGGCGAGGTAGAGGGTCAGCTCGCCGTGCGGCTGGTGGGCGAGCCAGACGAACCCGAAATTGCCGAGCGCCGCGACGGCCGCTCCGATGGTGAGGGTCACCCCCCAGCGCCAGCGAGTCACGATCCAGCCGCCGATCCCGACCCCGACGATGCTTGCGCCGAGCGCGACGATGCCGTCGGCGCGGCCGATCTCGCTCTTCGTATAGCCCAGGTCGAGGATCATCGGCTTCGACAGGTTGAGCGCGAGCACGTCGCCCATCCGGTAGACCGAGACGAAGGCCATCAATGCGATCGCCATGAAGCCCCAGCGCCAGAAGAAATCGACATAGGGCCCGATCGCCGGCGAGGCTCGCCACGGCGAATCGGGCGGCAGGTCCCTTATCTTCGGCGTCAGGGCGGCCATGACGACGAAGGGCAGCATCGCGATCCCGAGCACCCAGGGCGCGACGTTGGTCTTCGGGCTGATCCCAGCGCCCGCGGCGGCGCCGAGGATCAGCCAGCCGGCCGCCGCGACCGCCACCGCCACCGCGAGCAGGATCAAGGCGCTGGCCCCCAGTCCCTTTGCCAGCGCGGCGGCGCGGTCGCCGCCGCATCCGGGCTGGCGCGGGAGCAAAGCGAGGATCGGCAGCGGCACGAAGGCCCCCGCCGCGATCAGCAGGTAGGAGGAGGTCCAGCCGGCCTCGACCCCGAGGTCGTCGAGGATCGGCGCGAGGCTGCCGGCGGGGTCGGCGAAGAGCAGGGCGCCGCTCCCCGCGGCGACCATGGCGGTGCGGTATCCCCACAGGTTGGACGCGGCGACCGGCCCCTGCTCCTCGGGCGTCGGCGCGAGCTCGATGCGCCAGGCGTCGGCGGCGACCTCGAGGGTCGTCGTCCAGAAGGCGAGAAGCACCGCGAACAAGGCGGTGACGGCAAGGCTGGAGTCGGACGAGGTCAGAGCCATGGCCAGAATCGAGCTGAAGATTCCGAGCTGGGACAGCATGATCCAGCCGCGGCGCTTGCCCCAGAAGCGCGCGAAGCCGGGCACGTCGTGCTTGTCGAGAAGGGGCGCCCACAGGAACTTGAACGTGGGAAGCAGCTGGACCCAGGCGAAGAAGCCGATGATCGTGAGCGCCACGCCGTGCTCGGCGAGGCGGACGCTGAGCACGGTGGAGAACATGTAGAAGGGGAGGCCGGCCGAGAAGCCGAGCAGGACGTAGAGCGCCATCCGGCCCGGGCCGGGGCGGATGGCAGGGGGCGGCAGTGCGGCTTCGGCTTCGCTCATCGCGCGCGAAGCTTCACCGCCACTGGGCAACAGTCAATGACGGCGCGTGTTCGCGACCCGCTTCAGCCCCTCCCGGAAGGTGCCGCCGCCGAAGTTCATGACCAGGCCCAGCGGTAGATCGAGGAGCTTGAGATAAGTCAGCACCTGCCTGGAATGAACGGGCGCCAGGCGATCCACCGCCTTGACCTCGATGATCAGACGCCTTTCGACAAGGAGATCGGCCCGAAACGCGTCGCGGACCGAAATTCCACTATATTCGATATCGACGACCTTTTGCCGCTCCACGGCCAGGCCCGCGCGTGCGAGCATTGCGGCCAGCAGAACCTCGTAGCAGGACTCCAGCAGGCCCGGCCCGAGGTCCTCGTGTATCGCGAACCCGCATTGGATCGCCTGGTGGGCCAGTTCCTCGACGTTGGACATGGTCGTCTCCCGTCGCGATCAGCCGACTGCCGCGACCTTCAGGTTTCAACGCAAAGACGCAAAGACGCAAAGAGGTCGCGGCTGGTCGAACACATTGCCGAGCCTCGATGCTCCTCGCAGCGAAGCTGCAATCATGATCGATCCGCAGGAGCATTCAAAAAACGCATGCCTCGGAAAGGGCAGGGCATCTTTGCGTCTTTGCGTCTTTGCGTTGAAAATGATTGGCCTGCGGCCGTGGGGGTTTTCGCAGGGATGCGCCGGCGCGAACCGGGAGGAGCAGAGGCGCAGTCGCTGTGGCCTTCGGGCCACGGTGGCGTGGCAATCGCTCCGGGAGGATGGCGAGAGGTTATGGCTGGGCGAAGAGAAACTATGCCGGACAAGGCAAGTCTTGCTACTTAATGTCGGCTAATCACGCAGCAAATGCGGGTTTCAGGGGGATTTCACATGTTTCGTCGCAATTCGTTGAAAACGTTCCTGTTTTCCGGAGCCGCCTTTGCCGCGCTGGCGATCGCCGGCCCCGCCCGGGCGCAGACCGACCCCGCCGACGACGCGGCGGCCACCGAAACGGAGGTCGCGCAGGCCGATCCGGACGCGGCCGAACCGGAATCCCGCGAGGACATCGTCGTCACCGGCACGCGCGTCGTTCGCGACGGGTTCCAGGCGCCGACTCCGCTTCAGGTGCTGACCGAGGAGGACATCGAGAATTCCTCCCCGACCAACAACATCGCCGACTTCGTCAACCAGCTGCCGGCGCTCGCGGCCTCGATCCGGCCGTCGAACTCCCGCCTCGAGCTCAGCAACGGCCAGGCCGGAATCAACGCGCTCAACCTGCGCAGCCTGGGCACGGTCCGCACGCTGGTGCTGGTCAACGGGCGGCGTTCGGTCGGCTCGACCGCGAACGGAATCGTCGACGTCAACACCATTCCGCAGTCGCTGGTCCAGCGGGTCGAGGTGGTCACCGGAGGCGCGTCGGCCGCTTACGGCTCGGACGCCGTCGCGGGCGTGACCAACTTCATCCTCAACACCCAATATGAGGGGCTGAAGCTCGAGGGCGACATCGGCGTGACCGATCGCGGCGACGGGTTCAACTATTCGGGGGCGATCACCGGCGGGCTGAAGTTCGCGGGCGGCCGCGGCCGACTGATCGTCGCGGGCGAGATCGCGCACACCGACGGCATTTTCTCGATCGACCCCGGCGAGCGCGACTGGAACCACACCGGCTTCGTGCGCATCCAGAACCCGGCGTGGCCGGCCAACCCGGCGGCGCCGCGATACCTGATCAGGACCGAGGTCGGCCAGGCGAACTCGACTCCCGGCGGGCTCATCACGGCCTCGGCCGGAGGCACCACCAACAAGCTGTGCGGGACCTATTTCGGGCCGGGCGGACTGGTCAACAAGTACCAATATGGCGCCCTGACCTTCCCCTCGCCGGTCTGCTCGACGTCGACGAGCAGCAGCCCCTCCCTCAACCAGGGCGGCGACTGGCGCGTCAACGACACCGGCCGGCGGATCGGGCTCAACCCCGAGGAGGATCGCTACGGCCTGTTCGGCCGGCTCAGCTTCGAGATCGCCGACGGGATCACCCTGTTCGCCGAGGCATCGTACAACCGGCAGGAAACCCTGTTCAACGCCGGCCCGAACCTGATGACCGGCCTGTCGATCGCCGCCACCAACTGCGGCTCCGGCCCGACGGCGCCGACGACGTGCAACGCCTTTCTTTACCAGACCCTCGGCCCGGCGCGGCTCGCGGGCATCACCGGCGTGACCCTGGCGACCAGCGGCGCCGACCTGCCCTTCCGCGGATCGAACAACGAGCGCAAGGTGCAGCGCTACCTGATCGGGGCGGAGGGCGACTTCCAGGCGTTCGGGAAGACCGCGCGCTGGGACGTCTACGGCCAGTACGGACATGCCGACCTGCACGAGCAGCTGATCAACATCCAGCAGACGGTGCGAAGGAACAACGCGATCGCGGCCGTGTTCGCGCCGGCCGGCAATCCCGCCGGACTTCCGGTCGGGTCGATCCAGTGCGCGATCAACGTCGACGCCAACACCGCGAACGACGACCCGGCCTGCCGCCCGCTCAACCTGTTCGGAATCGGAGTCGCCGATCCGGCCGCGATCGATTACATCCTCGGCGATCCCTATCGCGACCAGGTGCTCGAGCAGACCGTCGTCGGCGCCAATCTCTCGCTGACGCCCTTCGCGACCTGGGCCGGCGACGTCAGCGTCGCGGTCGGCGCCGAATATCGCAAGGAGGAGATTGACGGGTTCGTGCCGACCGAATTCCAGCCGATCTTCAACCCGGCCACGGGCGCGTCGACGAGCGTCTGGTCGGTCGGCAACTTCCGCCCGAGCAAGGGCAGCTACACGGTCAAGGAAGCCTATCTCGAAACCGTCATTCCCCTCGGAATGGGAGCCGAGTTCAACGGCGCGATCCGGGCGACCGACTATTCGACCTCGGGATTCGTCACGACCTGGAAGCTCGGCGCGACCTGGCAGCCGGTCGACGACTTCCTGATCCGGGTGAATCGCTCGCGCGACATCCGCGCGCCCAACCTCAACGAGCTCTACCAGGCCGGCACGGCCAACACCTCGACGGTCACCAACCCCTTCTTCCCCGGGGTCGGGCCGGGCACCGGCACCTACGGCGCCAGCCTCTCCTATCTCGGGACCATCACCGGCAACCTGAACCTGCGGCCCGAAAAGGCGGATTCGTGGAACCTCGGGGCCGTCTTCTCGCCCCGCTTCCTTCCCGGCTTCACCTTCTCGGCCGATTACTGGCGGGTCAAGGTGAAGGACGCGATCGACAGCCTGAGCGCCGACGACATCGTCAACCGCTGCTTCGAGGGGCTGGCCGACTTCTGCGCGGCGATCACCCCCGATCCCGCCAATCCGTCGCGAGTCCTCATCAGCCGCCAGCCGGTCAACTTCTCGAGCATCCTGATGCGCGGCCTCGACCTCGAAGCCGCTTATCGCAGGCGAATCGCGAACGGCCATTTCACCCTGCGCGGCCTGGCGACCCGGTACATCGAGAACACCGTCGCCACCGGCGTCCCCGGGTTCATTCCGCTCAACTCGGTGGGAACCCTGGGCGTCGGAACCGGCACCCAGTCGATCACGCCCAAGTGGATCTACCGGGTGAGCGCGGCCTACGACACCGATGATTACACGCTGACCGCCACGGCGCGCGGCGTCAGCGACGGCCGGTACGACGCCACGGGCATCGAGTGCACGATCAACACCTGCCCGATCTCGACCAACCAGTTCCCGACCTACGAGGACAACAGCATCGGCGGCGCGACTTATGTCGACGCCAACGTGACCTTCAAGTTCGACGCCTTCGGGGGCAAGAACGGCGAATTCTTCATCAACGTCACCAATCTGTTCGACGCCGATCCGATCCTGCTTCCGGAAACCGGTCTGGCGGCGAACAGCACGTACAGCGATCTGCTCGGCCGCTCGTACCGGGTCGGGGTGCGGCTCAAATTGCGGTAAGGATGGATCATTTCCCGCTGCGGGGCGGGATCGTCCATTGCGAGGACGTGCCGCTCCCGCTGATCGCCCGCGAGGTCGGAACGCCGGTCTACGTCTATTCGACGGCGACGATGCTCGGTCAGGCGCGGGCGCTGAAGTCGGCGCTGGCCGGGCTCGACGACCCGCTCATCGCCTTCGCGGTCAAGGCGAACCCCAACCCGGCGGTGCTCGCGACCCTCGCCGCCGAGGGGCTCGGCGCGGACGTCGTGTCGGGGGGCGAATATCGCCGCGCGCGCGCGGCCGGGATCGCGCCCGGCAAGATCGTCTTCTCCGGGGTCGGCAAGACCGAGGCCGAAATGGCGCTGGCGCTGGACGGGGGCCTGCTCCAGTTCAACCTCGAATCGGTGCCCGAGGCCGAGATGCTTTCCGGGCTCGCGCTCGCCTCGGGGCGGGACGCGCCCGTGGCGCTTCGGGTCAATCCGGACGTCGAGGCGGGGTCGCACGCCAAGATCTCCACCGGCGCCGCCCACAACAAGTTCGGGGTGGCGATCGGCGACGCCGTCGCCGCCTGCGCCCGCATCCGGGACCTTCCGGGCCTGAGGCTGACCGGGGTCGCCGTCCATATCGGGAGCCAGCTCACCAGCCTCGCTCCGCTGGAGGCGGCGTTCGAGAGGCTGGGCGGGCTGATCCGGGCATTGCGCGAGGCCGGGCACGAGATCCGGACCGCCGACCTCGGCGGCGGGCTGGGGCTGGTCTACGATCCCGCCGAGCCGCCGCCGCCGCCGCCCGCCGAATACGGAGCGATGGTGGCCCGGGTCACGAAGGGGTGGGAGACCCGACTGATCTTCGAGCCCGGCCGGCTCCTGGTCGGGGATTCGGGCGTGCTGCTGACGACGGTGATCCGGGTCAAGCCGGGCCCCGAACTGCCCTTCGTCATCGTCGACGCCGCGATGAACGACCTGATGCGGCCGAGCCTCTACGACGCCTGGCACTCGGCCGAGGCGGTTGCTCCGGGCGGCGAGCATATGGTCGCCGACATCGTCGGGCCGGTCTGCGAGACCGGCGACACCTTCGCCCGGGGCCGGCGCATCGACCGAGTCGAAGCCGGCGACCTGATGATCTTCCGGACCGCCGGCGCCTATGCGGCGACCATGGGAAGCACCTACAATTCGCGCCCGCTCACCCCCGAGGTCCTGGTCAACGGCGAGGAGTGGGCGGTCGTCCGGCAGCGGCCGGCGCCGGAGGATCTCCTGCGCGGATACGAAGCTCCGGCCTGGCTGGCCCGCACCGGATAAGATCATACGCTATCGAGTCGAGACCCGGCGCGTTTCCCGAATCTCCTCGCCAAGCCGCTTTGCCAAGTATAACAGTGAGTTGGGGATCCTGCCCCACATTCAACGATTCGCCTGCCGGAGCGTGGCCGGAAGGCGCGAATGGGCGGCAGGCTGTATCGTGGGGTTGGGGTGGAAGACACAACCGAGTTCAGAGCCGATCCGGCGCTAGCCTGCTTCGTTCTGCTGGCCCGATTCCTCGGGATTCCCGCGGATCCGCGGCAGATCGCGCACGAGCGCGGCAAGGGCGAGCAGCCCTACACGCTCGAAGACCTGTCGCGAATCGCCAAGCAGCTCGGCCTGGTCGGCCGGGTGCGGCGCTGCGAGGCGGCCGAGCTCCACAAGATGCCGCTGCCGGCCGTCGCCCAGCTGAAGGACGGCGATTCGGCGGTCATCCTCAAGCTCGAGGACGATACCGAGGAGCCGCGCGCGCTCGTCCAGTTCGGCGACCGCGAGCGGCCCGAGGTGTGGACCGCCCAGGAGCTTCGCGAGCGATTCGGCGGCCGGCTGCTGCTGATGACCTCGCGCGAGAAGATGGCGGGGGCGTCGCGGCCGTTCGACATCAGCTGGTTCATCCCCGCTTTGGTCAAATACCGCCGCCCGCTGCGGGACGTGCTGATCGCGTCCTTCTTCATGCAGCTGATGGGGCTGGTCTCGCCGATCTTCTTCCAGCTCGTCATCGACAAGGTGCTCGTCCACCAGTCGCTGACCACGCTCGACGTCCTCGCCTTCGGCCTGGCGGTGGTGCTGATCTGGGAGACGGCGCTGTCCGGCCTTCGCAACTGGCTGTTCGCGCACAGCACCAACCGGGTCGACGCGGAGCTCAGCGCCCGCATGTTCCGGCACCTGCTCAACCTGCCGCTCTCCTATTTCGAAGCCAGGCGGGTGGGCGACAGCATCGCCAGGGTCCGGGAGCTGGAGAGCATCCGCGAGTTCCTGACCTCGAACGCCGTCACGGTGGTGATCGACCTGTTCTTCACGATCGTCTTCTTCGCCGTGATGTACCTCTACAGCCCCATGCTCACCCTGATCGTGCTCGGCTCCATCCCCATCTACGCGGCAATCTCGATCTTCATCACCCCGCCGCTTCGCGCCCGCCTGGACGAGAAGTTCCGCCGCGGCGCCGAGAACCAGGCTTTCCTGGTCGAGACGGTGACCGGGGTCGGAACCCTCAAGGCGATGGCGGTCGAGCCGCAGATGCGGGAGCGCTGGGAGAAGCAGTTCGCCGCCTATACCCAGACCGGCTTCGCCGTCACCAAGCTCGCCAATTGGGGCAACCACCTCATCCAGATCGTCTCCAAGCTGACGACCGTCGCAATCCTCTATTTCGGGGCGAAGGCGGTGATCGCGGGCGATCTCAGCGTCGGCTCGCTGGTCGCCTTCAACATGCTGGCGGGCCGGGTAGCGGCGCCGATCCTTCGCCTCTCGCAGCTCTGGCAGGACTTCCAGCAGGTCCGGATCTCGGTCGACCGCCTGGGCGACGTGCTCAATGCGCCCGCCGAGCCCGAGCATAATCCCAACCGTGCCAGCCTGCCCGCGATCAAGGGCAATATCGAGTTCGACAAGGTGCGCTTCCGCTATCGTCCGGACGCTCCCGAAGCCCTGCGCGGGGTCGGCCTGAAGATCGCCGGCGGCGAGATGCTCGGGATCGTCGGTCCCTCGGGCTCCGGCAAGTCGACCCTGACCAAGCTCATCCAGCGGCTCTACGTGCCCGAGCAGGGCAGGGTCCTGATCGACGGAGTCGACCTCGCACTTGTCGATCCGGCCTGGCTGAGGCGGCAGATCGGCGTCGTCCTCCAGGAGAACATCCTGTTCAACCGCTCGGTCCGCGAGAATATCGCGCTGGCCGATCCGACGCGGCCGATGGAGGCCGTCCTGGCCGCGGCCCAGCTCGCCGGAGCGCACGAATTCATCCTCGAGCTGTCGCACGGCTACGACACCATCATCGACGAACGCGGGGCCAATCTGTCGGGCGGACAGCGCCAGCGCATCGCCATCGCCCGAGCCCTGATCGGCGATCCGCGGATCCTGATCCTGGACGAGGCGACTTCGGCGCTCGACGCCGAGAGCGAGGAGATCATCCAGAAGAACCTGCGGATGATCGCCCACGGCCGAACGGTGATCATCATCGCCCATCGGCTTTCGGCGGTCCGGCAATGCCATCGGATCATCACGGTCGAGGCGGGCGAGATCACCGAGCAGGGCACTCATGAGAGCCTGCTGGCGAGCGGCGGCCGCTACGCCGACCTCTACCGCAAGCAGATGGGGGTGGCGGCATGAGCGCGATCGCGGAGCGTTTCCCGACCTTGTCGCGCCACCTGGCCGTGCTTCGCCAGGCGTGGCGCAACCAGAACGAGGCGGATCGCAACCGACGGCCGATGGAGGAGCACGAATTCCTCCCGGCGGCGCTCGAGATCATGGAGAAGCCGCCGAGCCCGGGCCTGCGCTGGCTGATGCTGACCTTGTGCAGCCTGTTCGCCATCGCCCTGGTCTGGTCGTTCGTCGGCAAGGTCGACGTGGTCGCGGTGGCGAGCGGCAAGACGCTTCCGGTCGCCAACGTCAAGGTCGTCCAGCCGATGGAGATCGGAGTCGTCCGAACCATCCATGTCCGCAACGGCCAGCGGGTCCGCAAGGGCCAGCTGCTGATCGAGCTCGACAACACCGCGTCGGGTGCGGAGGAGGCGCAGGCGACCCGCGGCCTCCTTTCGGCCCGGATCGCGCGGGCGCGCAACGACGCCCTGCTCGCCCACCTCGCCGGCCGGCCGGCGCGCTTCGTCGCTCCGCCCGGGACTCCGCCGCAGGTGGCCGAAACCCAGAATATCGTCATCTCGAGCGCCGTCGCCGAATATGAGGCCGAGCGCGCCTCCCTCGTCCAGAGCCGGGCGGAGCGGAATGCGGAGCTGGCCGGGGCGCTGGCCGAGATCGAGAAGCTGAAGCAGACCCTGCCGCTCATCGACCAGCAGCTCGAAGCCCGCAAGCAGCTCAGCTCGAGGGGCCATTATCCCAAGCTCAAGGTGCTCGAATATGAGCAGCTCCGGGTCGAGCATCTGCAGAATATCGAGGTTCAGCAGAGCGTCGCCGCCAAGGCCCGGGCGGCGATCCTCAATATCGACGCCCAGACCGCGCGCCTGCGCCAGGCCTTCGCCAAGACCGCAAGCACCGACATGGCCACGGCCGAGGACGAATCGAGCGTCAGAGGCGAGGAGCTCCGCAAGTCCGAGCGCCGGCGCTCGCTTCAGCAGCTCCGCTCCCCGGTCGACGGGGTCGTCCAGCAGCTCGCCGTCCACACCGTCGGCGGCGTCGTCCAGCCGGCCGAGCCGCTGATGGTGATCGTGCCCTCGGGAAGCGAGGTCGCGGTCGAGGCCCAGATCCTCAACAAGGATATCGGCTTCGTCCGCGAGGGGCAGCCGGTGCGGGTCAAGCTCGAAGCCTATAATTTCACCGATTACGGCCTGATCGAAGGCGTGATCGAGACGATCAGCCGCGACGCCATCCAGGACGAGAAACTGGGCCTCGTCTACGCGACCCGGATACGCCTCGACCGCAATCACATCACGGTCGGCGGGCGGCCCCAGCCGATCGGGCCCGGAATGGCGGTCCAGGCCGAGGTGAAGACGGGCGAGCGCCGGATCATCAAATATCTGCTGTCGCCGATTTCGCAGACGGTTGCGGAGGCCGGCCGGGAGAGGTGAGGAACCCAGGGTAAATTGACGAACCCGAACGATATTTTCGCGGCCGAGGGGGATGGATCACGTGAAGGGCGGTAAGCTCAGCGACAAGCTGGCGGGCGGCGACGGCGCCGATCACCTGGAGGGCATGCAGGGCGACGACCTGCTCCACGGCATGGCCGGCGACGACAAGCTCAACGGCGGCGACGGCTTCGACACCGCCGTCCTCGCCGGCGACCGCTCCACCTACGTGCTGACGACCCTGAACGGCGAGCTTCGGATCACCGACAGCGATCCGGTGGGCAACGGCAACGAAGGCACCGACACGCTGACCGGGATCGAGCGGCTGTCCTTCCGCGGCGGCGAGACCCTGTCGATCGCCTCGCCGATCGTCGTCGATCTCGACGGCGACGGCAACGAGCTGCTCAATGCCGGCGAAACCAATGCCGCCTTCGACATGGACGGCGACGGCAAGCCGGACGACACCAGCTGGTTCGGAAGCGGCGACGCCATCCTGTTCCTCGATCGCGACGGCAACGGCACGGTGACGAACGCCAAGGAGTTCAGCTTCGTCCAGGACCTCGAGAATGCGCGCTCGGACCTCGAGGGCCTCCGGGCGTTCGACAGCAACAAGGACGGCAAGCTTTCCGCCGCCGACGCCAGGTTCGCCGACTTCCGTCTGTGGCAGGACCGCAACGGCGACGGAGTCGCAGCCGCGAGCGAGATCACCACCCTGGCCGCCTCCAACCTCGCCAGCCTCTCGCTCGCGGGGACTCCGACCAACCTGACGGCGACCCCTGGAAGCGCGGTGGCGATCAACACCGGCCAGTTCACGCGCTCCGACGGGAGCCAGGGCATGTTCTCCGACGCGGCCCTGACCTATTATTCGGGTGCGGCCGGGGCGACGGCTCGGATCGATCTCGCCCACCAGTCCTTCGGCAAGAAGGCGAAGAAATACCAGATCATGGCGCAGGGCGGCCAGCTCTTCGTCGCTCTCGCCAAGGCCAAGGGCGAGCTCGACCCCGGCTCCGGCCGGATCGGCCCGTCCACCCTGCTCAGCTTCAAGGGCAAGACGATCGGGATGCTCGCCCCGATCATCCTCGATCTCGACGGCGACGGAATCGAGATGGTCGCCCGCGACAAGTCCAAGGCCCGCTTCGACATGGACGGCGACGGCAGCCAGGACGATACCGGCTGGGTCGGCAAGGGCGACGGCTTCCTGGTCATCGACCGCGACGATGACGGGCTGATCACCGGCGCCGCCGAGCTCAGCTTCCTCACCGAGAAGCCGGGCGCCCGGAGCGACCTCGAGGCGCTGGCCGCGCTCGACTCGAACCGCGACCGGAGGATCGACGCCACCGACCTGCGCTTCGGCGAGCTGAAGGTCTGGGTCGACTCCAACCGCAACGGAGTCACCGATTCGGGCGAGCTCAAGACTCTCCAGGCGCTGAACATCGCGTCGATCGATCTCGCAGGCTCGGCGACCCAGCAATCCGTCAAGCCGGGCCAGAACATCCTGCTGGCGACGGGCAGCTTCACCCTGGCCGACGGAACGGTGCGTTCGCTGGGCGACGCGGCCCTGGCCTTCAAGCCGAGCGGCGGCGGCGCCTCCGCCGTCGCCGGCGTGGTGGCGAGGGCGTTCGACCTCGGCCAATCGGAAGGTCTCCGCGGGCTGCTGCCTGCCCGGCCCCTGGAGCCGCGCCTCGAGACCGTCGAATCGCAGGAGATGATGGATACGCAGCTCGGCCTGACCTCCGCGCTTCGGTCCGGCCTCGACGGCAATCGCCTTTCGATCGGCGCCGCGGGGCTCTCGCTGGGCCTCCCCGCCGGCGTGGACCCGTTCGACTATTTCGCGGACGTCCCGGTTTCGGCCGCGTCCGCCGCGGATCCGGCCGGCGCGTTGCACCGGCAGGACATGCCGCGGATGCAGGTCGAAGCGACGGAGGTCGAAGCGGAGCCCCTCGCATCCGCCTCGATCGAGGATTTGCGGGTCGCGAGAATCGTCCAGGCGATGGCGTCTTTCGGCCGCTCGCAGGGCGAAGGCGAATGGGCCCGCCGGGGGGGCGAGAATCCGAGGTTCGACTATTTCGCCTGACCGTTCCCGCCGCGAGTCGAAGCCCGTGACTTTCGGCACATGACAAGGCCGATCTGACCGTGGCAGATTCCCGCACCGCCGAGAGGAGGGTGCGATGGGCAGCTTTGCGAAAGCGAGTCCCGGGATTTTGGCCGGAGCCGCTGCGGTGGCCATGTCGGTCGCGGCCATCGGACAGGTAGGGCCCGGGAGCGAGCAAGGGCAGGCGGGCGCAGGGGCCAGGCCCCCCGATCGGGTGACCCCCGTCGAGGCCGGCGAGCTCCGGGAGACCTGGAACGACCGGGTGAGCCAGGGGCCGCCGGTCGGCGCGACGACGGAGGTCGACGGCTGGAGCCTCGGCGCGGCAATGCCGCTGGCGCGCTCCGAGCATGCGGTCGCGGAGCTTGACGGCAGGATCTGGGTGCTCGGCGGCTATCCGCCCGGGCGGCTCCCGTCGGACCTCGTTCAGATTTACGATCCGGCGACGAGCCGATGGTCGCTCGGACCCCGCCTGCCGGGTCCGATCCACCACATGATGGTCGCCGCCGTTGGCGGCAGGCTCTACATGATCGGCGGCGAGGTCGACGGAGCGAGCACGGGACGGCCGGAGCGCTTCGTGGCGGACACCTGGGTCCACGATCCGGCGGTCGGCGGGTGGGTGAAGCGGGCCCCGATGCCGACGCCGAGGAGCGGCGGCGGCAAGGCCGTGGTCGACGGCAGGATCTACGTGGCCGGCGGCCGCCCGCCCGGGGGCTCCGCCTTCGAGGTCTACGATCCGGCGGCCGACAAATGGGAGAAGCTCCCGGACCTGCCGACCCAGCGCAACCACCTGGCCATGGCCGCGATAGGCGGGAAGATCATCGTCGCCGGCGGCCGCTTCGGCCCGGGCGCCGGCGCCGAGCGGACGGACGTCGTCGAGATCTACGATCCCGGTACCCGCCGCTGGACCAAAGGGGCGCCGCTTCCGGCGCCGAGGGGCGGAATCACCGCGGCCGCGCACGCCGGCTGCATGTTCGTCTTCGGCGGCGAGGGCGAGCGGACCCACGTGCTGGGCCTCACGCCCAATAGCTATGCCTACGATCCCCGCGCCGACCGGTGGACCCGGTTGCCCGACCTCCCCATCGCCGTCCATGGCCTCAAGGGGAGCGCCGTGATCGGCGGCCGGATCTTCCTTCCGGGGGGCGGGATCACGCTGGGCGGAAATTCGGGCACCAACGCGATGCAGGTGTACAGGCCGACGCTGCGCTGCGAGTGAGGCCTGTCCTGTCCGCGGACCTCGCCGCCGCCGGTTTCCGACCGGCCTGACCCAGCCTTATGCGGCGCCGCAATGTAAAGATAACAATCGAGTCCGACGAGTCGCCAGAATCCGTTGAGGACGTCGAGTCGCTAATCTTTGAGCATGAACGAAGCATTGACGGTAGCGCGCAGCGCTCACCGCTTTTCATCCGAAAAGGATGCAAAGGTGGGCAAGCCGGACAAGTATCCGGCTGGACTCGTTTCTAGGCGTTAATCAAAATGAGAGGTCGGATTATTCCGGGGAGCGACTTCACGCAGCGGCATTTCAAGGAAAGAAGATTTGGGCGGGGGTCGCAGCATGTCCGGTTTGCGGGGCTTTGGAGCGGCCCGTCCGCTCGCCCGCGCGGCTCCGAAACGCTTCGCCGTTCGCGCCAAGAGCGCAAGCGCTGACCCAAAATCCCCGCCGCTACCGTCCGAAACAACCCATCCGACAATCCGCGCAGGCAGACAGGATTCGCCATGCCCCTAGATCCCAAAATCGTGGACATGTTCAAGGCGGCACGTACGGTATACGTCGCTGCTTTCCCGAATGCGCAGGCCGCCGCAGAGCAAAGATGGGATATCCTCTATAGTATCATATTAGATAATCCGGGACATGTCGCCCAGCTTAATGACGCATTCAAGAATGGAATCCTGAAGGAGATCGTATACCGTCCTGCAACCGCAACAGGCAACACTCGCGCAAGCAGTGCATTTTCTTCTCCAGCTTATGAGTACGTGCCGAGCAGGCCCGGTCAAACCGACTTGAGGTCCTTGAGACAGCACACTGTGAACGGAGTTCGGCAGGACCCCGGCAGGCTCTCCATCGGCGACGATATGATTACCTTTGCCAACGAAGGGGGGCCGGCCGGTCCGGGCGGCTTCACCCAGGGGCAGTCGACCGCTCTGTTCATCCTGGGCCATGAGCTCGGCCATGGTCTGGGCGCTGCCTACATCCTGCCGGAAGTCCTCGGCTCGGTGAACGCCATGCTGGCGCACATCACCGCCCAGCCGGCCAATTCGACCTCCATCAACATCCAAAGCCACGTCGTGGATTACATCCGGGTGAAGATGAGGGGCGAGGGTCTCGCCACCCTCTACGCCTACAACACCTGGGTGGACGGAATGAACGCGCTCGGGGTGCCGATCACCGACGAGCTTCGGCGGTCGGCATTCGGCCTCTATGCGGTCTACCTCCTGCAGCAAGACGCGCAGGGCCAACTCACGGGCACATTGCTGAACGGCCTGCGGACCGACGCCACGGGCAAGATCATCATAGACAATCCCAACATCAACATCTTGGCCGAGAGGAACCACCAGCAGCAGGCCCAGAACCCGACCGTCACGAGCCATATCGTGAGAAACGCCGTCGAGGCGATCGCCTACGCGGCAGCGCATTCGAGCGGAGCGGTGCTGGAATTCGACGGCGCGGCGCTCGGCCTAAGCAGCACCCAGACCGGCGCCGCCTTCACCGTCCAGCAATCGCTGAACACGATGGGCCACTTCTTCTTCAACGGCACGCACGAGCTCAGGGACACGCAACAGGGCGGCCTGACCTACAGGATCGTCAGCAGGACCGCGAGCACCACCACCAACGTCACCATCCTCCCGATCCCGCCGAGCGGGGTGCCGAATCCGGTTCCGACCGAGGCGTTCATGACGTTGGGCAATTTCGACGGGGAGCGCGCCCACGACGTCACGAAGCTCCACTTCGTGCGCGACGAGACCGGGCAGCTGAGAATCACCGTCACCGACGCGAACGGCAATACCGCGAACCTCTCGGCGCAGGAGTTCGAGCGCATCTTCCAGGTCAGCGCCGAGGACGCTTTCGCGCAGGCGAGCGGCCAGGGCCCCGGCGCAGACAAGGTGCTGCCGCCGGTGACCATCACCATCGAGGACGGCAAGACCAACATCACCATAGCGACCCGCAGGGTGCTTCTGCCCGGCGGCATCCGCCTCGACGCCGGCAACGGCACCGTGAGGCCGGTCGACTATCTCGGCCGCGAGGTGAAATATGTCTACGAAAACGGCCGGATCGTCGCCTACAAGGCGACCGAGAAGGGCGTCACGGTCGTCACCAAGCTCGACGAGTCGCTGAAACCGATCGCGACCGACATCAAGATCAACAACAACCCGATCGGGATCGAGTTCTCCGACGCCGGAGCTCTCCTCGGCGCGCAGCTCGGCACGCTGCTCGCCGGCGGCAACAAGCTGGTCGGAATCGTCACGTCCGCCGCGCTGAAGACGGTGGGCGACAATCTCGGCGACATCCTCGACGGCCTGATCGGAAGGCAGTCGATCGACCACGCGGCGAAAGACGCGTTCAAGACATTCGCGCCCGAGCTGATCAACAACCTGAAGGCTTCCGGCGTCGGCGCTCTGTCATCCTACCTCACCGCCGAGCTCGTGAAGGCAATCGGGCTCGACGGCTTCGCCGGCGCCCTGGCCAACACGGCCGCCGGACAGGTGATCAATACGATCATCTCCAACCTCGCCGGGCTGAACGGCTCCGCCGCCCAGTCCAACCCCCTGGGCAATATCGGCCTCGCCAGCATCCCGAACGCCATCGGCGGCTTCCTCGGCAGCACGCTGGCGAGCAAGATCGTCAGCTTCGACACCATCGGCGGCCAGATCGGCTCGGCGATCGGAAGCAGCCTCGGCGTCATGGTCGCCGGAACGCTGGTTACCGGAACCGGAAGCTCGGCCACCCTGCTCGGCCTCCAGCTCGGCGTTTTCGCCGGTCCGATCGGGGCGGCGATCGGGGCCTTCGTCGGCTTCCTCATCGGCGGCGCGATCGGGTCGCTATTCGGCGGAACGCCGCGGTCGGGCGCCGACGTCACCTGGGACCGGACCAAGGAAGAGTTCGTCGTCACCAATCTCTATTCCAAGAAGGGCGGTTCCAAGGACGCGGCGAAGGCGATGGCGACGGCGGCCGCCGAAACGTTCAACGGAATACTCCTGGCCGCGGGCGGGACCCTGCTGGCTCCGGACGCGGTGCAGGCCGGCAATTACGGCATGCGCAAGAAGGATTACGTCTACCGGCCGGTCTCCTCGCGCGACGAGGACACCATCACCCAGCGCTTCGAGGGCCCGGACGGGGCGAAGCGGCTGATCGGCTACGGAGTGTATCAAGGCCTCACCGACCCCGACTTCAGGATTGCGGGCGGGGACGTTTATGTGAAGAGGGCAGTCTACAACAGCTTCGCGAACGGCGGGGTCGATCCGAGCAACTTCGATCCCGCCCTGATCCTCGGCAACATCATGGCCGCGCATCGCTACGAGACCTATCTCGCGAGCTCGACCATGATCGACGCGCTGATCGCGGCCGAGCCGGACAGCGTCTTCGCCGCCGAATGGGCGATCACCTTCGTTCGAGCCGTCGAGCTCGGCCTGACCCGCCGCCACGAGAGCGACTGGTACGGCGGCTTCACCTACCTGATGGACGAAGCGGGCCTGAACGCCGCCCATGTCGGATTCGACCTCGAATACGATCCGTTGTCGGACAAGGTCGGCCGGGTGATCATCCTGGGCGACGAGGTGTTGAACGACACGATCGACACGCCCGGCCAGACGACGATCGAGGGCACCGCGGGGGACGACGTCATCGTCCTGGCCGGCTCGCAGCTCCTCGCCACCAACGGGGCCGTCAATTCAGGCCTGAAGGTCGACAGGCACGCGCACGACGGGCAGGCGCTCGACATCGGAGTCGCCGCGATCATCGACGGGGCGGAAGGTAACGACGTCATCCATGCCTCCGACCGCGGCGACAACGTGCTCGCCGGCGCGGGCAACGACGTCGTCTATGGCGGCCGCCTCGACGACTGGATCCTGGGCGGCGAGGGCGACGACGTCCTCCATGCCGGCGCCCAGGCCGGCGGGCCCGGCGGCGACGGCAATTATCTCGACGGCGGGGCCGGCAACGATCAGGTCTACGGGCGGGAGGGCTCCGACTGGCTCGAGGGCGGGGAGGGCGTCGACACGCTCGACGGCGGCGGCGGCGACGACGTTCTGGCCGGCGGAGGCGGGGCCGGCGATACCGTCAAGGGCGGGCACGGCAACGACCAGTATCTCGTCGGGCGCGCCGACGGCGCCGACACGGCGGACGAGGTGGCCGGCGGGACCATCGTCGGGACGTCCACCACCCCGGGAATCGACCGGGTCCAGGCCCGCTATTCGGCGATCGCCGCCGGCCTTCTGGGAAGGAACTGGTTCGGCGACGCGTTCGACAGGGCGATCGCGGCGGCCGTGCCCGGCGGAACGACGGTGGCGGCGGCCGCGGCCGGCGGCGAGGACTCGATCGTGTTCGGCGCGGGCATCGACATCGGCGATGTCCGGCTCAGCCGGCTGGGCGGCACGAGCGGCGCCGACCTGCTCATCCAGGTGATGCAGGTCGACGCGGCGACCGGCCTCGAGGCCCCGAGCGGGACGGAGCTGGTGGTCAAGGACTGGTTCGCCGATCCGTTCAAGCGCGTCGAGTGGCTGAAGTTCGCCGACGGCACGGAGATCCGGCTCGGCGACATCACCAGCTTCGTGACGGGCACCGGCGGCAACGACGTCCTCATCGGAACCGGCGGCAACGACTTCGTCTACGGCGGCGCGGGCAATGACGAGCTCCGGCTGCTCGCCGGCAACGACGTCGGCAACGGCGGCACCGGCAACGACCTGGTCTCGGGCGACGATGGCTCCGACATCGTGATCGGCGGCCTCGGCATCGACCGGCTGATCGGCGGGCGCGGCAAGGATGCGCTGTCCGGCGACGGCGGCGACGACGATCTCTACGGCGGCGCCGACGCCGACATACTGTCGGGCGGCAAGGGCGACGACCAGGTCGTCGGCGGGGCCGGCGACGACATCTTCAAGTTCACCCGCGGCGACGGGCGCGACACGATCTTCGACAATTATTCCGCCAATTGGTCGGTGGTGTGGAGCGCGAGCGGCGGCTGGGGCGCCGGCTACGTTCGCAACGACGCGACCGGGGAGATCACCGCTCCGGACGGAAGCTATATCCGCAAGGACATGGATCCGACCGCGGAGGCGGACCTGCAATGGTTCGGCCGGTTCGACTACGACTACACCAACGCCACCCTCTACCGCTTCGACCAGGCCGCCGCGGGGACCGCAAGCGTCACCAACGCGGGCATGGACACGATCGAATTCGGGCTCGGAATCAGCATCCAGGACATCGTCCTGACCCGGACCTCTCCCTCGAGCTCCGACCTCGTCATGACCGTGAGCCAGGAGAATGCGGAGCTCGCCTCTTATGCCGCGGCGGCCGACAGCATCACGCTCAAGAACTGGTATCTCGTCCCCGGGCAGATCGAGAAGTTCGCCTTCTACCAGACCGGGATCCTGGCCACGGGCGCCGGCAACTACAATCTGGTGGCGGGCACCGACGCGGCCAACGGCACCACCAGCACGCCGCTGGCGGGCACCGCCGGCAAGGACTGGATCACCGGCGGCGCGGGCGACGACTTCGTCGCGGGCGGGGCGAGCGACGACATAATCAACGGCAACAGCGGCTTCGACACGCTTCGCGGCGATGCGGGCGCCGACGTCCTCTACGGCGGGAGCGGCGAGGACAGCCTGGACGGCGGAGACGGCGCCGACGTGCTGAGCGGCGGCACGGGGATCGATACGGCCACCTACGCCTCCTCGAGCGCGGTCGTGCGGGCCTATCTCGGAGCCTCCTGGGCCAATACGGGCGCCGCGCAGGGCGACACCTATTACGGCATCGAGAACCTCACCGGCGGCACCTTCGGCGGTCTCTATCCGACCGAGAAGCCCGGCGACGTGCTCGGCGGCGACGGCGGCGACAACGAGCTGACCGGCGGCCGCGGCGACGACCGGCTGCTCGGCGGCGCCGGCGACGACACCTACATGTGGAACGGCGCCGACTGGTACGACACGATCGAGGAAGGCGCCTTCACAGTGGAGGAGGCGGTCACCACCGCGGGCCTGCTGACGGGCCAATATTCCGTGACGACGTGGGAGCAGACCGGCGAGCTCAGGCCGGACGGCTCAAGCTTCTACTGGCGGCTTCAGGTCACCGGGCCGGGCGGCGAGATCGTCTACGACTGGGACAAGTTCGCGCCGACAGGCACGACCCAGCCTTCGCCGGCCACCTGGGACGCCCGCGGCTGGCTCGGCGGCTTCGCCCGGACCAACGGCCAGCAGGTGATCCGCGAGAAATTCGACACGTCGGAGGACGGCGGCCAGGACGTGATCGAAATGGGGACGGGCATCAGCCTTCCCGACCTCATATTCTTCCGCTCGGGCGCCGGCGGCTTCGCCGACGAAAACGGCACCGGCCTAACCATCCGCTACGGCAGCAGCCTCGACAGCATCTGGATCAAGAACCACTTCACGACCTGGGGCGCCGTCGAGACGCTTCAGTTCCGGGACGGACTCAGCGTCTCGCTCGCCCATGTCCTTTCAGCCGCGACCGGAGCGACCGTCGTCGGGACCGACGAATCGGAGCTCATCTCCGCCGACGGCGCGACCGGAGGCGAGACTCTCTCCGGGATGGGCGGCAACGACGTGATCAGCGGCCTTCGCGGCAACGACGTGATGCTGGGAGGCGACGGCGACGACGTGCTGGAGGGCGGCGCCGGGGCCGACACTCTCGACGGCGGCGGCAACTCGGCGACGGGCGCGAACTGGGGCGACACGGTGCGTTACGTGAAGTCGACGGCGGTCAACGTCGACCTTCGCCGAACCACCGGCCAGCTCGGCGGCGAGGCGGCGGGGGACATCCTGACCGGAATCGAGAACGTGGTCGGCTCGGCGACCGGCGCCGACACGATCAGCGGCGACGACGGCGGCAACCGCGTCGACGGGCTCGACGGCAACAACGTCATCCACGGCTGGGGCGGCGACGACGTCGTCATCGCCGGGACCGGCGCGGACATGCTCTACGGCGACGACGGCGACGACGCCGTCTCGGGAGCCGAGGGCGCGGACCAGCTCTGGGGCGGCCTCGGCGACGACCGGCTGGCCGGCGGCGCCGGCGCGGACAAGCTTTACGGCGAGGCCGGCAAGGACGTCCTGACCGGCGGCGACAATGACGACAGCGTGCTCGACGGCGGCGACGGCGACGACAATATCCTCGGCGAGGCCGGCAACGACAACCTCGCCGGCGGCGCCGGCGACGATCTGCTCGCCGGCGGGGTCGGCAACGACAACCTCCAGGGCGGCGAGGGCAACGACCGCTACCTCGTCGAATCCGGCTGGGGCCTCGACACGCTGTCCGATGCCAGCGGGATCAACAGCATTCTGCTCGGCGAGGGCATCGCGTTCAACAAATTGTGGCTGACCCAGGTCAACCAGGATCTCCGGATCGCCGTCATCGGCACCTCGGACGTGCTCACCGTCGCCAGCTTCTTCGCCGCGAGCGGCGCCAGCCTGGTCCGCTCGGTCCAGACCACCACCCACGCCCTCTATCTCGATCACCCGGCGGTTCGGACCCTCATCGCCTCGATGACGGCCGCTTCGGCGGGCTCGACCCCCGCCTCGATGCCGGCCGATATCGCGTCGATGCTTCCGGCCTACTGGCATCAGGGCGGCAAGGCGGCCCCGGTGGCGCCGGCCGAACGGACCATCGCCGTGAACGAGGACACGCCGACGGCGATCGACGGCAGCCTGGGCGTGGTCGATCAGGACGGCAACATCGTCTCCTACAGCGTCAAGGGCGACGCCGGCCCCGCCCACGGCACCATAATCTTCACCGACCCGGCGACCGGCGCCCTGACCTACACGCCGTCGGCGGATTTCGCGGGCGAGGACCGCTTCAGCCTGATCGTGACCGACGCCGACGGGCAGAGCGCGGAAATCCCGATCCGGATCAACGTCGCGAACGTGAACGACGCGCCTCGCGCGCTGCGCACCGCGACCGGCGCTCCGCTGGCGGTCGCGGAGCCTTCGCCGACCGGCGACACGGCGATCGGCACCCCGGCCGGCTGGCTGGCCGCGACCGACCCGGAGGGCGACCTGGTCGTCTGGAGCCTGGTCCAGGACTCGGGCGGGCGCTTCGAGATCACCGACAACGGCCTGCTCTTCGTCAAGCAGCCGGCGCTTCTGGATCGCGAGATCGCCGACAACCACGTCGTCCGGGTCCGCGCGACCGACGCGCACGGGGCCTGGGCCGAGCAGGACTTCGCCGTGACGGTGCTCGACGTCAACGAGGCCAACGCCTTCGGCCCCATTCCCGGAATGGCGGTCGGCGAGAACGCGGCGACCGGTACCCTGGTCGGCACCGTTCCCGCGGCGACCGATATCGACAGCGGAGTCTTCGGGGAGCAGCGCTATTATTTCTGGAACGGCAGCGCCGCCGGCGCATCGTCGCCGGACGGACTATACACGATCGATGCCGTGAGCGGCGCCGTCCGGGTCAACGCCCCGGTCGATCTGGAGGACGGCACGGCGAGCCGGACCTATACGGTGGTCGCGCGCGACAATGCGGGCGGAGCCGGCTTCAACCAGGCCTCGGCAAGCCTCACGATCGTCGTGCAGGACGTGAACGAGCCCAATTCCCTCGGCCCGATCCCCGACATGGCGGTCGCCGAGAACGTGGCGGCGGGCACGGTGGTCGGCAGCGTTCCGCCGGCGTCCGATCCCGACGGCGGCGCTTTCGCCGAGCAGAAATATTACTTCCTCAACGGCTCGACGGTGTCGTCGATTTCCTCCGACGGCCGCTATGCGATCAACGCCAGCACCGGGACCATCACGACCAATGCCGCGCTCGACCATGAGGCGATGAGCGCGCCGACCACCTATGTCGTGGCCGCACGCGACAACCAGGGCGCGGCCGGCTACAACCAGGCCGAGGCGACCGTCACCATCCGGGTCGGCGACGTCAACGAGGCGAACAGCCTCGCCGCGCCGGCGCCGTTCTCGATCGGCGAGACGGCGGCGGTCGGAACGATCGTCGGAACGATCGCGGCCACGGACCAGGATCTCCCGGGCACGCCGGGCGGGACCCAGCGCTATTATTTCCTCCAGGGCGCGATCGCGAGCGAGACCTCGTTCGACAACCGCTACCGGATCGATGCGGTGACCGGAGCGATCAGGACCGCCTCGGCGCTCGATTTCGAGACGATGAGCGTTCCGGTCGCCTATCAGGTCATCGCCCGCGACAATGCCGGCGGCGCCGGCTACCACGAGGCCCAGGCGAGCGTCGTCATCGGCGTCGCCGACGCGAACGAGCCGAACAGCATGGCGGCGAGCTTCGGCTTCGGCGTCAACGAGAATGTCGGCCTCGGCACCGTCGTG
>DASTLX010000041.1:0-21978 GCA_035714565.1 Allosphingosinicella sp.
CGATCCCTTCTGGTATCGCGGTTACGGCGAGGAGATCGACGTCTATACCGTCTACACCTCCTATCTGGACATGGAGATCAAGCGCGCCGCCGACGGCGAGTCGGTGTTCGAGGGCATCGCCCGGGCCCGCTCGCGCACCGACGAGCTCGGCGTGCTGGTGCCCAATCTGGTCGAAGCGATGTTCACCGGCTTCCCCGGCAACAACGGCGAGACGGTGAAGATCACCGTCGGACCCGAGCGCCGGCGCTAGGGCTTCGCGAAAGCCGATCGAGGGAGGGCCGGGCGACCGGCTCTCCCTTTCTCTTGCCCGGCATTCAACGGCGGTTCATCGGCCGACCCGGATTTCGCCACCCGACAGGGGACGAAAAGTCTCGGGGAGGGTGAATGCTGAAAATCATCGGAGCGGCCGGCCTGGCCGCGCTCGCGCTGGCGTCCGCGGCGCCGGCGCAACCGACCGCCGCCGACCGCGCTCAGGTCGAGGACATCGTCGTCACCGGCCGCCGCAGCGGCGTTCCGCTGTGGACGGTGCGCGGCGAGCGCACGACCCTGATCCTGGTCGGCACGATCGAGGGGGTGTCGAAGACCACGCATTGGGATCCCACCGCTCTGACCGACGCGCTGCGCAAGGCCGACCGGGTCGTGTTCCCGCAGTCGCACGCCTTCACCGCCTCGCCGTTCCGGCTGATCGGCTGGCTCGCCAAATGGAACGCGATGGGAAGCCTCCCCAAGGGGCAGAGCCTGGGCGACCTGGCCGGTCCGGACTCGATGCGCCGGCTGGCCGCCTTGCGGGCGCGCGGAGCCGTTCGCGACGATTATGCGACCCGCCACCCGCTGCACCTGGCCAACGACCTGAAGGAGCGCGCCGCCAAGGGAATCGATTTCGGCCGGACGGCGAGCGACCATGTCCGCCGCGCGGTCAAGACGTACAAGCTGACCCTGGTGCCGACCGAGCGTTCCAAGGCGAGGCCGCTGGTCAAGGATCTGTTCGCCTCGACCCCGCAGGAGCATCTGCCCTGCCTGGAAGCGGCGATCGCGCTGGCGGAGGCGGGACCGGCGGCGATCCAGGCCCGCTCGGACGCCTGGGCGGCACGGCGGGTCGCGGAGGTCATCGCCTCCCCGGCCGACAAGGTGAACGTCCACTGCTGGCCCACCGCGGAGATCGTCGAGCCGGGCGCCGACCTGGCGGCGGAGATGAAGCAGCTGCTCGCCGAGCCTCAGGTGACGGTGGCGGTGCTCAGCCTGCGCTCGCTGGCCGAGAGGGGCGGCGTCCTGGACGGACTCGAGGCGGCCGGCTTCGACATCCAGGGACCGGCCTGGAAGTGACGGTGGGCTCAACTATTCAAAGAAAAATCCGAGTGTCCGTCACAATGATGGCAGGGGCAAAGCGATTAATGCTACTGACAGCCGCCATACCAGAGACAGCCGGGATTGGACTGGAGTACATCCCTGTAAGAAGTAGCTTTATACCCATAGGGGTCGACGATCATCCAATTTGATCGATCATAGTAGCTGCTCGCATTAACTAGTTTTGACTTCCTCTGAAGGACCTCGAAGTGCAAATGAACACCAAGAGTCACTGGATATTTGTTCGATACTTTTCCAATGACCTTGTTCATGGCTACATCTTGGTTTAAACCCTGGGCTGCGGAACCATAATAAACATCCGACATATGTAAGTATTGAGTTACAAAGCCATTACCGTGGTCTATCGCCACCGCCCCCGCTTGTTCGCAGGTATACCCTTCTTTGAAAGTGTTAATACACTTCGTGAAAACTATTTTCCCTCCATATGCGGGATAAACGTTCGTCCCCTTATCGATCCGATAATCGTATCCAGGATGGTTGTCATAATTTAGAGCTTTATTTGTTCTGCAGGAACCACTGTCGGTTCCGTAATAAACTTTTTGAA
Organism: Allosphingosinicella sp.; assembly: GCA_035714565.1. GTDB lineage: Bacteria > Pseudomonadota > Alphaproteobacteria > Sphingomonadales > Sphingomonadaceae > Allosphingosinicella. The sequence goes on from DASTLX010000041.1 coordinate 1,910, forward strand.
GTAAGGGAGACCAAGTCGACGACTGATACGAATTTTTAGGCTTTGGATAGCATCCTTGGCCGCTCGGCGGATACTGTGCCGTCGCGAGAAATAGTTCCCCTGTAAACGAGAGTACACCACCCGTCACTCCGTAAGGAGCTTTATCTTTTCCTGGTTTCAAGGTAAGGTCGTGAGGTACCTCGTGGTCAAGGACGGTGCTTATAAGATTCTTGTCGTAGGGACCGTAGCCCGAGACAGGAAACCTTAAGAACTTTTCCGCCTGACTCGTTGCCGGAGCGACGGCCACTGCGACCAATGCAGACGCCTTCAAACATTCCTTCAGCATGACGAAATCCTTCTGGCTGTCAAACTTCGGAGACATGCCCAATGTCGAATTGAGAAGAATAGCTCATTGTCAAGCAAAAGAAAACTGGTTCGTTGCGCGCGAGCGAATATTCGCCATCATGTGGCTAAGGCCTGATCGGCCAGTCAAGACGCGATCTCTAAGTGCTGGCAGAACTGAGCGGCGCCGTCTTCATGACGTTCGAACTAGCCCTCGAGCTGGCGCGTCAGCAGGCGGATGTCGGCGTCGAGCTCGCTGTCCTGGGCGCGCAATTTCTCGATCTGGCGCACGGCGTGGATCACCGTCGTGTGGTCGCGCCCCCCGAAGCGGCGGCCGATCTCGGGCAGCGAGCGCGGCGTCAGCTGCTTGGACAGGTACATGGCGACCTGGCGCGGGCGGGCGACCTCGCGGGCGCGGCGGGCCGACGTCATCTCCGCCTTGCGGATCCGGTAATGCTCGGAGACCCGGGTCTGGATCTCGTCGATCGAGATCCGGCGCTGATTGGCCCGAAGGGTGTTGGCGAGCACCTCGCCGACGAAATCGAGGTCGATCGTCCGGTTCTGCATCGTCGCATAGGCGGCGATGCGGTTGAGCGCGCCCTCGAGCTCGCGCACGTTGGAGCTGATCCTCTTGGCGAGGAACATGACGACGTCCTCGGGAACCGCGACTTCGGGAAGCGCCTCGAGCTTCTTGAGGATGATGTTGAGACGAAGCTCGAGGTCGGCCTGGTTGATGTCGGCGACCAGGCCCCAGGACAGGCGCGAGAGGATTCTGGGCTCGATCCCGTCGAGGTCCTGAGGGGCGCGGTCGGAGCTGATGACGAGGCGCCGGCCGGCCGAGATGATCTCGTTCATCGTGTGGAAGAATTCTTCCTGGGTCGATTCCTTGCCGGCGATGAACTGGACGTCGTCGATCATCAGCAGGTCGGCGGCGCGCAGGTGCTGCTTGAACTGGATCGTGTCGTTGGCCCGAAGCGCGGCGACGAACTCCACCATGAACTTCTCGGCCGACATGTAGATGATCTTCGCCCTCGGGCGGAGACGGTGGAATTCGTGGCCGATGGCGTGGAGCAGGTGGGTCTTGCCGCGGCCGGTTCCGCCGTGGAGGAAGAGCGGGTTGAAGGCGACGTTGTCGGCGGTGGCCAGGGTCATCGCCGCGCTGAACGCGACCTCGTTGGCCTTGCCGACGACGAAATTCTCGAAGCGGTAGCGGGGCTCGAGGGCGACCGCGTAGAGCGCCTCCCCGGCGGCGGGCTCCTCGGCGGCCGGCGGGGCCGGGATCTCGACCACGGCGGCGGTCTTTGGAGCCGCGGCGCCGACCCGGATCGAGATGTGGCGCACGGCGGGGCAGGCGGCGCGCCAGGCCAGGGCCAGCCGCTCGGAGAAATGGGTCTGGACCCAGTCGGCCATGAATTGCGAGGGCAGCTCGAGGCGAAGGGCCCCGCTCTCCGAATCGAAATTGCCGAGCGCGATCGGCCGAAGCCAGCCGTCGAAAGTCCGGGCGCCGCAATCGCGCCTTAGCCCCGCTCGGATCGATTCCCAGGCCGCCTGGAGCGCGCCCCGCTCCGTTGCGTCCAACACGCTGCCTCCCGCCGGCTTTACAGACACGAAAGCATCCCCTCTTCCTACCAGGCCTCTTTCAAACGGGCCCTGACTGGCGCACCTCTCCCGACACACGGCGACCCCCCGGCGACACCGATTCGGAAGAACGTTCTTGCTGTGGCGTCCGGCGGGAGATTCGCCCCGCTGGAGCGACCTTTTTGGAAGTCTCGGCCCAGCCATGCAAGGCCGAAATTATGTGTCAAAAAAAAGAAACCCGCTTGACACTTGCCCGACATCGGTTTTCTGCGCTTTCCCGCAAGAAATGGCGGAAAACTGCCATTTTTTTGCGATGCGCGAAACGAATCGCCGGAAATCCTAGGGTTTCGCCCTCTGTTCTTCGGGCATGAAAAAGCCCGCCGGAAAACGGGTCCGGCGGGCGACTTTCAAGCTTTAGAAGAGCTTATGCGAGAGCGGCGATACGGCGCGTCAAACGGGAGAATTTGCGGGCCGCGGTGTTCTTGTGGAAGACGCCCTTGGCGACCCCGCGGGCGAGCTCCGGCTGGACCTTCGAGATGGCGGCGAGGGCCTGGTCCTTGTCGCCGGCCTCGATCGCCGCCTCGACCTGCTTGACGAAGGTGCGGATCCGGCTGACGCGCGTCCGGTTGATGTCGGTCCGGCGCTGGTTGCGGCGGATTCGCTTCTTTGCCTGCGGCGTGTTCGCCATCGTCTGAATGCCTCTTGTCGCTAAATGAAAAGGGCGCGGCCAAACACCGCACCCGCTCGCCCGCGCCTCTACGCAAGGAGGCCGGAAAGGTCAACCTCAAGAGCGCTGGCAGCGGGGGCAGTAGAAGGTGGAACGGCCCGAATCGACCCGGCGCCGAATCGCGCTTCCGCAATGGCAGTCCTCCCCTTCCCGGCCGTAGACCCGCCATTGCTTCGAGAAATAGCCGAGCTCTCCCGACGGCCGCGCATAGTCGCGAAGCGACGACCCTCCCGCCTCGATGGCGGCGAGCAGGACGGCCTTGATCGCCTCGGCCAGCCGCTCGAGCCGAGGCCGGGAGATCCGGCCTCCGGCCCGCGCCGGCGAGATACCGGCCATGTGCAGGGCCTCGCAGACGTAGATGTTGCCGAGACCCGCGACGATGCGCTGGTCGAGGAGCAGCGCCTTGACCGGCGCGGAGCGGCCGGCCAGCGCCTCGGCAAGATAGGCGCCGCTGAACCCCGGTCCGAGCGGCTCCGGGCCCATCGAGTCGAAGGGGGCGGTGGAGTCGAGGGCGTCGGTGGGCACCAGGTCGAGCGAGCCGAAGCGGCGCGGATCGTTGAGCGACAGCCGGCGCCCCTCGTCGGTCTCGAGCAGGAAATGATCGTGGGCGCCGAGCTCCGCCGGGTCGATCCGCCAGCGGCCGGACATTCCGAGATGGAAGACGAGCGTGTCGCCGCGGTCGGTGGCGATGAGGCCGTATTTGGCGCGCCGCGACAAATGCGTCACCCTCGCCCCGGTCAGCCGCTGGCGAAGATCGGGCGGGAAGGCGCGGCGCAGGTCCTGGCGGCGCGCCTCGACCGAGACGAGCCTTCGGCCCTCGAGCACGGGAACCAGACCCCGAACCGTGGTTTCGACCTCCGGCAGCTCAGGCATCGGCGGAACGGACGAGATGGCAAGTGCACATGCGCCGAAACCCCTGCTAGAGGCGGGCGCGATGGACAAGGTTTCTTTCGGCTTCGAAGAGGTCGCACCCGAGGAGAAGACCCGGCGGGTGGGCGCCGTCTTCTCCAGCGTCGCCCGGCGCTACGACCTGATGAACGACCTGATGTCGGGCGGTCTCCACCGGCGGTGGAAGGATCTGTTCGTCCGGCGGGTCCGGCCGCGCGGGGGCGAGCTCATCCTCGACATGGCCGGCGGCACCGGCGACGTCGCCTTCCGGCTCGCCAGGCACGGCGCGAGGGTGATGGTCGCGGACATCAATCCCGACATGCTCGAGGTCGGCCGGCAGCGAGCGGCCAGGCGCCGGGTCGAGGACCTGGCCTGGGCGGTCGAGAATGCCGAGGCGCTGAGCTTCGCCGATTCCGCCTTCGACGCCTATACGATCGCCTTCGGCATCCGGAACGTGACCGACATCGAGGCCGCGCTGAAGGAAGCGCACCGGGTGGTGAAGACGGGCGGCCGCTTCTTCTGCCTCGAATTCTCGACCACGCGCTGGCCGGGCTTCGCCGACCTCTACGAGGCCTATTCGATGAAGGCCGTGCCGAGGATCGGCAGGGTCGTCGCGCGCGACGAGGAAAGCTACCGCTACCTCGTCGAATCGATCCGCCGCTTCCCGCCGATGGACAGGTTCGCCGAGATGATCGGCAAGGCCGGCTTCGCCCAGGTCAGGGCCGAGCCGATCCTGGGCGGGCTGGTCGCCATCCACAGCGGCTGGAAAATCTGATGGGGCTCCCTTGTCATCCCGGCCGGGGCCGGGACCTCGGGACGAGGAGTCTCGACGGGTCTCCCCGGAATCCCGGCTTTCGCCGGGATGACGGTGCGCGCTCGTGACCCGCCCCGTCGTCCATATCTGGCGGCTCCTGAAATGGGGCCGGGTCCTCGCCCGCCACGGCGCGCTGCGCGGCATCGAGCGCGACCCCAACACGCCCCAGCCGGTCCGGCGACTGGCGCGGATCGCCCGCTTCGGCGCCCGGGTGCCGCGGGTCCCCAATTACGGCGAGGCCTTCGTCGAGCTCGGCCCGGCGGCGATCAAGTTCGGCCAGGCGCTCGCGACCCGGCCGGACCTGGTGGGAGTGGAGGCGGCGCGCGACCTTCAGCTTCTCCAGGACAGCCTGCCCCCGGCCCCGTTCGAGCAGGTGCGCCGGGCGATCGAGCAGGGCCTCGAGAAGCCGCTCGAAGAGGTCTTCTCGGACATCGACCCCGAGCCGGTCGGAGCGGCCTCGATCGCCCAGGTCCACCGGGCCCATACCACCGACGGCAAGCTCGTCGCGGTCAAGGTGCTCCGGCCCAATATCGAAGAGGATTTCGCCCGCGCCCTCGACACCTACGCCTGGGCGGCGGCCCAGGTCGAGCAGATGGGCGGCGAGGCGGCCCGGCTCAGGCCGAGGGCGGTCATCGCCTATTTCAAGCAGTGGACGGCGCGCGAGCTCGATCTCCGCCGCGAGGCCGCTTCGGCTTCCGAGCTGCGCGAGAACCTGGTCGCCGAGAGCGGCTTCTACGTCCCCGCGATCGACTGGAGCCGGACCTCGCGGCGGGTGATGACCCTGGAATGGATCGACGGGATCAAGCTGACCGACCGCGAGGCCCTGGTCGACGCCGGTCACGACCTGAAAGCGCTCGCCGCGATTCTGGTCCGGGCCTTCCTGCGCCAGTCGGTGATCGACGGTTTCTTCCACGCCGACCTCCATCAGGGCAATCTCTTCGCCCTGCCCGACGGGCGCCTCGCGGCGATCGACTTCGGGATCATGGGCCGGATCGACCGGCAGTCGCGGGTTTGGCTCGCCGAGATCCTCTACGGCCTGCTCACCGGCAATTACCGCCGGGTCGCTGAGATCCATTTCGAGGCCCAGTACGTCCCCTCGCACCACGACGTCGACGAATTCGCCACCGCGCTGAGGGCGGTCGGAGAGCCGATCCGGGGCCTTCCGGTCAAGGACATCTCGATCGGCCAGATGCTGGATGGGCTGTTCACCATCACCCGCGACTTCGAGATGCCGACTCAGCCGCATCTCCTCCTGCTCCAGAAGACGATGGTGATGGAGGAAGGGGTCGCCCACGCGCTCGATCCCGACATCAACATGTGGGAGACGGCGGAGCCCTTCCTTCGGGAATGGGTGCGCGGCGAGCTCGGGCCCGAAGCGGCGCTGGCGGACCGGATCGTCCGGGATTTCCGGACCTTCGCGAAAATCCCCGAGCTGATCCGCCGGATCGACCATTATTACCCGCCGCCCGGCGCCGCGCCGCCGGACCCGCCGCTTGCCGAGGTGGTGGTGGTGAAGCCGCGGAGGTACTGGCGCTATGCCGTGACGGCGATCGTTTCGGCGGCGGCTGGCGCGGCGGCGATTTGGCTACTATTCTAGCTGAATGACATCGGAAGAAGCCCTTGGTCGAATCCGACCGCATGCCGACGAGCTGCGGCAGGCGGGTGTTCAAGCGCTGTATCTGTTTGGCTCCACGGCCCGCAACGCCGCGAGGCACGGCTCGGATGTAGACCTGCTCTGCGAGCTGGACGACACCCGCAGAATCGGCCTGCTCGATTTCATCGAGGTCAAGCTGCGGCTTGCGGATTTGCTGGATACGGACGTCGATCTCGTCGAGCGAAAGGCTCTCAGGCCTCGGATACGCCCGTCTGTCGAAGCGGACCTGGTTCAGGTTTTTTGATGCACGCTCCATCCAAGGACGCCGACGGCCTGAGAATTATCCTCCAACTTATAGATCACCTTCACCGTCGGCTGGCTCCCTTGACCTTCGACCAATTCGAAAACGACGTGGACGAGGTCGACCTGACTGCATTCCGTCTCGCCCATATCGGGGAAACCGCCAAATGGCTTTCGGAAGACCTGCGCGCACGCCACCGACAAATCCCCTGGCGAGCCATGTACGATATGCGCAATGTCCTCACTCATGATTATGCAGCAATCCTGCCAGAAAGATTGTGGACTACGGCACGCGAGCAGCTTGAGGCGCTAGAGCGAATTTGCCGTGAAGAATTGCATCGCAGTTCGAAATGAGCGGCAAGCGCATCCTCCTCATCGTCGGCGGCGGCATCGCGGCCTACAAGGCTTGCGAGCTCGTCCGGCTGATCCGCAAGGCCGGCGGAAGCGTCCGCTGCGTGCTGACCGAGGGCGGGGCGAAGTTCGTCACTCCGATGACCCTGGCCGCGCTGTCCGAGCAGCCGGTCCACACCAGCCTGTGGGACCTCAAGGACGAGGTCGAGATGGGCCATATCCAGCTCAGCCGGGAAGCGGACCTGGTCGTCGTCTGCCCGGCGACGGCCGACCTGATGGCGAAGATGGCGGCGGGCATCGCCGACGACCTCGCCACCACCTTGCTCCTCGCCACCGACAAGCCGGTGCTCGCCGCGCCCGCGATGAACGTCCGGATGTGGCGGCATGAGGCCACCCGGCGCAACGTCGAGCGCCTCCGGGCCGACGGAGTGACGGTCCTCGAGCCGGACGAGGGCGAGATGGCCTGCGGCGAATTCGGCCCGGGCAGGCTGCCGGAGCCGGAAGCCATTCTTCGAGCCGTCGAAGCCCGGTTTCCCGTTCGGGCCGAGCCCGGGCGAACCGACCGCGCGCTGGCCGGCCGGCACATCGTCGTCACCGCGGGCCCGACCCACGAGCCGATCGACCCGGTGCGGGTCATCGCCAACCGCTCCTCCGGCAAGCAGGGCTTTGCCGTGGCCGGGGCGCTGGCGGCGCTCGGCGCCCGGGTGACCCTGGTCGCCGGTCCGGTCGCTCTGGCCACTCCGGCCGGGGTGGAGCGGATCGACGTGGAGACGGCTCGCGAGATGGAGGCGGCCGTCGCCTCCTCGCTCCCCGCGGACGCGGCCGTCCTCGTCGCCGCGGTCGCCGACTGGCGGGTCGAGCCGGCGCGCTCGAAGCTCAAGAAATCCGCCGGGGCGCCGATCCTCGACTGGCTGCCCAATCCCGACATCCTCGCCGGGCTCGCCGCGAGTCCGCGCCGGCCGGCCCTGCTCGTCGGCTTCGCGGCCGAGACGGACGACGTGGTGGACGTTGCGAAGACGAAACGAGCGAGCAAGGGGTGCGACTGGATCGTCGCCAACGACGTGTCGGGAGACGTGATGGGCGGCGACCGCAATCGGGTCCACCTGATCACCGCCGCCGGAGTCGAGAGCTGGGAAGAGGCCGCCAAGAGCGAGGTCGCCCGGCGCCTCGCCGACCGGATCGCCGGCTTTCTGGGCGACGAGGACTCGAAGGGAGCTGCTCCCGGCCCCGCCGGCGAGGATGGCTGAGCTCGGCCCGCTCGAACCCGGCCGGGCTCGTCGCCGCCTCCGTTGCAACGCCGGGAGCCGGGCGCTACGCGCTCGATCGGCGGATCGAGAGGCGCGATGATCGACATAGAGATTAAACGGCTCGCGGGCGGCGAAGGGCTCCCCCTTCCCTCTTATGCGAGCGGCGGCGCGGCCGGGCTCGACGTGGTCGCCGCGGAGGACCTGATCCTCGCGCCGGGCGAGCGCCATGCCGTCGCGACCGGCTTCGCCGTCGCCATTCCCGAGGGCTACGAAGTCCAGGTCCGGCCGCGCTCGGGCCTGGCGCTAAAGCACGGCATCACCTGCCTCAACACGCCGGGGACGATCGACAGCGACTATCGCGGCGAGGTCAAGGTGATCCTCGCCAATCTCGGCGCCGAGCCCTTCGAGGTCCGGCGCGGCGAGCGCATCGCCCAGCTGGTCCCTGCCCCGGTGCTGAGGGCGGCCTTCCGCGAAGTGGCCGAACTGGACTCCACCGAGCGCGGCGCCGGCGGCTTCGGCTCCACGGGACGCTGACCGGGGACCCACTTGCCCTCGACCCGGCGGGAGCCGAAGATGGCGTCGCAATTGGAGGACCAGGACATGCTCGGACCGATTCTCGCCGCCGCGATGCTGCTCGGACCCGCCGCCGAGGCATTCCCGATCGACGTCGGCCGCGCCGACTGGAACGCGCTGCCGGCGCTCAAGGCCGTCCAGCGCGAAATGCCGACGCCCCGGATGGTCGGGCGAGTGCAGGAGATGCTCGCCAGCGGACAATGCACCCTGCCCAACCAACGCGCCGGGAAGTTCGACATCACCGTGCCCTACGCCGTGCTCGTCGACCCGGATGGCCGGGTGCAGCGCGCCGTGGTCGCCGATGCCGGCTGTCCGGCGCTCGAAACCTATGTCGGGCGAATCATCCTGACCATGGCCGAAAAGGGCGACTTCCAGCCGACCGGCGAGGTCAGGACCCGCTGGTTCGCGAGCACCTTCAATTTCAACCTGAGTCCGTGAGCCTCGCCGACGACCAGCTCGACCGCTATGCGCGCCACATCGTCCTTCGCGAGATAGGCGGCGAGGGCCAGCGCAAGTTGCTCGACTCGGCGGTGGTGCTGGTGGGCGCGGGCGGGATCGGCTCCCCCGCCCTCCAGTATCTCGCCGCCGCCGGCGTCGGCTCGCTGCGCGTGATCGACGACGACACGGTCTCGCTGGACAATCTCCAGCGCCAGATCCTGTTCGGCACCGCCGACGTCGGCCGACCCAAGGTCGAGGTCGCCCGGGACTCGGTGAGCCGGCTCAACCCGGATGTGCGGCTGAGGGGAAAAGGCGAGCGGCTGACGGCCGGCAATGCCGCCGAGCTTCTCGCCGGCGCGCAGGTGGTCGTCGACGGAAGCGACAATTTCGCGACCCGCCTGATCGTTTCCGACACCTGCACGGCGCTTCGAATCCCGCTGGTCTCGGCGGCGATCGGGATGTTCCAGGTGCAGGTCGGCACCTGGCGCGGCTGGGAGCCCGGCAAGCCCTGCTATCGCTGCTTCGTCGGCGACGCCTTCGATTCGGACGATTGCGACAATTGCGCCGAGCTCGGGGTGCTTGGGGCGATGGCCGGGATCGCGGGAAGCTTCGCCGCGCTCGAGGCGATCAGGCAGATCGTCGGCTTCGGAGCCGAGGCGACCGGCAAGGTCCACATCTTCGACGGCCTGGCGCCGTCGATGCGCAGCATCAAGATCCCCAAGGATCGGGCCTGCCGCGCCTGCGCCTAGCGACCGGCCCTTCCGCCCTCCCGTCCGGCGGGGAAGGCCGCCCGGCGGACGCTCAGGCCGGGAGCTGGCCGAGCGCGTAGCGCAGCTGGAGCATGGCGAGGATGAACAGGCCGCCGCCGAGGACGAGGTCGAAGCCGCGCACGGGCCGGAGCCGCTCGCCGCGGGGTGGATGGAAGGTAAGGTCGATCATGGTCGCGACCACGATCCACGCGCCGCCCAGCGCCGCCAGCGTCGAAAGCGTCACGAACGGCCAGAACAGGCCCTGATAGGGGCCGACGAACGCCCACAGCGCCAGAGCCAGAAGCTCGGCCGTGACGCCGAGACCGACGAGTCCCCATGGGCGCCGCATCAGCCCTTCTTCTTCGCCGGCGCCTTCTTCGCCGGAGCCTTCCTGGCGGCGGGCTTGCGGCCCCGGCCCTTCTTGGCCGGCGGGCCCTTGGCGGCGCGCTCGTCGATCAGCTGGGCGGCCTCCTCGAGAGTGAGCTGGTCGGGCGCGAGCGACTTGGGCAGTGTGGCGTTGGTGGCGCCGTCGGTCACGTAGGGTCCGAAGCGGCCCTCCATCAGCCTGATCTCGAGCTCGGTCCGGGGATGGGGCCCGAGCACCTTGAGGGGCTCGCGCGAGCCCCTCGCCCGGCCGCCGCCCGCCGCCGCCTCGGCCAGCTTGACGACCGCCGCGTTCATCCCGGTCTCGAACACCTCGGCGGTCGAGCCGAGCTTCGCATATTTGCCGTCATGGGCGAGATAGGGGCCGTAGCGGCCGATCGAGGCCGTGATCGGCTTGCCGCTCTCCGGATGCTCGCCGACGGTCCTCGGCAGCGACAGCAGCCGGACCGCGAGATCGAGGTCGAGCTCGCCGGAATCCTTCGGGATAGAGGCGCGCTTCGCCTCCTTCCCCTGCCCCATCTCGATATAGGGCCCGAAGCGGCCGGTCTTGCGGCTGATGTCCTCGCCGGTCTCGGGATGCTTGCCGAGGATCTCGGGGCCCTCGTCGCCGGCGCCGTCCTCGCCGCCCTGGCCGAAGCGGCGGGTGAACTTGCATTCGGGATAGTTGGAGCAGGCGACGAAGGCGCCGAAGCGCCCGCCGCGGAGCGACAGCCGGCCCTCGCCGCAGGCGGGGCAGAGGCGGGCGTCGGTCCCGTCCTCCTTGTCGGGGAACAGCCAGGGCGACAGGAAATCGTCCAGCGCGGCGGTGATCGCCGAGGGCTGCTGCTCCATGATCTCGGCCGTCTTCGGCTTGAAGTCCTTCCAGAAGGCCTCGAGCACGGCCTGCCACTGGGCCCGGCCCCCCGATATGTCGTCGAGCTCGTCCTCGAGGTGGGCGGTGAAGTCGAAGGAGACGTAGCGCTCGAAGAAGCGCTCCAGGAAGGCGGTCAGGAGCCGGCCGCTCTCCTGGGGGATGAAGCGGTTCTTCTCGAGCTCGACATAGCCGCGGTCCTTGAGCGTCTGAAGGGTCGCGGCGTAGGTGGACGGCCGGCCGATTCCGAGCTCCTCCATCTTCTTGACCAGGCTGGCCTCGGAGTAGCGCGGCGGCGGCTGGGTGAAATGCTGCTCGGCCGCGACCTTCTTCTTGGCCGGCGCGTCGCCTTCCCTGAGCCTCGGCAGGCGGCGGGACTCGTCATCCTCGGCATCGTCGCGGCCCTCTTCGTAGAGGGCGAGGAAGCCGGGAAACAGAACGACCTGGCCGGTCGCCCGGAGGCCGGTCTGGCCGCTTCCGTCGACCAGCTCGGCGGTCGTCCGCTCGAGCCTGGCCGAGGCCATCTGGCTCGCCAGGGCCCGCTTCCAGATCAGCTCGTAGAGCCGGCCATGGTCGCCGGAACCGGCGCGGTCGCGGCCGAAGTCGGTCGGGCGGATCGCTTCGTGCGCTTCCTGGGCGTTCTTGGCCTTGGTCTCGTAGTGGCGCGGCTTGTCGGGGACGTAGCCGGAGTCGAAGCGGTCGGCGACGGCGCGCCGGGCGGCCGAGACGGCCTCGGGCGCCATCTGGACGCCGTCGGTCCGCATGTAGGTGATCGAGCCGTCCTCGTAGAGGGCCTGGGCGATCCGCATCGTGTGGCTGGCGGCGAAGCCGAGCTTGCGCGCGGCCTCCTGCTGCAGGGTCGAGGTGGTGAAGGGCGGCGGCGGGTTGCGGGTGAGCGGCTTGGTCTCGACCGTGGCGACCGAGAACCGGCCGGCCTCGACGGCGGCCTTGGCGGCCTCGGCGGTGCCGCGGTCGCCGATCGAGAGGCGGTCGAGCTTCTCGCCCTTGAAGCGGACCAGCCGGGCGAGGAACTCCTGCCCGTCCGATTCCATCAGGGCCGTGACGCTCCAATATTCCTGCGCGCGGAACAGCTCGATCTCCCGCTCGCGGTCGACCACCAGCCGCAGGGCCACGGACTGGACCCGGCCGGCCGACTTGGCGCCCGGAAGCTTGCGCCACAGCACCGGCGAGAGGGTGAAGCCGACCAGGTAATCGAGGGCCCGGCGGGCCCGGTAGGCGTCGATCAAATCCTCGTCGAGGGCGCGCGGATGCTTCATCGCCTCGGTCACCGTCGCCTTGGTGATGGCGTTGAAGGTGACCCGCTCGACATCGGCGGGAAGCGCCTTGCGCTTCCTCAGCACCTCCTGGACGTGCCAGCTGATCGCCTCCCCCTCGCGGTCCGGGTCGGTGGCGAGGATCAGCGTGTCCGCCTTCTTCGCCTCGTCCGTGATCGCCTTGAGCTGCCTCGCCTTGTCGGCATAGGTCTCCCACTCCATCGCGAAGCCGGAGTCCGGGTCGACCGACCCGTCCTTGGGCGGGAGGTCGCGGACGTGGCCGTAGGAGGCGAGCACCCGGTAGCCGGTGCCGAGATATTTTTCGATGGTCTTGGCCTTGGCGGGCGATTCGACGACGACGAGCTTCATGGGGATCCTTCACGCGTACGCGTATAGGGTGGGGATCACCCCGGAGGCTCGTCAAGCTGCGAAACCGCCACGCCGCCCATCCGGACCTGCCGGGGTGCTCCGAGTCCGGCTGAACGACGTCGCGGGGAGTGGAGAATCACCCGCACCCCTAAACACCTTCAGCCATGGTCAAGAAATATCGCGTAACCTTCTGCTAATTAACATCTAAATATTATTGTATATAAATGTAATCTATGTTAGTTTGCTTTCTCACGCGGGGGATATGCAAATGAAAAGTGATCCGAGATACATCGCCGTTATTAGTAGCTCTATTTTTCTCGTAACGAGTAATTTACCTGCTGAGGCCCAGCATGTGACGGTTCTTCATGCCGAGGGGGGCTCAGGAGGAGCGCATTTCTCGGCACATTGCGGAGAGCGAGGTTGGGTGATGAATGGCCTGTCGATGCGCGTCGGCAGCGCGGTCGATGCGGTGCAACCCACTTGCGTTGGCGTGAAACTTTTAGAGAGTTCGGGCGATTATAAGGTCGTACAGCCGATGCGCGGCGGCCGGGGCGGTGGACCGCTCAGCATATCCTGTCCGAGTTTCCGCTACACAGTTCGCGGCATAACGGTGGGCCACGGCGGCATGGGCAACCGAGTCGTCAACACCATCACGCTCATCTGCGCTCGACCCGACGGATCGGCCGGGCCGTTCGAGGCGCCGATCGTCCGTTTCACCGGGCGGCCGGAGCGCAACCAGGAATCTCGCACTTTCATGTGTCCGAAAGGCGAGCTGGCGGTCGGCATTTACGGACGGACCGCCGCCTATCTCGGCTCGATTGGGCTCATTTGCGCCCCAACTCCTTTCCGAGGATAGCGGCGACCGCTGAGCCGCCGCTTATAAGTGCCGAGCGGGAGGAGGTGCGGGCTCGGCCCGCGAGAGCTTCGCGGGACGGCCGCATTTCTCGCTTCCGGCAAAACGGACGGGTCGTATTTTCTACTCTCAGAATTGCTCCCAGCGCCGGTAGTCGGGCGGCAGGACGCACTTGCCGCCTTCATACCGACCGACCGACCGGATGACCTCGCCTTCCCTCGGCTCGACCCGGCGGCCCGATATCTGGCTGTCGAGGACCCGGCGGACGAGACGGTCGAGGCGGGTGACGAGGAAGCAGTCGACCGCCGGGGTCGAATGCGGGTTGCCGATGCCGCTGTCGTCGGTGAGGAAGATGTAGCGCGACTGGGTCGCCGCGGCCATCGCCCGCATCACATATTCGGCGACGTCGCCCACCCCCGAGGCGGCGACGGGGACGATCTGGATGCGCTTGGCGCGGGCGGCCTCGGCGGCCCGCCAGGCCTTGCCGATATTCGAGTCGTGCGGCGGAGCGTCGGCGACGAGCAGGAGCGACTTGACCGCGTCCTGGCGCCAGTCCTGACCGACGGCGCGGGCGAGAGCCAGGTCCATCGCCTCGGGATAGTCGCCCCCGCCCTCGGCATATTGGGCCTGCAGATTGGCCTGCATGGCGTCGATGTCGGACACGAACGGATAGGTGCGGGTGACGTAGACGTCGCCCTCGTCCTTGTAGGCGACGAGGCCGAGCCGGATGTCGAGCCCGGGATGGCTTCGCCTCAGATCGGTGAGGATCGTGCGAAGCTCCGACTTCAGATAGGCGATCTCGTCGCCCATGCTCCCGGTCGTGTCGATGGCGAGCAGCAGGTCGAACTTGCGGACCGGGCCGGCGCCGGAGCGAAGCGTGACGCCCTGCCGCTGCGCCCCGGCATCCTGCGCGATCGCGACGGTTCGCGGGGCCGAGCCCGGGACGCTCAGACGGACGCTCCGGCCGAGCCGGTCGAGCCCGGGAAAGAAGACCGCCGTGCCGTCGGCGACGGTGGCGAGCGAGAGGCTGTTGCCGTCGGCGCAGGTCAGCGTCACCCGGGCGAAAGGCACCGGCCGGCCGGCCTCGTCCTGGACGGCGACGGTGAGAACCCGGCGAGTGTCCAGCCTCGGCAGGCCCTGGAGGTTGCTGCTCTGGAGGAAGCGCCCGGCATAGGAAGCGTAGAGTTCCGGGTTGAGCAGGTCGTCATGGTCGCCGGCGGTGAGCAGGCCCGATTGCGGCTGGGGCCGGTGCGGAACGTGGTAGCCGGGCGCGGACCGGGCCTCGGCGCCCACCGGCGCGGGCGGGGCCACCGGGCTTGCCGTCACGGCGACCGAGTCGCTCTCGCCTGCTGGTTCGAGCGACGGGAGGTCGGAGAAATTCTCCGGGGGCGGTGCGTCCATCGGCGCGGGCGGGGGCGGCGGCGCGGGCGGGGGCGGCGGCGCGGGCTCCGGCGGAGGGGGCGGAGGGGGCGGGTAAGGCGCCATCGGCGCGGTCGCCGAATCATAGAGGCCGCCGGGGGGATAACGGTCCTGCCGGCGGTCGCGCGGCTTGGCTTCCGGCGGCAGCGCCGGCAGGGCGGCGGCCCGGCGGCAAAGCGGCTCGCGCGCCGGGGCGGCGGCGCCGGACGCGAGGGTCCCGGGGACGATGGCGACGAGGCCGAGGCTGAGGACGCTGAGGCTGACGATCCCCAGCCGCGCGGAGTGACGCATGACATTCTCCCCTTTGTCGAATGTTACAACGTCACATAAAACAACAGGGGTCGCCTGAACGCAAGCTGACGCGGCCCGAGTGGATATCCTCCCGGGCATTTGCCCGGGCGGGCGCGGGATTAGTCCGCGTCACATCAGGCTTGCCCGTCCCCCGGCATGCCGTTCCAGCCGTCCCGCCAGTTCCAGCTCCAGCAGCACGGTCTGGACGATCGCGGGGGGCAGGCCCGACTGGCGGATGAGCTCGTCGACCGGCACCGGAGTGCCGTTGAGCATTTCCGTGACCGTCCCGCGCGCCTCGTCGTCCGCTTCCGCCTCGACCTGCGGGGTCGCAAAGCCCCGCTCGGGCTGCCGGAAGGGCCGGATCCGCGACGGGCTGACCGCCTCCAGGACGTCGTCGGCCGATTGCACCAGGGTGGCGCCTTCCCGGATCAGCTGGTTGCAGCCCTGGGCGCGCGGATCGAGCGGCGACCCGGGAACGGCCATGACCTCGCGGCCGGCCTCGGCGGCGCAGCGGGCGGTGATCAGCGAGCCCGAACGCGGAGCGGCCTCGACCACCGCGGTGCCGTAGGCGAGGCCGGCGATGATCCGGTTGCGCGACGGGAAATGGCGGGAGCGCGGTTCGGTCCCGGGCGGCTGCTCGGAGACGACCAGGCCGCGCTCGGCGATCGCGCGCTGCCGGGCCTCGTTCTCGGGCGGATAGAAGATGTCGACTCCGCCCGCCACCACCGCGATCGTTCCCGTGTCGAGCGCCCCGTCATGGGCGGCGGAGTCGATTCCGCGAGCGAGGCCGGAGACGACCACGGTCCCCGCCTCGCCCAGCGCCTGCGCCAGCGAGCGGGCGAAACGGCAGGCGGCGGCGGAGGCGTTGCGGGCGCCGACCAGCGCCACGGCCGGGCGGTCGAGCAGGCTCGGATGGCCCTGCACGATCAGCGCCGGAGGCGCGGTCTCGAGCTCCGCCAGAAGCGGCGGATAGAGGCCCTGGCCGAGGAACAGGTAGCGGGCGCCGATCCGCCCGACCTGCTCGATCTCGCGCTCGACCGACGATCGCGAGGCGAGCCTCGGCGCCCGGCCGCCGCCGCGGGCGGCGAGATCGGGTATCGCCTCGAGCGCCGCCGCCGCCGATCCGAAGCGGGCGAGGAGCTGGAAATAGGTGATCGGGCCGATATTCTCCGAGCGGATCAGCCGCAGCCGGGCGACCTGATCGCCGGACGGCTCAGGCACCGCGGCCGACCCGCGACTCGGTTCCGGCGAAAAGCCGCCCGATATTGTCCCGGTGCTTCCAGTAGACGAGCAGGGTGAAGCCGAGGAACAGGAGTGCGAGGTCGAAGCGCCCGGCCAGGGCGGCCGCGGGCGGCATGGCCAGGGCCGCGGCGAGCCCGCCCACGGAGGAATAGCGGGTGACGGCGAGAGCGAGGACCCAGGTCCCGGCATAAGCCGCCGGCACCCAGTCGGCGAGGCCGTCGGCGAGGGAGAAGCCGAGCACGATCCCGAAATAGGTGGCGACCCCCTTCCCTCCCGCGAAGCGCAGCCAGACCGGCCAGAGATGACCGGTCAAGGCTCCGATCGCGGCGAGCTGGGCGGTTCCGGGGAACAGCCGCTCGGCGATCAGCAGGGCGGCGGTGCCCTTGGCCATGTCGAGCAGAAGAGTCGCCGCGGCGAGGCCCTTGCGACCGGTCCTGAGGACGTTGGTCGCTCCCATGTTGCCCGATCCGATCCGCCTGAGATCGCCGGCGCCGGTCAGCCGGGTGAGGATGATGCCGAAGGGGATGGAGCCCAGCCCATAGCCGAGCAGCAAGGCGGTTGAGGCGACGACGATCGGTTGCATGTCCACGACCCCTGCGTAAACTTTAGCAAATCGCAAAGCGGACGCAATCCTTTCATCGGAAACGATGGAACGGTGCCGCCTTGCCGCCGTCCGCTCTGCCGCTAAACGGGGCGCGTGACCAGTATCCGTCCCCTGCTCATCTTCGATTCCGGAGTCGGCGGCCTCTCCGTCCTCGGGGCGATCCGGGCGCTCCTGCCGGCGGCGCCGCTGGTCTACGCCGCCGACAGCGCCGGCTATCCCTACGGCACCAAGCGGCCGGCCGAGATCGAGGCGAGGATTCCCGCCCTGCTCGGCCGGCTCGCCGAGCGTTTCGATCCCGAGCTCATCGTCATCGCCTGCAACACCGCCTCGACCATCGCGCTCGACGCGGTCCGCGCCGCTCTCGACCTGCCGGTGGTCGGCACGGTGCCCGCGATCAAGCCCGCCGCCGAAATCTCGAAGACCCGGACGATCGGAGTCCTCGGCACCGAGGCGACGGTGCGTCAGCCCTATGTCGACCGCCTCTCGGCCGAATTCGCCGCCGACTGCAACGTCATCCGCCACGGCTCGGCCGAGCTGGTCGACGCCGCGGAAGCGAAGCTGCGCGGCGAGTTGGCCGACGCGGGCGTCTTCCGTCGACCGCTGGACGGCTTGTTCGATCGTCCGGGCGGGGACCGGATCGACACGATCGTCCTCGCCTGCACCCACTTCCCGCTGGTCGAGGAAGAGCTGGCCGCGGCCGCCCCGCAACCCGTCCGCTTTGTCGACGGCAAGGAGGGGATCGCCCGCCGAACAGCCTGGTTGACCCGCGAGCTGAGCTGGCCGGACGAGCCGCCGGAAGGCGTCGCCCTGTTCACCGGCCGAAGCCCCGCCATCGAGGCCTATCGCGCCGGACTGAAACGCTACGGCCTCACCCGTCTCGAGCGGCTTTAACCCGAGACTGCATATTTATGCGACGCTCACCGCGGCCGACCTTAGGCGCGGGTCCGGCGCAATGAATAATTATGCAAAGTCTGCCTTCCAGCTTCCGGGCGAACCCTTGGCAAAGCTGGCCGTGTCCCAAGCACGAGCCCCGCTTCGGCACCAGCCGCATTCCTCCTTCCCAAACCCTGACTCGCCCCCCGCACCGAGCCGGCAGTCTTCCGGCGCGGACCCGGCGCCGACTCGGTCCCTCCCCGGCACCCATCCCGCGTGCGCTCGACAGCCCTCGCCACAATTCCCGCCGCCCCGCCGCTTCGACGGCCGGTTTGACTCGGGCAAAGCCGCAAATCTGCAAAGAGTCCCGATGGCCCGCCCGCCGATCCAGGAGAGCGCTTTGCGGCCTTGCGGCTTTGCGTGACCCCAAGAGGAACTTCGAGCACCGCCGGCCCGTGAAATTTCCTGTGACGCTCTAGGGCGATTCATGATATGTTCGCCTGCTCGACTCGGTGGGCGAGGGTGGCGCCTGATCGGAAAAACCGATCGCCGCGCTTGGGTTGATCGGATGGATTTTCGTTTTTAGGCCAACTTCGGAACTTCCGGCCCGCGGCGGGCCCGACTCAAGGCTAGCTAAGCCGGGGGCTGATCGGTTAAAGAGGGGCCCGGGACCCGTGGGGAACGACCTTGGACTATAACCGAATCTTCGCGCAGGCGATCGACCGTCTCCATGCCGAAGGCCGCTATCGCGTGTTCATCGACATCCTGAGGAACAAGGGCGCCTTCCCCAACGCGCGCTGCTTCGCCGGCCATAACGGCCCGAAGCCGATCACCGTCTGGTGCTCGAACGACTATCTGTGCATGGGCCAGCATCCCGACGTGGTCGAGGCGATGGAGCAAGCGCTCCACGACGTCGGCGCCGGCTCGGGCGGAACCCGCAACATCGGCGGCAACACCCATTATCACGTCGATCTCGAGGCCGAGCTGGCCGACCTCCACGACAAGGAAGCGGCGCTCCTCTTCACCTCCGGCTACATCTCGAACGAAGCGACCCTGTCCACCGTCGCCAAGCTCCTGCCCGGCTGCATCATCTTTTCCGACGAGCTGAACCACGCCTCGATGATCGCCGGCATCCGGGCGTCGGGCTGCGAGAAGCGGGTCTTCCGCCACAACGATCTGGATCACCTGGAGGCCCTGCTCGCCGAGGCGGACCCGGAGGCGCCCAAGCTGATCGCCTTCGAGAGCGTCTATTCGATGGACGGCGACGTCGCGCCGATCGCCGCCATCTGCGACCTTGCCGACAAATATGGTGCCATCACCTATCTCGACGAGGTCCACGCGGTCGGCATGTACGGCGCGCGCGGCGGCGGCATCTCCGAGCGGGACGCGGTCGCCTCCCGCGTCACCGTGATCGAGGGGACGCTCGGGAAGGCGTTCGGGATCATGGGCGGCTATATCGCCGCCGACAGGAACATCGTCGACGTCGTGCGCAGCTACGCGCCGGGCTTCATTTTCACGACCTCCCTGTCGCCCGTTCTCGTCGCGGGTGCGCTGGCGAGCGTTCGCCACCTCAAGAAAAGCTGTACGGAGCGCGAGGCGCAGCAGGCGCATGCGGCGCTTCTCAAGCGTATCTTCGCTGAGGCGCACCTGCCGGTGATGCCGTCGACGACCCACATCGTCCCGCTGATGGTCGGCTGCCCGGTCAAGGCCAAGAGGATCAGCGATATCCTCCTCGCCGAATACGGCATGTACGTTCAGCCGATAAACTTCCCGACCGTCCCCCGCGGCACCGAGCGCCTCCGCTTCACCCCCGGCCCGGCGCACGACGAAGCCATGATGCGCGACCTCGCCGGCGCCCTCGTCGAAATCTGGAGCCGGCTGGAGATGAAGCTGGCGGCCTGATCGACCGGAGCCGCGGTCGCGCCGCTGTAATCCACCTCACGGCGTCGATGGGTGGTGGCGCGGTCGCCCGCGCTCCACTAGACGTAGCTCATCCAAACCTTCCGGAGTCGACGCCCGTGGCCGAGCGAATCGCCATCGTTTCCGATCATGCGGCCTTTGACATGAAGAGCCTGCTCGCGGAGATGCTGCGCGAGCGAGGGTTCGACGTGCTCGACCTTGGCACCACCTCGACCGACAGCGTCGACTATCCGGATTACGGCTATCGAATGGCGCGTGCGATCGCCGACGGAAAGGCCGAGCGCGGGATCGCGCTTTGCGGCTCAGGGGTCGGAATTTCCATATCGGTGAACCGCCACCCGGCCTGCCGCTGCGCGCTCGCGTCCAACGGCCTCACCGCGCGGCTGGCGCGGGAGCATAACGATGCGAAC
>DASTLX010000042.1:0-66589 GCA_035714565.1 Allosphingosinicella sp.
CGGACGCGGCCGATCGCGGCGTGATGGAGCGCTTCAGCTGCAAGATGGCGATCGCTCCGACGGCTTCGATCAGCATCATCTGCGGCGGCACCTCGGCCTGCATCGAGCCGATCCCGGCCAACATCTACACCCACAAGACCCTGTCCGGCAGCTGGTCGATCAAGAACCCGTACCTTCAGAAGCTCCTCAAGGAGAAGGCGAAGGACTCGGAAGGCGTCTGGTCGACGATCCTCGAGCGCGGCGGCTCGGTCCAGCATCTCGACTTCCTCACCGCCGAGGAGAAGGACGTGTTCAAGACCAGCTTCGAGATCGACCAGCGCTGGCTGATCGAGCTCGCCGCCGACCGCACGCCCTATATCGACCAGGCGACGTCGCTGAACCTGTTCATCCCCGCCGACGTCGACAAGTGGGACCTGCTGATGCTCCACTACCGCGCCTGGGAGCTGGGCATCAAAAGCCTCTATTATCTGCGCTCCAAGTCGGTCCAGCGCGCCGGCTTCGCGGGCGGGGTCGAGGCCGACAACACGATCGACCCCAAGCAGATCGAGCTCGCCGCGACGACGGACTATGACGAGTGCCTGGCGTGCCAGTGACGGCGCCAGCCGTCATCCCGGCGAAAGCCGGGACCTCGGCGAGACCCGCCGTGCCTTTGCGACCCGAGGCGCCGGCGTCCGCCGGGGCGACGACAGCGACTCCCCACCCAGTGGGAGAGAGCCGCGCCTGGCTCCCTTCGGCGCGGCGCCTGGCGGGGGAAGGCCCGGCCGCAATGGCGAGCGCGGATCCGCATACGCGCGCGCCGCGTGAAGCGCCGGCCTCCCCCGCTTTTTACAGGAAGGATTGCGACTGATGCCGGAGACGATCACCCTCGGCCACCTCCTCATGCTGCTCGGCGCCCTCGCCTTGCTCTACGCGCTCTGGCAGGCCTCGATCTTCCTCAAGCATGCCAGCGCCGGCCGCGGCACGCCCCAATATGCCCGCCGCCGCGACGGCCGCCGCTACGCGATCTGGGGGGCGATCGCCGCCGCCATCCTGTTCGCGCTGGGCTGCCTGACCCCGCTCGGCGAGATGGCGATCGCATGAACGCCGGCGACGTCAGCCTGGGCGACCTCATGATCGCGATCGCCGCGTTCGAGCTGGTCGCGGTGGTGCTGATGGCGCGCTCGCTCCCGGGCTCAAGGCCCGACGCGACGCCGGACCAGGTTCGCGGCCGCAACTACGTCGTCGGCGCCGGCATCGCCGCCGCGATCGGCCTCGCTCTCATGGGCCTGTTCTGGCCCCTCGCGCAGGACATGCGCATCCTTTGAAGATTCCGCTGGAGTAACCGTCATGCCCCTTCTCGAAGCCCGCAAGCAGTACAAGCCCTTCGAATATCCCTGGGCGTTCGAATTCTGGAAGCGCCAGCAGCAGATCCACTGGATGCCCGAGGAAGTGCCGCTCGGCGAGGATTGCCGCGACTGGGCGCAGAAGCTGACCGACCACGAGCGCTCGCTTCTCACCCAGATCTTCCGCTTCTTCACCCAGGCCGACGTCGAGGTGCAGGATTGCTACCACGACAAATACGGCCGGGTGTTCAAGCCGACCGAGGTCAAGATGATGCTGACCGCTTTCTCCAACATGGAGACGGTCCACATCGCCGCCTACTCGCACCTGCTCGACACGATCGGCATGCCCGAGAGCGAATACAGCATGTTCCTCCAGTATAAGGAGATGAAGGACAAGCACGATTACCTCGCCACCTTCGGCGTCGACACCGACGAGGACATCGCCAAGACGCTGGCCATGTTCGGCGGCTTCACCGAGGGGCTTCAGCTCTTCGCCAGCTTCGCGATGCTGATGAACTTCCCGCGCTTCAACAAGATGAAGGGCATGGGCCAGATCGTCAGCTGGAGCGTCCGCGACGAGAGCCTCCATTGCGAGGGCATCACCCGCCTGTTCCACGCCTTCGTCAAGGAGCGCGACTGCTACACGCCCCAGGTCAAGAAGGAGATACGCGAGGTCTGCCACCGCACCGTCGAGCTCGAGGACGCCTTCATCGACCTCGCCTTCGAGATGGGCCCGGTCCCGGGCATGAGCCCCAAGGAGATCAAGCAATACATCCGCTACATCGCCGACTGGCGCCTCAGCCAGCTCGGCCTGAAGCCCATGTTCATGATCGACGACCACCCCCTGCCGTGGCTCGCGCCGCTCCTCAACGGCGTCGAGCACGCCAATTTCTTCGAGACGAGGGCCACGGAATATTCGAAGGCCGCGACGCGGGGGAATTGGGGCGAAGTGTGGGACAATTTCGACCGAAGGAAGAGCGCGAAGGCGGCGAATGACGGGGATGCCGGCGCCGCGGTGGAAGGCGGGGACGATATGTTCACTCGGGCCGGGGTGGCGGCGGAGTAAGTCTATCTAACCGGCTTGGAGACCCCATGAACGGGTGGTTCTTGGATCCGATAAATGGTCCTGAGGTCGCCTACATCGGCTTCTGGCTAAATGTTGCCGGACTTGTTTGCACGCTAATCGCATTCTACCTGACTTACCTTCAGGCCCGTAAGGCAGCCACTTCGGCGGAGCGCGCGAGGCACGCGGTTGAACAGTTCAAGTTCCGAACCACATTGCACGATGCGGCAAGAGATCTCTCCGAGGCTGCCTATGCATTAGACATAACACGTCGGCATCTAAACAATGGATCTTGGCGTGATGCCGTCGATAGCTATGAAGACGGCCGCAGGGCTATAATTCGTGTAGATATAGCGCTGCCTGATTTACCACAAGATCGGCGAGATGCCCTTACCAAGATGAGCGATCAGATGCGTTTGTTTTGCGAGAAGGTTGATGCGGCTGCCGCAGGAAAGGGCCAATATCCCGACCAAGTTAAAGCTTTGGCTGTAATCCGGAAAAATTATGAACTGCTAGCTAGCCTGCAGCGCCATCTTGATGAAGGGGTGTCCCATGCCGACTGAGGTCGAACAGTACCGAACTCTTGTGCGGAGGCTTCTCAAAAAAACGAGAGCCAAGGAAATTTCATGGGATGACGGTTGGACCGGGGATCTAGAGTGTGAATTTGCCTCTTATAAAATTAGGCTTTCATCGGAAGAGGGGCCGGAAGGATCGCCGCTTGAGGTGGTACAAATTCTCAACAGTTCGAATCAAATAATAGATGCTTTCAATGATGAAGACATATCTGATGATAGTCATCCAATGGGATTTCCGAACTATTGGAAACTGATGCAGGAGCTTCATAAGATTGCCAATCGGCAGGCGAAGGGTGCTGACGCCGCACTTAAGAACATATTAGACGTACTTGATGATAATGACGATCTTTAAATTTGGCGCTAAACTAAGGAAGACCGTTTAATCCGGGACAGTATACACTTTTTGACGCTGACATCGAATGGGCCGATTCTGTTGCGACCCGCTGCGTCTCGCATCCGAATTTTGGGTGTGACCGTACGGCCCTTACAATTGCTCAATGCCCACCATCCTGCGCATCGACGGCTATCGCTTCTACTTCTACAGCCACGAGCCGAACGAGGTGCCCCACGTCCATGTCGACCAGGCGGAGGCGACGGGAAAGGTGTGGCTGGAGCGGGTGGAGTTCGCCCGGTACCGCGGGTTCCGCTCGAAGGAGCTGAATGTATCCTGAGCATCGTACATGAGCATCGCCAGGCGATGCTGGAGGCCTGGCATGAATATTTCGGCTAAGGTGGGCGACGAGCGCGTCGCGGACGTCCGCTTCGGCTCCGAGCGCTTGATCGTCGACCTCGCCGACGGCCGGACCATCGCCGTGCCGCTCGCCTGGTACCCCCGCCTTCTCGATGCCATTCCGGCCCAGCGCTCGAACTGGACCAGGGCGGGGGGCGGTTTCGGAATCCACTGGCCCGACGTCGACGAGGACCTGAGCATCGAGGGGCTCCTGCGCGGTGCGCCCGCACCCGAGTCGAGGCGCCGTCCGGCTTCCTGACGCCGGCGGTCGTCCGCTCGGGTCCGCCAGCCCCACCCTTTCCCTTGTCCCTTCGCGCCTTCGTGTCTTCCCTTGAAACCGGCCGATCGCGCGTCCGGGTGATGTCGCCAGGGGTAAACAGTGACAGTATACATTTATGGGGCCGCCGGGCGGGACGTGCCTTGGGCCAAGCTCGCTCGGTAACCGCATACTGCCATTGTCAGATTGGCGGGCGGGCGCAGGCATCCTGATTTTGGATGCCTCCAACGGCCGACTAGCTTCGTCGAGTGTCGGCGCCCATCCGGATCGTCCAATCTCGCGCCTACCGTCGCTGGTTCGACGGCTTGCGGGACCGGCGCACCCGTGACCGCATTCTGGCAGGCGTGCGACGCCTCTCGCTCGGCCAGTTCGGAAACAGCAAGCCGGTGGCGGGAGGGCTGCACGAGCTGCGGTTGGATTACGAGCCGGGCTATCGCGTCTATTTCGCGACCCGGGGCGACGATCTCTTGCTGGCGTGGGGCGGTGACAAGAGCCGGCAAAAGGCCGATATTGACCGAGCCCGAGCGATCGCCGCCGAATGGGAGGCAGAGGATGGGAATTGAGACCACCCCGTGGGACGCCGCTGAGTTGCTCGACAGCGACGAAGCCATCCTCGGCTATGTCGAGGCCGTGTTCGAAGACGGCGATCCCGAGCTGATCGCCGCAGCCCTCAACGACGTCTGCCGGGCCAAGGGGCTGGACAGGGATGCGCTGACGGCGGGAGCGGACATCGGCGCGGTGATCGCGACGTTGAAGGCGCTTGGCCTCAGCTGACCGCCAAGGCTGCATGACTCCTGGACACCGGCGGAATGACTAAGCTGTTCGCCCTCCCGGCCTTCCTCCCCCGTCCGACGCCGTAGCCGCTGAAGCCGCAGCCGCAGGATTTCGACGAAGCGCTGGTCACAGCACGACGCCGACCTGAGAGACCTCGGTCCTGGCCGGTCCCGTTCAGGGACCGACTATCGTTGCGGCGGCGGTACCCGAAGTGGCGGCGGGACCACGGCCCCCGCATCGGGGCCTTCGTCGAGAAACCGCACCCCCGCCGTCTCGTAGGCTCGGCGGAGCGCCAGGATCAGCTCAGGCGTCACGTCCCGATGGTAGCGCTCGAAGCGCAACGCCGTCCGGCGGCTGACCCCGGCGGCCGCCGCGGCGTCCTCGAGCGACCATTCCACAGCCGCCCTCGCCATCCGCGACTGGTCGGGTCGAAGCGCGGGACGTTCCAGATCAAACCCCTTGACTGTTTTCTGCGCGGTCCCTAAAAGGGACCGTCCAGAAGGAGACCCTCAGGCATGGCGCCTATGAGGCATAACCTGTCGCGCCGGGCGTTGCTAGGCGTGGGTGTCGGCGCTTGCGCCGTCGCCGGGGGCGGTCGTGGGGCGGCCGTCCCGCTGGCGCCTGTCTCGGGCCCCGTCCGCAGCGCGTCGGCCGCCGGCTGGGACCGCGCCGTCGCGGCATTGCGGCGGGCCGAGGCCCGTGTGGCGGCTTTCGAGGCGGAGGAGGGGCTTCTGCCGGCCGAGCGGAAGGCGCTTGCCTGTGACGCGCTCGAGGAAAGGTTCGAGCGGCTCGACAAGCTCCGGCTCGCCGCCGTCCGGCGGCTGCTCCGGCTTCCGGCGCGGGACCTGCCGGCCATGGCGCTGAAGCTCGATCTCGCCGTCGCCGAGCAGGCCTGGGAGGCCAGCGGCTCGGAGCACTGCCTGGTCCTCATCGCCGCCGATGCACGGCGCATCTCGGCGAACGCCGGTTCTTGAGAGTCCGACAAGACCCAGCCGAGTTCCCGGCAGCCCGGAATCGGTCCTCGCGCATGTCGGGTCCGGGTTCGCGAAAGCCGAAGCGGCAGTGACAGTCACCGTTCCCAGGCTAAGCTCAGCCACCGGGCACAGCGCGATTTGAACGCCTCCGGCTCGTTTTATGTACTGGAGGCGCAAAGGCGCGATGACGGCCGCCTCACTTAGGACGCCAATATCCGACGATCCGCAGTTCTTTCTCCGCTTGCAAAATATTCGGGGTGGCGACGCGGCGCGTGATCGTGTCTTTCCTGAAGTTCGCCTCGCGGATTGTGATGCCCGTCGTGCCGCAGGCGTCTACATACGCCATATGACCATATTGCGCTGCAGCACCACTGGGCACCTGGATAATCGCGACGGATCCGGCCTTGCAAGTATAGCTATTTATTATTCTTTTCTTGTCAGCCCAGTAAGTTAGGCCGTAGGGAAGCGACTTAACGATCTCCCTGACATAAATTACGCATTCAATTCTGCGGTAAGCCAGTTCGGTCGTCGTGATGGCCGCCGAGGCAACCGAGGACATGACTCCAGCTGCTACGGCTGCAGTTACCCAAATCCGTTTCATCCGCCTTCCCTCCCGAAGCCAAAACTATGCGCGATGTTCTGCCGTCGGCACACTTCAATCTGCTCCACATTGGTGCGACCGCATCAGCAGGAGGGAATGGAGGCTTCGGGTGACGTGCAATAATGCCGGCATCGGGCGCAACAGGAGGGGCTGCCGCTCGAGCGGCTTCGCGCCTCCGTTCCAACCTGTGCCTTCGCGCCTTCGTGTCTTCCCTCGAAATCGGGTGCCGCGACCCCGGAGCCCCGGGCGACGCCGGCTGCCCGAGTGCGAGGCGCCGCCGACAGGAGATCACCGGTGCCAGCTACGTACCTGGCCGTGCCTGGTACAAGAAGCCTGGCGGCAAAGCCCCACCTACATGCCTGGCATGTGCCTGGTCCCAAGAAGCCCAACGGCCACTCGCCGCCAGGAATTTGGAGGATGCGCGCGGAGTCCTTGACGGGTCGAAGCCTCGTTGCGTCTTTGCGTCTTCGCGTTGAAGACTGAAAGGCGCGGGCAACCTCGCCCCTGCTCGGCGTGCGACCCCGTCCAGCCTAGGGGAAGCGGCAGTGACAGCCACAGTTCCCAGTGCGCTACGTCGGCTCCGGAAGCGAGGCGTCGCGCGGCGTTGTAGATGAGGCAAGGATTGCTGCCGATGGAGACCCCCTGGTGCGAGTCCATCCGCCGACGCCCTAAGAGGGCTTCCCAGCGGCCCCTTCGGCGCTAAGCTGGCCGGAACAGGGGAATCGCCATGAAATCGTTATTGATCGCATTTGGGACCGCGGCGTCGCTTCTCTTCTTCGCCGCCCCCGTCTCGGCTCAAACGGCATCCGGCAAATGCGCCGCCCTCACAGCCGATTACGACCAGATCGAGAAGGCAATGGCTTCCCGCTGGAGCAGCAGCCTCGGCGACAACAGCGCGCCGCGTGCCACGATGCGCGAGATGGAGGATTCGAACGGTCTCGCGCAGGCCCAGATCATTCTCACTCTGATGCAGGCCAACCGCTGTACGCTTCCCGATCATGCGCCCTCGATCAAGCGCTACCTTAGCGCGGCCCTGGCCTGCGGCACGGCGCGCCTGAAGGGCGGGGCGGAAGTGCCCGAATGCAAGATGGAAGCCTGGCAGCCGAGCGTGTCGACGCGATAGGCGAGTCACCAGACGCTCCAGATCAACCTATTGGCTGCTTCTTTAGTCGGTCAGTGCCATTGACCGTCCAGTGCGATCCGCTACCGCGGTGGCAGGGCCTTAAGGGGCGGCGGCACCAAGCCGCCAGCGTCGCTGCCGACATCCAGGAACCGCACTCCAGCCCCCTCGAACGCCCGTCGGATCGCCGCCACCTTCTCCGTCTGCACATCCCGCTACTCGTTCTCGAGGCGGAAGATCGTCCGGTAACTCACGCCCGCCGCCTTGGCCGTCTCGTCGAGCGACCATTGCAGCGCCGCCCGGGCCATCCGGCATTGAGCGGGCGTGAGGGTTTCAGCGGCAGAACGACCCTCATTTGACTGCCGCCTTGGACGGCCATTGAAAGTGACCGTCCCTCAAGCGCCAGCGCGTGGCTGCCACTCGCCGCCAGGAATTTGGAGGATGCGCGCGGAGTCCTTGACGGGTCGAAGCCTCGTTGCGTCTTTGCGTCTTCGCGTTGAAGACTGAAGGGCGCCGCGACCTCGCCCCTGCTCGGCGCGCGACCCCGTCCAGCCCAGGGGAAGCGGCAGTGGCAGTCGCCATTCCCGGGGACTATTTCGTCATCTGCGGCTGGCGTGCGAACAATGCCAAGAGCGACGTTTGCCATTCCGAGTCATCGAGCTCTGCCGGCGAGTGATCGAGAACTCCAGAAGGGCACCGGCGCCGCTCCCCACCAAGGCTTGTGTCCCGGCGGTCCTTGAAAGGGACCGGCCATCATCTCGAGCAAGGAACCCGAAAGGGCGCGGGGACGACGCCACCGTCGTCCGGGCGGCCGCTCAGAAATCTGACGCCGGTTTCCTCGAAAGCGCGCCGCAACGCCTGACCCAGCTCCGGCTACACGTCCCGGTGGTAGCGCTCGAACCGAAGCACCGTCCGCCGGCTCGCCCCCGCCGCCGCCGCCGCATCCTCGAGCGACCATCCAGCGCCGCCCGCGCCATTCGCGACCGTTCCGGCCGAAGTGCGGGACGCTCAAGACCGGCGGGGATTACCGGTGCCAGGCACGTGGCAGCTACGTGCCAGCTACGTCCCTGGCGCCAGTCCCTCCCGCAGCGACTCCGCAACGCTGGCGCAACGCCACGGCAGCACCCCCGCAGCACCCCGGCAGCACCTCGGCAACGCCCCGGCAGCACCCCGGCAACGCCACGGCAGCACCCCGGCAGCACCTCGGCAGCAGCTCGGCAGCGACCCGGCGATGCCCCCGCAACCGCCCCGCGACACGTCGCGATGCATGGCACCGCTATCCACTGCCTCCCGGCCGCCCGTCGACGCCCGTCCCCGGCGTCGGGGCCGTCGCGGCGAGCGCGCGGATTGGGCTGCATACGGACGGGGAGGAGCTCGCCGCCGGCCCGGAGGACCTCTTGCCGATGCAGGCAGTTCATGCTATGTTCCTTGCGGCTCTTTGAAATGTCGCGATCGATGATCGATAAAATCAATCGACCGGCTTGGTTTGATCGGATCGATTTTTCCTTGTCGGCCACCTTCCGGCCTTCCGCGCTCTCGGCCGGCCGTCCGCCGCGGCCCGCTGGCCGGGGGAACAGGGACGCCATGCGGTTTTTTCCGGGCCGTTCGGAGCCGAACGGAACCTCAGAACTTCACCCTCACCCCGACCATCGCCCGCTTGCTGACCTGGCCGCCGGGCATTCCGACGCTCTCGCCATAGGCGCGGACGACGGCGCCGGGGCCGATCCCCTTTTCGGCGAGCAGCGGGCCGGTCCTGAACACGCGCTCCCATTTCTCCAGGTCGTAGTCGCCGCGCGGCCGGCGCCCGCACACGACGATGTCGGAGCCGCCGCCGGTGCCGGTCTCGCACGGGTCCGAGGGCTTGACCCGGGCGAGGTCGAAGTCGATCGCCAGCGGCTCGGCCGGCGCCGCGGACTGGAGGGCAAGCAGCAAGGCCAGGCTCATTTGACGCTCCGCTCCGGTGCGGCCGCCATCCTCCCAGCGCTTAACGGCGAAGATAAGGCAGGAGCCCGCGCGCCGGCGCCTCGGCCGCAGGACTCTCGCCGGCGCGGCGAGTCCGCGATCCTCGCGGACCGTAAGTTAACCGCCCTTTCAGCCGCCGCCGCTACGCAGGGCTCTCGTAATCGGGGGGAAATCATGTTCCTGAAGGTTTTCGGCGCCGCGGCGCCCGTGATGCTCGGCGCCTTGTATCTCGTCGGAGCGCTCGACGGGCCGGCCTATTCGCAGGATGTCGACCAGCCGCCGGAGCGGGTGGCGCAGGCCCTCGCCGACATCGACCTCGACCTGCTCCCCGCCGGGGAAGGGGCCGTCTATGGGTCGGTTCCGCCCGTGACGATGACCCGGACCGCGAACGGCCTCGCCTGGACGGTGATGAGCGGCGACGAGGTGGCGATGACGATGACCGCGTCGCTCACTCCGCTCGACGGCGGCCGCCGGACCCGGGTCACGGGGACGGTCGAGAAAGGCAGGCTCTCCGATCCCGAGAAAGTCTCGCCCGCTTTCCGCACTCCGGGGGCGATGGAGAAATTGTTCTCGATGGCGCTCGGCGCCGAGCTCGCCGAGTTCACCGCCGCGGGCGACCCGAAGAAGCTGGCCGAGGCCAGGCTCCAGAAGGAGATGGCCTCCGGGCTGATGGTCGCCGGCCGGATCGCGGCCAATCCGGAGGCGGTCAAGAAGGACATGGAGAAGATGGAGCGGCTGATGTCGGGAGAGGGATTCGAGCCCGGCTCGCCCGAGGCTCTGGAAGCCATGGCCGAGATGGAGCAGCGCCGGGCCGGCTGGCCGGATCCGGAAAGGTCCGGCAATCCCGCGGGCGGATACTGATCCGGAGCCGCCGCCTTCCGCTCGCCGAGCTCTTGCCTTATTCTCGGTCCCGGGGAGGGGAGGCGATGGACGCGCCCAAGGGCCGCTACCGGGTCGAGGAGAAGAACGGCAGGCTGGTGGTCATCGACACCGCCACCGGCGCCCCCGCTTCCCCGGTCAATTCCTCGCCGGCCGCCCGGGGCGCGGCTCCGCGGGGGCCGGGCGTCGTCGACCGCCCGCCTGGCCTCGTCGACCGCTACGGCCGGCTCCTGCTCGCCCTCGCGGTCAGGCGCTGGGACGGCGAGGGCCGGGCGATCGTCGCCTGGCGGTGGGAGCAGAACGGCCGCGAGCGGCGCTGGGACGCCGAGCTCGGACCGGCGGAGCAGAAAAGGTTCGGCCGGGCGCTGGTCGGGGTCTCCGCTCTCCCGCTCGTCGTGCTGGTCTCGATCTTCGCCGGGCCGGTCGCGCTGCTGCTTCTGCCGGTCGCGCTTCCGGCGACCTTCTGGGGCGTTTGGGCGATCATGCGCCTCAGCCGCGAAACCGCGGGCGGCGGCGGCTCGGCGGACGGCTGAACGGGCGGCGGGCGGCCGGACGAGCCCGGCTCGTCCGCGCTCGATCGGTAGCCGTGACCGGCGGCTCGCCGCTGTCCCCGATCCAGTCGCCTTGGCGGCGGACTCGTGGCATGATCGCGGCGGCAAGCTTTGGGGAGAGAGTCGATGTCGCAGGAGAATGTCGCTCTGATCCGGGCCATTTACGACGCCTTCGCCGCCGGCGACATTCCGGGCGCGGTGGGCCGGATGAGCCCGGACATGGTCTGGAACGAGGCCGAGAATTTCCCTTATGCCGACGGCAATCCCTATCGCGGGCCCGAGGCCATACTCGCCGGCGTGTTCGGCCGGCTCGGCAGCGAATGGGACGGATTCTCGGCGGTTCCGGAGGAATTCCTGGACGCCGGCGACACCGTGGTCGTGCTCGGCCGCTACCGCGGCGCCTGCAAGGCGACCGGGCGCTCGCTGGACGCCCAGCTCGCCCATGTCTGGCGGGTGGCGGACGGCCGGGCCGTGCGGTTCCAGCAATATACCGACACGCTCCAGGCCGCCCGGGTCATGGATGCCGCCTAGAGCGCCGCCTCGCTGCCGGCGGCGGTTCGTCCAACGCGCCGCGGAACGGCCGGCTGTCGAGCCGGAGCCGCTCGATTCGGGCGCGCCTGGTCATGGCCAGGATCTCGGCGAACAGCTCGTAGCGCGCGTTCGGGTCCGGGCGGAAGTCGACCCACTCCTCGCGGGCCTCGACGCTTCCGAGGCGGGCGGCGAGGCCGCGAACGTCGACCTCGCGGCCGTCGAACAATATCGTCTCGTGCGGGGTCACGACCAGCTCGTGGAACCGGGGCGTCCGCTCCGGGTCCCCGACCAGGCGCCGGACGGCCAGGGTGGTCATGAGATAGGCGTCCGGTCGGGGCGGGCTCGCGGGGACGATCGCGCCGGGGAGTCGCGGCAGGTCCAACCTCACCGAATGGGTCTGGATCGGGATGGTGAGAAAGAAGACCGGGAAGACCGACAGAAGGAGCAGCGCCAGGATCAGCTGAGCCCGGCGTCCCGGCGCCGCCGTCTCCTCGAAGCTCGACCCTGGACTCAGCACCCGCACCTCCTGTCGAGGAATGGTATAACATCACATTTATCGAAGCCAATGCCCAAATCTCGCCCCCGCCGTCGGCCGGGCCCGTGGGCGGTCTCGGCGCGCCTCTCGCCTGGTGCCGCGGACGACCCGGTGCGCGCCGCGGCCGGACGATGATGGCCCGCCGGCTTCCGCTCGTCGTCGCGGCGCTCGCCGCGCTAGCCGCCCTGGCGGTCTTGGGCCCCGTGGCGATCGCGGTCGCCCTCCTTCGCTCCTCGTCCGACGCTCGCGGTCCCACCCTTGCCGCCCAGATCCTCATCGCCGTCCCGGTCGTCGCCGCGGCCCTCCTCGCCGGAGCCGCCGCCTGGGCGCTGACCCGCCTCATCCTTCGGCTTCTCGGCCGGGCCTAGGGATTGCCGCGCCGCCGCCGGTCGCCCATCTAACGCCGATGCGAATCCTCGACGTCGATCAGTCGCCCGCCGCCGACGCGGCCGAGCTCACCGCCCACCTCGTCGCCGGCGAGACGGTTCACGCCGCCTTCGTCGCTCCGACCGGGGTAATCCTCTTCACCGAGCGCCGGATCCTTCTCGCCCAGCGCGAGCATCTGCTCGAGGCCCGGATCGAGACCAGCTCCTATCCCTACCGCTCGGTACGGCATTTCTCGATTCAGGAGGGCGAGTCGGCCGAGAGCCGGTCGACGGTGCGGATCTGGCTCGGCGACGAGCCCCAGCCGCTCCACCTGCGGGCCAATCCGGGCACCGATCTTCGGCCGCTCCAGCGCCTCCTCGCCGACCGGCTCGTCTGACGCCCGGCGCTCTCAGCGCCAGTCGTGCCGGCAACCCTCCTCGCACACATGCTCGCCGTAACCGAAGCCCCGATAGGGCAGATGGGCGGCAATGGCGGGACGGATCAGCCAGCGGTCGTCCCTCGGACGGAGGACGCGGCCGAACAGCCCGCCCAGGCTCAGCGGCGGCGGGTAGGCGATCAACGGGACCTGGTGCGCGACCCCCACCGGTTCGCAGCGCCGGACGACCGTCGGAGAGCCCGCCTCCACGCCCGCCGGCGGGAGATCCGGCACGATGTCCTCGCTGACTTCGTAGCGGTGGCAGTCGATCCCGGCCGAACGATAAGCGGCGGCGAAGTCGCCGTCGCCGGCACGGGCGGCGCCGAACGTCGCGGCCTTCACCGTCGCCGCCGGCCAGATCCGCCGGGCGCAGACGGCCGCCAGGTTGGCGATCGCCCCGCCCTTGCTGTGGCCGGTGAAATAGAGGCGCGGCGCCGAGCCGTCGCGAAGCCCGTCGACCGTCTCGGCGACGCCGCCCCACAGCCTGGCCAGCGACTCGGCGAAGCCGCGATGGACCCTGCCGGGAAGGGTCGCCGCGCCGACGGCGAAATCGCGAACCAGCGGAGCATCGAGGTTGTTGCGCCAGTCGAAGGCGATGGCCGCCCCGCGTATGTCCGGATTGACGATCCGCATCCCGTCCGGGCTGAGGTCGAGCGGCGGCAGCGTGCCCCGAAAGGCCACGACGATGCCCTCCTCGAAGCGGCCGACGAGGGCGAAGTCGATTTCCGGCCGGCTCAGGTTGAGGAACGGGGTCGTCGTGCGCCCGGGCGAGATTCGCACCGGGTCATGAAGCCATCGCGGCGGTCCGCTGTGAAACGGCGGGTCGGGATGATAGGCCTGCACCGAGGCATGGAGCAGGTGGCGCTTTAGGCAGGTCTCCCGGGTCATGAGCATCTCCCGGCACGATGCTACGACAGCTGGCGCCGGAGCGACAGCCCCGTCGCCGCTCAGCGCATCAGGCCCGCCTTGCGCAGGGCGTCCTCGATCACCTGCTGGACTCCGCCCGCGGACTGCGGCGGAGTCCGACGTCCGGCGGCCGCGCCCGAGCGGGCCGGGTGCGCCCGTTCGCCGCGAGGCCGGGCCTCTTCCCGCGGCGGATTCGCCCCGTCGCCGCGAGGCCGCGCCCCTTCCTCGGCCGGCGCGATCGCGAAGAAGGCGGCGATCCGCGCCGTCGAGCTGAGGCCGACGTCGAGCATGTGGGCGCCCGCTTCGCCGAGCGGGTCCTCGCCGCCGCCGTCGAGCGGGATTCCATGCGCCATGCCCGTTATCACATATTGCTCGACCAGCGGCTCGCCTCCAGCCCCGAGCCAGGTCCGGCGGGGATAGCCTTCATCGCGGTCGCTGCGGTCGGGCTCGCGGCCGAGGCCGTGCAGATCGGCCCATTGCCGAACGATCGCGTCGGCATTGCTCGCCACGACGGTCCGGTCGGCGCTGCCCTGCCAGACCTGGACCCGGGGCCACGGCCCCTTGTGCGGCGAGGCTCGGCGGACTCGGTCGCCGAGCTCGGCCGGGCCGCTTCGGGCCCGGCCGCCCATGCAGTCGAAGGCCTCGGCGACGTCGGCCGCGCAGCCGTAAGCCACTCCCGCGATGATCGCTCCGGCGGCGAAGGTCTCCGGATAGGTGGCGAGCATCGCCGACGCCATGGCGCCGCCGGCGCTCAGCCCGGTGACGAAGATCCGCTCCGGGTCGATTCCGTGGGCGGACTTCATCGCCTCGACCATCGAGCGGATCGAGGCGGCCTCGCCCATTCCGCGCTGAGTGTCGCTGCCGGAGAACCAGTTGAAGCAGAGCATCGGATTGTTGGCGCGTTTCTGCTCCGGGAAGAGCAGGGCGAAGCCGTGGCGGTCGGCCAGAGTCGACCAGCCCGAGCCGTGGTCGTAGACCGCCGCGTCCTGGGTGCAGCCGTGGAGAACGACGACGAGCGGGGCGCCGACCCGGATCCGGTCGGGCACGTAGCAGCGGGCGTGGAGGTTGCCGGGATTCTCGCCCCGCCAGACCAGATCCGAGAGGCGGTCGAGAGTGGCGGAGGACCCGGCGAAGACGCTCCGTCCCTTGCGGCTGGCCCGGAGGCGAACTCGCGGTCGAATGGCAGGCATAAGCTTACTCCCCGGGGAGGCCCGACGGAGGGCGCTCGGCATGAGAACGTTATGGGGGAGCTTTTGTTGCAGTGCAACATGACAGGGCGGCGTGGCAGGACGGCTTCCGGTCGATGCGGCCGCCGGGTTGCTCAGCGGGGCTTCCAGGCGTATTATAGTCATAAGACACCAAGCCGGAGCCTTCCATGCACTTGATCTCCCTTCTCGCCGCCGCCGCCGCAAGCGCGGCCGCGCCGGAACCGAAGGCGGTCGTCCCCGCCGAGCCGGAGCTCACCCGGCAGATCGCCGAGCGCGACGCCGAATTCTTCAGGCTCTTCTTCGAGGGCTGCGATCCGGTCCGGGTGCGGACGATGATCGCGGACGATATCGAGATGTATCACGACAAGGGCGGCTTCGTCTGGAAAGGCGCCGATGCGGCCGTCGCCGATTATGCGAAGACCTGCGAGGAGCGCCGGAAGCCCGGGGCCTGGCGCTCGCGCCGCGAGCTGGTCCGGACCAGCCTGCGCGTCGATCCGGTCCCCGGCCACGGCGCTATCGAGGACGGAATCCACCTCTTCTACGAGCGCAAGGGCGACGGTCCGGAGCGCCTCGCCGGCCGGGCCCGTTTCACCCAATTATGGACGCTGGGCGCCGACGGCGCCTGGCGCCTCGCCCGGATCTTCAGCTTCGCCCACGAGGCGATGGAGTAGGCGCCCCGCCCGCTCGGCGTTTAGGCCATTGCCATCCCCGGCCCGCCGTGCATCCTGGCCGCTTCGGCAAGGAGGCTGGGATGGAGCGGAGGAGGGCATTGAGAGGCCTGCTGCCCGCGGCGGCGGCGGCGTCGCTTTCAGCCTGCGGCCTGATCGGGGTGCCGCGGCTCCCGCCGGAACCGCCCGAAGCCGGCATGCTCGAAGGAAGGCTGACTCCGCTCGAGCAGGCCCATCTCGGGGGTCATGACGTGGAGACCGGCGTCGCTCTCTCCGGCGGAGGCTTCCGCTCGGCGCTGTTCACGGTAGGGGCGCTCAAGGCTCTCTACGACCGTAAGCTGATCGGCGGGCGCGCCGACATCGTGTCGACGGTGTCCGGCGGGGGCTATGCCGCCTACTGGGTCTATGCCAACCAGCTCGAGCTGGAGCGTGGCCGTCCCACCCCGGTCGAGCGTTTCGGCTCAGCGACGTTCGACGATTCCCGTTTCTACGCCCGCGTCTGCGAGCTGGCCGTCAACGCCAAGTTCGTCACCGGCGGAGCGATGATCCGAAGCGCCGTGCTCGGCAAATCGGTGAAGCTCTATCGGGAGCGCCTGGGGGTCGTGTTCGGTGCCGCGGATGAGCCGCCGGTCAGGCTCGACAAGCTCGACGCTCGAACCCGCGGCGGCGCCTGGCCATTTCTGGTCGTCAACGCCACCCTCAATCGCGAGGCGACGACCGGCCGCCGCCCGACCGGCTGGAAGGACGGCCTATTCGAATTCACGCCGCTGGGCACCCGCTGGAACGGCGACGGCGAGCTGGCCTGGAAGGGCTCCAGCCTTCCCTATCGCGACGCCGTTGCGGTTTCGGGTGCGGCCTTCGCGCGCTTCCTCAAGCAGGAGGTCCGCCAGCCGAACGGACGCAGGCTGGTCCTCCACGACGGCGGCGGTTCCGAAAACCTCGGGGCGATCGCGCTGATCCGGCGTGGCATTCCCAACATCGTCATCGTCGACGCCGAGCATGATCCCGCTTACCGGTTCAAAGCCTATAGCAACCTGAAGAAGCGCCTTCCCGCCTGGGGGGCGTCGATCGTCGTCGAGGACATAGACGATCACCTCGCCAGTCGCAGCCGCAGGAGCCCGCCCGCCGCTTATTTCCAGGGATATGCCGAAGCGCGTCGGCCCGAAGGCGGCCCGTCCCGCGTGTCGCGCATCCACTACATCAAGATGTCGCTTCCGCGCGGCCTGGCGGCGGCCCTGAGCGAAGCGCGCAAGCGCGGCGTGGGCCGCCGCTTTCACGAGCGCTACATGGCGGAGATCGACCGGTCATGGAATCCGGCCGAAAAGAGCTTCGACTGCAGCCAGGTCGCCGACGAGCGCACCCGGTTGGCCGACTGGTTCGGCTATGCCGTGTCGGGATACGAGAACTTTTGGGGGAAAGACCCTCGCTCAAAGCCGCGTCTCGGGGCGTTTACGCTCGATTTCCCGCAATATTCGACCGGCGACCAGAGCATGTTCCAGGACCAGGCCCTCGCCTTCATCGCGCTCGGCTATCTGCTGACCGAAGGGTCGGGCGCGGCGGCGCCGTGACCGTACCGGTCCTCCGCAGCGGCCTCGCCGGTCGACCGCTCCGGCGCGGCCACGATCCGAGGCTTGCGGCCGTGGAACCGGCGCCCCCAAGTTGACGCTCCAACCGCCCGGTCCTATCCCCGCCGCGCATCTCAAGGGAGCCTCGAGTGACGGATCAGCGCAGCTTCGACGACCGCGACGGCTTCATCTGGCTGGACGGCGCCCTGGTGCCGTGGCGCGAGGCCAACGTCCACGTGCTGACCCACGCCCTCCACTACGCCTCTTCCGTCTTCGAGGGGCAGCGCGCCTATGCCGGGGAGGTGTTCCGGCTGAGCGACCATAGCCGCCGGCTTCGCAGGAGCGCGCAGCTGCTCGGCTTCGAGATCCCGTTCAGCGTCGAGCAGATCGACGAGGCCTGCCACGAGGTGCTGAGAGCCAATTCGCTCGAGGACGCCTACATGCGCCCGCTCGCGTGGCGCGGCTCGGAGCAGATGGGGGTGTCGGCGCAAAGGTCGAGGATCCACCTCGCCGTCGCCGTCTGGCCCTGGCCGGCCTATTTCGGCGAGGAGGCGATCGCCAAGGGCCTGAGGCTCGCAATCTCCAAATGGCGCCGCCCGGCGCCCTACACGGCGCCGACGGAGTCGAAGGCCTCGGGCCTCTACATGATCTGCACCCTCGCCCGGCACCAGGCGCAGGCCGAGGGCTATGACGACGCCTTGATGTTCGACTGGCGGGGCCAGGTGGCCGAGGCGACCGGAGCGAACGCCTTCTTCGTCAGGGACGGAGCGCTCCATACGCCGACCCCCGATTGCTTCCTCAACGGGATCACGCGGCAGACGGTGATCGAGCTGGCCCGCCGGCGCGGCATCGAGGTGATCGAGCGACCGATCTGGCCGGAGGAGCTCGAGGGCTTCGAGCAGTTCTTCCTGACCGGAAGCGCCGCCGAGGTCACCCCGGTCGCGTCCGCCGGCCCGTGGAGCTTCGAGGTCGGCGAGCTGACGATGCAGCTCAGGAAGGATTATCTCGACCTCGTCCACCGCCGGGTCTCGAACGTCTGAATCGAGCCTGGCGCGACTGGAAGACGGGGGTTTCGCGAAAGGCCCCGCCGCTATAAGGCCCCCTCGAAGCGCAATGCTGGGGCGTCGCCAAGCGGTAAGGCACCGGTTTTTGGTACCGGCATTCGCAGGTTCGAATCCTGCCGCCCCAGCCAGTACTTTTTCTCGTCATTGAAACCGGACTGACGTCTTCGTCCCGACGCGTCCCCGGCCGGGCATTGTGCCCGCCGACCGAGCCGACCGCCACCTTCCACCACGACGCCTCGCGGCAGGGCCTCCGCCGTAGGCGATGCTTGCGAGTAAGATCCGGGGCAGCTTTTCAGGCATTGCGATGAGGTCCGCCGAACCTTGTGTCAGCCGGAAAACGGAGCGAGAATATTCGCCGGCAAACTTGCCGGCGAAAATACTGTTTTTGCTTGACCTGCCCGGTGCGCGCGAGGACAGAAGCTGTCGACTTACCGCGATGGAGCGAAGCCGTGACGCCCAGATTTCCTCTTCTTGCGCCGCTCGGCGGTGCCCGGGCGGCGGCCGCGGGGTTCCGGTTCGGGGCGAAGGGAACGCATACGAGCCGAACCATGATGTTCGAGGAATTGCGGCAGGTGCTCGCCTGCGTTCACGCAGCGGCGGCGCGAAGGGATTATGCCGAGGCCATCATCGACCGCAATTGCCTGGCCAAGCCGACGGCCTCGACCCGCCGCCTCACCAACCAGCGTCTCGGCGAGCTTTACGGGCTCGACCCGGCCGTGCCGCTGTTTCGGGTCCTGAGGCGGTTGTGGGACCTGGATGTGGACGCCCAGCGCCTGCTGGCGCTGCTGGCCGCGATCGCTCGCGACCCCCTGCTGGCCGCGACGGCGCCCTCGATCGCCTTCCTGCCGCAAAATTCGGAGATCCGGCGGGACGGGGTGAAGGACGAGCTGAGGTCGCTGATCGGCGGGCGGCTCAACGAAAGCACGCTCGACAAGGTCTATCGAAACGCCGCGAGCACGTGGGTCCAAGCCGGCCATTTGCAGGGGCGCACCTTCAAGAGGCGCCGGGGTGTGCGGGCCACGGCCGCGAGCGTGGCCTATGCAATCTATCTCGCCGACGCGGCCGGCTTTCGAGGGGCTGAAATCTTTTCGAGCGCATGGCTCCGCCTCCTCGACTGCGATCCGTCGCGAGCGCGCGATCTCGCCATCGAGGCCAAGCGTGTCGGCCTGATCGATCTTCGACTCGCCGGCGACGTCGTCGAGCTCGGCCTGTCCAGACTCACCCAAGCCGACGGGCGGGCCTGACCATGGCGCGGATCGAGGAGCTCGCCGAACATTATGGCCGCCACATCGCCACGCCGTGGCAGCGGACGGTCGCCGGCGCCCAGCGCGTCGTCATGATCGTCTACGACAAGGAGCTCGAGCGGACTCTTCGTGCGCGCAAGCTCGCCTTCGAGACGGCCACCCGCGAGGCCGGGCATGCGTGGCTCGAACTTGACCTCGCCGATGTGTTCGCGCGCTGGATGGCCGTCGACGACTATCGCGACGAATATTTCGCTTCGCCGGAAGATCTGCAGCTGAAGCTCGAGGCCGAATTCTCCGAGTTCGTCGCTGAGCAGCTCCGCGCCGTTCTCAATGATCCCGCCGCGACCGAAAGCACGGTGGTCGCCGTGCTGGGCGCCGGATCGCTCTTCGGCCTGGCTCGAATTTCACAGATCATCCGGATGGTCGAAGGCGAGATCAGAGGAAGGCTCGTCATCTTCTTTCCAGGCCATTTCGAACGGAACAACTATCGGCTGCTCGATGCGCGCGACGGGTGGAACTACCTCGCCGTGCCGATCACGGCCCATGCGGACGGAGGGACGGCATGAAGATCCAGGACACGCTGCAAAGGGATCCGGCCCTTCATCCGCTGGTGAACCAGGGGCAGGCGCGGATCGCCGACAATCGCAACGCGCGCGCGTTCGCCGAGCTGCGCGGCGAGCTCGAGACGTTCGTCTGCGAGGGCCAATATGCCGAGGGTGTCCAGAAGATCATCCGGTCCTTCCTCGACAACAGCATAAAGACGAGCCAGCGGTGCGCCTGGGTCAGCGGCTTCTTCGGCAGCGGCAAGTCCCACCTGTTGAAGATGCTGTGCCACCTTTGGCAGGACACGTCGTTTCCCGACGGGTCGACCGCGCGCAGCCTCGTCCCCTCGATGCCGGAGGAGTTGCGCGCGTTGCTGCGCGAGCTCGACACGGCCGGGAAGCGCGCCGGCGGCCTGATCGCGGCGGCCGGCGCATTGCCGAGCGGCACGACCGACAACGTCCGCCTCACCATCCTGGCGATCCTTTTGCGAGCCGTCGGCCTGCCGGAACAGTATCCGCAGGCGCGATTCACTCTTTGGCTTCGGGCCCAGGAGCATTTCGAGCAGGTCAAGTCAGCGGTCGAAGCCGAAGGAAAGTCGTTCGATCGGGAGCTGAACAACCTCTACGTGAGCGGGCCGATCGCCAGGGCGATATTGGCCGCCGATTCCGGATTCGCCGCCGGCGAGGCCGAGGCGAAGCAGCTTCTGAAGGCGCAGTTCCCGCCGCAGACCTCCGACATCACGACGGAGGAATTCCTGCGTGTCGCGAAGGAATCCCTTCGGCTGGCGGGCCGCGACGATCGGATGCCCTGCACGCTCCTGGTCCTCGACGAGGTGCAGCAATATATCGGCGAATCCAACGACCGCTCCGTCCTCGTGACCGAGGTCGCGGAGGCCGTCTCCAAGCAGCTGGACAGCCAGATGATGATCATCGGGGCGGGCCAGAGCGCTCTCACCGATGTCCCGCTGCTCCAGAAGCTCATGGATCGTTTCACCATCCGGGTGCCGCTCTCCGACGCCGAGGTGGAGACGGTCACGCGCCGGGTCTTGCTCCAGAAGAAGCCGAGCGCGGTTCCCGACGTTCGCTCCATGCTGGACAGGCATGCCGGGGAAGTCTCCCGACAGCTCCAGGGCACCCGCATCGGCGAAGTCGTCGAGGATCGCGGGGTGATAGTGGACGATTATCCGCTTCTCCCCACGCGGCGGCGGTTCTGGGAGCATTGCTTCCGCCAGATCGACGCCGCCGGCACGAGCAGCCAGCTCCGCTCGCAGCTGCGCATCATCCATGACGCGGTGGCCAAGGTTTCAGGCAAACCGCTAGGCTCCGTCGTTCCCGCCGACGACCTCTTCGAGGCGCTCGCGCCGGAGATGGTCAACACCGGCGTTCTGCTGCGGGAGATAAACGAGCGGATCATCCAGGTCGGGCGCACCGACGGCGATCTCGCCCAGCGTATTTGCGGCCTTGTCTTCCTGATCGGTAAGCTGAAGCGGGAGGCCGGCGCCGACATCGGGGTGCGCGCGACCAAGGAGCACATCGCCGACCTTCTGATCGACGATCTCGCGGCCGACAACGGAAAGCTCCGCGCTGAAGTCGACGAGGCCCTCCGCAGGCTCGCCGATCAGGGCGTCCTGATGACCGTCGGCGACGAGCATCGCCTGCAGACCCGCGAGGGCAGCGAGTGGGATCGGGAGTTCCGCAACCGCCAGACCAAGCTCGGCAACGACGACGCCGCCATCCAGTTCAAGCGCGATCAGCTCCTCTACGGCGAGATTGACCGGACCGTCCGCGGCATCAAGGTCATTCAGGGCGCGGCCAAGGAACCCCGCCCGTTCCAGATCCATCGCGAACAGTCGCCGCCGACCGCGGACGGCAGCGGGGTGCCGGTTTGGATCCGCGATGGCTGGTCCTGTTCGGAGAAGGACCTCGTCGACGCCGCGCGCGCCGCCGGCACGGACAGCCCCGTCCTGTTCGTCTTCATCCCGCGGCAGTCGGCCGAGGACTTGCGCCGACTGATCGTCGAGGCGGACGCCGCTCAGCAGACGCTTGACCAGAAGGGAAATCCGACGACGGCCGAGGGGCAGGAGGCCTGCCAGAGCATGGCTAGCCGCCGGACGCGGGCCGCGGCGGATCGCGAGCGGCTGATCCGGGACATCGTCGCGAACACCAAGGTGTTCCAGGGCGGAGGCAGCGAGGTGCTGCTCACCGGCCTGGATGAGCGGATCAAGTCGGCGACCGACGCCGCGCTGGTCCGTATGTTCCCGCGCTTCAAGGAGGCCGATTCCGGCACGTGGGAAGCGGTCATCAAGCGTGCTCGCGAAGGCGCCGATCACCCTTTCCAGCCTACCGGCCATACGGACGCCACCGAAAAGCATCCCGTCTGCCAGCAGGTCCTCTCCACGATCGGCGCCGGCAAGTCGGGCTCCGACATCCGCAAGGCGCTGGGTAGCGCGCCCTTCGGCTGGCCGCGAGATGCCGTCGACGCGGCTCTGATCGGCCTCCACCGGCTGCAGCACGTCACGGCGACGCTGAACGGCCAGGCCGTCCCGCTCGGGCAGCTCGACCAGAACAAGATCGCCAAGGCGGATTTCCGGGTCGAGCAGGCGACGCTTTCAGTCGGCGATCGCCTGATCCTGCGTAGGTTGTTCCAGGCGCTCGGCCTTTCCTGCAAGGGTGGAGAAGAATCCCTGCGGGCAGCCGAGTTTCTCGCCGGGCTCGTCTCGCTAGCAAGGGCCAGTGGAGGCGAGCTGCCGCTGCCGTCGGCGCCTTCCACCACCGAAATCGAGGATGTCGAGCGCCTCGTCGGAAATGAGCAGCTGGTGGCCATCAAGAACAAGGCGGCCGAATGGGAGGAGCGGATCAAGGAATGGTCCGCGACCCGCGATCTGATCGGCAAGCGGCTTCCCGCGTGGCAGACCGTAGAACGTCTCGCCAGGCATTCGACGACGATTCCCGAAGCGAAGGAGCACCTCGACGAGCTGGAGGCGATCCGCTCGCATCGTCAGCTTCTGGAGCCGTCGGATCCGGCGAACAGCGTGCGCCAGGAACTGGCGAAGCTGCTGCGACAAGCCGTGCAGCAGAGCCACGCGGCGCATGAGAAGGCATTCGCCGAGGCGGACGCGATCCTCTCCGCGAACAGCGTATGGGCCAAGCTCGGGGCGACGGACCAGGAGAGCATCAAGGCCGCGGTCGGCCTTGCACCGCCCGCCCCGCCGGCCGTCGCTACGGACGAGGCGCTTGCCGAGACGCTGGACCGTAAGCCGCTTGCCGGCATGCAAGCCGAGATCGACGCCATTGCCGGCAGGGTCAATCAGGCGATCGAACGGGCGGCGAAGCTGCTCGAGCCCAAGGTCCAGACCGTGGCTCTGGAACGC
This sequence comes from Allosphingosinicella sp., assembly GCA_035714565.1. Taxonomy (GTDB): domain Bacteria; phylum Pseudomonadota; class Alphaproteobacteria; order Sphingomonadales; family Sphingomonadaceae; genus Allosphingosinicella. Next base: position 23,265 of record DASTLX010000042.1, read on the forward strand.
TCGACGTTGCGCGACGCGGCCGAAGTGGAGGCGTGGATCGACCGGCAGAAGGCGATTCTGCTGTCGAAGGTGGCCGACGGGCCCGTGCTGGTGAATTGAGGAGCGAAGACGTGGCGTCACTGGAAAGAAGCCTCCGGCGGAACCTCGAGAGAACCGTCAGGCACGCGCGGCGAGAGGCCGAGGCTGGCGCTCGCAAGGCGCTGGCGCAGCTCGGGGTAGGCGACGCCGAAGCGCCGAAGCATCTTTCATCGGACGGACGGACGCTGCGCAATCGCCTTCGGGCGCATGGCCGCCAGCTCGGGGACAGGCGCGATCCGAAGTCCGGCGCCCAGGCAACGGCCCGGCTCGTGCAGGAAACCGCCTACGAACATTGGCATCGGATGCTCTTCGCGCGGTTTCTCGCCGAAGCCGACCTGCTGATCGAACCGGAGTCCGGCGTGGCGATCACGCTGGAGGAGGCGCAGGAGCTTGCGCGCGAGCAGGCGACGGACTGGCTCGATCTCGCCAGCCACTACGCCGAGCGCATGTTGCCCCAAATCTTCCGCAACGATGATCCGGTGCTTCAAGTCGCGCTTCCACCGGAGACACGGTCCGAAATGGAGGACCTGCTGAAGGGGCTTCCTAAGGGCGTGTTCGAGGCCGACGACAGTCTCGGCTGGGTCTATCAGTTCTGGCAGGCGGAAAAGAAGGAGGAGGTCAACCGCTCGGAGACGAAGATCGGCGCCGACGAGCTTCCCGCGGTCACTCAGCTTTTCACCGAGGACTATATGGTCCTCTTCCTGCTCCACAACACGCTGGGCGCGTGGTGGGCCGGCAAGGTGCTGTCCCAGGATCCCACCCTGGCGTCATCGGCGGCGAACGAGGAGGAGCTTCGTGCGGCCTGCAGGGTCGGTGATGTCGAATGGACCCATTTGCGCTTCGTCCGCGACGAGGGCGGCGACGGAACCGAGGGCGGCTGGCGCCCGGCCGCGGGCCGCTTCGAAGGCTGGCCGCGGGCCGCGAAGCAGCTCAAGATGCTGGATCCCTGCATGGGCTCCGGGCACTTCCTGGTGTTCGCCTTGCCGATCCTCGCCGCCTTCCGGATGCAGGAGGAGGGGTTGAGCGAGGCCGCGGCGATCGATGCCGTCCTGCGCGACAACCTGTTCGGGCTGGAGATCGATCCGCGCTGCACGCAGATCGCCGCCTTCAACCTGGCCTTTGCCGCCTGGCGCCGGTCCGGATTTCACCCACTCCCCAACCTGAACCTTGCCTGCTCCGGCTTGGCCATCGGCGTCACCAAGCCGGAGTGGCTGAAGCTGGCGGAACAGGCCGCAGCGGCGGCCGACCGGGCCGCGAGGCGCGAGTCGGAAGATGCGGGCGAGGACGTGCCGGCCGAGGCCTTGGAGGAGCGCGTGCGAAATGGCCTCGCCCTGATGCACGACCTGTTCGCCAAGGCGCCTTGGCTCGGCAGTCTGATAGACCCGCGCAGGGCAGGGGCCGACATCTTCAGCGTCGGCTTTGAAAGCCTCGAACCCCTCATCGGCTCGATCTTGCCGGCACTGGCGAGCGACGATGCGGTGGAGACCGCCGTCGCGGCGAAGGGAATGGCCCGAGCGGCGCAGATTCTGGCGGACGAATTCGATTTGGTGATTACGAACGTTCCCTACCTGGGCCGGGGCCGCCAGGACGAGGTCTTGCAGGCATATTGCGAACGCTTCCACAAGAACGCGAAGAGCGATCTCGCAGCCTGCTTCGTTCAGAGGGCCGCGGCGGCCTGCCGACCGACCGGCGGCCACGTAGCCGTCGTCAGCCCGCAGTCCTGGTTCCTGCAGACGAGGTACCGGGAGTTCAGGAGGGATCTCCTGTCGTCCGATCACCTCAAGTGCCATGCCCAGCTGGGACCGGGCGCATTCGAGGCGATCTCAGGCGAGAGGGTCAACGTCTGCCTTTCAATCTTCGGCGTGAGACGCGTGGGCGATGAAGCCCATACCTCAGGGTTTAATGTCGAGGGTGAGGCCTCGATCCAGGACAAGGTTGAAGGGCTGCGATCCAACCCCGCGCAGATCATCGATCAGAAAGTGTTCCTGAGATCCGAGGAGCACAGAATCAGCCTGGACGCGTCCGATGCGGACGAACTCCTCGCCGATCACACGTATAGTTGGCAGGGAATCAAAACGAGCGATGACGAGCGCTTCACGCGAAAGTTTTGGGAAATCGACAAGATAGACAACGGTTGGTGGCCATACCAAAGGGCGCCGGAGCGCCCGGGGGCGTTCGAGGGTCGTTCTGAGGTCATCTACTGGCAGGACGGAAATGGCTCGCTGACGGAGGTATGTCAAAAGGGCGCCAGCTTTAGAGGGTGCAGCGCCTGGGGTAAGTTCGGCGTAGCTGTAAGCATGATGGGGAACCTTCCAGCCACGCTATATACGGGAGAGAAGTTTTCCGCCGACGTCTCGATCGTCGAGCCGAAAAACCAGGACGATTTATTCGCCGTCTGGGAGCTCTGCAGGTCTCCCGATTACCCCAAAGAGGTGAGGAAGATCGATAAAGCACTTCGCGTGACCAATAAGGCAATGATCCAAATTCCCGTGGATCTGTCTCTGTGGAGAAGTGCCAAAACTTCGGGAAATGGGGATGGCTCGGCTTTCGATGCGCCGAGATCTCCGAGACAGTGGATATTCAGCGGCAACCCGGCTCATGCCGAATGCGCTCTGCAGGTGGCCGCTTGCCGGCTCGCGGGCGTACGGTGGCCGCGGCAGACAGGCCTAGATTTCCCCTGGTTTCCAGCGCTCGAGCCGGACGGGCTGGAGAGGCACGCCGACAATGACGGCGTCGTCTGCCTGACCGCGGTCAAAGGGGAAGCGCCGGCGGAGCAGCGGCTGAACTCGCTGCTTGCGGACGTCTATGCGGATGAATGGTCGGCGGCGAGACTGGCCAGCTTGCTGGCCGATGTCGATTTTTCCGGCAGGAGCCTGGATGAGTGGCTGCGTGACGGATTCTTCCAGCAACATTGCGTCTTGTTCAACTATCGGCCGTTTGTCTGGCATGTCTGGGACGGCCTGCGCGACGGATTTCATGCGCTCGTCAATTACCACCGCTTGACGGCTCCAAACGGCGAAGGCCGGCGCACGCTGGAGAAGCTGATCTACTCCTATTTGGGCGACTGGATCGATCGCCAGCGCTCGGGCCAGAAGGCCGGAGTCGAGGGCTCCGACGCACGCCTGGCGCATGCGGAGCACTTGCGGGGTGAGCTCATAAAGATCCTGCAGGGGGAGCCGCCTTTCGATATTTTCGTGCGCTGGAAGCCGCTCCACGAGCAGCCGATCGGCTGGGACCCAGACCTAAATGACGGCGTGCGGATGAACATCCGCCCGTTCATGACGGCCCGTCCGCTTGGCGCGAAAGCCAAGGGTGCCTCCATCCTGCGGACAACGCCGAAGATCAAATGGGACAAGGACCGCGGCAAGGAGCCGGCGAGGGAGAAGGAGGACTTCCCCTGGTTCTGGGGATGGGACGAGGCGACATCCGACTTCGCGGGCGGAGATAGGTTCGACGGCAATCGATGGAATGATCTCCACTACAGCCGCGCCGCGAGGCAGGCCGCGCGCGATCGTCATCGCGCCAAGACGGCGCGAGCCGCGTGATGGCCGGCGCGCCAGCGACGCTCGTCGAAGCCGTGGAAGGGTCGCTGGCGCAGTCGCTACGCTCACCGGACGGGGTCGCGCCGCCCGTCGCCGTTCTTTGGGCCGATGCGGAAGGGCAGTGGCTGCCGCTCATGCCTACGCTTCAGAAAGCGATTCCGCAGCTCTTCGTCCTGGGCGATTACGCGCCCGAGGAACGCCGCGGACCAGTGATCTGGCTCCGGTGCATCGTCGATCGGGCGCTGCCGGAGGTGTCGCCGGCCGAGGGCGTCGTGCCGATCCTCTACCTGCCCAGGGTCGGCCGGCAGGATTTGCGGGCGGCGGGCGATTGCCCTCGCGGCCTGCAGCCTCTGATCGAGCTCCAATATCGGGGCGCCACCTGGCACCAGCGCAATGGCCGCGACTGGAGCGTGGACGCTTTCCTGATGTCGGAGGACGGGCTTGCGCTCGACATCGCTCGTGACGGTCGGACGCGCGACGCCATGCTCCGCAGCTTGCCCCTGCTCGCCACCGAGCCGCTTGCCCGCATAAGGGGCCGCCGCCTCGAGGCCGATGACTTCGACCGGCTGGCGATCAACGATCCCGTGCGCGATCTGCTGACCTGGTTGAGCGACGCCGACGCGTTTCAGGCGCAATCCGACGCCGGTCGCTGGGCCGCCTTTCGCGACATATCGGCCCGGCAGTTCGGCTTCGATCCGGAAGCGGGTGGGTCTCAAGTCGCCGCTGACGCGCTCATCGCTGGCGGCGGCGCCTGGGATGACGCGTGGAAGCGGTTCTGCGAGGCGCCAAAGCTCTATCCGGGCGTATCGCGGGCGCTTCGACAGGCGCGTCCCAAGGACCTCTTCGCTTCCGCCGGCGAGCGCCGGCCCGCGGTCAACGAAGAGCGCGAGGACGGCCTCAGAAGAGCGTTGGAGTCGATGCTCTCCCTCGCCCACGCTCAGGCTTGCGACAAGATCGTCGCGCTCGAAGCGGAGCATAAGGAGCGCCGGGGGTGGGTATGGGCCCAGTTGGGCGAAAGCCCTTATGCCATGGCGCTCGAGCCCCTCGGCCGTCTCGCCTCGACCGCCAAAGCGACCCTGGGCGGGGCGACCGTCCACGCGATGGCGGAAGCCTATGCCGCGGATGGATGGCGCTGTGATCGAGCCGCGATGGATGCGCTGGCCGTTATCAAGGCCGGACCCGAGAACGCCCTGATAACGAAGATCGTGCGCGCCATCTATGAGCCGTGGCTCGATCGCTCCGCGCGGCGATTCCAGGAGTTGCTATCGGGGCCCGGCGTCGACCCCGCGAAGCTCGTGGAGCCGGTGCAGCCGGAGCGGGACGGCTGCGTGCTGTTCGCGGATGGATTGCGGTTCGACGTCGGGGCCGCGTTGCACGAACGGCTGGAGGCGCGGGGATTCCGGGTGAGGCTCGGCCATCGCTATTCCGGGATTCCCACCGTGACGGCGACGGCGAAGCCGATCGCCTCGCCTGCGCACGGCGCGTGCACGGGTAAAGGCGACGCCGATGACTTCTCGCCGGCGATCGCCGCAAGCGGCCAGGTCGCCAACGCGTCGCGCCTTCGCGATGCCATGGCCCGGGCCGGCGTCGAGATTCTGGGCCCCGACGATGTTTCGATGACGAAGGGCGGCGAAGCCGGCGGGTGGACCGAAGCCGGCAAGCTGGATTCCCTCGGCCACTCGCTGGGCGCGCTGTTGGTTCGGCAGATCGACGCCGAGGTCGACGTCCTGATCGACCGGATTGCGGCGCTCCTGGACAGCGGCTGGAGCCGCGTTCGCGTGGTGACCGACCATGGATGGCTGCTTTTGCCCGGCGGCCTGCCGAAGGTCGAGCTTTCGCCGCATCTGGTCGCGACCAAGTGGGCCCGATGCGCCGCGGTGAAGGGGGGCTCCTCGCCCGCGATGCCGACCTACCCTTGGTATTGGGATCCGGTCCTTCGGATCGCCTCTCCGCCCGGCGTCGGCTCGTTCATGGCCGGCACCGAATATGCCCACGGGGGCATCAGCCTGCAGGAATGCGTGATCCCCGATCTTGTCGTGGAGCGGGGCGAGGAGGCGGCGTCCGCGACGGTTGCCCGGATCAGTTGGCGCGGCATGCGCTGCAGGGTCTCGGTCGAGGGCAGGTCGCTTGGTTTGACCGCCGATCTTCGGTTGAACTGGAAGCAGCCGGCTTCGAGCATCGCGGCGTCGCCGAAGCCGCTCGTCAACGGCGAGGCGAGCCTCGCCGTCTCGGATGACGAGCATGAAGGCGCCGCCGCGTCGGTCGTGGTCACCGACGAGACGGGACGTGTGCTCGACTACAAGCCGACCACCGTCGGGGAGGACATATGACGATGGAATTCGACGATCTCGATCGGTTGGCCGCGAGATCCCTCGACGGCTACCTGGTCAGGAAGGACCTGGTGCGCAAATATTCCCGCCAATATCCCGTGCCGACCTACGTGGTCGAATTCCTCCTCGGACGATATTGCGCCAGCGTCGATGAGGCGGAGATCGCCGAGGGGCTGCAGATCGTCGAGCAGCAGCTCAAGGACCGGACGGTCCGCACCGGCGAGGAGGAGCTGTTCAAGGCCCGCGCGAAGGAAACAGGCTCGGTCAAGATCATCGATATCGTTCGGGCGCGTCTCGACGCAAAGAACGACTGCTACGTAGCCGAGTTGCCCAGCCTGGCGCTCCGCGACGTGCGCATCGACGACGATATGGTCCGCGATAACGAGCGGATGCTGACAGACGGCTTCTATGCCGAGGTCACGCTTACCTATGACGGCATGATCGCTCAGGAAAAGGGCGGTCGACCGTTCAAGGCCGAAGGCCTGCGTCCCATACAGATGTCGAAATCGGACGTTCTGGATGTATATTCGAAGGCGCGATGGACCTTCGACACCGACGGCTGGGTGAACTTCCTGCTCCGGTCGATCGGATTGGAACCGGGCGCCTTCAGCGAGAAAGCGAAGCGCGTCGTTCTGCTGCGGATGATTCCTTTCGTGGAGCGAAACTACAATCTGGTCGAGCTCGGCCCGCGCGGCACCGGCAAGAGCCATCTCTTCCAGCAAATTTCACCCTATGCGCACCTCATCTCGGGCGGGAAGGCCACCGTGGCCAAGATGTTCGTGAACAACGCGAACGGTCAGCGCGGCCTGGTCTGCCAGTACGATGTCGTGTGCTTCGACGAAGTCTCGGGCATCTCCTTCGACCAGAAGGACGGTGTCAACATCATGAAGGGCTACATGGCCTCGGGGCAGTTCAGCCGCGGCAAGGAAAACATCCGCGCCGAGGGCAGCATCGTGATGGTGGGGAATCTCGATGTCGACGTGGAGCAGCAGCAAAAGGTCGGCCATCTTCTCAGCCCCCTTCCGCCCGAGATGCGGGACGACACCGCCTTCATGGACCGTATCCACGCTTACGCCCCGGGTTGGGATTATCCGAAGCTCAATCCAAATGAGCACCTCACCAATCATTTCGGGCTGGTCAGCGACTTCCTGAGCGAGTGCTGGGACCGGTTGCGCGGCGGCAATCGGGTAACGGTGATGCAGGGTCGAGTGCATCTGGGCGGAGCGCTCAGCGGTCGCGACATCGAGGCGGTCAACAAGACCGTCAGCGGCCTGACCAAACTGATGTTCCCGGACCCTGAAATGCCGGTACCGGACGACGATCTGGAATGGATCGTCAGGCTGGCGCTCGAATCTCGCCGCCGGGTCAAGGAGCAGCAACGCCGCGTCTTCAAGAGCGAGTTCAGGAACACGCATTTCAGCTACATTCTCGGCGCGGATGGGGTGGAGCAGTTCGTCGCGACGCCCGAACTCCACAGCGACGAAGCGCTGGAGAGCGATCCCCTTCCTCCCGGGCAGGTCTGGGGCGCGAGCACCGGAACCGGCGAGACCGGTCCCGGACTCTACCGGATCGAGGTGACTTGCGGCCCGGGCGGCGGCGTTCGGATCCTCAATCAGCCCACGCCTCCCGCCTTCCGAGAGAGCGTGAAGGTGGGGGAGCAAAACCTCTACACCCGGGCCCGGGAGCTTGTCGGCGACCGCAACCCGCGCGAGGAGGAATTCACGATCCAGATGCGCGCGATGGACAACGACAGGTCCGGCGCCGGTTTGGGCGTTCCCGTTCTTGTCGCTCTGTGCGGAGGGCTGCTGGGGCGCAACACCCGAGGCAGCACCGTGATCGTAGGCGCTCTCAACCTGGGCGGTTCGGTGGAGGTGATCCCCAATGCCGTTCGGATAGCGGAGCTGGCGATCGACAAGCAGGCTCAGACTCTCCTGATGCCGGTGTCGGCGCGCCGGCAATTGAACGATCTGCCCGATGAACTTTGGACGAAGATCAACGTCGAGTTCTACAAGGACGGCCCTGACGCTGTCTTCAAGGCACTGGATGAATGAAGGCGTCGGCCGCCGGCCGCCGGCATGTTTTCCGTTAGCGGCGAATTAGCCGTCTCGGCGGCCGCCGGCGTCGCCGCATTCCGCTGGGTGAGTTCGCCAGGCTCATCTCCCGCGCCGCGTCCCAAGACGATCGGCCGCGGATCCGGCCGCCGGGCCCGGTCACCGACTCAGCCGGATCGTCCCCCGGCCGGATTCGGCGGTCCGCCCGCAAATCAGCAGAAAAGCCGGGTTGAGGGTTTGCGCCGGTTCGCGCATCGGCGTTTGCGCGTCGTTGCGGCATATTCCGTCAATTCGGCCAATCTCCTCTTTCCATAGCCCGTCTATCCTTGCCTCGTTCACCGGCCGACGGTGTCCGACGAGCGCAATTTCGAGGAGAGACAGCATGGCGTTCCCAACTCACGTCAACGACCAGATCACCGACTCGGTGACCCAGGCCAATACCAAGGTCCTCGGCGATGCGCCGGCGATCGCGATGGGCAACCTCTACCAGGCGACGGCGCAGGCGCTCGCGAACGCGGCGCACAATGCGACGAACGCCCAGCAGCAGAGCTATGTGACGAGCCAGGCGTCGACGACGATGGGCGTGGCGACGCTCTACGCGCTCGACACCGCCTCGACCGGCATTTCGGCGACGGACATCCTCAAGAGCAACGCCCCCAAGACCAAGGGCCTCGTCTGACCCAGACGGCGGCCGGCGTCGGAGCTCGCGCATCGACGCCCGGATAACGAACGATCAGGAAGGAATTCGAAATGGCATTTCCAACTTCCGTCAACGACCAGATCACCGACTCGATCACCCAGGCCAATACCAAGGTCCTGGGCGACGCGCCGGCGATCGCGATGGGCAACCTCTACCAGGCCACCGCCCAGGCGCTGGCCAACGCCGCGCACAACGCCACCAACGCCCAGCAGCAGAGCTACGTCACCAGCCAGGCGGCGACGACCATGGGCGTGGCGACGCTCTACGCGCTCGACACGGCGACGCTCGGTATCGCGACCGAAGACATTTTGAAGAGCTGAGCCCATGATGCCGCCGGCGCCGACCCCGCCGCACCCGCACCGCTGTCCAGGAAGATCCTGAAATGGCCTTTCCAACGTCCGTCAACGACCAGATCACCGACTCGGTGACCCAGGCCAATACGCAGTCGCTGGGCAGCTCGCCGGCGGTCGCCATGGGGAATTTCTACCAGGCGACCGCTCAGGCGCTGGCCAATGCCGCGCACAACGCGACGATGGCTCAGCAGCAGATGTACGTGACCGCCCAGGCGGCGACCACGGCGGGGGTGGCGCTTCTCTATTCGCTCGACACCGCCGCCGCCGGCATCGCTACCAAGAAAATCCTCGGGTGACGGTCGCGGCGCCAACCGCGCCCGCACTGACGCCTAGAGCCAAGGAGCTGGGATCATGGCCTTTCCGACTTCCGTCAACGATCAGGTCACCGACTCGATCAGCCAAGTCAACACCAAGGTGCTGGGCGACGCTCCGGCGGTGGCCACGGGCAATTTGTTCGTCGTCACCAGCCAGGCGCTGTCGAATGCGGCGCACAACGCCACCAACAACCAGCAGCAGAGTTACGTCACGCTGCAGGCGTCGACGACCCAGGGCGTGTCCACCCTGCTCGGGGTCAACGACGCGACTACCGGCGTCGCCACGGCGAGCATCTTCCGGAGGAAGGGGCTGGTCTGATCCGGACGAACGCGCCGGCGCAGCCGTGCCGGCGCCCTGACCGTCGCGGGGCGAGGGTATGTCTGGAGCACCGGTTACCGCTTCGATGCTGCCCATCGGGGCGGCGCCTTCGGCGGCGATGGGACTGACCTACCTCGCCATGGCCGACAGCATCGGCCTGGCGATGGCGAATGCAACGGCGGCGCAGCAGCGCGGCCAGATCATCGGGATGACCGCGACCGTGGAGGTCGTCGCCATCATCATCGCCGCGGGAATCGCGGGAGCGGCAAAGGGAGTTTGAGACATGGACCAGGGCAGCGTGAACGGCCAGATCGTCGACTCGGTGGCGGACGTCGTCACCCTCAGCTCCGGAATCGCGCCCACCCAGGCGTTCGGCATGCTGGATTCGGTGATGACCGAGACGCTCGGCATGGCGATGTACAACGCCGTCAGCCGCCAGCAGGGCTCGAGCATGATCGGATCGGCGGCGACCACGGCGGTCTGCGCGAAGATGCTCAGCACGCCCTTCGCATTCGAGATCCCGTCGCCGCCGCCACCGCCCGCGCCGCTCCCATCGGGCGGGATCCAGCCGCTGCACCCGCCGCCGCCCAAGCCGCCCAGGCCCGCGTCGGCGGTCATCGCGGCCGCCAAGGCAGAGGGCGAATGGGCGATCGACGTCCTGAAAGCCGAGGAGACCGGACTGTCGTTGAACGCCGCGGCGGCCCGAGAGGCCCTCGAGCAGCTGACCGCCGAAGCCGCGCCTTCGCCGGCCGCGGGCATGATCGTCGGAGCGGCCGCGGAAGCCGAGGCGAACATCAAGTACCTCCAGGGTCTGGCGAATGATGCGACCTCGCCCCTCCAGGCAAAGGCTCGGGACCAACTGGGAAATTTGGTCACCGCCGCTCAGAAAGCCCCGCCCTCGCCGCCCACGCCGCCGGTCGATCCGGTCGCTGAGGCGGTCAAGGCCGCGACCGCGGCGATCGAGACGCTGCGGCAACAGGCCGCCGACGCGCCCGACTCCGTCGACTCAACGACTGCGGTTTCGGCGCTGCAAAACATCGTCGTCGAGGCGACGGTGGCTCCGCCGTCGAAGAATAAGGAGAAACAATGATGGATTCGGCCGTCAACCCCAAGGTGATCGACATCATCAACCAGGCCCAGATGGCGACCATGGATCCGCAGGTGGTCCTCACCAGCGGGGCCGGAAAGGCCTATCAATCCGTCGCCCAGTCGACGGCGATCGCCATCCAGGACGCCACCGACGCCCTGCGCAACATCTCGACCATAGCGACCACCGCCACCGGCGTCGTCGTGGCGCAGCTGCTGGTCGGCGACGAAAAGCATGCGAATCTGCTGCCCAAGCTGCAGGCCATCATGAAGAGCGCCACCGAGGACTATGTCGCCATCGGCGCCGCCGCCGCCAATATCCTCACCGAATTCCCCTCGGGTTGAGATGCGCGGGAGGTTGTCGACATGACCGTCTCCGTCGCGGGCAGGCTCGTTCCCCGCGCCAACGCGCTCTCCGATTCGGCCCGTCTGGTCCTCAACCTGATCGACGGCGGAGTGGAGTGGCTGGCGTGGGCGATCTGGCACCCCCGCGCGCAATACCGGTTCGACAGCGAGGAGGCCCTCGTCGCCGCGGTGCAGGTCGGGCTGCACGGCTGGCATCTGATGCTGATGCCGGCGCTCCAGCTCCTGGTCGGGCCGGCCAAGCTTATGACCCTCGATCACCACGACCTGCGGATTCTGGCCGAGGCGAAGGGCGCCGGGGGAAGGGCCGAGGCCGTCCTCGACCGTCACCGCCTGGTCACTCAGCCCGAGCTCGCCAGCGACCTCGTCGCCCTCGGCGAGCTCCTCGACGGCGCACCGCTGCCCATGCTCCAGGGCATGGCGCTCGAGGACCAGCTCGACATTCACGCACTGATGAGCGGCGACAACGACCGGCCGGACGGCGATCGCAGGGAGGCCGCCCTGTTCGCGGCCGAGCGGGCCGTCACCCCGCGCGAATTCGCGGACTATTTCCGCGCCTATCTCCGTTATTTCCCGGACCCCTGTCCTTCGGGCAAGGCCGGGTCGCGGAGGGCCCGGCTCGGCGAGGCTATGGACGGCCTGCTGCCGCACCTATTCGAGGCGCTCGATTGTCCGTGCGCCGACGGCTCGGCCCAGTCCTGGGAAGTCGCGGACGCCATCAACGAATGGCTGGCCATGGGCCGTCGCCTCGGCTTCTCGCGCCGCTCGCAGCTCGCCGAGCAGATCGTCGCGCACACCCGATTTGCCGGACGCGATTCCGACGAGGAAGTGGGACGGATCGTCGCCGGCTACCTGGCCGGGGCCCAGGCGCTGCTCGGATCCGGCGAGATCGGCCGCCGCCGGCTCGGCCAGGACGGCATTTCCTCGACCTTCCGGATCCGGTCCGAGGCGGAACAGGCCGTAATCACGCTCGGCCGGCAGGGAGTCATCGCCTTGTCAGAGTTCCGACCGTCGCGGGAGGAACCGGTCGAGCGCCCCGAAAGCAGAAGGAGAAAGTGATGGTCAGGAAGGTAGAGCTCAACCCGTCGCGCGCCGATCGGCGCAGAAACCAGGACGACCTGTCGTCTCCGCGCGACATCCCGGACAGCCTCCGTACCGACATAGAGGGAGCCCTGCTGGCGGGCGAGTCTGCCGAGCAGGACCTGCAAACGGCCGAGGCGGTCATGAGGGGCATCGCCGACGCCGCCGCGCAGGCCCAGGAGGCGCTCTACGACGCGTTGCGCGCCGCGGAGAAAGCGGAGGAGGCGGCCGGTTGGGTGCTCGACGACGCGAGGCGGATGTTGAACGGCGCCCGCGCCCGCGCCGAGAGGGTGCGCGCCCTGCTCAGAACCGAGGAAACGATCGCGAGCGACCTCGATGGAGGGGCCCGCGCCATCGGCCAGGCCCAGCAGGGCGAGTTCCGTGCAATCGAGTCGTCGATCCAGGCGGTGAACCAGGCGATGCGCGCGGCCAGCGAGGCGCAGCGCCGGATCGACCTGGGACAGGCGGACTCCGATCGCTGCTGAAGCCTCGTCGATCTCAAGGCTCGGCAACGTTGTTCCTTGGAATGATTGATCCGGTTTCGGATATAAATCCTATTTCGGCGGTCATTGGATGTGAACAGGTTCGGCTGGAAATAGACCTCCGCTTTACTTCTGGTCGTTTTAATAGTTAAAACAATCTTTTGGCGACCGTCTGTCCCGTGTGATTAGTATGCGCGTGTGGCATGGCTCCCCGGATCGCCAACGGATTGAGCCGAGATTCGGGGGAATCGTGGCCTTTTCGAGCGAAAACATCGGCGATGAGCTGCTCGACAGCATCAATCGGCCGTTCCGCGACTTACCGGACCTGCTCGAGGCGCTGATGCGCGCTCTCGCGGCCCGCACCCGGCTCATTGCCGGATCGCTGTCCCTGGAGGACGGTGCGACCCTGACCCTTCGTCGGAGCGGCTACGATTTCATCGCCGACTGGATCGGCGACGATGCCGACGACGAAAGGCCCCGCCGACGCGCCGCCCGGATCGAGGCCGCCGCGGCCGCCGCCAGGTCGGCGGGAGACCTGATCCTTCCCATCACCTATGCCGAGAGCCGGCTGGGCGAGCTCCGCCTGCGTATCGAGCCGCCCGCGCCCTCCGACGCCGAATGCGCCCTGCTCAGCTATTTCGCCCGTCACTGCGGATTGCTGATCAACCGCTATCATGTCCGCAACTGGTCGCAGCGACGGCTGGGCCGGCCGCTTCTGCTCATCGGGCTGAGCAAGGCCCTGCGCGATCTCGAGGCCTTCGTCGAGATCTCCGCTCGCGGGCGGCTGCCGGTGCTTCTGCGAGGCGAGTTCGGCACCGAAAAGGCGCAGGTCGCCGCGACCATCCACTGCTGCGGGCCGACGTCGGAAGGCCCGTTCGTCCAGGTCGATTGCGCGGTGCCGGGCAACGGTCCGGCCGAATGGCTCGAGCGCGCCGAAGGGGGCACCTTGTTCCTCGGCGACATCGACGAGCTCGACCCGCGGCTGCAGAGGCAGCTCCCGCAATTCCTGCCGTCGCAGCTGCACCAGTGGCTGCAGGGCACGCGCGGTGCGCCGGTGCGCATCATCGCCTCGACCACGGCCGATCTCCACCAGCGCGCCCGGGAGGGGTTGTTCTCGCGGTCGCTCCTTGCCGAGCTCGATTTCCTGTCCGCGACGATCCCGCCGCTGCGCGACCGGCCGGGGGACATCGAGGCGCTGATCTGCCACGCGCTCGAGCAGAACGGCTATCGTCCCGAGGCGAAGCGCACCGACGCGCTCGTCGAGTTTTGCGGGACCTACGAATGGCCCGAGAACCTGTTCGAGCTCGAGCGCACGGTGGCTCGGCTCGCGGTCCTCACGGAGGAGCGGCCGATCGGGATCGACGACATGCGCCGGCACGCGCCCGCGATCGTTCCAGCCGCCCGGACGGGGTGGGGCGGATCGTGGCCCGTCGGCCGCCCGTCGCCCGCCGAAGCCGCCGCCGATCACTGGGTGCGCTGCGCGACGGGCGGCGACCCGGCCGCCCTGGCGTCGCTCCATCACGCCCTGCGCAAGGCCCTGACCAAGCTCGGCAGCCATTACGACGAGCCGATCTCGCTCGGCGAGCTCGCGCGCGACGCCGGAGTCAGCCCGTCCCATCTCGGCTTCCTGTTCCGAAGCGTCGTCGGAATGCCGTTCAAGGTGCTGCTCGGCCACATCCGGATCCGCAAGGCGCGCGAACTGCTGGCCGCCGACACTCCGAGCAACATCACTCAGGTGGCGATGTCGGTCGGCTTCTCCGACCTCAGCCATTTCGAGAAGAGCTTCCGGCGCATAGTCGGCCAGAGCCCGCGCGAGTTCCGCCGCAACGCCTCGCTCCACTGAGCGGGGCGCTAGCCCCTCGACCGGGCGATCTCCGCCAGTATCTCGTCGGCGGCGCGAACGCCCGAATTGTAGGCGCCGTGGATCGTCCCATAGGCCTGCGTGCAGGTCGCCTCGCCGGCGAAGTGGATCCGTCCGTGGGGCTTTGCGATCTCAAGTCGGGCCTGGAGCGGAACATCGTTGTCGGGGTCGAGCGCGGGGTCGAACCAGGTGTATGAATAGGCGCCGTGGATGTGGGGCGTGGTGGTCCAGTGCGTCACCACGGTCCGTCCGTGCGCCGGGGTGAAATCCGCGTCGCTGTTTGGATAGGCGTCGGTAAGCAGGTCGACGACGATCCGCGCGGCATATTCATCCGGCTGTCCGTCGAGCCACCGCGCAAAGTCGCCGGCCGTCACGCAGATCAGGATCGACGGATCGGTCGGAAGCCGGAAATACTGCCAGACGCCCTGTCTGTCCTGATCATAGACGTAATATTCGACCTTCTCCTCAATCTTGCTGCCTATCTTGGTCGGGAACTGGCTCGGCTTGAACGCGACCTTCTTGTACGAGCCCAGCCGGATGAACTGGTCGGCCCTCGTCCTGCGGCCAGGAAGCTCGGGATCGAACCTGATCTTTTTCACTTCGCCGCAGGGAATGGTGACGATGCAGAAATCGAATTCCCTCTCCTCATCGTCGGCCGTTGAGACCGACACCGTGCCTTCCTCATCCTCCCGGATCCCGGTCACCTCGCTGTCGACGAGCAAGCTCAGCCTTCGGCCGAATTGCTCCAGCAGCCAGTCTCCGTAATCGCTCACCAGCTTGCCCAGGCCCCCCTTGACGTACCAGTTCGGCTTGTACGGAGGGTCCTTCTGGCGATCCCGGTCGCTCGCCACATATTGCCAGGGCTCCGCCGACTCGCCGATAGCGCCGAGGCCGTTGGAGCCGAGGCTGAGCATCATGCCCTGGTGCGACCGGATCATGTCCTGCTCGTCGGGCGACAGGATCGGCGCGTTGCGGAACCCCGTCGCGGTCCTGAACTTCGTCGACAGATTGTCGTCCATCCACCCGATCGCCGCATCGAAGCCGACGGTCTTCCAGATGCCCTGATCCGATATGCGATACTGGCCGTCGACGGGCGGATTTTCGTATTCGTAGCCGCGCTTCTCCGCGATCCGCGCCCAGGGATTGCCGTCGGGATCCTGGATGAACTGGGGGCCGAGATCCACGGGGAGGCCGTCCACCGTGGTGCGCGCCCGTCCGCCGATCCATTCGTTCGCCTCGATCAGGGTGACCGTCACGTCCTCTCCGTTCTGGGTCATCAGGGCCGTCGCCGCGCCGAGTCCGGCGCAGCCCGCGCCGACGATCGCGATCTTCGTGGTCATCTCTTCCGATCCTCCCTTGCTGCCGTCGCGCCGGGTGCGGTCGCGGCGGCGGGTTTCGTGGACATCGTGGGCATGGTGGACGCGGCGCATGCGGTGGATGCGGTGGCGGATGCGGCGTCGCACCATGTTCGTCGTCTCCAGGGTTGCGCCGGCATGCACCGGCGGGCACGGCGCGAATGTGGACCGGCGCCGGAAGGGTTTCTCGGCGGGACCCGCCAAATATGCGGCGGATTCGCTCAGCAGCCGGTCATTGTGCCGGTCCCGCCGCGCGAAGCGCGGCCTGGCGCTCCCGCCTCAGCGCCAGCCCGCCTGCTTCAGGGCGGCCGCGCAGCTCCGGCTCACCGGCGCCGTAAGCCCCCCGGCCAGGCGCGCCTCGCCGGTGCCGCGGTTCCAGCGCACCGCCTCGATGGCGTCGGCAAAGACCCACCACGAACGGTGGAGCCGGTAGCCATGGGCCAGAGCGAGCTCCTCGACCGCTTCGGAGAAGCGCATCGACACGAGCTCGGAGCCGGCATCGGTATGGACCCGCACATAATGGTCTTCGGCCTCGAGGGCGATCAGCCGCGCGGCGCGGCGCCTCGCCGTCAGGCGAAGCCGGAAGGCGCGCTCGGCCTCGGGAAGCGGCGGGACGACGATCGTCCGGGTCTCGACGAGGCGCCGCCACGCCAGCGCCCGCAGAGCCATGAGGAGGAGCGAGACGACGAACACCTGCCGGGCGAGCTGCGGAAGCAGCCACGGCCGGTGCGGAAGGCCGAGCATGTAATAATTGAGCGCGTAGATGAACGGCGTGACCGGCAGCGTCATCAGCACCGACACCGTGACGATGCGCAGCCAGAATCCGCGGATTCGCGCCCCCAGCGCGGAATCGACGAGGATTCCGAACAGCCCGGCGCAGATCACCGCCGCGAGCCAGTATGCGGTCCTCACCACGTCCGGAACGTCGAGCGTGCGATACGGCCCGAGCGCCGCCATCACCAGGCCGAGCCCGACGAGCAGCAGCAGGTCGAGCGCCGGCCGCCGCCACCGCCGCAGCGGCTCCATTCGCGAAGCAGATGCACCGTTCACGCAAAACCCCCTTTTCACGCCGGGCAGCCGGGCAACCATAAGCGCAAATCGCAACCCGGAGCTTATCATGATCCGAAGCCCAATCTACTCGGCCGCCTGGCGTTCGGTCGTCCTCCTCCTCACGGTCGAGATCGCGATCGTCTCGGCGCTTCGCTATTTCATCGGGAGCCAGACTCCGCCTCCGCCCATCCTGGCGAACCCCTTCGCCGATCCGTTTCTGATCCTTCACGTCGCCGGCAGCGTGACGGCGCTGCTCGTCGCGCCGGTCCAGTTAGTCGGACGGCTCCGCGCCCGCCCCGCTTTCCACCGCGCCGCGGGCCGTATCTACGTCCTCGCCTGCGCGATCGGAGCGCCGTCGGGCTTCATCCTGGCGCTGGGATCGACGGCAGGTTCGGTCGCGGGCGCGGGATTTGCCGTCCAGGCCTTCCTGTGGGGCGCGTTCACCTGGCTGGGCTACCGAGCCGCGGTCGAAGGGCGCTTCCCCGACCATCGCGAATGGATGCTGCGTTCCTACGCGGCCACCTCGTCGGCGATCACCTTTCGGCTGATGCTTCCGGCTTCGGCCTTTCTCGGGCTGGACTTCCTCGCCACTTATCGGGTGATCGCCTGGCTCGCCTGGATGGTGAACCTCGCGCTGTTCGAATATCATATCCGGCGGGGCCGCGGCCGGCGCGCGACCTATGACAGGCTGGCCAGCGCCTGAGGCGGGCCGAGCCCGCGCGCCGTGGCCTATTGACCCGAGGCCAATGTACGGAAACAGAATGGGCCGGAACGGCGGAAAGCGGATCGTGAAAATCGGGTTCTTCGGAAGGCTTCGGGACGTGCTCGGCGACGAGCGCGAGCTTCCTGCCGAGCCGGGGGAGACGGTGGCCGGTCTGCGGGTGCGGCTCGCCGAGATCAATCCCGGTGCGGGCGGCGACCTCCTCAGCTCCCGGGTGCGCGCCTGCGTCGCCGACAGGATCGTCGGCGAGGACTTCGTCGTGGGAGGGCAGGAACGGGTCGAGTTCCTGCCGCCGCTGTCGGGCGGCTGAGGGGTGTCCGTCCGTCTCGCCGACGAGGCCATTTCCGACGAGCATGAGCTCGCCCGGTTCCGCGCCGGCCTGGCCGGCGAGGGCGCGGTCGTGAGCTTCATGGGCGTGGCCCGCTCCCGGACCGCGGCCGGCGGGGAGGTGGAGCGGCTCGTCCTCGAGGATCATCCGCGGCTCACGGCGAATTCGCTGGAGGAGATCGCCGACTCGGCCCGGGCCCGGTTCGACATAGCTTCGCTTCGGATCGTCCACCGCCGCGGCGCCGTGGCGCCGGGCGACACGATCGTCTTCGTCGCCGCTTCGGCCGTGCACCGTCGCGCCGCGTTCGAGGCGGTCGATTATATGATGGACCGGCTCAAGACGGACGCCGTGTTCTGGAAGCGCGAGGACGGGCCGGACCGCTCGACCTGGATCGAGCCCCGCGAGGACGACCGCCGGGCCCGCGCGAGGTGGAGCGAAACCCCGTGCCCGGACTAGACGACAGCCGGACCTTCCACCCGCTCAGGATCGCCGTCCTGACCGTCTCGGACACGAGGACCGCCGAAACCGACTCGTCCGGGAGACTGCTCGCGGGGCGGCTTTCGGCGGCGGGCCACGAGCTCGCCGCGAGCGCGATCGTCGGCGACGAGGTCGAGGCCATTCGGGCCCGGGTGCGGGCGTGGATCGAGGATGGCCGGGTGGACGTCATCCTCACCACCGGCGGCACCGGATTCGCGCCGCGCGACCTCACGCCCGAGGCGGTGAAGCCGCTCTTCCGGCGCGACATGGACGGGTTTGCGAGCGTCTTCCACCAGGTGAGCCTCGGCACCGTCGGGCTCGGCACGCTCCAGTCCCGAGCCTGCGCCGGGCAGATCGGCGACGTCTTCGTCTTCTGCTTGCCCGGCTCGACCGGAGCGTGCCGCGACGGCTGGGACCATGTCCTCGCCTTTGCCCTCGACAGCCGCTACCGGCCCTGCTCGTTCGCCGAGCAGGTGCCGCGCCTGAGGCATCTGTTCGAATGAGCCGCCTCAGCCATGTCGGCGACGACGGCCGGGCCCGGATGGTCGACGTCTCGGCGAAGGATCCGACCGCTCGAACCGCGACCGCCGAGGGCCGGCTCACCTGCCTGCCGGCCACAGTCGCCGCGGTCCGGGCGGGAGAGGCGCCGAAGGGCGCGGTGATCTCCACCGCCGAGCTTGCCGGTACGATGGCCGCGAAGCGGACGGCCGACCTCATTCCCCTTTGCCATCCGTTGCCGCTGACGAAGGCGGCGGTCACGGTCGAGGCGGATGAGGCCCTCCCGGGTTTCCGGGTCACGGCGGAGGTGAGGACGGTCGGCGCCACCGGAGTCGAGATGGAGGCCCTGACCGCCGTCTCCGTCGCCTGCCTCACCCTATTCGACATGCTGAAGGCGATCGATCGGACCCTGGAGATCGGCGGAGTCCGCGTCACCTCGAAGCGGGGCGGCCGGTCCGGCGACTGGCGCCGCGAATGATCTCCTTCGACGAGGCGACGCGGCGGGTGGCGGAGGCCGCTCGGCCGCTGGGCAGCGAGCGCGTGCCGCTGGCCCGGGCCGCCGGCCGGTGGCTCGCCGCGCCGGTGGCGGCGCTGATCGACTCGCCGCCTTCCGACTGCTCGGCGATGGACGGCTATGCGGTCCGGGAGGAGGACCTGCCCGGCACGCTTCGCCTGATCGGCCGGTCTTGCCCCGGCAGCGGCTTCGAGGGGGTGGTCGAGCCGGGCACCTGCGTCCGGATATTCACCGGGGCCCCGGTCTCTGCCGGAGCGGATCGGGTGGTCATCCAGGAGGCGGCCGTGGGGCAGGGCGAGTCCGTCGCGATGGCCGGCGCTCCCGGCCCCGCTCGTTTCATCAGGCCGCGCGGCTCGGATTTCCGGGCCGGCGAGCGTCTGCTCGAGGCCGGACGGCGGCTGGATCCGAGGGCGCTCGTCGCCGCGGCGGCCGCGGACGTCGCCGAGGTCGAGTGCTGGCGCCGTCCGTCCGTGCGCCTGCTGGGCACCGGCGACGAGCTCGCTCCTCCCGGCGAAGCGCGGAGCCGCGGCGGGGCGATCCCCGACAGCCTCTCGCTCGGCCTGGCCGCCTTCGTCGGGCAATGGGGCGGCCGGATCGACGGATCGCGGCTGGTCGCCGACGATCTGGCGACGATGGAACGGGCCGCGGGGGAGGCGCTCGAGCAGGCCGACCTGGTGGTGGTCACCGGCGGCGCATCGGTCGGCGAGAGGGATTTCGCCCGGAGGATGTTCGAGCCGCACGGGCTGGAGCTGGTCTTCTCGAAGGTCGCGATGAAGCCGGGAAAGCCGGTCTGGCTCGGGCGCGCGGCGGGCCGGCTCGTCCTTGGCCTGCCCGGCAATCCGACTTCGGCCATGGTCACCGCCCGGCTCCTGCTCGCCCCGCTCGTCGCCGGCCTGGCCGGCCGCGGCGGAGAGCCTGGCTGGCGGCGGCTTGCTCTCGTCGGGCCGCTTCCGGCCTGCGACGACCGGGAGACCTTCCATCGCGCCCGGCGGGTGAAGGAGGGCGCGGTTCCGCTCGCCAACCAGGACAGCGGCGCCCAGAAGGCGCTCGCCGAAGCGGATCTCCTCATTCGAAGCCGGCCCAACGATCCGCCTCTCGAGGCCGGTGAGGAGATCGACGCTCTCGATTTCTAGCTTCGGCTTCACTCGAGGATCAGCTTCGCTCCGGCGATGGCGAGGACCAGCCCCAGTCCCTGAAGAAGCCGCGGCTCGGGCAACCGGCCGGCGCCGAGCCATGTCCCGACGAGGGCGCCGGCCGCGACCGCCGCCGCCAGGACCGGCAAATCGCCGGGGAGCGAGCGCACCGAGGCCATGTTGCCGGCGAGTCCGGCAATCGAGTTGACGAAGATGAACCCGGCCACGACCCCGGAGGTCCGGCGGGCATCCTCCCAGCCGAGCAGGACGATGAGCGGACTGAGGAAGATGCCCCCGCCCGTGCCGGTCAGGCCGGCCAGCAATCCCAGACCCGCCCCGGCCGGCAGGGTCGCCGCGAGCGGTGGCGGGTGGGGCTCGCGCCGGGCCAGATGCGCGGGACGCCAGAACATCCTCACCGCCGACGCCCAGAGCAGCAGGCCGACGAGCGGACGGTAATATTCAGGCTCGAGGCTGAGGCTTCCGCCGACGAAAGCCGCGGGCGCGGCGGTCAGGGCGAAGGCCGCCAGCAGCCGGAGATTGGTCTGCCCGGCCCGCCAGTAGCGAAAGCCGGCGAACCCCGCGACGACGAGGTTGAGCGCCAGCGCGGTCGGCCGCATCGCGTCGGGCGCCACCGCGAAGAGGGCCATGATCGCCAGATAGGCCGACGCCCCGCCATGGCCGACGGTCGAATAGAGCGCGGCCGCCAGGCCCATCAGAAGGGCGATACAGAGGAGCGTGGTGGAGTCCATTATCGCCCGTTCGCCCTGAGCTTGTCGAAGGGCCTTCTTTCCCGCTCAGAGCGACGAAGGGAAGGGCTTCGACAGGCTCAGCCGGAACGGAGGAGGCGGCGGCCGCCGCTCCCCACCGCCGGACTCGAACAGCCTGACCTATCCCCCCGTCACGCTCATGTGCCTGGCCACCGCCGGGCCCGGCGCATCGATCCGGAAGTCGTGCCGCCGGGGCTTGCCGGCGAGCAGCCGGTCGAGCGCCTCGTCGACCGCGGCGCGCCCGCCGAGACGAAGCAGGTCGCGCAGCTCGACGCTCTGGTCGTGGCCGAGGCAGCCGTAGACGGTGCCGGTCGCGGCGACCCGGATCCGGTTGCAGCCGTCGCAGAAATTGCGGGTCATCGGGGTGATCAGCCCGAGCCGGGCCGAAGTCCCGCCGACGTCGAAATAGCGCGCCGGCCCGCCGGTCCGGGCGAGGGTCGGGATCAGCGAAAAACGCTCATCGAGCCGCCGCCTGACCTCGTCGAGCGGCAGATAATGGCGGGTCCTGTCCTCGCCGACGTCGCCGAGCGGCATCGTCTCGATCAGCGCGAGGTCGAAACCGCGTCCGGCGCACCAGGCCAGCATGTCGCCGATCTCGTCCTCGTTCAGCCCCTTCAGGCCCACCATGTTGATCCTGATCGCCAGCCCCGCGGCGGCGGCGGCGTCGATGCCGGCCATGACCCGGCCGAGGTCGCCGCCGCGAGTTATGTTCCGGAAACGGTCCTCGCGCCGGCTGTCGAGGCTGACGTTGACCCGTCTCACCCCCGCCCGGAAGAGGGCCGCGGCGTGGCGCTCGAGCTGGGTCCCGTTGGTGGTCAGGGTGAGCTCGTCGAGGCCGCTCCCGATCCGGGCGCCGACCCTCCGGACCAGGTCCGCGATCCCGCGGCGGACCAGCGGCTCGCCGCCCGTCAGCCGGATCCGGGTCACTCCGCGGGCGATGAAGATGTCGGCGAGGAGCCCGAGCTCGTCGATGGTGAGGAGGTCGCTGCGGGGCAGGAAGCGCATGGTCTCGGCCATGCAATAGCGGCAGCGCAGGTCGCAGCGGTCGGTCACCGACAGCCGCACATAGGTGATCCGCCGGCCGAACGAGTCGACCAGGGGTTGCATCGGTTCCTTCGGAGCAGCGGGTGGCACGGTCCCTTGCTAAGCCCACTTCATCCCCGCGCAAGCGGGAATGACGAGCGGGCCTTCCGCTGACCTCGTCCAACGCTATGCTGCCGCGAAAGGGGGTCGTCGCTTGACGCAAGCCAAACCCGGACCCGAGCCCGCCGGCCTTCTCGAACGCCGTTTCGAGCTGAGCGCGCGCGGCACGAGCCTGCGCACCGAGGTGCTCGCCGGCTTCACCACTTTCCTGACCATGGCCTATATCGTTCTCGTCAACCCGGCGATCCTGGGCCAGGCGGGCATGCCGGTCGCGGCCGTCGCCGCCGCCACCTGCCTCGCCGCAGCCTTCGCCAGCATCCTGATGGGCGCGAGCGCCAACGTGCCGCTCGCGCTCGCGCCGGGCATGGGCCTCAACGCTTACTTCGCCTTCACCGTGGTCGGGGCGCTGGGCGTGCCGTGGCCGGTGGCGCTGGGCTGCGTCTTCCTTTCCGGGGCGGCCTTCCTGGTCCTGACCTTCGCCGGAATCCGCCAGCTGATCATCGCCGCCATCCCGTCCTATCTGTTCGCCGCGGTGGCCGGCGGGATCGGCCTGTTCATCGGCTTCATCGGCCTCAAGAACGCGGGAATCGTCGTCTCGAGCGAGGCGACCTCCGTCGCGCTCGGCAATCTTCGCGCTTCGGGAGCCGGGCTGGCGCTGCTCGGCCTGGCGGCGATCGCGGCCCTGTCGGCCTGGAAGGTGCGCGGAGCGATCCTGATCGGAATCCTGGTCACCACCCTCGCCGGCTGGGCGACGGGAGTCGTCAGGTTCACGCCGCAGCCCTACGACCTGACCGCGATCGCCGAGACCGCATTCCGGCTCGATCTCGCCGGCGTCTTCTCGGGCCGGTACGGGATCGGCCTGTTCGAGATATTGTTCGTCTTCCTGTTCGTGGACCTGTTCGACAATATCGGCACCCTGGTCGGGGTGACCCGCCGGGCCGGCCTGATCGGGGAAGACGGCAAGATCCCGAGGCTCAACCGGATACTGTTCGCCGATTCGGTCGCCACCATGTTCGGAGCGCTCGCCGGCACCAGCACCGTCACCTCCTATGTCGAGAGCGCCGCCGGCGTCCAGGCGGGCGGCCGCACCGGGATCGCCGCCATCGTCACCGGCCTCCTCTTCCTGCTGGCGATGCTTGCCGCGCCATACGCCCAGCTCATTCCGGTCGCCGCGACCGCGCCCGCCTTGATCATGGTCGGAGGGCTGATGATGGCGCCCCTGGCCGACATCGCCTGGGACGATCCCGAGATCGCCGTTCCGGCCTTCCTCACGGTCGCCATGATCCCGCTGACCTTCTCGATCGCCAACGGCCTGGCGTTCGGGATCACGGCCTATGCGCTGCTGAAGCTGATTCGGGGGAGGATCACGCGGACGGACTGGCTGCTGCTGGCGCTCGCGGCGCTGTTCGTCGCGCGCTTCGTCTGGCTGTCGGCGGGATGATTGACGGTCTCATTCGGGCGCTCGAGCACTCTATTCGCGCACCTGGAACTCATCCCCGGCCGCCAGCCCTACCTCCTCGCAATTGTCGCCCGGGCCGGCGCGGTCGACGACGAGGAAGTCGCTCTCCTCGAGGACGAGGAGGAAGTGGTGCCAGACGCCCTTGCGGTAATGGACGCCCTGGTGGGGCTCGGCGCGGAAGACTCGGATCCTGGCGGGGTTGAAGGGGCCGGCGGGGGCAACGGCGACGAGGTAGGGCTTGCCGCTGAGGGGGACGAAGGTCTGGCTGCCGAGCGGGTGGCGCTCGAAACTCCTTAGCACCGGCTCGGCGAGCGGCCGCGCGCGGAACAGGCTGATCACTGCGGACCCGCCGCCGTCCGCGACATCCACCTCCGCGAGCGCGTCGTAGCGGACGGCGTGGCCGCGGTTGATCTCCAGCTTCACGGCGGCGTCGGATGCCTCGATCACGCTTCCGAAGGGGGCGAAGGCTTCGCCGGTCAGGGGCTCGGCGGTCATCTCGCGCATCAGTCTTCCTTCGCTCCGCCGTTCAAACGACATCCTCACCCCGGGCTTGACCCGGGGTCTACCTTCTCCCTAGCCGTTGCGTAAGAAAAGGTGGATGCCGGGTCGAGCCCGGCATGACGAGACAGGCGGATCAAGCGCACGATGCTCCGACCAGGCATTCCAATTTGACTGAAGAAAGCTACCCGCGCGATCTGATCGGCTATGGGCGGACGCCGCCCCATGCGCGATGGCCCGGCGGCGCGCGGATCGCCGTCCAGCTGGTTCTGAATTACGAGGAGGGCGCCGAGGCCAACGTCCTCGATGGCGATCCGGCCTCGGAGGTCTTCCTCTCCGACATCGCCAATGCGGCGCCCGTCCAGGGGGCGCGGCACATGAGCATGGAGCAGATTTACGAATATGGCGCGCGCGCCGGAGTGTGGCGGCTGCTTCGGCTGTTCGACCGGTACGATGTGCCCGTCACCGTGTTCGGGGTTGCGCTGGCGATGCAGCGCAATCCGGCGGTGGTGGACGCCTTTCTCGAGGCCGGCCACGAGATCGCCTCGCACGGCTGGCGGTGGATCAACTATCAATGGGTGCCCGAAGCCGAGGAGCGCGCCGACCTGGAGCGGGCGATCGAGGTCCACCGCCGGCTGACGGGCGAGCGCCCGCTCGGCTGGTACACCGGGCGGACCAGCCCGAACACCCGGCGGATCGTCGCCGAGGAAGGCGGCTTCCTCTATGATTCGGACGATTATTCGGACGACCTGCCGTTCTGGACCGAGGCCGCGGGGAAGAGCCACCTCATCGTGCCCTATTCGCTGGAGACGAACGACATGCGCTTCGCCAGCGCGAACATGCACACCGGCGATCAGTTCTTCGCCTATCTGCGCGACACGTTCGACATCCTCCATGCCGAGGGCGAGGAGAGGCCGAAGATGATGTCGGTCGGGCTCCACTGCCGGCTCGCCGGCCGACCGGGCAAGATCGCCGGGCTCGAGCGGTTCCTCAGGCACGCGCTCGGGCACAAGGACGTCTGGTTCTGCCGGCGGATCGACATCGCCCGTCACTGGCGCGACACGCATCCGCATGTTTGAGGATCTGCGGCGTCATTACGTCGATCTGGCGCAGCCCCGGCTCGGGGCCGAGGTGACTTACGCGACGGACGATTTCTTCGCCGACAAGGCGCGGCTGATCGACCCCGCCGAACCGGTCTTCATCCCCGGCAAATATGACGAGAACGGCAAGTGGATGGACGGCTGGGAAAGCCGTCGCAAGCGGACTGCGGGCCACGACTGGTGCGTCGTCCGGCTCGGCGTTCCGGGCCTGGTCGCCGGGTTCGAGATCGACACCCGCTATTTCACCGGCAACTATCCGCCCGGCGCCGAGATCGAGGTCTGCCGGAGCGACGAGGCGGTCCCGGGCGAAGCGGCGGGCTGGACCCGGGTCACCCCCCGCCTGAGCCTGAAGGGCGACGACCGGATCTACGTGCCCGTCGAGCATGGCGAGCCGGTGACCCATGTCCGGCTTCACATCTTTCCCGACGGCGGAGTGGCCCGGCTGCGCGTGTGGGGACGAGTCGCCAAGGACTGGTCCAGGGTCGGACCGGACGAACGGGTCGACCTCCTCGCGATGGAGAATGGCGGCCGCGCAATCATCGCCAACGACCAGCATTACGGGCGGATCGAGAATCTCACGGCGCCCGGCCGCGGAGTCGACATGGGGGACGGCTGGGAAACCAGGCGGAGGCGCGAGCCCGGTCACGACTGGGCCGTTCTCGAGCTCGGCGCACCGGGCCGAATCGAGGAGGTCGTCGTCGACACCGCCCATTTCAAAGGCAATTATCCGGACCGCTGCTTCCTTCAGGCCGCGCCCGCCGCTGGCGGCCCGCCCGAGGAGATTGCGGCGGCTTCTCGGAGCTGGGCGCTGCTCCTCCCGGAGGTGAAGCTGGAGGCGGACAAGGTCCACGTCTTCAGGGACGGCCTCGCCGATCTCGGCCCGGTCCGGTTCGTCCGCCTGAACATCGTCCCCGACGGCGGAGTCAGCCGGCTTCGGCTGATCGGGCGGGTGTCGCGATGAGCGCCCTGTTCGAGCATTCGCCCTGGGTCGAAGCGCGCGCGGACGAGCGACCCTCTTCCGGCGACCGCCACGCGGACCTGATGGCCGTCGTCCGCGACGCGTCGCCCGGCGAGCAGCTCGCCCTGATCCGGGCCCATCCCGAGCTCGCCGGCAAGGCGGCGGTCGACGGCGCACTCACCCGTGCCAGCGCCGCGGAGCAGGCCAGCGCGGGGCTGGACCGGCTGACCCAGGCCGAATTCGATCGTTTCCACGCGCTCAACGCCGCCTATCGCGAAAAATTCGGCTTCCCCTTCATCATCTGCGTGCGCCTGACCGATAAAGCGGGCATCCTGGCGGCGATGGAGACCAGGCTCACCAACGACCGCGATGCCGAGATCGCCGAAGCTCTCGCCCAGATCGGCGAGATCGTCCGGCTTCGCCTGGGCGACATGGCATGAAGCCGCCCTTCCCGCTGTCCGTCATTCCGGCGAAAGCCGGACTCCATGAACGCGTCCGGTCGACATCGCGTCCGTCGGTGTTCATGGATCCCGGGACGAGCCCGGCATGACCTGCCTGAGGATCCGTTCCATGTCGCAAGCGGGAAAGAGCCGGGCATGAGCACGCTCTCCACCCATGTGCTCGACACCATGCACGGCCGGCCGGCGGCGGGCCTCGAGGTGGTTCTCAACGGCCCCGGCGGCGCAATCGGCCGCGGCACCACCAATGCGGACGGCCGTTGCCCGGGCCTTGCCCCGGATCGGCTGGCGGCAGGGCGGTACAGCCTGTCGTTCGCGGTCGCGGACTATTTCCGCGGGCTCGGGGTCGCGCTGCCCGACCCACCCTTCCTCGACCAGGTCGCGGTGGATTTCGGAATCGCGGCGGACGGCGGCCATTATCATGTGCCCCTGCTGGTCTCGCCCTACGGCTATTCGACCTACCGGGGCAGCTGATGGGCTTCGACCTGGCCGAATGGCTCAACCTCGCCATCCGCTGGCTGCATCTGACGGCGGGCATCGCCTGGATCGGGTCGAGCTTCTATTTCGTCTGGCTCGACAATCACCTGAAGGCGCCGGCCGCGGGCGACGCGTCGGGGGAATTGTGGTCCGTGCACGGCGGCGGTTTCTACCACAATCGGAAATACCAGGTCGCTCCGGCCGAGATGCCCGAGCGGCTGCACTGGTTCAAATGGGAGGCCTATTTCACCTGGATCAGCGGCTTCTCGCTGCTGGTGCTGGTCTATTATGTCGGGGCTCAGAGCTTCCTCGTCGATCCGGCCAAGGCGCCGCTCAGCCCGGCCGTGGCGATCGCCATCGGCCTCGCCGCGCTCGCGCTGGGCTGGCTGATCTACGACGGCATGTGCCGCTCGCCGGTGGCGTCGAGCAACATCGGCCTCGGCGCTTTCTGGTTCGCCTTCCTGCTGTTCGCGGCGGTCATGCTCGACAAGCTGTTCAGCTCCCGGGCCGCCTATCTCCACGTCGGCGCGATAATCGGTACGGCGATGGTCGCGAACGTCTTCCTCGTCATCATCCCCAACCAGCGCAAGGTCGTCGCCGACCTGATCGCCGGGCGGACTCCCGACCCGGCGCTGGGAGCGGCGGCCAAGCAGAGGTCGCTCCACAACAATTACATGACCCTGCCGGTGCTGTTCATCATGATCAGCCCGCATTACCCGATGACCTACGGCGCCGAGCGGCCGTGGCTGGTGCTCGCCCTGCTCGGGCTGACCGGAGTGGCCGTCCGCCACGTCTTCAACCTGCGCGGCCGCGGCAAGGCGACCGGCCCCGCGATCGCGGCGGCGGCGGCGCTCGCCCTCGCCAGCGTCACCTATGTCACGCTGGAGAGGAAGGGCGGATCGGAGCCGGCCGGGAACGTCGCCTACGCCCAGATCCAGCCGATCCTGGCGACCCATTGCGCGGGCTGCCACAACATCGGCTCGCCGCCGCTCGGCGTGTCGCTGGACAGCTTGGAGCATGTCCGGGCCGCCTCGACCCGGATCAAGCGGGTCGCCGTCGATTCCCACGTCATGCCGCTCGGCAACCCCACGGGGATGACTCCGGCCGAGCGGCGGAAGCTGGGCGCCTGGATCGCCGCGGGGACGCCGCGATGATCCGCTTCCTCCTCGACGGCGAGGTGATCGAGGTCGCGGACGTCGATCCCGCCGCCACCGTCCTCGATCATCTGCGCTACAGGCTCCGCCGGACCGGGACCAAGGAGGGTTGCGCCGAGGGCGATTGCGGCGCCTGCACCGTGCTGGTCGGGGAGCTTTCCGGCGACCGGGTCGAGTGGCGGGCCGTCAACGCCTGCATCCTCTTCCTGCCCATGCTCGACGGCAAGGCGCTGAGGACGGTCGAGAGCCTCGGCGGAAGCCACCCGGTTCAGCGCGAGCTGGTCGAGCGGCACGGCTCGCAATGCGGGTTCTGCACGCCGGGATTCGTCATGTCCCTCTACGGCCGGAGCCTTGGCGCGATGGGGACGGAAGGGGTCCCGGTCGGCGACGTCATCGCCGGCAATCTGTGCCGGTGCACCGGCTACGGCCCGATCCTGGCGGCCGGCGAGGCGGTTCCGGCGACGGCCGAAGAGGAAGAGGGTCTCGTCGAGGCCCTGCGGTCGCTTCGCCCGGCCTACGGGCATCCCGAGACCGCCGAGGCGCTGGCCGACCTTCTCCTCGCCCGTCCCGAGACCCGGATCGTCGCCGGAGCGACCGACGTCGGCCTGTGGGTCACCAAGCAGCTCCGCGACCTCGGGCCGACCGTCTTCATCGGCGACATCGCCGACCTCAGGCGGATCGAGGAGGGGGCGGACGCGCTCACGCTCGGCGCGGCGGTCCGCTATTCGGAGGCGCGCGAGGCGCTGGCGCGGCTTCATCCGGATCTTGGCGAGCTGGTCCGGCGGATCGGCGGAGTCCAGGTCCGAAACGCCGGAACGATCGGCGGCAACATCGCCAACGGCTCCCCGATCGGCGACATGCCGCCGGCCCTGATCGCACTCGGAGCGGAGCTCACGCTCCGCCGCGGCGGCGAGCGGCGAACCATCCCGCTCGAGGATTTCTTCCTGTCCTACGGCAAGCAGGACCTGGCGCCGGGCGAGTTCGTCGAAAGCGTCCGGATCCCGCGACCGGCCGGCGAGACGCTGATCCGGATCGTCAAGCTCTCCAAGCGGTTCGACAGCGACATATCGGGGGTATGCGGCGCCTTCGCGATCCGGATCGAGGATGGAGTCGTCGCTCACGCCCGGGTCGCCTTCGGCGGCATGGCCGGTATTCCCGCCCGGGCGCCCGGCTGCGAGTCCGCCCTGTCCGGCCGGCCCTGGGACGAGCCGGCGGTCGAGGCCGCCGCGGCGGCGCTGGCCGGCGATTACGCTCCCCTCGAGGACCTGCGCGGCTCGGCCGCCTACCGCCGAAAGGTCGCCGCCAACCTGCTTCGCCGGATCTGGGCCGAGCGCAACGAACCGGTCAGCGTGCTCCATGTCTGAGGGCGCCGTGCGCCAGCCGCTGCCGCACGACAGCGCCGATCTCCACGTCTCGGGCGCGGCGGCCTATGTGGACGATCTGCCGGAGGCCCCCGGCACCCTCCACCTCGCTTTCGGCCTCGCCGCGGACGGCCATTCGCGGCTGCCCGGCCTCGACCTCTCGGCGGTCCGCGCCGCCCCCGGGGTGGCGGCGGTGTTCGCGGCCGCCGACATACCGGGCGAGAACAATGTCGGGCCCGTGGCCCACGACGACCGGCTCTTCGCGGAGGACGAGATCCTCTATCCCGGCCAGCCGCTCTTCGTCGTCGCCGCGACCAGCGCCCGCGCCGCCCGGATCGCCGCCCGGCTGGCCAGGCCGGAGATCGAGCCGCTCCCCGCTTTGGTCTCGATCGGCGACGCGCTGGAGGCCGGTTCCGAGCTCGAGACGCCGCAACGGATGGTCCGCGGCGACCCGGCGGCCGCGCTCGCGGCCTCGGAGCATCGCCTGTCCGGCGCTCTCGAGATGGGCGGGCAGGAGCATTTCTACCTCGAAGGCCAGGCCGCGCTCGCGATTCCGGGGGAGCGCGGCCAGGTTCACGTCGTCAGCTCGACCCAGCATCCCAGCGAGGTCCAGCATCTGATCGCCAACCTGCTCGGCCTCAGGAGCGCCGACGTGACGGTCGAGGTCAGGCGGATGGGCGGCGGCTTCGGGGGCAAGGAGACCCAGGCCGCGGCCTACGCCGCCGCCTGCGCCCTGGTCGCCTCGAAGACCGGCCGTCCCGCCAAGATCCGAGCCGACCGCGACGACGACATGGTCATGACCGGCAAGCGCCACGATTTCAGGGCGGATTACGAGGTCGGCTTCGACGGCGAGGGCCGGATCGAGGGCATCAGGATCGTCCTCGCCGCGCGCTGCGGAGCCACCGTCGATCTCAGCCTCGCGATCAGCGACCGGGCCATGTTCCACGCCGACAATTGCTATTACCTCCCCGCGGTCGAGATCGTCTCCCGCCGCCTGAAGACCCATACCGTCTCCAACACCGCCTTCCGCGGCTTCGGGGGGCCGCAGGGGATGATGGCGATCGAGCGGGTGATGGATGCGATCGCGGCCCATCTCGGGCTCGATCCGCTCGCCGTCCGCCAGGCCAATCTCTACGGCCCCGGCCGCGACGTGACGCCCTATCACATGACGGTCGAGGACAATGTCGCTCCGGAGCTGATCGCCGAGCTCGCCGAGCGCTCCGGCTATGCCGGGCGACGGGCCGAAGTGGAGGCGTTCAACGCCTCCCGCAACGTCCTCAAGAAGGGCCTCGCGCTCACTCCCGTGAAGTTCGGGATCAGCTTCACCACCACCCATCTCAACCAGGCCGGGGCCCTGGTGCTGGTCTATGCCGACGGCTCGATCCACCTCAATCACGGCGGCACCGAGATGGGCCAGGGCCTGATGATCAAGGTCGCCCAGGTCGTGGCCGACGTCTTCGGGGTGCCGGTGGAGGCGGTGAAGGTCAGCTCGACCCGGACCGACAAGGTGCCCAACACCTCGGCGACCGCCGCCTCGTCCGGGTCGGACCTCAACGGCATGGCCGCGAAGAATGCCGCCGAGACCATCAAGGAGCGGCTCGACACCTTCGCCGCGGGCCAGGAGGGCTCGGCGGAATGGAGCTTCGCCGAGCTCTGCCGCCGCGCCCATCTCGCGCGGATCCCGCTTCTCGCCACCGGCTTCTACGCCACTCCCAAGATCCATTACGACCGCGCCACCCATAGCGGCCGCCCGTTCCTCTATTTCGCCTATGGCGCGGCGCTGAGCGAGGTGGTGATCGATACCCTGACCGGCGAGCACAAGGTCGTCGCCGTCGACATCCTCCACGACGTCGGGCGATCGCTCAACCCGGCGATCGACCTGGGCCAGATCGAGGGCGGCTTCATCCAGGGCATGGGCTGGCTGACGACCGAGGAGCTGGTCTTCGACGGCCGCGGGCGGCTGCTCACCCACGCGCCGTCGACCTACAAGATACCGACCGCCAACGACCGCCCGGCGCGAATGGAGATCGCGATCTGGGAGCGCGGCGAAAATCCCGAGCCCACCATCCACCGCTCCAAGGCGGTCGGCGAGCCGCCCCTGATGCTCGCCATCTCGGTCTTCTCCGCGCTGACCCAGGCGGTCGCCGCGGCGGCTCCCGGCAAGGGCCTGCCGACGCTCGACGCGCCCTGCACGCCCGAGCGCATCCTCGCCGCGATCGACGATCTCAGGGCCCGCAATGGCTGACTGGACCCGCCACGCGCGCGAGGCGCTCGGGCGGGGGCCCGCGGCGCTGGTCACCATCCTCGCCACCGAAGGCTCGGCCCCCCGCGGGGCCGGCGCCCGTATGGTCGTGACCGGATCCGGCCTGGCGGGGTCGATCGGCGGCGGCCGGCTCGAGCATCAGGCGACGGCTCAGGCCCGCTCGATCCTGGCGCTCGACCCGGGCAGCTGGCGAGTGCAGGATTATCCGCTCGGGCCGCTGCTCGGCCAGTGCTGCGGCGGGCGGGTGCGGCTTCTGGTCGAGCGCCTCGACAGCGTGCCCGACACCGAAGGCCCTTTCGAGGTCACCCTCTCCGACCGGGTCGAGCGGAAGCCGCCGGCCGGCGGAGGCGGCGGCGCGATCGGGGCGCGGGGGCCGCTCCCGGCCGCCGGAGCTCGGTTCCTGGAGCCGGTCGAGAGCGAAGCCCTCCGGGTCCTTCTCTTCGGGGCCGGCCATGTCGGCCGGGCGATCGCCGAGCGCTCGGCCGGTCTTCCGCTCCATCTCGCCTGGTATGACAGCCGTCCCGAAATGGCCGAGGCGCCGGGAGTCGTGCTGGCCGGGGAAGAGGCGATGGCCGCCGAGGCCGCCGCGGCGCCCGGTGAAGCCGCGGTCGTGGTCATGACCCACGACCACGGCCTCGACTATCGCCTCGCCGCCGCGGCGCTCCGCGGCCAGGCGCGGTTCGTGGGGCTGATCGGCTCGAGGACCAAGCGCTCGCGCTTCCTTTCCCGGCTCGCGGCGGAGGGCGTCGAGGCCGGGCGCCTGACCTGTCCGGTCGGTCTGCCGGGAATCGCCGGCCGCGAACCGGAGGTGATCGCGATCGCGACCCTCGCCCAGCTGCTGATGCTGAGGAACCCGCAGTGAAGGCCTATCGCGGCGAGATCCTGAGCGTTCCCGACGATCCCGCCTCGGCCGGCCCGGCCTCCGTCCGCTACTGGCCGGACGGACTGCTCGTGGTCGAGGACGGCCTGGTCCTCGCCAGCGGCCCCCATTCGGGACTTTCCGAAGCCTTGGGCGAAGTCGAGACCGAGCGCCTCGACGGGCTGATCGTCCCCGGCTTCGTCGACGCCCACGTCCATTATCCGCAGGTCGAATGCATCGCCTCGCACGGCGAACAGCTCATGCAATGGCTGGAGCGCCATATCTTCCCGGCGGAAAAGGCCTTCGCCGACCGCGGCCACGCGGACAGGGTCGCCGCCTTCTTCCTCGACGAGCTCCTCCGCCACGGCACGACCAGCGCGCTCGTCTTCGCTACCGTCCACGCCGGCTCCGTCGACGCCCTGTTCGAGGCGGCGCTCGAACGCGACATGCGGATCGTCTCGGGCAAGGTGCTGATGGACCTCGGGCCGGACGGTCTCAGGGACAGCGTCGAATCCGGCCGGGCCGATACCGAGGCTCTGATCGCCCGGTGGCGAGGCCGGGGCCGGCTCGGCTACGCCGTCACGCCGCGTTTCGCGCCGACCTCCAGCGCCGGGCAGCTGGCCGACGCCGGGGTCCTGGTCGCCGCCCATCCCGACGTGCTCATGCACACCCACCTTTCCGAGAATCCGGGCGAGATCGACTTCGTCGCCCAGCGTTTCCCCGACTCCGCCGACTATCTCGACGTCTACGACCGGTTCGGGCTCGTCGGGCCGCGCTCGGTCTTCGCCCATTGCGTCCATATGAGCGACCGGGCGCTTGCCCGAATGGCCGAGGCGGGGTCCGGGGTCGCTTTCTGCCCGACCAGCAACATGTTCCTCGGCTCGGGGCTGTTCAACCTCGCCCAGGCCGACCGCCATGGAGTCGGGATCGGGATCGGCACCGATGTCGGCGCCGGGACCACCCTGTCGATGCTCCACACGCTCGGCGAGGCGTACCGGACCTGCCAGCTCAAGGGGGCCAGCCTCGATCCCTTCCGGGCGCTCCACTTCGCGACCGCCGGCGCGGCCCGGGTGATGGGGATAGGCGACCGCGTGGGAGGGCTGCTGCCCGGCCAGGAGGCCGATTTCGTCCTGCTCGACCCGGCCGCGACTCCGCTGCTCGCCCGCCGCTGCGCCGGCGCGTCCCTTCACGACCGGCTGTTCGCGCTCCAGATCCTGGGAGACGATCGCGCCGTCGCCGCCACCTACCTGCGCGGCCGCCTCGCCCATGCCAGGGCGGCCGGTCCGCTTGTCTCCCGCTAAGTGGCTGTATAGAGCAGAAATCAGCCGTGGAGCGAGCGGGCCTGGGGAGGCCCGGTGCGCGTCGTCGCCGATCAGGGAGTTGCTCGGCCCGATCCATTCACTGTTCGACGACCTGTCCAGGCGATCGGGCGAGGAGGCTAGACGATGACCACCGGCACCGAAGGCAACGACAATCTCAGCAACGATCCGGCGGCCAGGCCCGAGACGGTCGACGCCCTCGGCGGCGACGACGTCGTCACCATCGTCCGGCCCAATTTGATGTTCGGCTTCGACAGCACCGTGATCAACGTGAACGGCGGCGCCGGCACCGACACGCTGATCATCAACGATCCGGAGGGCCGCCTGTCCTCGGCGGGGAGGACGGGCTTAGGCGAGGACCCGGCCTATCAGGGCCATGTCTTCCTGCGCCTCGGCACGGGCCGCGGCTATGCGGTGAACTGGAATTCGATCGAGCGGCTCGAGCTGACCGCTTCCCTCTTCGGCGGAACCTCGAATTTCGGCGACGAGATCGACATATTGCGCTTCGGCTCGAGCAGCATCCAGGGATCGGGCCCGGCGACCGTCAACGCCGGCGGGGGCGACGACGAAATCTATGTCTCCGCGGCGGCGTTCCAGGGCACCTACGCGACGATCAACGGCGATTCGGGCAACGACCTCATCGACTTCACCGGCGTGACCGCGTCGCCAGGCAATTTCTGGTTCGGCAACGGCGGCGAGGGCGACGACATTCTGCGCGGCAGCGGCTATCGCGACCAGCTTTCAGGCGGCGCCGGCAACGACACCCTGCATCTGTGGTACGTGACGGCCGGCCAGGCCGACAACAGCGGCAATTTCGACGTCGCCCTCGGCGGCGCCGGAAGCGACAATTTCTTCTTCGGAGGCGCCCTGACGCAATATGACGTCGTCACCGGCGGCGCCGACACCGACACGCTCGTCATCCAGGGCAATTATGCCGGCGGCCTGAGCGTGTCCGGAAACGTCACCGAGATCGAGAATCTGTCCATCCTGGGCGGCGACAACACCGCCTTCGGCGAGCCGGGGACGAACCGCTACGACTATGTCCTCACCATCAACGACGCCAATTTCGCGGCCGGGGTCCAGGCCCGGATCAACGGCGCGGCCCTGCTGGCGGGCGAGGACTTCACCTTCGACGGCTCGGCCGAGACCGACGCCAAGTTCGTGGTCTACGGCGGCAAGGGGGTCGACACGCTCACCGGGGGCCTCGGCAACGACATCTTCTTCTACGCCGAGGAGAGGTTCGCGAGCGGCGACACCGTGAATGGCGGGCCGGGCTATGACGGCATGTTCCTTCGCGGCAACTACACGATCGACTTCAATGCGCCCGGCTATACGGGTCTCTTCACCAACATCGAGAACCTGACCCTGACCTCGGCCACCGACGAGCGCTACGCCCGCGGCGGCGGAACCGAGTTCGACTACAACCTCACTCTGTCGAATGCGATCGTGAAGCCGGGCGAGACCCTGACGGTCTCGGGCGCTCTCCTGATGGCGAGCGAGACCATGGTCCTCGACGCCAGCCAGGAGGCGGACGGCTTCCTTCGCTTGTTCGGAGGCAAGGCCGACGACACGCTGAAGGGCGGCGGCCAGGCCGATCTCATCCACGGCAATCTCGGCGCGGACATGCTGACCGGCAACGGCGGGGCGGACACGTTCCGCTTCGATTCGACGGCGGACTCGACCTCGGGCTCGCTCGACCGGATCACGGACTTCACTCCGGGCACCGACAAGATCGACCTCAGCCGGATCGACGCCAACACGCTCGTCGCCGGCGACCAGGCCTTCACCTGGATCGGCTCGAACGCGTTCAGCGGAACCGCGGGCGAGTTGAGGATCGAGAATCTGAACGGATCCGGCTGGCTCCTGCTCGGCGACACCGACGGCAACGGCTTCGGCGACCTCAGGATCGTCCTCGACCTGCAGGGCCCGACGCCGCTGAGCGGCGCCGACTTCATCCTCTAGCCCGTAAATAGGATTTGCATTGTAGGATTTTTCCTGTTCTACTCCTGTTCTCGAATCGGCAGGCCCGCCGGCTCGAGTCGGACTTAAGGAGGCGTCTTCTTGCGTTCAGCTAAGTGACTGCATAAAGACAAGAATCGACCGTGGAGCGCGCGAGGCCCTGGGAGGCTTCCGCGGGCGTCGTCGCCAGGCAGCCAAGCCGCCTGGCCCGATCCGAAATACATGAATCATCATCCGACCCGGCGGCCCCGGGCAAGGAGCGTAGACGATGGCGACCGGCACCGAAGGCAACGACAATCTCACCAACGACGGCACCCAGAGCGTCGAGACGATCAACGCTCTCGGCGGCGACGACATCATCACCGTCAATCGCCCGCAGGGAATTTTCACCGATCGGATCATCGAGGTGAATGGCGGCGACGGCTTCGACACCCTGATCATCAACGCCAACAACTACACGATCGGCGGAGCGACCGGCTTCGACGGCTCGATGCGGGTCCGCGAGGGAAGCAGCGTCAACTGGACGACCTACTGGACGTCGATCGAGCGGTTCGAGCTCAACAACGGCCGCTTCTTCAGCACCGACATCGTCCTCGGCGACGAGATCGACATCATCCGGATGAGCCCCGGCTTCGGCGGCCGGATCAGCACCAACGGCGGCAACGACGAAATCTATTTCACCGGGACCGGACAGGACAAGCCGGTCGTCGCGGACGGCGGCGCCGGCGACGACATCGTCGACCTGTCCGGGCTCCTGTATTTCGGAAGCGCCCCCGGCGTCCACGAGGCGATCGGCGGCGAGGGCAACGACACGCTGCGCGGAAGCGCCTATCGCGACCGGGTGGACGGCGGCGCCGGCGACGACAATATCTCGCTTTATTACGTCCATCCGAGCATCGCGGACGACAGCGTCGTGTTCGACACCGCCCTCGGCGGCGCCGGCAGCGACAATTTCTTCTTCGGAGCGGCTCTCAGCCAATATGACGTCGTCACCGGCGGCGCCGACACCGACACGCTCGTCATCCAGGGCAATTATGCCGGCGGCCTGACCTTGAGCGCCAACGTCACCGAGATCGAGAACCTCTCGATCCTCGCCGGCTCGAACACCGCTTTCGGCGACCCGGGCACCAATCTCTACGATTACGTCATCACCACCCGCGACGTGAACTTCGCCGCCGGGGTCCAGGCCCGGATCAACGGCGCGGCCCTGCTGGCGGGCGAGGACTTCACCTTCGACGGCTCGGCCGAGACCGACGCCAAGTTCGTGGTCTACGGCGGCAAGGGCAAGGACACGCTGACGGGCGGCCTCGGCAACGACATCTTCTTCTATGCGGAGGAGAGGTTCGCGAGCGGCGACACGGTGAACGGCGGGCCGGGCTATGACGGCATGTTCCTTCGGGGCAACTACACGATCGACTTCAACGCTCCGGGCTATACGGGTCTCTTCACCAACATCGAGAACCTGACCCTGACCTCGGCCACCGACGAGCGCTACGCCCGCGGCGGCGGCACCGAGTTCGACTACAACCTCACTCTGTCGAATGCGATCGTGAAGCCGGGCGAGACTTTGACGGTGTCCGGGGCGCTTCTCATGGCGAGCGAGACGATGATCCTCGATGCCAGCCAGGAGAGCGACGGCTTCCTCCGGCTGTTCGGGGGCAAGGCCGACGACACGCTGAAGGGGGGCGGCCAGGCCGATCTACTCCTCGGCAATCTCGGCGCCGACATGCTGACCGGCAACGGCGGGGCGGACACCTTCCGCTTCGATTCGACGGCGGACTCGACCTCGGGCTCGCTCGACCGGATCACCGACTTCACTCCGGGCACCGACAAGATCGACCTCGGCCGGATCGACGCCAACACGCTCGTCGCCGGCGACCAGGCCTTCACCTGGATCGGCTCGAACGCGTTCAGCGGAACCGCGGGCGAGCTGAGGATCGAGAATCTGAACGGATCCGGCTGGCTCCTGCTCGGCGACACCGACGGCAACGGCTTCGGCGACCTCAGGATCATCCTCGACCTGCAGGGCCCGACGCCGCTGAGCGGCGCCGACTTCATCCTCTAGCCGCGTCCGTCGCGGCGGAGGGGCCGAAGGCCGGGGCAGCCGGGACCGCTCGGGCCTTCCCCGTCCGGGCCCCGGCTCGTGGCGGGACGAACGGAGGGGCGATAGACCCTCGACAAGGGCGGGGCGCGCCGCCAAGGTGCGCCCCGCTTCAAGCCGGGAGTGCCGGGTGGATTTCGTCTCGATCCTGTCGATCTTCGTGCTGGCGTGCTTCGTCGGCTATTACGTCGTCTGGTCGGTGACCCCGGCCCTCCACACGCCGCTCATGTCGGTGACCAACGCCATCTCGTCGGTGATCATCGTCGGAGCCCTGATCGCCGCCGCCGCCGCGGGCGTGCCGGGGGCCAAATGGCTCGGGCTCGCCGGAGTGGTGCTGGCGAGCATCAACATCTTCGGAGGATTCGCGGTGACGGCGCGGATGCTGGCCATGTACCGCAAGAAGGAGAAGAAGGGGTGAGCCGACTCGTCACCCCGGCGGAAGCCGGGGCCCCAGGGGGAGTTCGCACTGCCCGTCTCGCCGCGCTTTTCCTCAACGAGGCCCCGGCTTTCGCCGGGGTGACGGTTCGTCCCCATGCACGGTGAGGCCGTCGCTCCCCCGGCCTGGGTGATGGTCGCCTACCTGATCTCGGGCATCTGCTTCATCCTCGCGCTTCGCGGCCTGTCCAACCCGGAAAGCTCGAGGCGCGGCAACCGCGCCGGAATCATCGGCATGGGAATCGCCCTGGCGACCACGCTCATCCACTACATGCCGACCCGGGACGAGGAATTCCCGCTCCAGTGGCACGAGCCGATCCACTGGGACAATCTGATGCTGATCGGAGGCGCGATCCTGATCGGCGCCGTCATCGGCCTGGTGACGGCGAGGCGGATCGCGATGACCGCGATGCCCCAGCTGGTCGCCGCCTTCCACTCGCTGGTCGGCCTCGCCGCGGTCCTGGTCGCGGGCGCCGCCTATCTCAACCCCGACGCTTTCGGAATCGCCAGCGGGGGGATCATCCATCCGGTCAGCCGGGTCGAGATGAGCCTCGGAGCGGCGATCGGGGCGGTGACCTTCTCGGGCTCCGTGATCGCCTTCCTGAAGCTCAACGGCAACATGTCGGGCAAGCCCATCCTCCTGCCGCTGAGGCACGTCCTCAACCTCGGACTGATGGCGGCGATCGTCGGCCTCGTCGGCTATTTCACCACCGACCAGAGCGCCTGGGTGTTCGTCACCCTGACCGCGCTCGCCTTCCTCGTCGGCTTCCTCCTGATCATACCGATCGGCGGCGCCGACATGCCGGTCGTGGTCAGCATGCTGAACAGCTATTCGGGCTGGGCGGCCGCGGCGATGGGCTTCACTCTCCAGAACAGCGCGATGATCATCACCGGCGCGCTGGTCGGCTCCTCGGGCGCGATCCTCTCCTACATCATGTGCCGGGCGATGAACCGGAGCTTCATCTCGGTCATCGCCGGGGGCTTCGGCGGCGACACCGCCGTCGCCGGGGGCGGCGGCGCGATCGACCGGCCGTGGAAGCGCGGCTCGGCCGAGGACGCCGCTTTCCTGATGAGCCAGGCCGAGCAGGTGATCATCGTCCCCGGCTACGGAATGGCGGTCGCCCAGGCGCAGCACGCGGTGCGCGAGCTCGCCGACCAGCTCAAGAAGGAAGGCGTCACCGTCAAATATGCGATCCACCCGGTGGCGGGCCGGATGCCGGGGCACATGAACGTCCTGCTCGCCGAGGCCAACGTGCCCTATGACGAGGTGTTCGAGCTCGAGGACATCAACTCCGAGTTCGCGCGGACCGACATCGCCTTCGTCATCGGCGCCAACGACGTCACCAACCCCGCCGCCAAGACCGACAAGACATCGCCCATCTACGGGATGCCCGTGCTCGACGTGGAGAAGGCCAAGACCGTCCTCTTCATCAAGCGCTCGATGGGCGGGGTCGGCTATGCCGGGGTCGATAACGATCTCTTCTACCGCGACAACACGATGATGCTTCTCGGCGACGCCAAGAAGATGACCGAAGAGATCGTGAAGAGCCTGGGGTGACGTGGTCATGCCGGGCCTGATCCGGCATCGATGAACGCGAATGGCCAACATCTCGCGCCGCGGTGTTCATGGATTCCGGCTTTCGCCGGAATGACGGGACTTTTCGGCGCATAAGTGGGATTGCCGGGCGGAAAGGCCTTTCATCCGCTGCCGCGGCGGCTATGGGTCCCCCCATGCGCAAACTGGGGATGGTTGGCGGAACGAGCTGGTTCTCGACCGCCATGTATTACGAGCAGATCAACAAGGCGGTGGCGAGGGCCAAGGGCGGCCTGAGCTCGGCCCCGCTCCTCCTCGAGAGCCTCGACATGGCGCCCGTCGCGGCCCTCGAGCTGGCGGGGGAATGGGACCGGCTCGGGGAGATGGTCGCGGTCACCGCGGCGAGGCTCGAGGCCGCCGGAGCCGAGGGGCTGATCCTGTGCAGCAACACCCTGCACAAGGTCGCCCCCGTCGTCGAAGCCGCGGTGAAGGTGCCGCTCCTCCACATCGCGGACGTCACCGCCGACCGGCTCGTCGCCGACGGAGTCCAGAAGGCGGGGCTGATCGGCACCCGCTTCACCATGGGCGAAGGCTTCTTCCGGGAGCGGATCGAGGGCCGGGGGATCACGCTCGGCCTGCCCGACCCGGTGACTTCGGCGGAGATCGACCGGATCATCTTCGAGGAGCTGGCCAAGGGGCAGGTGAGCCGCAATTCGCAGCGGCTTCTCAAGACCTGCCTGACGGAGATGGGCAAGGCCCGGCAGCAGGCGGTGATCCTGGGCTGCACCGAATTGGTGCTTCTGGTCGATCCGGGCGCCAACGTCATTCCAGTCTACGACACCACCGCCTTGCATGCCGCGGCGGCGGCCCGGTGGATCCTGGACGAAGGATAATAAGCCGAAACGGAGGGAATCTTCCGTCGGGGAACGAGCTATGGTGAGGGCGAGCCATGGTCCGGCCGCTCGCCGCCTCGCCTTTCGCGAGGGGCGGAGCCCGGCCCGAACCAACAATCTGATCCATTTCAGAGTGAAAATCCGGGCGAATTCAACGTAAAACGTTGAAGAGGGACCGAAACGGATCAATGGGCGCCTGCAATCGAGGCGTAATGACGGCAAGCTAGGCACGTGGACAGCAGATCGCGCGACGACAATGACAGCCAAAGGGCGCTCCCGTCAGGCGCCGCGCCCGCGCCTCCGCCCCACTTCCCGGACGTCAACAAGGCCCGGGCGACGGTGAGGCTGCAGCAGCTGAGCCAGGAGGTCGGGCGGATCGCGAACGTTCTCGCCGCTCTGTCGAAGGACGAGACCGCCGCCGCCGCAATGGCCGCGCTCGGCCCGCAGCCGGACGAGAGCGAGCGGCTGGATGCCGGATTCATCCGGTCCGTGATCCGGACCCGGCGTCTGCGCGAGCAATTCTTCAAAGACGACATCTTCGCCGATCCGGCCTGGGACATGCTGCTCGACCTGATGGCGGCCCGCCTCGAAGGCCATAAGGTGGCGGTGTCCAGCCTCTGCCTGGCGGCGGCGGTTCCGCCGACGACGGCGCTGAGATGGATCAAGACGCTTTGCGACCAGGGCCTCTTCATGCGGGTCGCCGATCCGGAAGACGGCCGCCGGGTGTTCATCGAGCTGTCCGGCGAGACCGCCGAGATGATGGAAGCCTATCTGAAATCCGCCAAGCGGATCGGCCAGCATATCCTCTGAGCGGGCTTGCCGCGATCCGCACCGGATGGCAGACGCCGGGGGAGGGCGCTTAGCTCAGTTGGTAGAGCGCTTCCTT
Organism: Allosphingosinicella sp.; assembly: GCA_035714565.1. GTDB lineage: Bacteria > Pseudomonadota > Alphaproteobacteria > Sphingomonadales > Sphingomonadaceae > Allosphingosinicella. The sequence continues at coordinate 65,524 of DASTLX010000042.1, forward strand.
TACACGGAAGATGTCGGCGGTTCGAGCCCGTCAGCGCCCACCAGCCTTCGGCCGCTCGGCGTCATTCGGCGAAAGTCGGGATCCCGGCGGGGAAAGGACGCCCTGCTCTTCACCCTACGAGGTCCCGGCTTTCGCCGGGATGACGGACGTCGAGGAGCCGTCCTACAGGTTGCGAACCAGCTTCGTCGCCATTCCCATCCAGGAAGGGTCGGCGACGACCAGCTGGCGCGGCCCGCCGCCCAGTGGAAGGAGGTGGAGCTTGCCTTCCTCGCGGCCGATCAGCCGGCCGAACAGGAAGCGGCCGGCGGGGCGCGGGACGAGGACGTCACGGTTGAGCGCCTGGCCGTAGGCGTCCGGAGCGAGTCGAAGGCACCAGATTTCGTCGCCGCTCCGATAGTCGCCCACGCTCGACTGAACGGCCACCGCCACCATTCCCGGCTGAGGTCGCGGCGGCAGGGTCACTCCGGCCCGCCGGGGCGCCCGGGTGCCGTCCTGGCCGAGCAAGGCGGCAAGCGGAATATCGTCCTCGCGCTCCGCGAATTCGACCAGATCGCCGGCCTCGACCTCCAGCGCGCGAGCGATCCGGTTGAGCCAGGTGACGGAGACGGTGCGAGTCCCGGTCTCCAGCCGGCCGATGGTCTGCGGAGTCGTCGGGGGATCACAGCGATCGGCCACATCCTGAAGCGTGAGCTTCTTGGCGCGACGAACGTCGCGTATCCGGGTGATCATGCAAATTTCCCCACCGACGCAAACCCTACTGAATATTCACTTTCCTACATCCGGGCCTTCATGGCAAGGTGTTCACGCTATGTACCAAGTGGAGGGTGAAGTGAAGATCGAGCGGGCGAGGCGAAACCGGCTGCTGGCGGAGCGGCCGGTGCCGCAGGACGGTCGGGAGCGGGGCGGAAAAGGCGGGCGGCAGGCCGCGCGCACGGTGACGGTCAACCTGGCCGAATCCCCGTTGGGCTGGCTGAGATCGAGGGGCCATGTGAGCGATCGACAGTTCGCCGCGGGCGAGCAGCTTCGAGCGGATTGGGAGCGTTCGGGCCTTCCGCCGCGAGTGACC